>DBTA01000005.1:11735-12231 GCA_002306815.1 Dehalococcoidia bacterium UBA1328 | reverse complement strand
ACTTCGTTGCGCTTACCGACAATCCCGGCGGTAATCCCCATATTCGACCAGAAGTTTTAGGACAGGATCTACTTTTCCGTGGTCGAGACGTTGTAATCAATATGTCTTGCAAGGATTACAACCGCAATGGAATCGAGAGTCGGTTGTGGGCCTTGGGTAGTCAAGGGTTTACGAATGTTTTGGCGCTTTCAGGTGACTATCCAATTGGCGGGTTCCAGGGTCAGGCACAGCCGGTGTTCGACATTGATTCGGTCGGCCTACTCGAACTGATGTCGCAAATGAACGATGGTCTGCCAAACCAGATGTGGGGATCCGCGGGTCGCGAAGATCGCCTAGAGAAGACCGACTTCTTCGCGGGCTGTGCGGTTAGCCCATTTAAAAAGTTTGAAGGTGAGTTGATGACTCAGTATTTCAAACTCGCAATGAAGGTTCGGTCTGGAGCAAAGTTTGCAGTCACGCAGATCGGGTACGACTCGCGCAAAGCTTCTGAACTGCA
>DBTA01000005.1:11264-11397 GCA_002306815.1 Dehalococcoidia bacterium UBA1328 | reverse complement strand
CAGTACGTGAATTCGAACAATATTGATATCCCTCTTATCGGCTCTATTTTCATTCTCACCGCTCCGGCGGGTCGATTCTTTAACCGCTGGGGTGTACCGGGAGTGTGGGTTTCGGATGAACTTCGCGATATCG
>DBTA01000005.1:10729-10927 GCA_002306815.1 Dehalococcoidia bacterium UBA1328 | reverse complement strand
GAACAAGCAGGCGAAATCTAAGGATCGAGGCCGTGCCTTCTTTTCAGAACTGGCTGCAAAACAGATCGCCATTTTGCGAGGTATTGGATACCGAGGCGCGTATATCTCGGGAAGACCGCAACTGAAGCGTATCCAGAGCATTCTCGAAATGGCGGATTCGTTTGGCGAGAACGACTGGAAAGAGTTCGCCAAAGAGAT
>DBTA01000005.1:10114-10392 GCA_002306815.1 Dehalococcoidia bacterium UBA1328 | reverse complement strand
AACTTCTCGCAAAAGGACGAGTTCTACTATTACGAACAGGGTGACAACGCTGGATTGAGCTCCGATGTGGTCAATAAGTCATACCTTTCTTCAAAAACGAAGTCTGCGCGTTCAAAAGCCAAGTTCTCCGTCCCGATACAGTTCCGCCTAGGCAAATTCGTGCATGACCGGGTGTTCGACAAGCATTCAACCGGATTTAAAGTCGGTCGATCTGTTTACAGGCAGATCGATAAGAGCAAGAAGTTGAGCGGTGTCGCTCACGTCTTAGAGCAGGTAGC
>DBTA01000005.1:8345-9777 GCA_002306815.1 Dehalococcoidia bacterium UBA1328 | reverse complement strand
AAGGTGCCTGCTTACAACTGTCGCGACTGCGGCGACTGCTCGCTTCCCGATATTGCCTACTTGTGTCCAGAGTCCCAGTGTGTGAAGAGCCAGCGAAACGGACCTTGCGGCGGTACAAAGGCAGGTAAATGCGAAATTCTCGATCAGAAGTGCATTTGGATTCGTGCGTACGATCGACTTAAGCCGTTCGGTGATGAAGAAAAAATGCTGCAACGACCGGTTGTTTTCCGTGATGGATCATTGAAGAACACATCGGCATGGGGGAACACATTCCTTTCACGTGATCACCATGGTCGACAAAATCCCAACACCGTAGACGGTGAGGCATAATTCTTAGTCGAAGTTTCTTGTATTCGACCGCTTACGAGTTTTATTAGATCCCTCCTCGCTTTACGAGCAGACGTATGCCCAAAGTAATCAACAGTTCTGATCAGTTCACAGTTATTGGCGAGAATATCCACGCGACTCGAGTCGTGAAGCGGGGCGGTATCCGTGGTCATGTCTACGACGACGGTACGGAGGCGGTGAAGTACAAGGTTGATGGCGAGCAAAAATTCGTTGATGTACCTGAGCACTTCACGTCGACCCAGCCGTACGAGCAGGGCAATCTCAAGCACTTCCAGATTGCGATGTGGATGGGGGCGTTCGGTAGCGAGGAGCAGTCAGAGTCTGGAAAGGCTTATATCAAGTACGAGATCGATCGCCAGACACGCGCCGGCTCGCACTATCTCGATTTGAATGTCGATGAATCGTCGTACCGGCTCGCAGAGCAGAAACAGACGATGGAGTGGTTGGTGAAATTCGTTGAGTCAGAGTCTAAGTTGCCTCCAAGTGTCGACTCTTCGAATCTCGAGATTATCGAAGTAGGACTCGAAGCTTATGGCGGCTCGCAAGGTCGTCCAATGCTGAATTCGATTGCTCTGGAACGCCCGGAAGCCGTCGACATGTCGTTAAAACACGATGCGCGAGCTATCGTCATGGCTTCGAACGAAGTCGGAATGCCGAACGATGCGCAGGAGCGTCTCGAAAATATTGGACGAATCGTCGAGATTGCTCTGTCGAAGGGCATGGAGAAAGACGATTTGTTTGTTGACCCTCTTTACTTCCCAATTGCGGTCGACTCAAACTATGGAAAACATGCGTTTGAGGCGATCGAAGGCGTTCGTGCTGAGTTCGGCGATGGAATCCATATTGCAGGTGGCATGAGCAACGTTTCATTTGGAATTCCGAAGCGCCGACTCATCAATGATGTGTTCCTTTTCCTTGCAATTGAATCTGGTGTAGATTCAGGAATCATCGATCCAATTACTACTTCAGCCGAGCGTTCTTTAGAAATTGATCTCGATTCGGTATCAGTTAAGCTCGCAATGGATTTGCTGCAAGGCAACGACGATTTCGCCATGAACTACATTACGGCGTTCCGTGTGGGTGA
>DBTA01000005.1:6520-8002 GCA_002306815.1 Dehalococcoidia bacterium UBA1328 | reverse complement strand
CTCGACTAATTTCTCCATACGGTTCAGATCCTGTTTGATTAGTTTCGAAATTCGCAAAATGCAGCGCGACTTCGTAGAATCATGATCGAATTCCGCTCAATGTCCTGATTGCGCCGAATTAGTCGCTCTTGGCACAATACTTAACCAAATGTACAGAGTGTTCTTAGCAATCGTTAAGTTCGTCGCCAGCAACATCAACGAATTTCTGGCGAAAAATGGCCCCTATATGTCGGCAGCCATTGCCTATTACGCGTTCTTCTCGTTGTTCCCACTTTCGTTGGCACTAATTGCCGTCTTCTCCCTCTTCCTGGGCATCCCAGATTTCGAGCAGAAATTGATCAATGGGTTGCGAGAGCAAATTCCGGTTCTCGCTGAATCGGATGACGAGTTCCTCGGTAATTTCTTTGACAGTATTTCTCGTGGTCGAGTTGCTGGTGGTGTTGTTGCTGTAATTGGTTTGTTCTGGGTTTCTCAGCAAGTCTTCAGCGCGATTCGCAAAAGTATCAACGTTATATGGGGAATCGAGAAAACACGTCCGTTCCTTACTGAGCGAATGATGGACATTGCGCTAATGTTTGGTGCGGCAACGTTGCTGTTTGCATCCGTGTTTATTACCGGTGTCATAACGTTCATTCAGGATCTGTCTGCGATCTGGCTCCCGGATGCTCCGATTAGCGATGACAAGCTTTGGCAGCGCATTGCGGTATTTGTGCCTCTGTTATTGAACTTCGCCGTGTTCCTAACGCTCTACTGGTGGCTCCCCAACACCAAGCTACGCTTCAAAGAAGTTTGGCCTACGGCAGTTGCCGGTGCAGCCGCATTCGAAATTTCCAAGGCGATTTTCGTTTACTATCTGCGAAACATGAGTGGTGTTGCTACTTCGGTTTACGGAGGTGTGAGCGCAATCATAGTTCTGATGATTTTTGTTTACGTTTCCGCGATCATTCTTCTTGTCGGTGCGATGCTTACTTCTCGATACGCCTTTTACCTTTCAGAAAACGAGCAGAGGAAGCGGAACAGATCCTTATCTCGAAGTCTAAAGCGTATTCGTGGTACTGCATCGTTGCCTGGCATGCCTAATCCAGTTCCAACTGGCGCACAAGATCCCGAATCTGTTTCAGGTCTGGGCTCCATGCGCAACCCAAATGAGTTGGGAGATGTAGGCAATAGGCGCCGCCAGTCCTAGGTAATTTGGATCATCCGAAGATCGTTGAGGGATTTAGGGTCTGTCAGAATACGAATATACTGTTGTTAGTGTCGCTTTAACCAGTTTCAGGCGACCTCCGCGATGATTTTGCCTTTGACGTGACGGGTTTCAAGTTGCGTCAGCCCATCAGGTATTTCTTCTAACGAGATGGTCTGGGTGATCATCGGGTCGATCTTTTTATTTGCGATCAGCGAGATCATTTCTTCTGCCATTTTTGCAAGGTCTTCCTGGGCCGCTCGATTGGTGGAAGTATGGGCACCCCCATATGCGATGTT
>DBTA01000005.1:5647-6191 GCA_002306815.1 Dehalococcoidia bacterium UBA1328 | reverse complement strand
TGGATTGACTTTGCTCCAGTGAACGTTGCGTCGGTGATTGTAGGCATTCCGGCAACGCAGGCGATTCCACCTCTGAAATTGAGCACTTCGATGCCCTCATTAGCTGTGTTTACATCAACTGCACCCAGCACACGATCAACGCCGAGTCCGTTTGTAATTTTCATGATTCGCTCAACCACGTTTTCGGAGTTGTAGTCGATTGCGTAGTCTGCTCCGATGGATTTTACGAAGTCATGGTTGCCTGTGGAGGCGGTTGTAATAACCGTGGCGCCAATATTTTTACTGATCTGGATTCCGAATCCACCAACTCCGCCGGCTCCGCCCTGTATCCACACGGTGTGTCCTCGTTGTAAATCCAGCCTGCGGACCACTGCCTCGTAGGCTGTGAGACCCGCACAGGGGATTGCCGCTGCTTCGGCGAATGCCACGTTTTCGGGGATTCTTGCCGTCGTGTGCGCAGTTGTGATTGCGTACTCAGCGAACCCGCCATCTTTGGTTAGATCGCCGTGATAGAAGACGCGGTCGTATCGATGCCATTTATCAA
>DBTA01000005.1:4226-5339 GCA_002306815.1 Dehalococcoidia bacterium UBA1328 | reverse complement strand
GGTCGTATCGATGCCATTTATCAACGGCTGAGCCGACAGCATCAACCACTCCCGCAACATCAAGACCAAGCACATGCGGAAACGTCCAATTGGGGTTGCCTCGCCTCGTCAGCTTGTAATCGACCGGATTGAGGCTAACCGCATGCACTTTCACTCGTATCTCGTTAGGACCTGGTTCAGGAAAGGGCAACTCACCAACGTATAGATCAGAAACCTCGCCGGGACGATCGAGTAATAGCGCTTTAATGGTTTTTTCTCCTCCTACGCCTTTTCCAGAGCGACGGTGATTTTGCCGCCGTCATCGAGGTCGAGATTGTCAATAGCTGCTACTTCGAGGGCGTCGTCGCTAAGGACTGCTTCGAGATCGAGGTTTTCGGCGAGAGTTTCTTCTGAAATGTAATCGGCGTGAGTCATAAGTGCTCCTGTCACATCGTCAGGACACGTAATCCACAGGTTGATCCGGTCGGAGATTTCCAGACCCGACGACTTTCTGAGGTTCTGGATTAGACGGACGACCTCACGAGCTGTGCCTTCTGCCTTTAGAGCGTCAGAAACGACTGTGAGAACCGCGCCTGCATATCCAACGTCGGTTGCAACTGCGTAGTTTTCAAGGGCTACTCGCTCGATCAAAACTTCGTCGGGTTCGAGCTCGAATCCCATAAGCTTGATCGTTTCGCCTGATTCAGCAGCGGCGGCAATTTCACCCGCATCGGCTGCAGCAATGGCGTTTCGGATGTCGCCAACTTGCTTGCCATACTTTGGTCCGAGAATCCTGAGATTGGGCTTGATATCGAATCCAAGCAAACCGCCGATTTCAGACGCATCACGTACTGCTTTTACGTTCAGTTCTTCCTTGAGCACGTTTTCGATCTTGGCGAGAGCGAAGTGCTCCCAGTCGTGTCGAACCTCAGCAACGAACTCTCCGAGAGGTTGTCGTACTTTGAGTCGTGACTGCGCGCGAGCGGATCGACCCAGCGAGGCGAGTCGAATCGCGAGACGGGTCTGGTTCATCACGTCTTCGTCGATAAGCGAAGAGTTGGGTTCAGGCCATGAAGTCAGGTGAACCGAATCGGGCGAACCGTCAACTCGATCTGCGACAAGGTTCCGATAAAT
>DBTA01000005.1:2820-3887 GCA_002306815.1 Dehalococcoidia bacterium UBA1328 | reverse complement strand
ACGTCAGCTACGAACGGCGTGAACGGTGCCAGCAAGCGCGAGAGGGTTGTGAGACACGTGTAGAGGGTCGAGTAAGCGGCGTTTTTATCCTTGTCGCCTTCTGTCTTCCAAAAACGTCGGCGCGAGCGTCTCACATACCAGTTTGAAAGGTCCTCAACGAACTGTTCCATTGCGCCAGCGGCGTATGGAAGCTGCCAGTTCTCTAGGTTGTCGGTCATTTTGGTCGTGAGTTGGTTTAGCTCGGACAAAATCCAGCGATCAAGCTCGGAGAATCCTTCGTCGGAAGGCAACTCCCATGACTCGTAATCACTTGCTTCACCGTGAGGAGTGAATCCAAACGAAGAAGGAATCACGGAGTCTTCAGGAGTCCAGTTATCGAGATTGGCATAAGTGGTGAAGAACGAATAAATGTTCCACAGTGGAATCAGGAACTGTCGCCGAACTTCATCGCCTGTCTTGTAGCCGAAGTTAAGGTTGGAAGCCGGATTGTGTCGACTGTAAGTCCAACGCATCACGTCGACACCCATCTTGCCGGCGGCGTCCTCGAACCAGATGGCGTTGCCTTTTGACTTGTGCATTTCCTCGCCGTTTTCGTCACGCATTAGCGCGTATGAGAAAACGTTCTTCGCTGGCATCGATTCTTCGAGAACGGCTGCCATAACGATTAGCGAGTAGAACCAGTTACGGAACTGGCCAGGGAAGCTTTCTGAAATCCAATCGGCCGGGAACCACTCTTTCCAGAAATCTGGATCGGATTTGTATCCGATGGTTGAGAATGGAACGATTCCAGCGTCGAGCCAGGCGTTACCTACGTCCTCAATGCGCGAGACTTTTTCACCGCAATCGGAGCAGGCGATTTTTACGCTGTCGATCCATGGTCGGTGCGGTGATGCGCCACTTGCTTCGAACTCTTCCCAGCCCTCGACGGCACGTTCCTTCAGTTCTTCTTCAGAACCGATGACGTCAAAATGTCCGCAATCGCAAGCGTAGATCGGAAGAGCGAGACCGTAGTAACGCTTCTTCGAGATCATCCAGTCGTGCATGTTTTTTAGCCAGTCGAGTTCGCG
>DBTA01000005.1:2160-2480 GCA_002306815.1 Dehalococcoidia bacterium UBA1328 | reverse complement strand
GCTTTACCGAATTCGGGATACCATTTCATCTCGTTTGTGGCTTTTTGCATTTTCGGACGAATTTCGTCCATGCCAATGAACCACTCATCGACAAGGCGGAACACAAGTTCAGTCGAGCAGCGCCAGCAAACTGGATAGCGGTGGGTATACTTGTTCACTCGAACGAGTAACCCTTTTTCACGCAGCGACTCGAAGACCATGTCTTTCACATCTGCCGCCGATTTTCCGGTGAAATCCCCGAATCCTTCTCGATAGATTCCATGCTGGTCGAGTGGCGCAATGGGGGTTAGGCCGTTCTCATTTCCGAGCTTGAAGTCTTC
>DBTA01000005.1:1299-1851 GCA_002306815.1 Dehalococcoidia bacterium UBA1328 | reverse complement strand
CTCATTTCCGAGCTTGAAGTCTTCGGCACCAGCACCAGGAGCAGTGTGAACGATTCCGGTACCTTCGTCCTCACCAACTTCATCCCATGAAAGAACTCTGTGCTGATCCCTGGTTTCTTCCTGGGCAGGAAGCTCATCGAACGGTCCTCGGTACCGCAAGCCCACGAGTTCTGAGCCTTTTACTTCGCCGATTACTTTTGCGTCCTTAGTTAGAACGTGGTCTTTCTTGAGGGTTTCGACAAGCGACTTGCTGAAATAAATGATCGATCCGCGGTCTTCGACCTTGGCGTACGTGTATTCAGGATTTACCGCAGCGGCAACGTTGGCGGCGAGTGTCCACGGTGTGGTGGTCCATACAAGAAGGTGTTCATCGTTGTGTCCTTCATCGATGAGCGGGAACTTCAGGTACGGGCTTTCGTGAGTGATCTCCTGATAACCCTCGGTGACGATCTCGTGCTGGGACAGGCCGGTTCCACAGCGAGGGCACCATGGCATGACATCTCGGCCCTTGTAGATCCATCCTTTGTCGGCGCAGGTCTTCAAGAAATGCCA
>DBTA01000005.1:0-964 GCA_002306815.1 Dehalococcoidia bacterium UBA1328 | reverse complement strand
ATGGTGTAGTTATTCTCGTCCGACTTCGTGTGATACGAGTTGTCCCAGTCCATGAAGTAGCCGAGTCGCTTCGACTGCGACGTGATTCGGTCGGCGAATCGGTCGACACGCATTCGGCATTCTTCGACGAACTTGTCGACTCCGAACTCTTCGATGTCGCGTTTTGACTTGAACCCTTTTTCTTTCTCTACCTCAACTTCGATCCAGAGCCCCTGTCCGTCGAAACCGTTCTGGAAACGCTGCCGGTAGCCTTGCATGTTGCGGAAGCGCAGGAACAGGTCTTTGTATGTTCGACCCCACGCGTGGTGAACACCCATAGCGTTGTTCGCGGTAATTGGACCATCGATGAACGAGAATTTCTTTTCCTTGTCATCGTTCAACGCTAGGTAACGAGCAGGGATGTCGTTCTCTTCCCACCATTTGAGGATTTCTTCCTCTTTGGCTACGAAGTCGACTTTTGGATCTACCGAATCGAAGTGGCTCTCCACGTTTTTCTGTCCTTGGTGTTCGCTTGCTTTTGCGAAAGGTTCTGTTTGTACCGATGTGGTTGCGGACACAAAAAAAGCCCGCCCCTAGTAGTTCAGGGACGGGCGTTTTAGAAAATAAAACGGTACCGCGGTACCACCCTGGTTTCCTGAATTGCAGTTGCTAATCAGGACACTCGGTTAAGCCGGTGTAACGTTCGGCAGGACGGTTCAGCCTAATTGCCGACTTCGGTGTGAAGGGCTTTCGATGAACGGTTCGGGAGTGATAATCGTTTTCGTTCTTTCACCCGCTTTCACCATACCGGGCTCGCTCAAAAAGGAATACGAATTCGATCGCGTCTCCGTCGTTACCTGTAACGGTTTAAGTATAGGAGCTAAAGGATTCCGATGCAGTAACCGATTTTTGGGAGAGGTTTTGCGGTAACGTATTTCCGGCATACCACGTTTTCGAACCCCGTCTACGAACCTCCCACACACCC
>DBTA01000039.1 GCA_002306815.1 Dehalococcoidia bacterium UBA1328 | reverse complement strand
ACTAGGCCACTATGCGAACCCTCCGCGGAAGATGTGCCAAAGCGACCAACTCAATATATCTTCACACTTCGCGCTCGGCAAAGGACTTCCGGCTCTGTTCGGTCGAATTAGGTGTGAATTTCTTTCGCTACGACCGAGTCGACAACTAACTGATCAAACGTCGACGCAGCATGTATATAGCGATAGGCCAGATAACAGCCGTGACGGCGATCATGTACACCGCGGCCAACAAGTGACTCATATCGAGCGCACCAAGCGTGAAGCCGCGGGCGATGTGAACCGCAGAAGTCAACGGCATAAACCAGGCAACAGGCTCAACCCAATCAGGAAGAATCTCGATCGGGAAGAACGACCCCGAGAAAAAGAACATTGGCGATGCGACTAGTGTAAAAACCAAAGTCAGGAAGGTCGTGTGTGGTGCCACAGCGGAGAATAAGAATCCAAGCGCCCCGAAAGTGACTCCTACCATTACAGCCGGAATCAGGATTCCTATCGCCTGCCACCCTTCAACCCAACCAAACAATGCTGCAACTGTGGCGGTACCGATGACCGTCAACAGTGATCGTGTCACCGCCCAAAGAATGTCGCCCATTGTGATTTCGGTGATCGTTATAGGAGTGGTCAGAGCTGTTTCGTACACATCGTTATCGATTCGGTTGTAGGCATTCCACGACGTTTCGAAAAGAGCGTGAAACATAGCATTGCCAATGATCAGACCAGGCGTCACAAACTCGGCGTAAGAGACGCCTTCATCGACCGATCCGACCAGTTTCCCGACGCCGAATCCAACAGCAACCAGAACAATCACAGGTTCGATCAGAACCCAGGTGATAACAAACTTCCAGTAACGTAAGAACGATATCGCGTGACGAAGCCAGAGTCCGGTTATGCTCCTGCGACGAACGCCGGGAGTAGGAATAGCAACATTCATGATTAGTCCCTCAACTCCTTTCCGGTAATCGCCAGAAAAACGTCTTCAAGGTTTCCTACTCGATACGACGTACAAACGCCTTCGACATCTTCGAGCCCCGACAAATCGGGGCGTTCGCCGTTTACTCCGGTAACACTCACCAGCGCGCCGACTTCCCGGAAGTTGATCGAGTGTGTATCCAAATACTCCCGAACTTTTCGAAGGGCAGCTGGAGTAACTCTCATTTGAGCGACTTCACGAGGAGCGTGGCGCTCAATCATCTGTTCCGGACTTCCCTCGTCGAGAATCTTGCCATGATCGATGATCGAAAGGCGATCACACAGCACGGTCGCTTCCTCCATGTAGTGCGTCGAAAGAAGCACAGTCACACCAGCATCCTTAAGGATTGCCAGCTCTTCCCACACCCGGTTGCGGCTTTGTGGGTCGAGACCGGTCGAAGGCTCGTCCATCACGATCACCTGGGGGCTACTCATCATTGAACGAGCTATGGCTAGTCGCCGCTTCATACCGCCAGACAGTTCGTAGGTGTTGTCTTTAGATCGCTCACGCAGTCCGAAAAATTCGAGCACCTGATGCGCTCGATACTTAGCATCTTTACGCGACTGTCCAGCAAGAAATCCGAAAAGGAATAGGTTCTGAAACACGGTTAGTCCGTTGTCGAGACCATCGTGCTGGGTAACTACGCCCATAACTTCCCGCACGGCGCGGTTGTCTTTGATCACGTCTATTCCGGAAACCGTGATCGAACCCGAATCGACCGGGGAGAGACCCGCCAGCATCCGCATCGTAGTCGTTTTTCCCGCACCATTAGGCCCCAGAAGACCATACGTCTCGCCAGGTTCGACGCGTAACGTGATGCCAGCGACCGCTATGAAATCGCCGTACAGCTTACGAATACTGTCGGCGTTGATAACCGAACCGTCCTGATTTGTGACTGTGACTGCAGGTTTGTTCACGGGTAAACAGGTTTCTTTCGAACGAACTATTTTCGCGCTGAGAGAAATTTCTTTCCGGGAAATAGTGATTTAGGTTCTACGGAGAAGCGGGCGGTGGAGATTCGTTATTTGCGCCAGGTGTTTCGCCGATCCAAACTTCCCCACCTTCGAAAATTTCTTTCTTCCATATCGGAACAATTTTCTTTAGTCGGTCAACGAAATAGAGAGCGGATTCGAAAGCCGGTTTTCGGTGAGCCGAACCAACTGCGACGACCATGCTCGTTTCGCCTATGTCGACTCGTCCCGTTCGATGAGCAATGGCGATTTTTCCGAGCTCCCATTTCGCCCGCATCTCACCAATAATCTCGACAATTTTGTTCTCTGCCATGGGTTGATACGCCTCGTATAACAGGTATTCGACCACCCTACCTTCGTTGTACTTTCGTGTAACGCCAAGAAAGGTGACAACGGCTCCGTCGACTCCTGTGGTGACGAAATCCGTTAGTGGCTTTTCATCAAGCACATCCGGAGTAATGAAAACCCAGTCTGAATTATTTTTGATGTCACCAGAACCACCGCTTACCGGCGGGATCAACGCAAGTTCGTCGCCAGCGTTGATTGGTTCGTCTGGTTTTACGTACTCACCGTTCACTGCCAGCATTACGCTCGCTCCAAGCGACAGGCCGCTCGGAGCGCTTGTTCTTGCCGCAGCTACAGCGTCAGCTACAGTCATACCTTCTTTCGAATCGATTTCCAAGCTTCGCGTACCGGCTCGTTCGCGCAATCCAGCGAAAAATAAAACAGTTATGTGTCGGGAATCAGGTGTCAACGTAACTCGCAAATCTAAGATCGAAAGTAACTATCGCAACTCAGGGTAATACCGATATGCACAGACTGGGTGATGGCAATGTCGCCAGAAGTTGTAAACTTGAAGGATTGCCAAATCGATAGATTTGCAATCGGTGAACACCAGCGATGGTTGATCTTCAAGAACCTTCAGAGATTGCAAAAGTCCGACAAGCGATAACAATTGCGCGTATCGGCAATCGCAAACCTTTGACCTGTATTGGAATGACAAATACAATTTTAGGTCGATTATGATTAGATCTCGCGGTTCAAGCGAGCTCGACAACTTCCTTTTCCCGCCGCACCTTAAAACGGCATGGAGTGATTTCACGAATGGTTCGAATCCGCCTTAAACGTGTTGGTGGCAAGAAGCACCCGTTCTACCGAGTAGTAGTAGCTGACCAGCGTGCCGCACGCAATGGTTCATTCATTGAGCAGATCGGCACGTACGACCCGTTCCCAGATCCGCCGGCCATCAACATCGATGAAGAGAAGTTAAAACAGTGGCTCAAGAATGGTGCTCAGCCTTCAGACTCAGTCGCAGACATCCTTAGAACATCAGGCATAACCCCAACGGTAGAATCCGCCAGTGGCTGAGCGCGACGACGACTACCAGGGCGAGGAGTTCGATGACGATATGTCTTCGATCAATTCAATGCGCGAGATGATCGAGTACATCGCTCGGGCGCTTGCCTCAAACCCGGGCGCCGTCTCAGTCACCGAAGAAGATGATGGCGACCAAATTTACCTGCGGCTGAGCGTCGACGATCAGGACAAGGGCAAGGTTATTGGTCGCGATGGCCGTGTTGCCCAGTCGATGCGCTCTCTTCTCCGAGTGGCAGCGGTCAAGACCGACACTCGTGTAAGCCTCGAGATCGACTAGCCGGTATTTGCCCCCTAATTCATCATGACCGGGACCGATTCTACAGATCGATCCAGCAAACTCGGAAATAACAAAGAGCTTGTCGCGATCGGTCGCGTTCGCCGCCCTACTGGGATCAAAGGGGCTGTATTGGTAGAAATCTACTCTGGCGATCTCGATAGATTCGACGTGGGTGACTTTGTAACTGTTGGCGAACGGGATCTCGTTATTTCCGAGATTGGCAAATCTGCGAACACCACAAAACTCATGTTCGAATCGGTAGATTCGATCGAAAAAGCCGATCTACTACGCGATCTAGAGTTGCTTCTACCGGCTACCGAACTGCCCGAGAACCCTCCGGGAGTTTTTTACCATTTCGAGATTATCGGAGCGACTGTCGAAACTGTAGACCGACTAAAGCTAGGTGAGTTGACCGAAATTCTCGAGACAGGCAGCAACGATGTGCTGGTTATCACAGGCGAGCGAGAAGCGGGTAAAAAGAGAGCACCGGAGGTACTAATACCAGTCATCGACGGTGTAATGGTGAGTTTAGATCGCGAAAACTCAACGTTGATAGTCGACCCTCCCGACGGAATACTCTAACGACATATCATTTTGTAAAATGCGATCGCGAGTTCGTTCGATAATCAGTCACGATTCGTCGAGCCTGCAAACCGCAAAGTAATCATTCACAGGATGGAAGTCTGAATGTCAGGTCACTCTAAATGGAGCACGATCAAGCACAAGAAGGGTGCAGCGGATGCAAAACGCGGCATTCTGTTCACGAAGCTTGCCCGTGAAATCATGGTTGCAGCCCGAAACGGCGACCCTAACCCGGACATGAACTTCCGTTTGCGGCTTGCGATCGATAACGCTAAGTCGCAAAACATGCCTAAGGACAACATCGACCGGGCGGTCGCTCGTGGTTCAGGAATTGGCGGTGATGCAGTCGTCTTGGAAGAGATCAGCTACGAAGCCTATGGTCCTGGCGGCGCTGGCATCATCATCCAGGCGCTCACCGACAACCGAAACCGAACCGCTGCTGAAGTCCGGGCTAAGATCACTCGTGCAGGCGGAAACCTTGCGGGTTCTGGTGCAGTAGCATGGAACTTCGAGAACAAGGGATTGATTACCGTCGAAGTTGAAGACGGAGACCCTGACGACATAGCTCTAGAAATTGTTGATGCTGGTGCAGAGGACGTTGAAGTCGACGGCGCTCTTGTTCAGGTGACCGCACCGTACGAGGAGTTCGCCTCGGTAAAGAGCAGCGTAGAAGCGCTCGATGGAGTCAAGGTCGAGAGCGGCGACGTGGCTCTTGTACCAACCACACTCGTTCCTCTCGACGATCAGGGTGCACTTCAAACCCTTCGATTGCTGGACGCGCTCGAAGAGCTCGATGACGTATCGAAAGTCTACTCGAACGGCGACTTCTCTGACGAGGCACTAGCTCGTTTCGCTGGAGACTAACACCCGGCCAATATTATCGTTGCGGGATTCGATCCAAGAGACCCGTCGAATTAATATCGTTTTACGAGGCACGGTAGTACAATTGTGATACGCATATTCCCTCCTCTAGGCCCGAACGGACGCCAATCTATTTATGTGTAGAACGACTGCTGCCCCACTGCTCGCACTCATGGGCGTCGCAGGCACAGCCGCGGGAGTCGGTTTTGCACTCGTCCGCGAGCGGTTGGACCGGATCTCGGATTTGCGAGCAGCTAAAGAAGCGACTGACGCGGCAAACTCTAAATCAAGTTCTGATTCATCGGACTCTCAAGAGTTGCGGAACGACAGTTAGTTCAGCTGTTCGACCATCTCGGCGACGCTCGTTACAGGTAGCTTACAGGCGTATTTTTCACAAACGAACGCTGTAGCTTTTCCGTTGACGCGCTTTCTGCCTCGCAGGAGTGGCGATTTTTCATCACCGTCGGATTCTGTGAAAGAACCAGCTATAACCCTGTTGGGTTCGTAAGTTCGGCGGAGTTCGCGTTTCATATCGCCAATGACATCATCATTGGTATCGCCGATCAAAACCACTTCCTGTTTGTTCGCGGTGAGGAAATCGACCGCCGCAAGCCAAGAAGTAACCGCCGAAGGAACTTGTTCCATATGTGGAATGAGTGCCTCCATTGAGGCTTCGGCTAATTCCGCGTAAATGGAATCACCAGTAAAGGCGCTCAGTCGCTGCAGTGCCATCGCTGCGATTGCGCCTCCAGATGGAACAGCGTTGTCCAGCACATCACGTGGTCGAACCAGGAGTTTCGAGTGCTCAAGGCTCGTGTCGTAGAAAACCCGCCAATCGGTGTCCCAGAACCGCTCAACCATTTGATCGGCGATCGACTGGGCTCGATCGACGTAGGAATACTCAAAGGTTGCTTCGTAAAGTGTCAACAGTGCGTCTACGAGGTAGGCATGGTCTTCAAGGTACCCTAAAATCCTTGCCTCGCCTTCAGTATCGCTTGTGGAAGACCATGTGTGAAGCAATCGAGACTCGGAGTCCTTGACTCTTTCTACCAATAGTCTGGCGTTTTCCTCGGCAGCGCTGACCCACTTTTCATTTTCGAAAACCGCCCCTGCTTCCGCGAAAGCTTTGAGCATCAGAGCGTTCCACGAAGTAAGGATTTTTGTGTCGATATCAGGCGCGACACGTTTCGAACGCGCATCAAGCAAAAGCTTTTTCACCCGCTCAATATCATTTCTTAGATCGTCGGGTTCTTGCGCAGAACGAGAAAGAAATTCAGCTTCCGAAATCGGTAGATACAGGATGTTAGAGCCTTCAAAATTCCCTTCGTCGGAGATTCCCCAGAGTGCCTTGGCGAGCTCGGCATCTGGCGGATCGAGAACGGAGTCGATTTCGTCGACAGTCCACACGAAGTATTTGCCCTCAACTCCTTCTGAGTCGGCATCAGACGCCGAATAGAACCCACCAGACGCATGCGTCATCTCACGAGTCACATATTCGAGCGTCTCTTCAACGATTTTTTTGAACAGGGGTTTCTTCGTCGCCTGATAACCATGTAGATATAGCGAAACAAGCTGGGCGTTGTCGTAGAGCATCTTTTCGAAGTGTGGAACCAACCAGACGTCATCAACTGAGTAACGGGCGAATCCGCCCCCTATTTGATCGTAAATCCCGCCTTGAGCCATCTTTTCAAGAGTGAGGGTGATGATGTCCAATACTTGCGAGCTTCCGGTGCGTTTCCAGTATCGGAGCAGAAGCTCGTAGACCATTGGCTGGGGGAATTTCGGTGCGCCTTGAGTTCCGCCGTTTTGGAGATCGGCATTTCCTACCAGATGAGTAAAGCTCCCGAAGATTAGGGACTCCTCTACGTCTCCTTCACCTTTTTGAGGCGTTGATTGTTCCCTGATGGCAGAAACAATTTGCTGAGAATTCTCAAGAATTTCTTTGCGACGATTTGTATAGGCGTCCGAAATTGCTGCGAGCACACGCGGGAAACCTGCCATGTTGGGTCGATCCTCTGGCGGGAAGTAAGTGCCGCCATAGAATGGCTGACCGTCAGGGGTTATAAAAATCGTGAGCGGCCATCCGCCTGATCCGGTCATCGCCTGAACGGCTGTCATATAGATCGAATCGACATCAGGCAGCTCTTCACGATCGACTTTGATGTTCACGAAATTGGCGTTCATCATCGCGGCAATCGATTCGTCCTCAAACGACTCATGAGCCATGACGTGACACCAGTGACATGACGAATAACCGATCGAAAGCAGAATCGGTTTGTCGAGCAAACGCGCTGCAGCGAGAGCCTCATCTCCCCACGGATACCAGTCGACAGGGTTGTCCTTGTGCTGAAGCAGGTAAGGACTGGTTTCTTGAGCTAATCGGTTAGACATTTAGAGATAGTTTATTTCGAACTAAGTGTGGTGGTTAGGTTCCGCGTACTTGGATGCGACCAGATCACTGACAGATTTAGAGGAATCATGTGGAAGGCTAGTAAATCTGTCGAACGTCCAGAGTACTAACATCTCCCGACTCAATATCAATCACACGAATTAAATGGTTATTGGTGTCAGCGACATAGATCACGTCACCCATTACTGCGAGTCCAGCGGGTTCACTGAATTGCGCTGCATCTGAGGCACCGTCGCCCTTTCCGACCTCACCTGATCCGGCGACCGTTCTGACCTTGAGCGAACCAATGGCTACAGATTTGATCTTGTTGTTGTACGAGTCTGCGATGTATATAGCATCGTTGTTAACCGCGAGACCTTGAGGGTGTTGTAGTTTCGCTTCTTTGCCGACCCCGTCGTAATCTCCAAAGTCGAACAGACCTGTTCCAATAAGAGTTACGACCCGGCCTTCAGATGCGATCGCCGAAACTCGCAAAGCACTGGTCTCGCTGTCGATAAAGAACACAGCATTGTTAGACACCTCGATCCCATATGGCTGTGCTAGCAATGCCTGTTCTCTTACATCATCAACAATGTTTTCAGCACCTGTCCCGGCGAACGGTAATATTTGCCCGCTGGTTATCTCCATTGCCCACAATTGGTGGAATCCGGCCATGGCTATGTACAGCGTTTCACCGTTGAACGACAGATCATACGGAGAGTTCAGCGGAACCTTGAGAGCGTCACCGCCCTCATGACGATACAACGACTTCTCCCCGATGCCGGCGACGGTTCTTGCGGACTCATTTGCAAGGTCGACTTCAACAATAGTGTGGGCTCCAGCATCGGCTACAAACAGTTTGTCTCCGTCGATCACCAGACCCTGAGGGTTGTCAAACAGTGGTTCGTCAAATCCACGTCGCCCAAATGCGCCCAAATTATTCCCGGATACAAGCGGAGACCCGCCGTTACCCAAAGTTTTCTCGATCTTGCCATCAAGATCTGTGATTAGAACCCGGTGATGGTTGGAGTCAGAAATCACCAAGATTTCGCTATCGGGGTCAGCGGTGATCTTGCCTGGGTACGAAAGTATCGATTCTTCCGAAGTCTCTGACGAAAATTCAAAATCGCCTCTAACCAGAAAACCGTATGACTCTTGTTCTTCGATCATTCCTGCAAGGATGCCATCGAGCGCATTGACGTCGAATTCGCCCTCATGTCGGCCGATCACTTTCCCTGAAGGGTCAATAAACATCAGGGTCGGCCATGCCCGTGCAGCGTACGACTGCCATATAGCGAAATCAGCGTCGTTGACTACCGGATGACCGATTTCATACCGACGCACTGCTTCACGCACGTTGTCTGAAGACTTTTCTGCGTTGAACTTTGCGGAGTGAACACCAACAACTGTCAGGACGTCCGCATATTTCCGTTCCAGCTTCCGCAACTGCGGAAGTACGTGCATACAGTTAATTCAGCAATAGGTCCAAAAATGGAGTATTACGAGGCGGCCGCGCAGATCTTCAAGTGAGATTGATTTATCCGTGTTGAACCAATCGAGTCCGGCAGGAAAATCTGGGGCGTGGATCGTTCCTTCGTATCGCTTTGCCATTCAAGAACCCCGTATCGACATTTTTTCGCCTAACACTTCTACTCTGAGACGAATACCGGCTGAGTCCAGGCTCGTGTTCCGCGTGATGAATACACAGTTGCTCGCACGTACTCGTCGAGTCGAGAGGGTAGATATGAAGGCGAGTAACTCGTCGATTCATACAACAATCGACCGTTTTTCCCTGTAAACAGCGTCGTATATTTCGCCTGGATCCCATCGCTAGCTGATTTTTCGGGATCGATATCCAGCTTGATTTCACGACCGTTTGAAACCATGTCGCCGATCGTCACGCCTGTAGAAGCGTAAAACTCGCCTTCACCCATCGCTTCATAAATGTCCTGCTGCGACAAACGGGCTGCTTTTACCTGTACCCATCCCCTGCCCGGGTTCGAACGGTTGGCGTTGAATTCGCCGGTGTAGTGATGCGAATCATCAACTGCGATCCCCCAGACTCTTCGACCATTGCTCAGCAGGCGGTCCCAAATGCCGTCGGTACTAGCTTTACCTCCACCGCCAGAGTTGTGAGTTTCAGGATGCCCGTTGAAAACCTCCATGAACTTATAGCCTTCCACCTGCATCATTTCCGCGTCGTCGAAAGCCCATCGAAAGTTGGGGTGGTTGATGGATGCCATGCCACCTGCAGCGATGATTCGATCTACGTTCTCTTGCATGGCGGTGACTATGTCAGTCGAATCGGACGCATCAACCAGTTCGTTGATCCCGTATGCGTTGATATGCACCGGGCCGGCGGCGTTACGAGAGGTGACCTCCTCGCCAGCGACCAGCAGCGGCCATTTTGCCTTTTCAGCGTCGCTACCTTCGATAATAGTCAGGTGGTTGTGATCCGAGAGACACAGCCAGTCGTACCCGTGCTCGTGGTACCACTCCGCAACATGCTTCGGTGATTCATCACCATCGCTGTTGGTCGTGTGGGTGTGTAGGTTGCCTTTTAGCCAAGTCGTAGTAGTCATTGCTCGATATTACATTCCATGACTTGATTGCACCGCCGTTTATCATTGACATACTACTTTTTCAAGGAGAGACTCCGGCGGGTACAGGAAGTTCAAAATGTGGACGGTAGCCTTCAGTGTTGAGTGGGTGCCGCGACTTAGAAGGAATGGAAATTGGAGAAACGCAAAGTTCTGATGACGGGCGCAAGCGGATACATCGCTTCCCTGATGCTAACGACTCTACGAGATCACTTCGACCTGGTCCTTGCAGATGTCACTGATACCGACCGAGAAGGAAACAAAGTTGAAGGTGTTCACATTGCCGACTTTATCGATCCGGATCGTTCGAAGTATGCCCACCTGTTCGAGGGAGTAGATGCCGTAATTCATCTTGCGTTCAAACCGCACACTCCGCGAGGAGCGGCTGCTGAGAAGGCTCCAATAGACCGATTCGACAACGAGCATGAAAACGTGCAAATGGCGAACAACATTTATCGATCAGCGTACGATGCAGGGGTACGCCGGTTAGCAATCGCCAGTTCAAATCATGCTGCCGATTGGTATGAACATTTCCTGATCCATGATCGAAAAATGGACATGGTCCGTCCAACTGACTTCCCGATTTCCGACAATTTTTACGGATGGGCGAAGGCAGCTTATGAATTGCTGGCTTACCCCTACGCATGTGGAATTTTTGGCAGGAAGCTCGAAACAGTGATGCTGCGAATTGGCTTCACCCGACCTATTCGAATCGAGGATTACACGTCAGCCGATTCGATGTCGGAGCAAACTCGTGGTCGGTTAGAAGAGTTCAAACGCAATCTCGGAGCTTTCATCAGTCCGCGCGATATCACCCAGCTTTTCACGAAGTCAGTTGAAGCTCCAAATATCGAGAATGAACACGGAGTGCCGTTTATAATAGCGTACGGCTGCAGCGATAACACTCGCAGGTTCTGGTCGCTGGAAACAGGTCGGAAATACCTCGATTATCAGCCACAGGATGACACCGAGGTTCTCTACGCCAACGAAGTAGCGCAGCTAATCACAGGCGTGGGAACGAACGTTCGCGGCGGTAAGGTAGGGATTTAGTAGCGGCTCAGCCGTCGAGCTACCTGAGTGCTATTTCACACCGCATTCAGCGGGTTAATAGAACGAGAACTTTCGTCGAATCATTTTGTCTTCGCCGATGTTGGCGACGATCTGATCGTGTAATTCGAAATCCCATTCACCTATAAAACTGATTGCAGTGCCGCGCTTCCCCATTCGAGCGGTACGTCCGATTCGATGGACGTACTCTTCGATGTTCTCGGGCATGTCGTAATTAATGACATGAGAGATGGTCGGAATATCGAGTCCGCGGGCTGCGAGGTTCGTTGCGACGAGCATCTTCAGGCTGCCATCGCGGAACGAGTTCATCACGCGGTTGCGCTCTGATTGCGACATTCCTCCGTGAATGCCCTTGATAGCGAAACCTTCTTCTGAGAGTCCGCTCGCAAGACGGTCGACACCGACCTGCATTCTTCGGAATATCAGGATTTGCGAGTCTTCCTCAATGTCGTCGAGGACTTCCATAATCCCGTCAGATTTATCTTGTGACGCCACGTCGTAAAAGATCTGATCAACCTCATCGACCGTCTCAAGCCCTTTCGTGTCGTTGACCAACTGAATCCATCGCGGGTCGTTGAGGTATTTTCTAATTAAGCCTCGAATAAATCCTGGGATGGTCGCGGAGAAAAGTGCGGTCTGCCGAGTACTGGGCGTTTGTCTTAGGATGTACTCCATGTCATCGGCGAATCCAATGTCGAGCATTTCATCCGCCTCATCGAGCACGGCGTTCCGCACGTAACTCAAATCGAGCACGCGGCGGTTCATAAGGTCCTTGAGCCGTCCTGGCGTACCCACGACGATAGGCATGCCTTTTTCGAGCGCTCGGATCTGTTTGGCGATTGGCTCACCACCATATACGGCGACCACGCCTATTCCGCGATCACGACCAATTAGCGATAGTTCGCGCTGAACCTGCTGTGCAAGCTCACGGGTCGGTACGAGTACCAGTCCTTCCACATCTCGAGAATCCGGATCGATCAGGTTGCACATTGGTATGCCGAACGATGCAGTTTTTCCGGAACCGGTAACGGCCTGTGCGACTACATCTCGCCCTTCTAGCTGCCATGGGATCGAGGCTTCCTGAATATCCGATGGCTGTTCATAGCCCATGTTTTTCAGGGAGTGAACAATCGATTTTTCTAGTTCGAGCCCGCCCCAGATGTCGGTCCCCTGAAGATCAGCAGCAATTCGCGTGTCCGTCTCTCTGGTAGGATGTTCTTCCCGGTCCCTGCGGCGGACAGGTCGACCTCTTACTGGTAATCGATCTCGACCTCGAGGTTTATTAGGCTGTTCCCGCGTCTCACGATATTCGTTTCGTTCGTATCGGTCTTGATTTCGGGAACGTCGGGATCGAGTCGTTCTTTCGTCACGTCTGTGATTGTTGCGATTGCGTGGCGAGTCATTGCGGGAATCTGATCGTATTTTATTTCGGGGACCAATTTCCCGCGCGTCAGAAGGATCGTTTCGGTCTTCTCGTCGTGAACGATGTGTGCGTCGACGGCGGGGTTGTTCTTCTGCACTTACTTCTGACCGATTTGATCGTCTGGAATCACCGTCGCCACGCCGTGTCTCGTTACCGGCATTTTGACGCGACTCAGAGCGATTACGCGGTTTTCGCTTTCGCTGACCTCTTCCCTGACTTTCGTTAGAGGAGGATTCAGATTTTTGATTTCTTGATCGTTTTGGTTTTGACGTTCGGTTGGCGGCGATGCGTCGAATTTCCTCGTTGTGGGAGTCGGCAGTATCTGAATTTTGTGTGGTGTCGCCGCGACCCGTGAGACTTTTCAGTCGGCGTAGGATGCCCAGTGTTCTGGTGCCTTTTCGATGGTAGGAATTATTTTGATAGATGTTTTTGGTTAATAGGCCTAAGTGTACGACTTAGATTCGCCTTGTAGGTGGATGCCCTACTCAATCTTCGCTTCGTTAGGTTTCGATCAAACCTCGTCCAAACGTAAACAGGTAGTTGTGATGGCAATTTGTCTAACCTGTTCGAATGATCACAATTTCGCCGCGCAACCTCTTCGCAAAATCAACGATCTCTGGCGGTTCCGTTAATCCCCACGGAAACCATTATAAGAGTGATCGGAAGACGATTCTTACAGGCGCTACCGGTTTGGCAATGATCTTATTGGCCATCGTCTCAGTCGGCTTAGCCACAGGAACGTTGGCGGTTCTTTTGCCCACATCTATGCTGCTAATCGTCGGTCCTGGTTTTCTGCTCCGTCAGCTACTCCGGTCTAACACGACGCTCAGTTTTCAGCTCGATGAAGCTAAGAATTTGCTCGTATCCGAGGCGAGCGCAAGTCGAGTCCTTTCAGGAATAAAGGCCCTTCGAACTCGAGATGGTTTAAGCCCATACGCGAAAATAGCGAAAGCGGCTAGACTTGCTACCGGATACCAAGCATCGGTCCTTTTCGATCTACGTGCCTCGCAGGGTGTCTTTATTCCCTCTATCTGGGACTACAAAGGCAATCTCGAACACATCAGGGATTCGTTCGAATCTGCAGACAGCGATTTGCCGGGTGCCCTGTCGGCCCGGCAGGGTTCCGCAATAGTGATTTCGTCGAGTGCTGATGGAGTAATCGCGCTTCCCTCCTGGGCAGAGCACGCCGGGTTCACACATGGAATTGTTGCGCCGATTTCGAGTGGCTTGAATACGATAGCCATCGTTTATGTCCTGCAGAGTTATGGCGCCCTCCCCACTATTCAGGAACTAGAACAGCTTGAGCTGCTACTGAATTTCGCTTCCAGTTACTCACTTGAACTGAGTCCGGAATTCGCCATTGCAGGCCGCAAGTCGTTCCGCATTGACGCGGCTCCCATACGTCAGGACGAAATTAACGAATCCGTCGGACCGATTCAGATGCCTGGTTTTGCGCTAAATCCGAAATCTGAACGAATGGAAATGGACGGAGTTTCGTTGTCGCTTTCGCCGACAGAATTTTCTTTGATCCACACTCTGGCGTCTTCACCGAACAAACCGCTTTCTCCGGCAGTGTTGATGGATCAATGCTGGGGCAACGGATCAAGACCTGCCGACAATTCAGTGGATGTTGCGATATTTCGATTGAGAAAGAAGCTCAACAAACTGCAATCAGGCAAAGGCGTGATTAAGACCGTTAGGGGAAGTGGCTATATGTTCATTCCTCCAAGAACAGAAATCTAGGATCGCGTCACCGCAGATTAGTTTCGAATGGCGTTTTGGTCCGCACTCTCACGGCCCGAACATTGAAAATGTAAACGCCGCACCGAGGCGTCTGGTGCGACGTTACGCTTGCCGATCATAAGACCGGGTTCGCTAATATTCTGAGATTTGGAACGATCTACTCAGAAGCCACTAGCACTGGCCTCCTCGTACGAACAGTCATGATTTCGCCAGAAAAATGAAGCGGCTTTCGCGCTTCGTCCATATGACCGTCCATCAGGTGTTCGAGATCAGCGATCGGTTCACCGAGTCTCTGCACCCCGTTAAGCACGATCGTTGTTCTAATGTCCTGACCCATCCCAACCAGTCTGTCACTCGAAACGTGGATTTCAGCGCGTCTTCCAATCTGTTGACGAACCTCGTTTACGACCTCGGCAACGTGACTTGGAAAAAGTCCAATTCCACCTTCAACATGAATCACTGCGGAACTCACGGTTGCAAATTTTGTCGAAGCGGATCCGAACGCCGAGAGAACCGAATCATGTGGGGAGTTCGTGCCCGTGGCTTCTGCTGACAACACCACTGATTCACCCGCGTTTCGAAGCGATTCCAGCACGGCAGATGATCGAACGTCACCAGTTTCGAGCCCTTTTGTGATCGCATTTACTGCGTTGGCGATGTTCTGATCCGCCAGTTGAAATGCGCCATTTAGAGACGATTTTGAATCGCCCAAGCTTGAAAGATCGTCGTTGTTCATGGCGATCACAGCATCAGCCTCGACCCGGAGCCTGTCGAAAGCTTTACGTGCTGCCTGGTTCCTGAATCGTCCTTCGAACTCAAAGGGCATATTCACCGCCGCAACCGTAAGTGCACCTGATTCCTTGCCGATCCTCGCAATTTTAGGAGCTAAACCAGACCCGGTTCCTCGACCCAATCCGGAGAGAATGATCAATACGTCAGCATCGCAAACGAAATCCTTGACACTTGATTCAATTTCTGAAAAAAGAATAACCGCCTGTTCGGGGTCTCCACCACTGCCAAATCCGGAACCGATCGACAGGGATTCCATTGATGACGGAAGACCACTTGCGGCAGTTCCAGTGTCAATGCCGAGCATGTTCACTGAGCCGAACATCAACTCTTCAAGTCGCATGAGGGAAGCACACCCTGCGCCTCCGACTCCAACGACTCGCAAATCTACTGCCGTCGATTGTCGAACTTCGTTTGCCAACATCATCAGATCCAACCTTTGTTCAGTTTCGAGAAAATCTTTATTTCCCTTGACAGACCTTAAAATTAGCACGCTTGTTCTAAAAAAATAAACATCGTTAGAACACTTTTTCGAAACACATGAGCTAATTCACCTGATTACAGGTAAGAAGCCCAATTCGTTATCTAAATACCTATATACGCAGTGGTGCCTATATTTGAGTGCATTTTGGATTTTTCGAATATATGTACTGGGAGAGTAGATATATGGAATACGAAAACTCAGCAGTTATTTGGGCAAGATAGATTGAGTCGTTCTCATTGGTGATGAAATTAGGTTTTATCTGGCAGGACAACGACCTTGTATTCACGAGTGAGATTGGAACGCCTCGACGTGGAGCGAATGTTGTGTATCGGTCTTTCCGCCCGTTACTCGAATCAGTTCGATTACCTCAGATTCGTTTCCACGACCTAAGACATACGGCAGCCACACTATTGCTGGGCGAAGGTATTCACCCAAAGGTAGTCAGCGAGATGCTCGGTCACGCTTCGGTGCAGCTGACTTTGGATACCTACAGTCACGTCACGCCGACGCTACAGCGAGAGGCAGCTGCGACAATGGACTCGATACTGATCGGATAATTGACAGCCACCCGAGGTGGACTGCGGTGGTCAACGGCAAACTTTGGTGGACGGATTTCGCCGAATTTGAACTCAAAGACGGTCTTTAACGGACTGTGGCTGACAGTTCAGGTGGAACTGCATAAGCCCAATTCGAGATTATTTATTGCTTATACAAGGTTCCACTGAATCCAATACAGATGTTTGCCCCCTAGGGCCATGCAATCTGCTGACGAGGTGCAATAGCACCGGGCATGAAAGTCCAGACTCCATCGTCATTCCAAGGATTATGAGCAACCCAGTCCTCGTCGATAGCGATGCCTAAACCCGTTCCCTCTGGCAGTGGAAGGTAACCATTTTTCTGTCGAGGAAAGACCCCTATTACAGTGTCCTGATACCAGGAATCCACTCCACCCTCCTGTATCAAAAAGTTGGGTGTACAGGCGTCTAAATGCAGCGATGCAACTGTGCATATTGGGCCGTATGGATTGTGGGGTTGGAAACCGACATAGTGCGCCTCTGCCATTGCCGCGATCTTCTTGAGTTCCATCATTCCACCGGCTTGAACGATATCGGGTTGTATCAAAGCCACTGCCTGCAGCGGGAACAGCTCTGCATAGTCCCACTTCGTGTACAAGCGTTCGCCTGTTGCGATCGGAATATTGATCGAATCAGAGACTTTCTTTAGCGCTTCCAAGTTTTCTGGTGGTACCGGCTCTTCGTACATAAACGGTCGGTATTCTTCAAACGCCAACCCCAGGCGGATCGCGTCGGAAGTGGAGAGTCGACCATGTACTTCGACGATAAGTTCGACATCATCTCCCACGTGTTCTCTTACACGGCGCATTTTCTCTAGGGCCAGTTTTTCTGACTCTCGATCGATGAAAAGACCATGGTGTTCGAATGGGTCACCTTTGAGAGCGGTGATACCGTGTGAAGTAAATTCCTCAGCACGCTCAACGGCATCGTCGGGGGTCAAACCATCCCATCGTCCGTAGCACCATAGCTGGTCTCGAATTTTTCCTCCGAGCAGTTCGTAAATCGGTACACCTAGTGCCTGCCCCTTGATGTCCCACAGCGCAATCTCGATCCCGCTGATTGCTGACATTTGAATAGCTCCACCACGCAGGGAATGCTGGTAGTAGTAGAGCGTCTGCCAGTGTTTTTCTATCTGCGCGGGGTCCTCGCCTACCAACAGTGCACCAAACTCATCGACGAGAGTCGCTACTGCCAACGGTCCGAGGGTTGATTCTCCCCAACCAGTGATTCCCTCATCTGTTTCGATTTTCACGAATACATAGTTTCTTGGGACACCTTTGGTTACGTTCGATGCAGTTACCGATTTCACGGAGGTGATTTTCATCTGGGAATCTCAATAAATAGCGTTGGATAACGCCTACTAATCTTGGAATTTTTCAGGTGTTAGCAGCTCAAGGAACTCGATTCTCTGGTTCTCAATCAACTTACGAACTTCTGCACCTATTTCGAGAGCTTCCGCAGGGAGAACATGCCCCTGACGAGTCGGAGTCTCAAGTGATTTATCCGTCCATTCTAGGCAAACTACATCTTGCTCGCCAGGGAGTGTCTAACCGTTGTAGGAAACACGGAATTCGCTTCTCTGATCTGCATCACGATACGCCTGTGCTTGCTTGTGGACTAGCGTAGCTACCCGCCTGGCCTCTCTGGGTTTCGTTTTATACCAGCGCCTGACGAGGTACATCCCATCACCATCTTTCCTGTTGTGTATCCACGGATCGTATTTGGTGACAGATGATAGATGTCTCCCATTCGAGGTAAGCCAGAACCATCAAGTCATGCCCTAGGCTTCGTCAACTGTGGCTCAAGCCGCACACGTGCGATACAGTCCCACTGACGCACTTTGACATATAAGGTTGGGACTCTTGTTCAAACTGACTCGCTCAGTCGCAGGGTTCGTGCTGCTCTTCGCTGTGATTCTCTCGTGTTCAACAGAATCTGAGCCAACGGTACAGAGTCAGCCAACAACCACGACTGAACCCGCATTTGAACGAGTCACACAACACGTGTTGAGAGCAATCGCACGCGCAAACACTCGCGACCTGATGAAAGCCTGCGAAATTGAAGTTGTGAGGTCCAACTAAAGGATCTTGCGGAGACGTTCGATCGCCTCGCTCAGGTTTTCCTGAGAGTTGGCGAATGAAATTCGAACGTAACCATCTCCGAATTCACCGAACGCCGTCCCGGCTAGAAGAGCAACCCCGGCTTCGTACATTGCCTTCTCGGCAAATTCCTTTGAAGTCATACCGGTGCCAGTAATGTTCGGGAATGCGTAGAACGCTCCCTTAGGCGTCGGGCAGGTGACTCCGGGTAGTGAGTTCAACCCCTCAACTACGAGATCGCGACGCTTGGTGAACTCAGTCATCATTTCTTTCACTGAGTCCTGCGGTCCCTCAAGCGCAGCAATGCCAGCGATTTGAGTATGGACTGACGTGCAGGAAACACTGTTGGTCATTAGCCGAGTAACAGGCTCGACCAGAAAGTCAGGGAAGACACCGTAACCAAGTCGCCAACCGGTCATTGCGTAGCTTTTAGAGAACCCGTCGAGAATCACTGTCCGCTCGCGCATGCCCGGGAATTTGGTGATGGAAACATGCTCCTGATCGCCGTAATACATGTCTTTATAGATTTCGTCAGCGAGTACAACGAGATCGTTTTCAACTGCCATCTTGGCGATTTCTTCTAGATCGGATTCCGGAATCACGCTGCCACACGGGTTGTTTGGCGAGTTAACAATCAGCAGTTTCGTACGAGGCGTAATCAAGGAGCGAAGCTTCCCGATATCAGCGTTGTAGCCTGTTTCTTCGTTCAACTGCATTGGGACAGCCTTACCGCCCATGTAGTTGATCATAGATTCATAGATCGGGAATCCAGGGTTTGGGTAGATAACCTCGACTTCCTCGTCAACGAGCGCCATGATCGTGAAGAACATAACCGGCTTGCCGCCCGGAGTGGCGATTACGCTGTCAGGTGAGACATCGTAACCCTGTCGTTCGCTCTGGTGCTTTGCGATCGCCTCACGAAGCTCTAGTTGCCCAGCTGACGCGCCATAGTGAGTAAATCCGTCGTCAAGTGCCTGCTTCGCCGCGTCGCGGATATGATCAGGGGTGTCGAAATCTGGTTCTCCGATTTCGAGGTGAATGATCGACTTGCCCTGGCGTTCAAGTTCTTTCGCCTTAGCAAGGGTTTCGAACGCTGTTTCGGTACCCAGATTTGCCTGTCGAGATGCGAGCTGTGTCACTTTGGAGCCGCCTATTCAACTATGTCGATACAAGAGCAAAAATGAATTCAACTTCCGGTAATCGCCAATATCGGTCGGTTCCGGTTGTTAAGAAATTCACGACAAGACGAAAATTTTCTTCCCGCGCCGTTGGCATGTCAACATCTGGTGCGACAATGTCGCGATTGCACGTATGCGGTAATTACAATCCTTCCTCCGGATTCATCAGGATCCAGTATTCGCTTGGTAACAAATCAGGAGAACTTCAATCAGATGGGACAGATCAAACAGAACAGGATGAAAGCCCTTATAAAGACGGGAAAACCGGCGTACGGGGTGTCTGTTCAGTTCCCGTCTGCCGAAGTTGTTGAAATGATCGGCGAACTCGATTTCGACTGGGTGATGCTCGACGCCGAGCATGGTTCGATCACTCCGGACAATATCGGTCCGATGATCATGGCAGCTGAAATTCGCGGTCTCACACCGATAGTTCGTCCCGAGAAAAACGACCCCGCAGTGATCAACAAGTATTTAGATCGCGGTGCAATGGGTGTTCAAGTACCCCACGTCAATACTGCCGATGAAGCGCGAGCTGTCGTGAATGCGTGCCTTTACGATCCTCAGGGCAAGCGAGGACTTGGAGGTGGAAGAATGGCTGATTTCGGGTGGGGTGCGCCAACCAGTGAATACGTCAAGGAAGCCAACCGCGAAATGCTCGTATGTGTGCAAATCGAAGACGTAGCAGCCATCGAGAACCTGGATGAGATCCTCGCTGTGCCTGACATTGATGTGTTCTTTATCGGCCCGACCGATCTTGCACAATCGATGGGTCACCCTGGTGACAACGGCCATCCCGACGTTCAAAAAGTGGTTCAGGAAACGTTCGACAGGATTCACGCAGCCGGGCATGCTTCAGGTACGCCGAGTGCTGCAGAACAGGCGCTAAAAAACACTGAGGCAGAAATTTTGTACCACTACACGCACATCCCGACGTTCATGAGTTCATACGGTCGACATTTCATGAAAACCGTGGGACGGATTTAGGGAACCGGTCTTGTGACGATGAACTACGAAGCATGGGCGGAGTGGTACGACATTTTTTACGCCGCGGCTGATCCCGGTGACATCGATTTCTACCACGGTGTGTGTCACGCTTCAGGTGGACCGATTCTCGAGATTGGAGTTGGTACAGGAAGAATCGCCCTCCCTCTGGCCGAACAAGGATTAGAAGTTGTGGGAATCGACCTGTTCGAGCCTATGTTGAAGGTAGCGGAGAAGCACGCCCTCGATGCCGCCCCACTGGATGGGAGTTTGCGTCTTATTCAGGCAGATATGCGCAATTTCGACCTTGGTCGAAAGTTTCCGATAGTTACGATTCCGGCGAGAACGCTTCTCCTCGCGACGACTGAAGAAGATCAATTCAAAACGCTGTGCACTGCCGCTCAGCATCTAAAAGACGACGGCACGATGGCGTTCAACCTGTTTTACCCTGATCCGGAAATGCTGGCGGACGACCCGGATGAGGAGTTTCTGCTCGAAGTGGTCGAGAAGCCAGACGGCGGCCGATACATACTAACGGCGAAAAATCATTTCGACATTGATAATCAGCTAAATCGGGGAACGCAAATCGCTGAGGAACTTAACCCTAATGGCGAAAAACTCAGACGAGAGGAATTGGACGTAGTTGTCCGATACCTCTATCCACAACAAATCCTGGCATTGTGTGACCGAGTGGGACTAAACGTGATTGAAATGTGGGGCGGATTTGAAGGCGAAGAACTCACCGAGGCAAGCGACGAAATCGTCGTATTAACTCGACACTCCTAGCTCACGTGGATTCCCACGTTTCACCGCCACAATCACCGTCCCCTCCGATTTCCCGAACGCAGCAAAGCGGAGTCGAGGGACCTCCAACGCAAAACAACGTTTAACTAAAGCTGTAAGACCCACTCGTTTATCTAGAACCCTGCGGTCTTGTCGCACATATTTACGAGCTCCTCTCCAGCAGCAAATCGACGCAAGTTAGCCGTAAACGCCTGGCGTCTCATCTCGTAAAGCTCGGGGGTCAACGCAGATGAATGTGGAGTCAAGATAACGTTCGGCAGAGTCCACAAACGTGAATCTTCTTCCATGGGTTCAATCGCTGTCGCATCAAGCGCAGCACCGGCAAGGTGACCGGATTCAAGCGCGTCACACATGGCGTCTTCGTCGACTATTTCACCGCGTGAAATAACGATGATGTAGCTGCCTTCCGGCATCATGGCAATTCGACGGGCGTCAATAGTTCCACGAGTCGAATCAAGAACAGGAGCTGCAATTACCAGGAAGTTGGATAATTTCGCCAGATCGTCCAGTCGATCCAGATCCCAGCATTCATCGATGGTGTCGGGAATGTTTGAGGGGGCCGGATCAATCGCGTACGTCGTGGTATTGAATGCAACTACCCGTTCCGCAACAGCGCGGCCAATTGCTCCAAGTCCGAATATTCCGACAGTGGTCCCGGTGATCTCGGTAATTCGCGAAGCGTACTTTTCGGTGTCCCATACCTTTTTCTGGCGATCTTCAAACGCTTCCTGAAATCGATGCGTAAGTCCGACCATCGCTCCAATCACGTGGTCTCCCATAGAAGTAACGTGTGTTCCCGGCGCGTTCGTGATCGGCACATCGGAATCGACTATGTTCTGATACGCCACAATCTTGTCGATTCCCATTCCCGGGCAGGCGATCCAACGGAGTTTTTCTGCGGCGGCGAAGGCTTCGCCATTTGGCCACCCGAAGAACGCATCAGCATCACGGATTGCCTCGACGTGGTCGGCAGTGTCGTATGCGACGACAAACTCAATATCCGGGAATGCGTCGATTAATTCGCCTGCGTATCGGGTACCCACGTGATCGGTGCCGATTACAACTTTCAGTTTCGCCATCATTCAACTCCACTGTCTTTGTTATGAGTGCGAATACTGTCATAACAGGCATAGTGCGCCAATGGCTGTAAAAACGAATCCGGCTCGAATAATCTCGAATTCATGCTGGGTCTACCCGGTTTGAACCCCGCGACCACATAGTTATCAGAAACGTTTTTAAGGGACGCGTACAAATGGTATTTCCTTCGATCATTGTTGCCGACACGCCCGAGCTTGTAGTTACGTGGTTACCAGTTGAAATTCCTGTTCTTAACCGAGTCAGCGATCCGGAAAATCTGCCAGAGCGGTACATAGTTCAACTTTCACCAGAAGACATGATGGCGACGAAGTGCCTGATAGTGGAACTAAACTGGCACACATCAGGCACTTTGCGAATCAAGAGCCCGCGTGCAATGTGGCCACTCTGGATGTTCTGGCATCCCGAAATGACCGCAAAGCCTGATACATCAATGCCGACGCGCCATACAAGCGTTCGCGGCTGGGATTCGAAAAATGGGATATGTTCCTGGACGTACTGGCTCAACCCGACCGTAAATCGTGGGAGTACAAGTACGTAGACAAGTTCGCCGAAGCGATCGATGCAGGCATATCTACAGAACTTGAAGCACAGAATGTATGTAATACCGCGGCGAAGGCGCTAAAACGGTCGAAACCATCAGCCGTTCGACAATATATGGATGAAGTGGCGACGCGATGCGCTCTGGGAGACCCCGCAAATCCGACACGAATGGGAAGCTGTCGGCTAGGCACACCTAGCGATTTCTACGGCACCGCCATGGTTCCCGTAAATGCGAGTGCTAAAGGGGTAAAATCGTCGAATGGCAAGAAACGATGGTCTCTTCAAAATCGAAGCTGATTTTCAGCCGACCGGCGACCAGCCAGCCGCGATTTCTGCACTGGCGGGCGGTGTAGAAAACAAAATGCATCACCAGACGCTCCTTGGAGTCACTGGTTCCGGAAAAACCTTCACGATGGCAAAGATCATCGAGGAGGCCCAACGCCCTACCCTCGTGATTGCCCACAACAAGACACTCGCGGCTCAGCTTTCTTCAGAGTTTCAGGATTTCTTCCCTAACAACTCTGTCCAGTATTTTGTCAGCTACTACGACTACTACCAACCCGAAGCCTATATTCCAAAGTCCGACACGTATATCGAAAAAGAATCGGACGTCAACGAGGAGATCGACCGGCTAAGGCACGCTGCAACACGAGCGTTGCTTACCCGCCGCGACACATTAATTGTTGCCAGTGTTTCCTGCATCTATGGTTTGGGCTCCCCTGAAGAGTACAAATCGGTAGTTCTGAGTCTTCGCAAGGGCGAAGAACCCGGACTTAGAAGAGTCGTTCGCAAACTAATTGACATGTACTACGAGCGAAACGACATGGAGATGGTTCGGGGAAGATTCCGTCTTCGAGGCGACACACTTGAAATCATGCCTGCCTATGAAGAACTAGCGGTGCGTGTGCAGTTCTTTGGCGATGAGATCGAACGAATCATTGAACTCGACCCGCTCACAGGTGAGGTTCTTGCCGAGTTGGACCACATCGATATCTTCCCTGGCAAGCACTTCGTAACTCCCGAAGACGAACTACGGGAGGCGTTACAGGACATCGAAGAAGAGCTTGGAGAACGTCTGGACGTGTTGAGATCATCAGGCAAGCTGGTAGAGGCGCAACGGCTTGAACAGCGCACAAATTTCGATCTCGAAATGCTACGTGAAACAGGTTCGTGTCCAGGTATCGAAAACTACTCACGTCCGTTGGGTCGCCGTCCCGCCGGGTCTGCACCGTGGACTCTTCTCGACTACTTCCCTGACGACTTCCTGATCTTCATTGACGAGTCCCACATTACTTTGCCTCAAATCAACGGTATGTACAAAGGAGACTTCGCACGAAAGACCAGTCTCGTCGATTACGGCTTCCGTCTCCCCTCCGCGATCGACAACCGTCCTCTTTCGTTCGAGGAGTTTGAAGACCGCGTAAACCAGATCATTTACGTTTCGGCTACTCCGGGACCTTATGAAGAATCCCACGAAGAGCAACGGGTTGAGCAGGTGATTCGACCGACCGGACTTATCGATCCGGAGATAATCCTCGAGCCGACAGAAGGTCAAATCGACAACCTTCTCGAAAGAATTCAGGCAACAACTGCCAAACACGAGCGTGTGTTGGTTACGACTCTGACCAAGCGAATGGCGGAGGAGCTGTCGGACTATCTCCGCGAACTCGGAATTCGTGTTCAGTATTTACATTCGGATATCCAAACTCTCGAACGCACAGAAATCCTGCGCGACCTGAGACTCGGTGTTTACGACGTCGTGGTCGGAATCAACCTGCTCAGGGAAGGTCTCGATCTTCCGGAA
>DBTA01000038.1:15483-37896 GCA_002306815.1 Dehalococcoidia bacterium UBA1328 | reverse complement strand
TGAATAGTAGATATCGCTTCGAAACAGCGGAAGTATGGTTGCCCAAACCAACCTGAACAGGGCTAACATCGGCGACAAATAACAGTCATGCCGCGATAATCATCGCGGCTACCAATAATCGCTCTCACATGACCTACGACCTCGTCATCAAAAACGGCACCGTTGTCGACCCCGCCCAGGGTGTCCACGCAAAGAAGGACATTGCAGTCGCCGGAGGCAAGATAGCCGCGATCGAAGACCATGTTTCCGACAACGACACTCATGACGTGATCGAAGCTGAAGGATTACTGGTCACACCGGGTCTCGTCGACCTCCACGTTCACGTCTGGTGGGGGGTCGCCCACCTGGCTGTGGAGGCAGACCCATCATGTCTTCACCGGGGAGTCACAACCGCTATTGATGCCGGCTCTTCTGGGGCAAACACTATCGCCGGGTTCCATCGATATGTCATGGATCAGGCAGCAACTCGTGTTCTGGCGTTTCTCCACATTTCGGGAATGGGTCAGCTCGACAACGACATCGGGGAGCTTGAGGACATCCGCTGGGCGAGGGTGGAAAAAGCCGTGCAAGCCGCAAAGCTGCATGCCGACCGTATCGTGGGTATCAAAGTGCGACTAACCGACAACATTGTTGGACCAAATGACCTGGTGGCGTTGGATCGAGCCATCGAGGCAGGCGAAGAGCTCCAAAAGCCAGTAATGATTCACGTTGGCGGATCAGTGAACCAATTCGAGCAGTTCATGGAAAAGCTTCGCCCAGGAGATATCGTCACACATTCGTTCACCGGTCGCCCCCACGGAATCCTCGATAACAACAACAAAGTTGTCGATGCGGCCTGGGACGCCCTGAAACACGGTGTAATTTTCGATGTAGGTCACGGCGCTGGGTCGTTCTCATTTCCTGTTGCAGAGGCGTGCCTTGAGCAAGGCTTAGGACCAGGAACCGTTTCGTCAGACGTTCATCGATACAACATTCGTGGCCCGGTTTTCGATCTACTGACTACACTTTCGAAGTACATCCATCTCGGGTACTCGATCGACAATGCGCTGGCACTGGGAACAATGAAACCTGCCGCGGCAGTGGGGCTACCCGACCACATCGGAACCTTGAAGATTGGAGCCGATGCTGACATTGCGGTAATTCAACACCGAGAAGGACCAGTTACGTTTACTGACGCTGACGGAAACGAACGAGCCGGAAAACAGGTGATGCTTCCCGTAGAAACCTTGCGCAAAGGCAGGCGTTTCAACCCACAGCATTCGTATCACCCGAATCTCGTCGGTCATCCCCACAAGCACTAGCTTGCTGAAGTTATGCCATGCAATTCAGTTAATTGAACCACGAATATCTGCGAAGAGAAAAACAATGCCAATTCCCGCGCGGCTGGCGGGAAGGACGGTGTCTCAGTAATTACACATATCCGGATTTTAGCGCGAAGTAGTGCGATTCCGACGTGCCTTCATAAGCGCGCCACCACTATCGCTCATCTGAATCAAGCACATGGCACACTTGCTACCGGCCGGCAAATATGAGTAACGACCGTATTCGTGTCCTTCGACCATCGTATATCGCCATGCTTACGTGATTTCAGGATCATGATTGTGGCTGCTCAGATTTGCGTTTCGTATCTCAGATTAGCCTCGCCCAGACCGATGGCTGAACACGAATAATAATTCACTACCTAACATCGACGCCCGTCGAAGCTGAAATCTCAATATTCACCAATCGGTCGGTTTGTGATGCCCCGCTATGTTCGACGTTCGCATATTCTTGGAGATGTACATTTTTGATATATCCAGCTGGCAATACGCAGACATAGTTCATCGCAACACGGGGAGCGCGACGAATGGCAGCAAGTAATGGGCGCATCGGGATACTCGTAGGTGGAGGTCCTGCGCCCGGAATAAACAGTGTGATTTCCGCGGCCGTTATGGAAGCCGAACGACTTGGTTATGAAGCGATCGGGATCAAGAACGGTTACGAATACCTCGTGAAGGGCGACACTTCACAAACTGTGAAGCTCACAACTGAAGGTGTTTCGACCATCCATACCCGTGGTGGATCAATTCTTCACACATCGCGCACCAACCCCACGAAGCGCACTGAAGATCTACAAACATGTGTCGCAACACTCCAGAAACTCGATTTAAACTACCTAATCACTATCGGCGGTGACGATACTTCGTTTGGTGCCTCGGAAATAGCTAGAGCAGGCTACGGTGCGATTCGAGTTGCCCACGTACCAAAAACTATCGACAACGATCTGCCCCTACCAGGAGATATGCCGACCTTCGGCTACGAAACTGCCCGACACGTCGGTTCAGAAATACTTCTCAGTCTTAACGAAGACTCCCGCACGACGAATCGTTGGTACTTCATCGTTGCGATGGGTCGACACGCCGGACATCTTGCCCTCGGAATCGGTAAGGCTTCAGCATCGACTGTCACGTTGATACCGGAAGAGTTCCCGGGCGAAACGGTCAGCCTGTCAGAAGTTTGCGACGTACTCGAAGGAGCCATTCTCAAGCGACGAGTGCTCGGTCGACCTGACGGTGTTGCGATAATTGCTGAAGGGGTTGCCAGCAAGCTAAACGTCAAAGACCTCCGCAACATCTCAGGTGTAGAGATTCCACGGGACGAATATGGCAATATTCGACTTGCTGATCTTCCATTCGCTCGAATTCTACGCGCCGAGGTTGAGCGAAGGTTCCATGAGCGGGGAGAGTCGATGGGCGTGGTCGATCTGACCCTAGGCTATGAGCTACGTTCTGCCGCCCCTATACCGTTCGATATCGACTACACACGAACGCTCGGACACGGTGCTGTTACATTCCTGAATTCAGATCCTGGAGAAAACGAAGCCACAGCTCAGGGCGCAATGATTTGCACTGTTGGAAATCGTCTCCAGCCGGTGGCATTCGACGACATGCGAGACGCCTCGACCGGCAAGACTATTGTCCGGATGGTCGACACCGATAACCTCTACTACGATGTAGCGCGGCGTTACATGACACGTATTGAACAGTCAGATCTCGACGACGAAGAAACCCTGACACAGTTAGCGGAAAGCGTATCAATGCAGCCAGATGCGTTCAAGCGTCGCTTTGCCGTCAAAAGCTAACGGGGCGATCAAGTGGTGAGTCAAGCAATCAAACTTGCCATCAAAGCTGAATCCGTCGTTAAAAACTACGGAGAAACGGCTGTACTACGTGGGATTGATCTCCAACTCCCACCCGGTGAAGTGACCGTCCTTTTGGGCTCGAACGGTGCAGGTAAATCCACCCTGCTTCGAATCCTTTCCATGCTCACCCAGTTCGACTCGGGTAGTGTGACCGTTCATGGACTCGATCTATCGACACAGGGTCCAGCAATTCGTGCCATAACCGGATCAGCGCTTCACTCCCCAATGCTCTACTCGGATATGAACGTGCGCGAAAACCTGATGTTCTTCGCCGAGTTGTATCGTCTCGAAAAAGTGGACGATCTCATTTCAGAGTATTCCCAAAAAGTGGGGATCCAGGACCGACTCGATGACCGAGTAAGAACGCTTTCGCACGGCTTCCAAAAGCGAGTCGCTCTTGCTAGGGCGATGATGCATGAGCCGCTTCTACTTTTGCTGGATGAACCTGAATCCGGGCTCGACACCGGCTCCGTTGGTCGGTTGGATCAAATCATTGATGACTACCGCTCACAGGGTCGAACGGTCGTTATGACTACCCATATCGTCGAACACGCTCTCGAAATCGCCGATCGCGCCGTCGTTCTGAAAAACGGCAATGTGGGACTGATTTCGACGAGTTCGAAGGCTGAACAGTCGGACATCCTTGCCGCATATTCATCGGTGTACGACAAGTAATGAAGGATTCTCTGGCAGTCATTTGGGCAATAGGTCGGAAAGACCTTTTGCTCGAAATACGCAACAAGGACGTGGTGGTGGCGGTCGCGGGATTTGCCTTACTCGTATTGTCCATCTTTACCTTCGCAGTTGATCTCAACCAGGCGAACGCGAAGCTTGTCGGTCCCGGTGTTCTCTGGGCTGGAATCGCGTTCGCTGGAGTTACAGGTCTAAATCGTGCGTTCGCTCTCGAAGTCGAAGGAAACACGCTGGAAGCTCTAATGCTTGCTCCGATAAGTCGGGACCTGATCTACCTCGGAAAAGCACTGGGCAACTTCCTGTTCATTTGGGTCGCTCAACTAATTGTGATTCCGGCATTCGCCGTACTATTCAACCTGATAGTTTTTCGCTGGGAGATGCTCGTTATATGCCTGCTGGCGACACTCGGCCTTAGTGCGGTCGGAACGCTGTTCGCTGCAATGTCGGTCAGAGTTCGTGCAAGAGAAGTGATGCTTCCGCTGTTGTTCCTTCCAGTGGTCACGCCGCTACTTATGGCAGCGGTGGAGTCAACCGGTCACCTCGTCCACGGTCGAAGCTGGGGCGACATGGCGCAATGGCTGCAGCTGGCGGTAGCTTTCGATGTTGCGTTCCTAGTTGTTTCAGCGTTCATCTTCCAGCACATCCTTGAAGATTAATCGGATCACCTTTTCCTCACCAACTCACCACATCTCGATCCTAAGAAATCGGCTATGTTCGTGATAAAATTCTCGAAGATTCTGATGTCACGAAAGACAACACTCCCCACTTGATGAACAAAGTTCTCGGATTCCTCGACCCGCTACTAATTGTCAGTGCAGCCCTAATGGGCGTCGCGCTTTACTTGATTTTCATGTGGGTCCCAACAGAAACGAACCAGGGAGCCGTTCAGCGAATCCTTTACTTCCACGTCCCGGTTGCCTGGGGATCAATGATGGGAATTTTCGTTGTAAGCGGAAGCTCATTCCTTTATCTCTGGAAAAAAGATGAGAAGTGGGATAGGCTCGCCGTGGCTTCCGCTGAGGTGGGAGTCGTATTCGGGGCAATGATGCTTCTCTCAGGGATGATCTGGGCTCGACCGGTCTGGGCAGTGTGGTGGACAGGTGAAGCCAAGCTAACAACGGCGCTTATTCTGTTCTTCATCTACGTCGCATATCTCATGTTCCGGGCATATTTTCCACCGGGGGCACAACGTCAACGACTTGCGGCCATCATTGGTGTGATCGGAGCCATCGATTCACCGATCATCTACTTCGCAGCTAACCTTTGGTCGCAAGCTCACCCGCCGCTCGTCACAGGTCCTGCCGCTGACGCAGATTCCGCACTTGGTAGCGACCTCGGAGCAGTTTTGTTGATGTCAACACTGGCGTTCACTTTCCTGTTTATTTACATGCTTCAAACTCGGTACAAGATTCGAAAATCTGAAGACGATATCGTCGAACTAAAACGCGCTAGTAACGCAGTGGAAGCGAGTCAGGCGTGACAACAATCTTTATGCAATCTAGAATCAGCCCCTTGGTCGGTCGAACTGCTCTCGCAACAATGTTCGCTTTGGCAGCGCTCGTTATTTTTTCAAACCAGTCAGCCGCTCAGGCAAAAGACGAAGAAGTTCTCAGCGGTGTAGTTGTCGGCGTCGACACGGACGACAACGGTAATCTGACTCGTCTCGCTGTTTCCGACTCAAGCGGTCAAGTCACTACGTTCAAGTTTTCAACGAACACTCAGTTCGGTCTAGAAAATCAGGCTGGTGACCGCTGGGTTTCATCACACAGCGACGACCCTGTCGAAGCAGCCAGGCGATTGCGTGATCACAGGGAGCGTTTCGCTCCAATCACCGTTTCACATGCAAACGGAATCGCCCATTCTGTCGTAGAACGTGAAGAAGGGAAACTGGAAACAAATCTCGGGTACCTGTTTGCTGTGTTCGTAATCACATGGGCGCTGTTCTTTGCTTACACCCTCTACATGGGACGCAAGCAACGAGTCCTTCAATATGAAATAGCTCGACTAAAAGGCATGTTCGACTAGCACGCCGAAAGCCATGACCAACGATCACATCGGACAGAACGAAAACCAACAAGCGCAACCTGAAGTCGTCATACGTTCAGGTCGAACATCAACACTTATGGGACCACGGGCCAAGCTTGCGTTTGCATTCGTGTTGGTTGCTGCGGCTCTTGCCTATTTTGCGTTCACCGCATTTGAAGGGGCTACTGTCGACTACTTGTCAGTAGAACAGGTGACGGACCAGGCACCGACAGAAGCTGATCGACAGGTAGGTGTCTCTGGCAAGCTCGTCCAAGACTCTTACGTTCGAGATCCTGACGGCATAACCGCTCATTTCGCGATCAAAGACGAATATGGGACTGATGAGCTACATATCACTTACAAGGGCGAGATTGGTCAAGTATTTTTCAACGAACACTCAGAGATCATTCTCCAGGGGCAAAAACTCGTCGATGGGTCGTTCAACGCTGAAAACCTTACGGTTCGATGCCCTTCCAAGTATCTAACGGAAGCCGAGCAGGCTGAGCTTGACGCAATGAACAACGGCGATCCGCTCGCACCTCCGTATCAACCAGACTACTTCGATAAAGAAGCCTAGTAATTATCGGTTCTTAGCTCGGTTGAGGCATGCCGCATCATTCGATTCGGCTATGGCGGAATCTTTCACTTACAACCGCTACGGCGACCGTAAACACAACCAACCCAATGGCGAGTATTACTAGCGCATTCCTCAGCCCAAACACTGCTGCCAACGAACCACTCGCTAAACCGCCCATCGGAAATCCCGACCACGCGATTTCGTATGCGCCGATCACCCGTCCACGAACCTCTGTCGGTACGCTGAATTGAATTACAGCGATCCCTAGCGCAACGTGAACTGAGTTGAAATATCCGAGTAAAAATGCAAATGTCAGTGCTAGAGACATGTCGTTTGTGTACGCCCAAGAAATGATGAATGCTCCGAACAAGACGTCGGTAATTAGGAGTGCTGGTCCTGCCCTTCGAACGCCACCTGACCACGACATCGTCATTGCGCCAGCGACGGCGCCGGTTCCGACTCCGGCAAACAGGAATCCCAATCCCGTCTCATTAGTTTCGAAAACTTCTTTGGCGAAGGCTGGGAGGACAAAAACAAGTCCGCCAAGCGCCATAGCGTTCACCCATGTGAACATAAGATTTATCCGAAGAATCGGTAGGTCTCGAATCACGCGGGCCGCTTCTTTTAGATCCGCAACAACACCTGCGGATGTCGCTCGAGCCGCCTGAACCACCGGGCGAAACGTCGTGTAAATAAGAAACGCCAGACCAAACAATCCGGCGATTATCCCGTAGGTCGGCCCCGGGCCGACCGCTCCCAGCATGAATCCACCAATCATCGGACCAGCAACTCTGGCTCCGTTAAAAACGGACTGATCAAGCGATATCGACCGAACAAGAATCTTCTTCGGAACTACATCAGGAAGCAGCGAAAGTCGAGATATCCAATCGATCGCCAACCCGGCACCCTGGAACATCCCTGCGAAGACGATATGCCACGGTTCAATGAGGCCAGTCGAATAAAGTACCGAAATCATCAACATCGACAGTCCGGCGATCAATGCACCGAATTTGAGGAGTCGGGTACGCGGAATCCTATCGGCGAGTACACCGCCAACAACTCCGACGATGATGTTTGGTATACCAACTGACGCCCCTAATACCGCAAGCCACAGCGTCGAACCGGTCAGTTCAAAGAGTAAATACCCTTGAGCGACATTAATAAGCTGGTGACCGGTGCCCCAGAAAAGAGTCGCAGTGAGAAATTTTTGAAGAGATGAGTGGCGAAGCGACTCGAAAAAGCCAACCTGGTCCGGACTTTCTCTAGTGATCGATTCGCCATTTTTTGATGTACTCTGCTGCTCTGCCGACATGGGGCGTTATTGTGAACCCATCCCAGCGAGTTTGGTGACATCAAAGCTCTCAACAACTGAACAACTTCAGATTCACAACACATTCACGGTTGTATTACTCTTCGCTGGTACAATGCCAACAAGGATATGAACACGGAAGTAACCCTCTTCACATACCTTTTGGCTGCAGCGATCGCATTCGGATTCGGTGCCGTTCCTGTTGCGTATACCGTTGGTCGTTTGAACGGAGTCAACGTATTTAAGGTCGGGTCACGCCAGGCTGGTGCAACAAATGTATGGCGAGAAGTCTCACGTAAGCACGGCGTGATTGTCACCCTAATCGACTGGGCAAAAGGGCTTACCGCAATCCTCATGGCGCGCCACCTCGGACTCATGGGACCTGAACTGCTCATTCCTGCCACAGCTGCCGTAGCAGGTCACTGGAACTCTCCGTTCACGAAGTTTAAAGGTGGCGATGGCGTCGTGACACTCATGGGTGCTTCCATGGGAATCGTTCCGGTGGTGGTATTAGCTTCGCTCCTGATCGGGACTGCGTTGTCTGTCAGCATGAACAGAAAACTCGCGCACCCAAGCCTCTGGGGAGGAATTCTCGGTTACATCGCTTTTATCAGCGTATCGTTCCAGCCAAACTCAGGAGTAGATACGAATGTGGTTTACGGACTCTCCGGTATCGGCATTGCGATCATGTTTCACAGCGTCTACTTCCACAAGCGTCATAGGGAATACTTCCGTAGCGATGACCACACCGAAGATTCTGAATCGACATTCCGTCAGGATCAACTCGGTTAGAGCAAGTATGAATCAAGCAGCTCGTCGTTCGTCCGATTTGGAGCACGCTCTCGCAACTTTTCGTAGTTGTCCTGGAGAGTCCTTCCTTCTTTCTTGAAGATTACTCCTAAGGGGATTCCCGGCCGGCTAATCAGGTCTTCTGCAGCCTGAGCGCTCGAAGGATCGTGGTCTTCCGGAATGTCGTAGGCAAGACCCTGTATACCTTCACGTGGCTTGCCCTTGAGGATGTCGTAAGTGTCGTTGTAAGTCGTGCATGGCGACTGAACATGAACAATGCTGAAACCATCGTGGTTCATCGCATCCTGAATCACCTTCGCCAACACTCGCGGCTTGCTCGAGTAGTAGGAAGCAATGTAGGTCACACCAACCGACATGTAAAGCTTCAGGGGTGAAACTGGGTTCTCGATCTTTCCGAGAGGAGTAGAAGTCGTAATTGCACCAAACTCACTCGTCGGAGAAGACTGTCCCTTAGTCAGACCGTAAACGCCATTGTCCATCACAACAGCCGTGATGTTCACGTTTCGGTTCGCGGCCGGACCAATGTGCTCACCACCAATCGAAAGAAAGTCACCGTCACCAGCAACCACAACGGTGTTGAGGTCAGGGTTACCCTGTTTCACACCGAATGCGATTGGAAGTGATCGACCGTGAATTCCATGAATTCCGAAAGGCTGCTCACCCTCAACGAGGTGAACCATATTTCCCGAACAGCCGATACCAGCAACAACAACGTTGTTCGCCTGCGGCTCTTCGTGTTCTGTCGAGTATCCCTCTAGTGCGACCTGGAGTGCTCGCCGCACGCCGAAATCACCACAGCCTGGGCACCACGCGAAATCGTATTCTGGGTTGCGCTTGCTCATGCCGTTACTCCAGCCCCAATCAGCTCTCTAATACTGTCCACAAGATCTGCAGGCCTGAACGGCAGGCCTGTGTACTGAGTGATCGACTCAGCGTCGTAACCGTCCATGCGAAGCAGTGACGACCACTGGCCGAGGTAGTTCAGCTCAGGAACAATTATCTTCTTTCCTGTCTTTAGTACGTCTTTTACCTCTTCCGGCAACGGATTCAACGCCACGGAATAGAGCCAACCGACGTTTTCACGCTGCTCACGGAGCCGCTCGTAAGCCTCACGTGCGGGTCCCTTCGAACTACCCCAAGGCATGATGATGTGGTCGGCGTCAACGTTCTCAATTTCAAAGTGAGCGCCAGCAAGAAGATCGATCTTCTTGAAACGACGCTCAGTCAGGCGGATGTGGTGTCGAGGCAGGTGAGTCGTGTCACCAATCTCGTCGTGCTCAGAACCGTTCGCCACGTAAGCTCCGGGTCCGCCAGGGATTGGCATACCCGGGAGTGGTGTAGATCCATCCCATGAGTCGTAGCGCTTGCCGGTGTCGCTGTCTCCATAAATAGTCCGGTTCATGTCACTAATTTCGGAAAGATCCGGTCGTCGGATGTTCTCGCCTCGTTCGGCAAGTCCGAACTCTGTAACAAGAATCACAGGTCCCTGATAGGTCTCTGCCCAGTTAGTAGCTAGAGCACCTGCATAGAAGCATTCTTCAATGGTTCCCGGGGCGAGTAGCGGCATCTTGATGTCGCCGTGCGCCGGGTGCATTGATGTGTAAAGATCAGATTGCTCAGACTTGGTCGGGAGTCCGGTCGCTGGTCCACCACGCTGAACGTTGGTTACAACCAGCGGAATTTCCGCCATCCATGCCAGCCCTAGACCTTCGCTCATAAGCGAGAATCCAGGGCCAGCAGTTGCGGTCATTGCTTTTTTACCGGCATATCCAGCACCAATGATGGCATTGATGGCTTCGATTTCAGATGCAACCTGGTGAACGAAACGACCTTCACCCCAGAGATTGTTCTCCATCCACACGAGAATCGTTGTTGCAGGTGAGATCGGGTAGCCAGCGTAGAAATCGAGACCGGCTGCTGTAGCACCCATCGAAAGCGCAGCGTTACCGGTAATAACAATCTGCTTGTAGTCGGGAGAATTTGACGCTTGAAGCTGTCCAACGATGAAACCACTTGACTTTGCAACGTCAACACCGAGCCGGACAGCTTTGATGTTTGCCTCGATGATTTCTTCGTCACCCTCTCGCCCGCGTGTGAACCGCTGGGTGATAAAGCTATCGATCTCTTCGAGGGCGAAATCTATCAGGTGTGCGACCGCACCAATAGTCACCATGTTGGCAGCACGTGCGTTACCGGTCGACTTGGCAAGTTCGTCAGCCTTAATCCCGAAGTATGCACCGCCCTCCGGCAGTTCATATTCCTCGGCATTGTAAACAGTGACACCACCCGGGTTTAGGTCCTGATGGTGGTTGTCATATGCGTACTGGTTCAGAGCCACCAGCACATCTACACCGTCACCTGCGCTGAGCACCGGCGTCGTTGAAATTCTTACCTGTGAAGATGCCGGCCCGCCCATGATCTGCGACGGGAATGTCGAGTGGGTCTGAACGAAGTAACCAGCCTGGGCTGCTGCTCTAGCCAGAGCATCTGCGGAAGTGACCAGTCCCTGTCCGCCTTCACCGGCGAATCGGATGACAAAGTCGTGCTTGTCCAATGTCTACTACCTTCTCCCGAGCTATTTAGCCCGGCGAATATATTGTTTTTTACGCTCAGAACGTACCGAATTTAGGCGCAAAAAAACCGCACCCATCAATCGTCGGTTATGCGGCTATTTTCGATCTGTCTTTTCTAGTGAACGTACTGAAATTAGGGATGCCACGCTCTCAGCAGTCATTCTCGAAGAACGGCGGCAGATATTCTCGATTTGATGTATTTGTGTTATTCGTGGCGGCATCTTAGTGGATTTACCCAATCGATAATTATCGAATTCGATCAGTTCAGTGTCAATTTATTTCTTAATTTAATTTGGTACTTACCCGCCTATTTGCCTAAAGATAGTGCTCCGGCGTTTGACCAGAACCGCTACCAAACTTAGAATCCGCTCTCACACGCACTACACATTGCTACCGATTTTCAAGATCGAACAGCCCCTTTTTACAAGCTAGCGATCAATATTTCTTTATGACGCAACAATCCACCCATGATCACTCAATCGACCGTTGGTCTGCGGGTGGAGTTGTGCTCCGCGAGGACCCCAACGATGCGGGGAAACTCAACGTCGCCCTATGCCACCGCCGTGCCGAATCACTCTGGGCACTACCAAAAGGCACTCCCCAAGAAGGTGAGTCAGTTGACGAAACAGCGGCGCGCGAAGTGGCGGAAGAGACGGGTCTCCGTGTAGTAACCGGACCCGCTATCGACGATACTTATTACTCGTTTTTCCGAACTGCTGGCGAAACTCTAGGCGATCTGCCCTACGACGATAATGAAACCGTTCGCATTGACAAAACAGTCCACTGGTACCTTATGGAATACATCGGTGGTGACACATCCGATCATGACCACGAATACGATGATGTCGAGTGGCTCGACATTCATGAAGCATCTCAAAGGCTGACTCATCGGAATGAAGCGCGAGTCCTGGAAAAAGCTGTGGCCTTTTATGAAGGTAGAGCAAGAAACTACGACTAATCTTCACCTCGTTGGCGAGTTGGCGGTGCTGCGTTCAAAGGAAATGTACGATGCAGAAGCCGACTATTCGTGGCGTATCGACCCGGAACTCGCCGAGCTCGACGCCACTCGCCCGGTGTCACTGTCATTTAACGAGTACTTGCGCTACCACCGTGACGATGTGAACTACCCGTCTCCCTGGTCAGTCCGTATGGCGATCGACACGCACGATGGTCGCCACATCGGGAACTGCATGTATTACGACATAAACACGGACAAGTCTCAGTGCGAACTCGGAATCATGATTGGTGACCGGGACTACTGGGGCAAAGGCTACGGTACAGACGTGGTCAAAACGGTCCTTGCACACATTTTCACGGCGACTGAAATAGAACGCGTTTATCTTCACACTCTGTCACACAACTACCGCGCCCAGAAATCATTCGCAAAAGCCGGAATAAGTGGCGTGCGCGCGGTGAAGCGTGACGGTTACGAATTCCTGTTGATGGAGGTTTGGCGCCAGGAATGGAAAGCTGAAAACGCCGATATTGTAGAAGTGATGGCATCGGACTCCTCAAAATCGCCTATATCCAACTCCACTAACGCGGCTCAATCCGACACAGATCTTGTACAGGACCCATAAACTCTCGCATCAATCAAACATTCCCAACTGGATAAAACTCAATGAATCTACTTCTCATCACCGGTGGAAAACACCCTTACGAAGAATCAACACCGGTTTTGCAGGGATTCCTTGAGGACGCTGGACATTCGATCACGCTGTCGAAATCCGCGGAAGAACTGGCAGGCGATTTATCTGCCTTTGATGCGATCGTACTGAACACCCTCCGTCAGGAAGCTACCGAAAACGATCTCAATGGCGCCGAAAGGCAAGGCTTCAAGTGTTACATAGCTAACGGTGGCTCACTTCTTTCAATCCACATTTCTGCCGCCTCTTGCCCGGAATGGCCGGAAACCAAAAAGATCACTGGCGGCGGTTGGATTCTTGGCGAAAGCTGGCATCCTCCGTTCGGGTGGTTCCAGGTGTATATCGACCAACCCGACCACCCTGTAGCGAGTGGAGTCTCAGACTTCTGGACATACGACGAGTGCTACTGCGGACTCGACCTCCAGCCCAGTATAGACGTGTTCATGCACGCCGTTTTCGAAGGAGACAATAAGCCACTAGGCTGGACTCATCAGTACGGTGCAGGCAAGGTCGTCAACATCGCCCTAGGCCACGCCGACTCTTCACAACAACACCCACAGTTTCAGAGGCTAATCCTGAACGCGCTCAACTACCTGAGATAGCCAGCCAGCCCATTGGCGTAATCCGCTCATGGAGGTGGCGCTCCGCCAAGTGTGATCCTGAGGCTCTCGAAAGACGATAGACGACCGCAAACTTCTCGAACCAACAGACCAAAAGAAAGCAATTAAAATGACATCAGACCGCCGACCAAATATCGTCCTCATAATGTCCGATGACCTCGGATACGAAGCCATCGGAGTCAATGGCGGAACGTCGTACGCCACTCCTGTCCTCGACGGCATGGCAGCAAACGGAGCACGCTTTGAAAACGCTCACGTCCAGCCGCTTTGTACTCCTACTCGCATCCAGCTAATGACTGGGAAGTACAATTTCCGTAATTACATTGGATTCGGTCTCATGGATCCCAACGAAGTTACCTTCGGACATCTCTTCTCCGACGCCGGTTACAAGACATGTATCGCGGGAAAATGGCAACTCTATTCTTACAACCCGCCCAATGAAATGCCGGAAAAGCGCAATCTGGGGCAGAAAATCGAAGACGCCGGGTTCGACGAGTTCTGCGTCTGGCATCCTCACCAAACCGAGGAAAAAGGTTCACGCTACAAGGATCCTATCATTTACGAAAACGGCGCATTCCTCGACAACACAGAAGGCAAGTACGGTGAAGATATCTTTGCCGACTACATCATGGAATTCATGGAGCGAAATCAAGATGATCCGTTCTTTGTTTACTTCCCTATGGCTCTGACCCACCGGCCGCTGGAGCCAACGCCCGACAGTCCCGAATACGACGATTTCGTGCCGCCATCAAACCTGACCTTAGGCGGTCGTACGTGGGATGAACTTGAGGGCTGGGACGATGATCCTCGTTACTACAAGGACATGGTCGAATACCACGACAAGGTCATCGGACGCGTAAACGATAAACTTGAAGAACTAGGTATCGCCGAAGATACGCTGGTGATATACGTGGGTGACAACGGCTCGCCAATCGAAGTTTGCTCGGTAATGCATGCCCACACCGAGGTGTGCGGTGGAAAAGGACTGACCGTCGACCGTGGCACCCACGTCCCATTGATTGCCAGTTGGCCAGGGACTATTCCGGCAGGTCATGTTGAAAATGACCTCGTCGATTCTTCGGATTTCCTTCCAACGATTCTTGATGCCGCCGGAATTACGCCTCCTGACGATTACGTCATGGACGGTCAAACGTTCCTGCCTCAACTGAAGGGCGAAGATGGCGATTCACGCGAATGGATGTATTTTCACTTCGAGCCTATGAGTGGTCGCGTATATCGATTCGCTCGTTACATTCGTACGCACCAGTACAAACTCTACGACGACGGTCGACTGTTCGACATCAACGCTGATCCTGAAGAACAATCACCGTTCGAGGCTTCAACTGACAACGAAAAACGGGCTGACGTCCGTGCCGAACTCGCCCCAATCTTCGACCAAATGGTGAAATAAAGCTCGTAATCGCAGGGAAATTTCGCCTCCTCAACCCTCTCTCAGTGCGAGAGGGTTGAGGTGGGAGCGCAGCGATCGTCGCTCCCTCTCAGGAGGGGAGGCAGGCGGTGGGTCGAAACGCTCACAACACACAAAACAATATTTCGAACAGAGAACGAGAAAATGCGTCATGACGACCCCACACCATGATTGGCTTGCCCGAACAACCGAAGAAGCGATCGAGCCCGATCTGCCAATATGTGATCCGCACCATCATTTCTGGGATCGACCCGGAAACCGCTACTTCCTTGAAGAATTGCTTGAAGATACAAGCAGCGGTCACAACATTACCGAAACCGTCTTCATCGAATGCAGTGCGATGTACCGCAAAGACGGTCCTGAGAGCATGAGCCCGGTTGGCGAAACGGAGTTCGTGAATGGTCTCGCAGCGCAAAGTGCTAGCGGTGAATACGGCGAAACTAAAGTCGCCGCCGGTATAGTCGGATACGCCGATCTTTCTCTCGGATCAGCCGTTGAAGAAGTCCTTGAAGCTCATATTGCTGCCAGTCCCAACCGATTCCGTGGAATCCGTAACTCGTCGTGCTGGCACCCGAGTCCTGACATTGTCGGATACAAAAACCCACCGGAAGGACTTCTAGGACAAGATAAATTCCGGGAAGGATACGCAGTTGTCGGCAAGCTAAATCTAAGCTTCGATGCATGGCTCTATCACACCCAACTGGACGAACTCGTCGATCTAGCGAACACGTTCCCAGATACCTCGATCATCATGGACCACATTGCCGGCCCGATTGGCATTGGACCTTACGAAGGAAAACAGGATCAGGCATTCCAGGAGTGGAAGTCCGGAATATCCAGCCTCGCCACTTGCGATAACGTCTACATGAAGCTCGGCGGATTCGGCATGCCGCTCGATGGTCATGCCTGGCACCAGCGAGAAACTCCAACGTCATCCTCGGAATTAGCCGAGGTGATGGTTCCCTACTATGAGCACTGCATTGAACAGTTCGGTGTCGATCGCTGTATGTTCGAGAGCAACTTCCCTGTCGACAAAGCATCGACTTCGTACACGATTCTGTGGAACACTTTCAAGCGGGTGGCGCAAAACTATTCACCCGACGAAAAAGCCGCACTTTTCCGCAACACAGCCCGCTCCGCCTACCGGATCTAACTCTGGACGGGCGCTGTCCGTTTACCTTACCCGCCCACCTACCAAACACGATATCCCGATGAAACGAGGGATCTAGGGTAGGGACGCTCAAGTCGTCGAATAAGCGCCAATCCACACCACCACCGCCACCTGCCGTCCTTCGAGAACTTCAGGATGGCACTAAGGCGATCTGCCACTTCCGCAGAGCGGTAACGCAGCGAAAACAGCGTGAAAGCTAATCCTGAGGTGGTGCCGGATTTACTAGGTCCATACCGATCGTCTCGGAGAACACTCCGGCAATCTCTTCCATTGTCCAGCGACCTGTCTTGTGAATTGATCGTCCCTGTTCAGGCGAATTCATCAAACTCACCCGATTTCCAACGGTATGGAAAATTCTTCCCGTCACTTCGCTAGCCTGATCCGAAGCCAACCAAGCGATCATTGGCGCCACCTGCTCCGGCTCGTTCGTCAACGTACCTTCGGGTGGCGGTAAGAACTCACCTTTGCGCATATCTCGCGTCGAATCGGGAATCGAGTCAGTCATTCGAGTCTGTGCACCCGGCGAAATAGCGTTCGCGGTCACGCCGTGTCGGGCAAGATCTTTCGCAACAACCCGAGTGAATCCAGCAATTGCATCCTTCGCCGCGCCGTAGTTCGCTTGACCGCCGTAGCCGTACAGACCGGAAACTGAGCTGAAAGTAATAATCCGACCACTGCCCTGTTCTTTGAAAATCTTGGAGGCGGGCTGTACAACCGAGAATGTTCCCTTCAAGTGAACACCCATTACGTCGTCCCACTCCTGCTCGGTCATGTTGAACAACATTCGATCCCTCAGAATCCCAGCAGCAGTTACAACGATGTCGAGCCGACCAAACTCCTCCATCGCTGTCTTAACAATGTTCTCGCCACCTTCCATCGTTGCGACCGAATGGTACGAAGCGACAGCGCGCCCACCAAGCTCTGATATCTCTTCGACTACTTTGGCAGCAGGTGTGGTGTCCTCACCTTCCCCATCAAGTGCGGCACCAACGTCAGCTACGACCACTGCCGCCCCCTGTGCGGCAAGTTGTTTTGCAATGCCTCGACCTATTCCACGTCCGGCACCGGTCACTACTGCAACCTTGCCTTCAAGTCGCTTGCTTGCATTTGGAACCTGGACAGCAGGATGTCCGAGCAGGTTAGGTCCCACCTGGGCGTCGAGTTGCTCGGGCTCCCACGTAGCCGGTGGTGTCGAGTTGTAAATCGTTTTGACACGTCGTGGCAAAGTCATGTGCACGATGTTTCCGCCATAAACGAGGAAAGTCTGACCGTTTACGGGACCGGAGTGATCCGAAGCTAAATACGCGACAAAAGGAGCGACATCTTCCGGCTCCCACGACGCTTCGTCCTTACCCGGGAATAGACCGTTGGCGGCAAGCTTTTCTCTTGTCGCTTCGGGGATCGACTCAACCATGCGCGTTTCTGCACGTGGCGCAATCGAGTTGGCGGTTACGCCATACTTTCCGAGATCTTTCGCTACCACCTTGGTAAAGCCGTGAATTCCTGACTTGGCGGCACCGTAGTTCGCTTGCCCTGGGAAGCCAACCAATCCGGATTCAGAAGTGAACGTAATGATTCGTCCACCTCGTTGCTTCCTGAATAGAGGAGCGGCGTGACGGACCACGTTAAACGTGCCCTTTAGATGAACGTCGTAAACGGCATCCCACTCTTCTTCGGTCATGTTGTAAATCATGCGATCGCGCAGAATACCGGCAGCGCTCACGACAATATCGAGTTGGCCATATGAGTCCAACGCTGCATGAACGATTCGCTCTCCACCTGCAAAGCTCGCAACTGACTCCGTAACCGCAACGGCTTCGCCGCCCGTTGACTTGATGGTCGCAACCACCTCGTCAGCAGGACTCAGTCCTTCAGATTCGCCTGACAGGGATAATCCCGCATCGTTCACGACTACTTTCGCACCGTTCGCTGCGAGTTCGAGGGCGATCCCTCGACCTATTCCTCGACCCGACCCGGTCACTACTGCAACTTTTCCTTCAAGCACTCCGCTCATGAATCTCGTTCCTGTCGTCGTTTACTGATTTTTACCGGCTGGCATGCCGGAGAGGTAGTGAAACCAGAGCCCTGCCGGGAGTAGTGATTTCGCCTTCAGAGTTGCGAAGACCAATCTCTATCTCAACAAGACCAACTTCGTCTTCAATGCGAGTGTCGCTTACTGTTCCGGCGCAGGTAGCAGGCGATCCAGGGAAATCTATGGCTCGATACGAAACATCGAGTTCCAGTAACCTGCCCTGGTGTCCCATCCAAGCGGTGACCAATTCACCTAGCCAAGCACTTTTCAATGCACCATGAATGATTACGTTTGGATGCCCGGCTTCTTTTGCAACATTCAAATCGTAGTGGATCGCCACGAAATCCTGAGAAGCACCAGCGTACATCACCAGTTGACGCGTATCGGGGTGCTTCACCAGTTCCGGAAGTTTGTCGCCGATAGAAACGTCTTCAAACATCGGCGATTCGTAATTAGTGATCGCCAACGCCGTCGTCCTTTTCGCCCTCGCCATAGGTGATTGTAGTCGTCGTTTGAGTAGCTACGAGTCGACCTTGCTGGTTGGTGTAGCTAATCTCGGCAATCTTGAACAACATCGTGCCCATCCGACCGTGTTTTTCGAACAGGTCGATGATCTTACGGACCACGGTAATCTGATCGCCGACTTTTAAGTCTTCGTTGAATCGATATTTGCTACCACCGTCCAAAATGTGTGCGAACGGCTCGGGATACGGTTTTGGATAGCTCCCCGGCAACAACGATCGGAAGAAGGTTGGTGGGGCTACCGGGCTACCGTGGGTAGTTCGTTCAGCGGCTTCACGATCGGTGTATATCGGATTCGGGTCGCCAATTGCGCAGGCGAATCTTTCGACGGCGTGTCGCTCAATGTCATACGTGACCGGATTCGACTCCAGTCCGATGAATGAACGGAGTTCTTCTGTAATTACTGTGTCGCCTGAGAGCGATGAAGATGTCATTTGTTCCACTGATTGGGCGCTGACTTACTCGGGAGTGAAGGCACTGGAAATCGGCGTTAGTTTAGCGTTTGTTATGACGTCGCTTACCGCCACCTCTACCCGATTTCGACTCCGAAGGCGATTTAGCGAAGATTGTTCGCTCACGTCGACTCACTTGCGAACCTACCGCCGCGGCTGTCATAAACATTGCCGTTGGGATAAAAAGCACCCCGTTTACGAAGATCATCATCACGACGAAGACGTAAACTAGAAACGTCGAGACCCAAATATTGATCTTGGCTGCCGGGTCGGGTTTTTCTCGCTTTGGAACCGCCCAAAGGACACTTCCCGTTATTGCTACTGGTAGCAGGCTAATCCACACGATGTCCCATTGCTCGTTAGCAGGGATCGTTTTCGTTAGCACCTCACCGGTCTCGATATCTGTGATCTCAACAAGCGGTACAACGAACAGGGCGGCAAAGCTGGCCAGCGCGGTCAGCATTGCGAAATAAACGAAGTAGTAGATTCGGTCCCAGCGCGGAAAATTCATGGCAATCGATTGTATTTGTGAGCGGGCTGTTCTGGGGTGCTGTTTGGCGTTACCAAGGACCAAACCGGCTTAAGAGGTTCGTGAAGGTCTAGCGGAAATTGGAACCTGAGTATGTTCAACGCAACGGACTAAGGCGCAAATAGATCAGGGTCCTGAACTTCAATTTCGTCTTCATCAGGATTGAACTGTTTGTCTGATTCCTCGTCGGCAATTTTCTCAAGCGGTGCAAACGAAAGCATTAGTCGTTTCACGCCATGCCCGGAGAACGCGACCGTAACCTGCGTATCTCCACCGTTGCCGGAAGAACTGACAACCACACCCTCACCAAACGCCTTGTGGCGGACTTTCTCACCTGCCTTGAACTCAGTATCCACCTCGCGTGCAGCTGGACGAGGTGCGGGAGTGGAGGCGGCACGCTTGGTCCACATAGCATCAGGAATGCGATCGGCTACTCTGGCATTCCCACGAATATCACGAGTAGCGACGAGCGAATCCGGGATTTCCAGCAAGAACCGACTCGCCATTTGCGACCCCGACTGACCACGGAAGCGACGCTGGAATGCCCGGAACATGAAAAGTCGTTTCCGAGCTCGGGTCATTCCGACGTATAACAGTCGACGTTCTTCTTCGAGCTGTGCCGGGTCATCCACGCTTCGGGAGTGTGGCAAGAGACCCTCTTCCAGCCCGACTAGGAACACCGCGTCGTATTCGAGCCCCTTGGCCTGATGCAGAGTAATGAGAGTGATTCCTTCGTCATCGGCTTCCGAGTCATCTCCGCCTTGAAGTCCGTCAACATCAGAAACAAGAGCTACGTTCTCGAGAAATTCTGTGAGTTGTCCTCGTTCTTCTGATCCTGCAAATTGCTCAGCAGACGCCTTGAGCTCCTGGAGGTTTTCCATCCGCTCCTCGCCGCGCTCCCTGTCCTCGCGCAGCATTGCTCCGTAACCCGACCGTTCGACTATCAGGTCGATCAACTCGTTGGTGTCGAGCGCAAGGGACTGTTCGATAAACCTGGTTATTAAATCACCGAACGCAGCAATGGCTTTGAGAGCGCGCGTGCCCAAATCGACATAGTAGGCAGGCGGATCTTCATCATCAGACTGAACCCGCGTGACGTCCAGTATCACGTCAAGTAGCGAAACATTGTTTGCCAAAGCGACTCGTCGCAACTCCGCTACGGTACGAGCAGAAAGACCTCTCGCGGGAACGTTGATAATTCTTTCGAGGGCGGCGTCATCCGCAGGGTTTGATGTGAGACGAAGGAAGGACAAGATGTCCTTTACTTCTTTTCGGTCGTAGAACTTGACCCCACCAACCAGTCGATAAGGAATGCCTTCACGGTTACATGCCACTTCAAATGCACGCGACTGGGCGTTCACTCGATACATGATGGCGATTTCGTCGCGACTGATTCCTTCCTGTTGTCGAAGTTCGTTTGCCGTCTCTAGAACCAGACGCGCTTCTTCGTCTTCGTTGTACGCTTCGGCAACGGTGATGCGTTTGCCGCGACTGTTCTCCGTCCAGAGAGTTTTCTCCATCCGGCCATCGTTGTTACCGATCACCGAATCCGCAGCTTCGAGAATGATCTGGGTCGAACGGTAACTCTGATCGAGCGTGACGATTGTGGCGTTCTGGAACGTGCTCTGGAAGTCGGTCAGATTCGAAGGATCAGCGTGACGCCATGAATAGATCGACTGGTCAGGATCGCCCACCACGCAAATGTTGCGGCTCTTTGCTGCCAACAACTTCGCTACCTGGAATTGAAGCGCGTTGGTGTCCTGAAATTCGTCGACAAGTAGATGTTCGAATCGTTCCTGGTATTTTTCGAGGATCTCCGTATGCCCTTCAAGAAGCATGAAGGTCTTCAGAAGAAGATCGTCGAAATCTACGGCGTTCGCCCGTTGGAGAGCGCCTTCATACGATTCGTACACACGAGCCACAATTTCGTCTCGGTACGTTTCGGTTCTGCGCGCAAGTTGCGCCGGACTTCGCAGCGCGTTTTTCGCGTCGGAAATCATGCTCATTAAAGCCCTGGGTGGGAACTGTTTTGGGTCGATATCTAGATCATCTAGAACCCGTCTGGCTATCCGAGTTTGGTCATCCGCATCGTAGATGGTGAATTCCGGTTTGAGTCCGACAAGTTCACCTTCGACCCGAAGAACTCTTGAGCAGAAACCGTGGAAAGTACGTACCTGCAGTTCGTTCGCCCCAGTACGTACGAGTCGCTCGCACCGCTCGCGTAATTCACGAGCCGCTTTGTTCGTGAACGTGACCGCCAGAATTTTCCACGGTGCGAAGCCAAGTTCACCGATCAAGTAAGCGACACGATGCGCCATAACCCGGGTTTTTCCAGAACCAGGACCAGCGATAATCAGAAGTGGACCATCTCGGTGCATTACAGCTTCGCGCTGGCGGTCGGAAAGACCTGAAAAGAGGTTTTCTGTGGGAGAAATCGAAGGCATCCCACAATGTTAGCGTTCGCCATGAAATGTCACAGATTGACTGGCACGAAAATCGAACGTTTGCCCGATTCTTAGGTTTTAATAACGCGGCTCGAAACGGTATGCGGACCGACTAACACTTCACCGTCGATCTCGTGGTTTTGACCCACGGATCTCTGGTAACTTCGAGCGATAGATCATCGATTCGCCAGTGGTAACGAACGAGCTCATAGTAGGCGTTCGCTCGCCATGATCCTCGATTCAGGTACTCGTAGTCGAATTCGAGATCATTGAATAAATCTCCGCAATTAACTACGGGTGGAAATCCGTTGAGACCACGGACATTCGTAGCGGAAAGGTAATCTTTGAGCGGTAACTCAATCTCAGCGGTAGTCCGAGTGGCGGGGATCACCTCGATCAA
>DBTA01000038.1:0-15144 GCA_002306815.1 Dehalococcoidia bacterium UBA1328 | reverse complement strand
CGTTGGCTCGTCCCAAAAAATGTTCGCGATCAAAACAAACACGCCGTAAAACGCTACCGACACGTAAAAGATCGACTTCGCGAAAAAGACCTTGTTGTAGCGGTTGTGTTTTGGTCCCCTTTTTGGGGCGATAGTGTCTAGAAGACTCAATTAATCGATGATGTGGCAGGCTAAGTTGTGGCGGCGAATCGGCGTCGAGTGTAGAAACGAAAACCTTCTATCACTTAACTATCTCGCAGATCGGCCAACTTGAACCGGCGCGTTGGCGACAGTTTCTTATCGAGTTGCCGGCAGGGCCAGCTGTTCCTCTAGCGCCTCCGTATCGACGTGTTCTGTGACCAACTCAATCATTCTTGCGAGCTTGTCAGAGTGGTCGAAATCGACTTCAGGTTGAAGGTTTTCGAGCTGCTCCGCAACGTCATGCGTATTCCCTGGAACCACGACGATTGGAATCTCCCGCTGTGCCGCCTCGTAAATCACATATTCGACAGGTCGGACGCCTTTGGTCAGAATCAGGGCTCGGGTAGTTTCTGTTTGGATAGCCGCCAGCTGAACGTCTGGGCGATCACCCCTGACGATAACGCCTGTGTTATTCCGGCTGGCAAAGTAGAACGGTCCCCAGTCGAGGACGAGTCCGCCAATAAGGAAGTTGTCCAGAAGTCGATCCGACTTCTCTTCACCACTTAGGAACTGGCCATCCAGATATTCGGCGACCTGACCCAGCTTTGGAGCGAGCATACGTCGGTCATCAGGGATCCTGCCGAGTAGCGTGATTCCTGCCGTTTCGAGCTCAGAGTTCAGCGTGTTTGAAACATCTTCACCACGAAATTTAGGTAGACCGTTGATAACGACACCAGCCAAGCGCGAGCCGTAGTGGCCTGCTGCTGCAACAATGTCCTCGCCGTATCGAGCAACAAGGAGAACGATCCCGTCAGTCTCATTCGCCAGATCCAGATTAGTGGAAGCGTCTGATGAACCTTCAACGACTTTAAGTCCGGCCGCTCTCGATGCGATTTCGGATGACGATCCACTTACATTCGGGCTTTCGGGCAACAGGCTGGCAAACAGCGAAGCATCCGACTCACCATTGGAATCGCCAGCGGAAAGTTTGCCTATCGCTACCGGGGAATCGTTGGTGCCGAGTTTCGCCGCCAGAGAGGCGGAAAGGGCAGTTTTTCCTGAACGATCCGATATTGAACCGATGATAAGCGTTGGCATTAATGTCCTCTAACGAACCGCCGGATTGAAGCTAACAAAGTTGAAATGATCTGCGCTACGCAATCCGGAGAAATTTCAAGCTTGCGATAACCAGCGAAATTATAGCAGCGCTATAACTTACAACCGATGCCTCAAGCATCGATCTAGATACAGATCACAGTGAACTGCTAAAGGCTGGTGCCGAGTTCTATTGCCTCACTGCCACTGCGCGGCTACGATTGATTCCCGTGCTTCGCTGCGCCCCGACTCAAGAGGATGCACACGCACCAGTAGTTTCCAACGCCGAGGTAGCTCAGTTGGTAGAGCAATGGACTGAAAATCCATGTGTCGCCAGTTCAAGTCTGGCCCTCGGCACCATTTTCTTAAGTTCACTAAACCAAAATTCGTCTATTTCAACACGAATACGACTAATGCGCGTTTACTGCCCGATCTCTGCACGGTGATATTCAGCACTGTCTACGTGACCCAACTCTGCGTAGAACTGTATTAAGGCCTGATGGGCTTGATACGCCGATTGGGAAGCCGGTTCCTTTTCAACCGCGGTCAACAAATCGTTGATCCCGCCATCAGTATCACCCAAGTAGTAACGAGAAACACCGCGAGCTAACCAGGCCTTTGACCAGTTCTTAGTCTCCTCTTCTGTCGCAATTGCTCTATTGGCCAAATCGACAGCTAGCTTGTACTCCTCGACTGAGGCTGCGGCGGTCGCGGCGGTCCCGATTACAGTCGGATAAGCAGGATTTGTTTCCGCTAGTCGTCGATAACCCGCAATCATCTCGTCTTTGTACTCGGTCGCGCCGTGCTGTACCAAAAGAAAATTCAGCTTTGCCAGTGAGAGTTGGGATGTGAACTCGTTGGGATTGTATGCCTCATATTCCAGTAGAAATTCTCGACCCCGTTCCAGCAGGTTAAGCCCATCTTCAATATTTCCTTGAGATATTTTTTCGACAGCGGTATCGACAAAAACGTTTACTAGTTCTGTAGTAAAGAACAGTCGATCTGGCGCATCTTCCCGAGCTCGCAGGAAAGCATCCCCGAGCGACTTAGGATCGGAGCCGGCTGCAACAACGTTTAGTGTGCCATCAAATCTCCTCATATCCCAAGAAACAAACACGACGGAACTGACAATCAAAAACGCGGTGGTGACACCAAAGAGATATGAGGGCCTGAAAACTAATTTAGTATCGGATGCCCGAAATTGAGATTGGCCACTGTTGACCACCAAATCTGAAGCACGTCGACTTAACAAGGTTCCACCAGCAACAATTCCACCAATGACGGCAAACGTCGGCAGTAAATCTGAAACTCGAGGAATCCCCACAGTCATCTCGATCGATTTGCCTATAGCGATAACAATTAATATCGCGACCAGAACGCTGGTTTGATCTTTCCGATCTTTCACTCCTCGCGCCATAAAAAATGCTTTCTTAAACAGCAGCAAGGTTCCGGCACACATAATTGCAAGTCCGGTCAATCCAAGAACTCCGATTGTCATCAGAATATGTAACGCCAAATTATGTGCATTGGCCTGCAGCATAATTCCTGGGATCGGTTTTGCGACGAGGGAATAAGAATGCACGAACATATCCGGTCCCAACCCGATGATGCGACGAGCATTAGTCAAAACCGGGTTTTCATCTTTAGGGGTTTCCGGGTTCAAGAACAGTGATACGGAATTTCTCCATATTTCCTGGCGAGCCGCCAATCCGCCCGCCCCTATCGAAACCTGTTCGCCATCAAGCGCAGACAGTTCTCTATCGATTGCACTCACTCTCCCCAGAGTATCGACTCCTTTATCACTGGGAATGACAATCAACACGACCGCGACGGCAATACCGACTACGATTGTTAAAACGGCGGCTCTGCCTAATCCATTCGAGCTCATGGTTCGCAAAACACCGATAACTGCGAATAGGCCGAACAATGAGCCGATTAAAGGTCCTCTACCTCCGGTGAACCAAAGAGCCGCAATTTGTACACCGATTGCAAATCCAAGCACCAGCAGATGCCAGTGCTTAGTGATCCTTTTATGGATAACCAGTGAAGCTGTCGCTGGTAGAGCAAGAACTAGAAACGCCCCGAAATTCAAAGTGTTTCCAAACGAGGATGGAATCCTACCGCTGTCTTCACGATGTCCAAGCGCGTCCCAGCCGAAATGCTGAGCGATGCCGTAGATCGACACTGCCACTCCGACTCCTGCTATAACGATAAGCAGTTGAACAAGATTGTTGTAGCTCCTCAAGCTGATGGCGGCTCCAACAAGTAAAACACTAAACGCAATCCCGTCATACAGGTTGAACCCGGAATACTCTTCATACACACCGAAAAAACTGACTTTTGGTAACGGCGACAGAAGAGTCGAAATAGACGCGGCCAAAAGCATTAGCAGTAGACCGGAAATGATGATCAAAACGGGGCTGTGTGCGAATGCTCTAGGTGTGATGATCACATCTATAAAATCACTGGATCGAGCCCGCCACCATTTGTACGAGCTATATACCAAAGCGCCGACCAACAACAGCGATGACGAGTGGAGGACCAGAACCTTAAGTTCACCGTATGCATAGTCAAGTTCAGGTTTAACAACGGGCATCGCGACGGCGACAAGAACGATCGCGGAATAGATGGTGACTCTAGCTGCAAATGCAGCCTGCTGTGTAATTACGCCAGCTCCTGATCGGATGTGATTATTGTCAACGCCTGACAATTTACCTTCAGATTAAAGTTTCTCCACCGGCAGATGGGCAACTCTAGCTATGTTTAGAAGCTTTTTCGATCTCGAAAAGACTATAAGAGAGCACAATCGAAAACATTGCAGTGTAGAGTTCTCAGAACGGTCCTTCATATTCCAAACAAACCAAAAAGTTGCCGAACGCTGTTGTAGTTCATAGCGATTCGGTTCCTATCTCGGTAATGAACCGATGTTGAATTGCGCTAGAGATCTCGGTGTACACCCGTAATCACTACCATCCTTGGAACTCAGGTTTTCGCTTCTCCATGAACGCGCGTCTGCCTTCCTTATAATCCTCGCTGTTGAAGCAAGCTTCAACCATTGCAGCTACCCTATCCAGATCTCGTTCATCGGGATTTTTAGTTCCTTCGTTGATCGCAGCTTTTGCTGCCTTGACCGTCAGGGGTGCATTGGCCGCTATCGTTTCGGCAAGGGTTGTAACAGTCGATTCAAGCTCGGTAACCGGAACGACTCGGTTCACCAGCCCCATCGTCTCCGCATTTGACGCACTAAAACGTCCGCCAGTGAAGAAAATCTCCTTGGCAAACGAGGGTCCTACGATATTCATGAGTTCCTTGATACCCGAATATCCGTAACCAAGTCCGAGTTTCGCCGCTGGGACGCCAAACTGGCCGTCATCAGCAGTAACTCGCAAATCGGCGGTCAACGCAATCGCCATGCCTCCGCCAATACAGAACCCACGAACCATGGCGATTAGAGGTTTCTCCAAGCTTTTCAACGCTACGTTTGCGTCGCCTGTTGCCTGTTCGTAAATCTTGATTTGTTCAGGAGTGTTACGAACTTTTTCGAACTCGGAAATATCGGCACCAGAAACGAACGCCTTATCACCTGCTCCTTTGAGAACGACCACACGCACGTCATCACTGCTTGAAAAATCCGCAATGATTTCCGGTATCGCCTTCCACATTGCGAAAGACACAGCGTTTCTTTTTTCAGGTTGGTTGAACGTAATCCACCCGACACCGTTCTCTACATACGCCTGCATTTTGTCGGTCTGCATCTGAAGCTGCCTCATACTGAGGATCCTTATCTGTTCTGTCTCACAATCAATGCGAGTCGGGTTAACAAACTAAAAGAGATTACAAATTTTTTACACCACGCCATTCTTGTGTAATGACTCGATGGTTTCGGAATCGTAGCCCAGCTCTGACAACACAGCGTCCGTGTGCTCTCCCTGATCTGGAGTAGCCGTGCGAACCTCTGAGGGTGTACGACTCATCTTGATCGCCTGGTTCACGACGCCGAACGTACCAAGTCTCGGATGATCGACATCAACAGCCATTTCCAGGTGCTTCACCTGCGGATCGGCAAAGACCTGATCCATCGAGTTGATAGGTCCAGCAGGGCATCCGACCTTATTAAGGAGGTCGATCCAATGCTGGCTGGTGTTCGTTTTCGTAACTGCAGAAATCACCCGGTTCATTTCAAAACGATTTTTCGAGCGTGCTGACGCAGTGGAAAAAAGTTCATCTTCAACCCACTCGGGATGCCCCAACGCATCGCAGCACCGCTCGAACATCAATCCTCCCGCTACCGCAATGTTTATGTGACCATCTGAAGTCGGAAACACGCCGGTAGGAATGTTCGTTGGGTGGTCGTTTCCTGCCTGACCTGGAACTATCCCTTCTTTTAAGTATCTAGCGGCCTGGAAGTCCAACATTTGGATCATTGCTTCGAGTAAAGAAGTACGAACCCACTGCCCTTTGCCCGATACTTCACGTTCCAGAAGCGCAAGCATCGTGCCTTGAGCGGCGAACATGCCTGCGCAAAGATCAGCAACCGGAATACCAGCGCGCATTGGACCCTCTCCGGGCGCGCCGGTTATCGACATTAACCCGCCCATACCCTGAGCGATTTGATCGAATCCCGCTCGTTTACCGTAAGGACCATCCTGACCAAACCCGGAAATGCTCACGAGAATGATGCGTTCATTGATCGCTGCGAGTGTTTCGTAGTCAGCACCTAATCGATATTTCACATCCGGCCGGTAGTTCTCGACCACCACGTCGGCTTCGGCAACCAACTTATGGAATATTTCGCGCCCTTCTTCGGCTTTCAGATTGATGGTTAGCGAGCGTTTGTTTCGATGTAAATTCTGGAAGTCGGAGTTGTCACGGTCGCCACCAAGAGCTTCCCGGCCATCAGGTGGTGCCTCGATCTTGATCACATCGGCTCCCCAATCGGCGAGTTGACGAACGCATGTAGGGCCAGCTCGAACCCGACTTAGGTCAAGAATTTTGAATCTCGATAAAGGCTTACCAGGTAGCAGCATCAGCGTTCCTAATCACTTGGCCTGAAAGGCGAAAACAAACTGCGCAAACCCTACTATGACACGACGAATTTCGCTGCCATATATCGAGATATTTTGGCTGCGCATCGAACGTTTTACGAGTAATATCCCGCCAGAAAGACTAGTGAAGCTACTAACAATCTGTCGCCAACAATAAACATTCACAGGCCTGAAACGAGAACTCCCTAAAATGTCTGAGAACCAATCATTCGACATAAAACCCGTTCACGTACCCGATGAGGTACTTCAAGGTCTCAAGAAAATCCCGACAGCTACCGTTTACAACGCGGTTCGGTTTTTCGGATCAACTCTTTCTGTATGCGAAGGGCTGCAGAACTTTACGGAGGGCAAGAAACTTGCAGCCCGCGCTAGAACGCTGCGCTTTTTACCGAACCGAGATGACCTCAAGGCGATGACGCCATCCGGAGTCGATTCACCTGAGTACGTTGCTATGGGCAAATGTGGCCCTGGTGACGTGCTGGTGGCTGATATCGCGGGCGATAACAAAACCGTTGTCGCGGGCGACGTGAAACTACTTCAACTGAAGATGAATAACGCCGATGGTGTGGTCGTAAATGGCGCTATCCGTGACCTGGATGTGCTCCGAGATGAAGATTACGGTCTTTCTGTTTACGCCACCGCCAGAAGCTTCCATGGTAGTCCAACCCAGAGTCCGGCAGAAGAAGATGTTGTGATCAATTGTGGCGGTGCACTTGTTCGACCAGGCGACGTTATGGTCGGCGATGATGACGGCGTTCTGGTAGTTCCTTCTTGGATGGCAGCCGCAGTTCTCGAACACGCGACTGAGCATGAAGAGGTAGAGAACTACATTAAGGAAAAGATACGAGACGAAAATGTCGCACCGGGTAAGTATTACCCGCCGCAGCCAAAATCGTTCGAAGAATGGCGCGAGGTTAAGAAACAGCGAGGGCTATAGCCCGTATGTCTACTTCTTACACGATTGGTGATTACGAAATCACCGCCGTTCTCGATGGTCCATCGCTGCCACGCGACCCGTCTGTCGTATTCCCCGATCTGCCCGATTCGGCATGGGACCCGTACCGTGATATTGCACTCACCCCGGAGGGTAAATGGCATCCCGATTGGCGAGGTCACATCATTCGCGCGACAAACGGTGAAAGTCCAGTAATCCTTGTGGACGCCGGAATGGGAGATATCGTCAACGAACAAACTGGTTAAAGCGGCAAGTTGATCGACAATATCGCGGCTATTGGCGTGCAGCCTGAAGATATCGATATCGTCGTCACGACTCACTGTCACGGCGATCACATTGGCTGGAATGTCACCTACGACGGCGACACCCCTATCAAGACATTCCCGAACTCCACTCACTGGATTGCTGAGCGTGACTGGGAACATTACTCCAAGCCGGAAAACGATAATCCAGCTTTCGACCGTTCCGTTAAACCGCTCGAACAGCTAGGAGCCTTGAAGCTGATCGGAGGAGTTGAGCAACTATCGCCAGGCATTTCTACCCTGCCTACAAACGGCCATACACCGGGGCAACAGTGTGTGCTAATCAAGTCGGGTGATCAAACGGGCGTTATTACCGGCGACCTGTTCCACAGTGTTGCGCAGGTAACCGAGCAATCATGGTGTCCGACATTCGACTGGAACACGCGCATGTCGACGCAGTCTCGCAAGAATCTCTTGATGCTCGCGTCAACGCAAGAATGGGTAGTCTTCAGCGGGCATCTCGCTACCGGTCGAAGCATCGGTCACGTAGTTTCGGAAGGCGGGAAATCCGTCTGGAAACCGCTCTAGACAAAATTGATCCGTTAGATGATGAAAATCAAGTTCGTAGCGGTCGTTAGCATTTTGGCCGGCTACGCGCCCACGACTCAACTTTACCGAGCTATCATCGCCTGATCATGACTCAGCCAGCACTCGATCCGATCAAGTTCGAAGTCGTTCGGAATGCATTAACCCAAGCAGCCGAAGAAATGGCAATCGCCCTTCGACGATCTGCCTACTCAACGAACGTGAAAACTCGCCAGGATTTTTCGTGTGCTTTCTTTGACAAAAATCTTCGATCTGTTGCGCAGGCTTTCACTCAACCGGTGCACCTAGGTTCTTTTGTGCGGCATGTTCCGATCGCCGTGAAACGATACGGACCCGAAAATCTGGGGCCAGGTGACATGATCCTGTCCAACGATCCATATGGCGGCGGGGTTCACCTTAATGACATTTCGCTAATCGGTCCGGTCTATTACGGCGACGAACTGGTCGGGTACACCGCTTGCCTTGCCCATCATGTCGATGTTGGCGGGGGTGCTCCTGCGTCAGTTGGGGCTTTCCGAGAAGTCTTCCAAGAAGGGATCATCATCCCCCCAATCAAGTTCGTAAACAACGGAAACCTGGATCAGGACCTTTTCAGACTCGTTGTTTCACAGATCCGTTCCAAGCGTGAAACCTCGGGCGATTTCCGGGCTCAAATAGCTTCAAACAAAACAGGAACTCTTCGAATAACCGAGATCATCGATCGCTACGGTCTAGACGAGTTCAATCTATACATAGACGAGATTATCGAATACACCGATCGCCGTACTCAGGCGGAGGTCGATCGATTACCAAAAGGCGTCTATCAGGCAGAAGGCTTCGTCGATAACGATGGATTTTCTGATGATGTAGTTAAGCTCGCCGTAAAGATCACCATCAACGACGAAGGAGTGCGGTTCGACACGAGTGGATCCGACCAACAGCGCCGAGCACCGGTGAATTCAACGTTCGCCCAAACGTTTTCGGCATGTGCTTACGCCCTTCGTTGTCTCATGGACAAAGATCTCCCCGTAAACGACGGGTTTTACCGCTACGTCCATGTCGACGCGCCAGAAGGCACAGTTACAAATTGTGTCCACCCTGCCCCGGTTGTCGGCGGATGGGAGACCCACGTTCGACTCAACGATTTGATCTTCGAAGCTCTTTCTCCCGCTCTACCCGACGAAGTTTGTGCGGGTACGAAATCTATGCAATGCCACTCGGGGTTCGGTGGTGAGAATCACCAAACTGGCGAGTACTACTGCTTCCTTGAAACTCTCGCCGGAGGCTACGGAGCCCGCTCGACTTCAGACGGTCCTGATGCAGTGCAATCGCATGGACAAAACACCGAAAACGCCCCTATCGAAGAAACTGAGTCTAACTACCCTGTTCAAATCACGCGTTACGAACTCGTGCCCGATTCAGAAGGTCCTGGCGAATACCGAGGTGGACTAGGTCTGCGGCGTGACTACACGTTCCCTGAAGAAGCGACGTTCACGATTCTTGCAGATCGAGACAAGGCGGGACCGAGGGGGTTGTTCGATGGTGAACGCGGCAGCAAGTCCGTTTACGCACTGATTCAAAACGGCGAAGAAGAACATTTGTCTTCCAAGACCACTGTTCAGTTGAAACCCGGAGATGTGATCAGCTATCGAACTTCTGGCGGTGGTGGCTACGGGTCACCGAAGAATCGCGAGTCAGAAGCCGTTTTATCGGACGTATTGCAGGGCAAAATTTCCGTAGGACGAGCGCGTGAACGATACGGAGTTGCGGTCGATATTCAGTCTCAAACTGTCGACAAGACCGAAACCGAAAGGCTCCGCAGTGGCACCTGATACTCCGGTCATCGACCCAATACAATTCGAAGTCATTCGTTCTGCCCTGACGCAGGTTGCCGAGGAGATGGCAGCCGCTCTTCGGCGCTCCGCATATTCAACCAACGTAAAAACCCGGCAAGACTTTTCGTGCGCCTTCTTCGATAGAAATTGCCGACCAATCTCACAGGCGTTCACCCAGCCCGTGCACCTCGGATCATTTGTCGAGCTCATTCCAACATCGGTACGAACTTACGGTATAGAAAACCTTGAACCGGGCGACATGCTGGTGGTTAACGACCCGTTTGGCGGCGGATCCCACCTTAACGACGTCACTGTGTTTGGTCCTATTCACCACAACGGTGAACTTATTGGCTACGTCGCTTCGCTGGCGCATCACGTCGATGTAGGAGGCGGCGCCCCCGCATCGATCGGACCATTCCAGGAGATATTTCAGGAAGGCGTGATCATCCCCCCCACCAAGCTGGTGAAACGCGGAAATATCAACGACGACGTCTTCAAGCTGTTGCTCGCCCAGATCCGCTCAAAGCGTGTCACCACAGGCGATTTTCGTGCTCAGGTCGCCGCCAACACCGTCGGAGCAAGACGGCTGGTAGACCTCATAGAAAGATACGGTCTCCAGGAATTCGACCACTATGTCGAAGCCGTAGTCAAATACACAGATCGACGAACCCGAGCCGAAATCTCCAACATAACGGATGGGGTTTACACCGCTAACAGCTTCCTCGATTTCGACGGATTCAGCGACGATGTCGTGAACCTACAGGTAGAAATCAAGGTCGAAGGTGAGTCTGTGTACTTCGATTTCGACGGTTGCGACAAACAGCGGCGAGCTCCTGTTAATTCCACCAAGGCAATGACTTTCGCTGCCTGTGCCTACGCACTCCGGGCTTTAATGGCGCCCGACATGCCGGTGAACGACGGTTTTTATCGACATATCAAGATGAACGCGGAACCGGGTACTGTCGTTCACGCTGTGCACCCGGCTCCAGTGGTCGGAGGATGGGAAACCCAGGTTCGGGTGAACGATATGTTGTTCCGAGCGTTTTCCAGCGGACTGCCAAAAAAAGTTGCTTCTTCTACCAAAGCGATGATGGCGCAGGCGGGGTTCGGAATTATTGATCGTGAAACTGGCGAGTACCACTGCAATTACGAAGCGCTCGCTGGCGGCTATGGTGCCCGTGCGACTTCCGATGGTCCTGATGCCGTTCAGCAACACGGACAAAATACAGAAAACGCACCTGTTGAAGAAGTTGAATCGCACTTCCCAATGCGGGTGTCACGATTGTCTCTGATCGAAAATTCAGAAGGACCGGGGAAGTACCGAGGTGGACTCGGCATGCGGCGTGACTACCACTTCCCTGATGACCCGGCGACCTTCACTGTGCTGTCTGACCGCGACATCAAGGGACCACAGGGGATTTTCGGTGGACTAGAAGGTCGTAAGGCTTATTACATACTGAACCCCGACAGCCCGAATGAGGATTCCAACGAACTTAGCTCCAAATGTGTAGTTGAGTTGAAACCCGGAGACACGGTGAGTTTTCAAACACCTGGCGGTGGCGGATACGGCTCACCGTTGGAACGAGACATTAAAGCGGTTTTGAAGGACGTTATTGGCGGGAAGATCAGTTCTAAAAGAGCACAGGATTTTTACGGGGTTGTTGTCGACGATTCAACGCAAAAAATAGATACAGACAAGACGAACTCACTTAGGCAGTCAATGGCAAGCAAGAGGAACACAGATTGACCAGCACGTCACACTTTCCAGTCGGTTCTGAAACCGGCGATCAACGGTTCCGAATAGGCGTCGATATTGGCGGCACGTTCACCGACGGCACACTGGTTGATTCTGTTACCGGTGAGGTCACGACTTCGAAGGTTTTATCGACTCCATCAAATCCCGCGTCAGGATTTATTTCTGCGGTACAAAAACTCCTGTCCGTCGACTCGGTGGATCCCGCTGCAATAGAACACGTCGTCCACGCGACAACCGTTGCCACCAACGCAATCATCGAAGGAAAAACCGCTAAAACAGCCTTCGTGACCACCGAGGGTTTTCGGGACATGCTCGAAATTGCTCGCCAAATTCGACCGTCGCTCTACGATCTCCAGTTCGAGAAGCCTGCGCCACTGGTTCCGCGACAGCTATGTTTCGAGGTTCCAGAAAGGCTGAATGCAAAAGGCGAAGTTGTAACTCCGCTCGACGAATCGGCTCTTGCTCAATTAGTGGAACAAATAGCTGAATCCGAGATCGAGGCAGTGGCTGTCTGTCTGCTTCACTCTTATCGAAATCCAGATCACGAGCGAAGGGTCGGCGAAACAATCGCCGCAAAGCTGCCCAAAGTGATCATCTCTCTTTCGTCCGACGTGGTGCCGGAATTCCGGGAATATCTCCGGGCATCTACCACGGTAATCAACTCCTCAGTCGCACCAATCGTCAGCACCTATTTGTCATCAATTAGCGACCAACTCGTCGCAGAAAATGTCACTTCTGAACTACTGGTGATGCAATCGAGTGGAGGCGTGTACCCCGCGAAAGCAGCATCGGAAAACCCGGTATTCATGGTCGAATCCGGTCCCGCTGCCGGAGCCGTTGCCGCCGCTTCACTTGGTTCGTCTCTGGGCTATCCGAACGTAATCTCGTTCGACATGGGAGGTACCACGGCGAAGGCGAGCCTGATACGAAACGGTCAACCCAACATCACCAAGGATTACAGCGTAGGCGGTGCTGCTCAAAGTGGCACAGGCGCGTTCGGCGGAGCGTCGGGCTACCCAATAAGAACACCAGTCGTAGACCTCGTAGAAATTGGTGCTGGAGGAGGTTCGATCGCATGGGTTGATTCGGGCGGTGCGCTTCGAGTCGGACCTCATTCGGCTGGAGCTGATCCCGGTCCGGTCTGCTATGGACTGGGTGGCAGGCAGCCGACGATCACGGACGCAAATCTCGTTCTCGGACGTCTCGATCCCGATTATTTTGCTGGCGGTGAAATGAAGCTTGACCGGGAAGCAGCTTATGCTGCAATCCGAACCCACTGCGCAGAGCCTCTAGGTCTATCAGTCGAAGGTGCCGCTCATGGAATCGTCGAAATCGCCAACACGGCTATGGTCAACGCCCTGCGACTGGTTTCGGTTCAGCGGGGTCACGACCCACGTGATTTCATGTTGATCGGATTCGGTGGTGCGGGTCCTGCCCACACCGTTCGACTCGCAGAACAAGCAGGAATACCAAAAGTTCTGATTCCTCTCGGTCCCGGTACAGCATCAGCCCTTGGACTTCTAGTAACCGACGTTCGAATGGAGGGGTCAGCAACGCTCATTGCCAGAGCCGACCAGGTTGATCTAGCGAAAATCTCAAGTGAATTCGAACGACTCGAATCACTCGGTCGTGAAGCTCATCATCAGGCAGCATCAGCATCAGGAGAACCAGAGTTCGAGCGAGCAGTCGAAATGCGTTACTGGGGACAGAGCTTTGAACTCAGCGTTCCAGTGCCTAAACGCGATTCGATCGACCAACATTGGATGGACGAACTTACCGAATCGTTCCATGAAGCACACGAAACCGCCTACGGATTCCGCGCCAATGATGAGCCAGTCGAACTGGTAAATCTTCGACTCACTACTGTCGGCAAAATTGCTCGACCAAAAATGCGCAAACTGGCTAACGTCGATTCCGACCCATCATCTTCCATCAAGGGTTTTCGCCAGGTTTACTTCGCCAGCGAAACTGGTGATAGAGGAATGATCGATTCGACCGTTTATGATCGGTCTCTCTTGCCTGCGGGTGCGGTATTCACCGGCCCGGCAATCGTGGAAGAACCCGACTGCACGACGGTAATACATCCCGAATGGAAGGTCACGGTCGACCAGTTTGGAAATCTCAGCATCGAACACTAGGGATAACCCGTCAACAGCCCTACCAACTTCTGAAAGAATCTGATCATGACAAATGAAACAAACCGCGCATGGACCATGGCTAGTCGACCAGTTGGTGAGCCAACCCCAAAAAACTTCGCATTGAAAGAATCGGATATTCCGGAACCAAAGCACGGCGAAGTGCTAATCAAAACGCTCTACTTGAGTCTCGATCCTTACATGCGCGGTCGAATGCGATCCGGACCCTCATACGCAACCGTTCTTGAACCGGGTGACGTGATGACCGGAGAGGTTGTTGCCCGCGTACAAAAGAGCGAATCGCCTCTGTACAAAGCTGGTGACATCATTCGATCCAGCATTGGCTGGCAGGAATACGCCATCGTTAGCGCACACACGGTAAAACGAATCGACCCGGATCTCGGACCAATTTCAACCGCCGTTGGCATTCTAGGTATGCCAGGCATGACCGCATACTTCGGATTGCTCGCCGTGCTAAAACCGCGAGCGGGCGACACACTAGTTGTTTCGGCGGCTTCCGGCGCGGTTGGAGCGGTGGTCGGTCAGATAGGGAAGATCAACGGATGCAAGGTAATCGGTGTGGCGGGAACTGACGAAAAGTGCTCCTACGTCGTCAATGAACTCGGATTCGATTCTGCGATCAACTACAAGACAGAAAACGTTTCACAGAAACTGGTACAGATCGCGCCCAACGGTGTTGATTGCTACTTCGACAACGTAGGCGGACCTGTTTCGGACGCCGTTTTCGAGAATCTTGCGCTGAAATCCAGAGTTGCCATTTGCGGACAAATCTCGCAGTACAACGCGGCCGAACCGCCACAGGGACCGCGCAATATGGCGGCGCTAATTCGTACTCGCACGACAGTCGAGGGCTTCTTGGTCTACGACTTCGAACTCCAACATGAGGTAGCTCGGGGACGCATTGCCGAATGGATCAAACAGGGTAGACTCAAGTACATGGAAGACGTGGTCGACGGTTTCGAGAACGCCCCCGAAGCTTTCATTGGACTCCTAAACGGCAAAAATTTCGGCAAACTCCTCATTAAAGTTGCCGAATAATGGCCAATATAATCCTGAACTTGATTCAGTAGACCGATCACACTCAACGCCACAGCCGCTCGTACCCCTTCCCGAGCTTGCTGGAGGGACCTTCAGCGGGGCAAGGGTTGCGGAATGCTACAACCCGCCAACACACCCATAAAAACATCACAAAAATCCCGGGGCATCTTGACCATATGCCCCAGAATGCTTACTGTTGAATGCGCCAGCGGAAGTGGCTCAGTGGTAGAGCATCTCCTTGCCAAGGAGAGGGTCGCGAGTTCGAATCTCGTCTTCCGCTCCAGTTGAAATTGAACTAGAGAAGCCCTCGCAGAAAT
>DBTA01000042.1:37719-70800 GCA_002306815.1 Dehalococcoidia bacterium UBA1328 | reverse complement strand
CAACTGAGCTAAGAGCCCGATCTACACTCTGCTATCTAGAGTACGACACACCTAGCATAATAGGGAGTGCAAAATGAGCCATACCTGCTCACGTTTGATAACTCCTAAGTAATTCCCGTTACCGGTGGACATCCCGCATACAAACGCTAATATGTACCAGATCAAGCAATATTCACTAACGCTCTAAAGATATGGGCGTAATGCTGGGGGTTCCGATGACTGCATCTGACACATCCGTGCGCAAATTTGATCTTCTACTGAAGGGGGGTCGAATAATTGACCCCGCAAATAACATCGACGGGGAGTTTGATATCGCAACGTCGGGGAACCACATCGCACTGGTAGATAAAGACATACCAACAATAAATGCGAGAACCGTAGCAGATGTTTCTGGTCTTATAGTTACACCTGGGCTGGTAGACCTACACGCACATTTCTACGGATATGAAGCATCGGTATTACCTGACGCACACTGTCTTCCTGAGGGCACGACTACCGCTGTAGACGCTGGTGGTTCGGGGCACCTGACATTCGACGATTTCAACGAACTTGTTATCGCCCCCGCGATTACAAATGTATTTGCGCTACTGAACATTTCCGGCGAAGGAATGGTCGGACAACCTGAACAAGACCTTGATGGGATGGACCCAGACCTGACCGCTGCAAAAATTGCACAGCGACCCGATCGTATTGTTGGTGTCAAAGTAGCACACTACATGGGTCCAGGTTGGGAACCATTGGACAGGGGTATCCAAGCAGCGGAAGAAACCGGCGTATATCTGATGGTTGATCAATCACCAATCCACACCCGCCCTATGGACGAAATGATGTTAGAACACCTACGTCCTGGCGATATGGTCACACATTGTTACGCGTTGAGTAAGCCGATGACCGACGCCAACGACAAGGTAAAATCTCATTTTTTCGAAGCTCGTGAACGAGGGATCCAATTTGACGTCGGACATGGGGCTGGTAGCTTTTCTTTCCGGATTGCCAAGGCTGCAATAGAACAAGGATTTATTCCTGATACAGTTTCAACTGATATGCACCGCTCCAGCATCCTTGTAAATCAGGCAACCATGCCGGAAACAATGACAAAATTACTTGCCCTTGGAATGGAGTTACCCGATATCGTTAAACGTTCAACATGGGACCCTGCACAGGCAATAGGCCATCCAGAATTGGGCAACCTTGGACAGACTCAGCCTGCAGACATTGCTGTACTGAACGTCACAGAGGGTGATTTCGGTTTAGTCGATAACGGTTCTGGGAACCGCGTGTTCAAAACAGATAAACGAATCATATGCGAAATGACGATCAAAAGCGGGCAAGTGGTCTGGGATAAAAACGGGCGATCAAGAGATGACTGGGCGTTCACTCCACCAACTAACCCAGCAATTTAGATAGCTAATGAGTCGCAATAACCACAAAGTGTCTAACCAAAGATTTTCAGACCACTTACCGGCCAATAAACAGCCCATGCACGTCCTAAGAGAGAATCTGCATTAACGGTTCCCCAATTACGCGAATCTACCGACACGCGACGATTATCCCCAAGGACGAAGTATTCACCCGGTGGAACTAGTAACGGGTAATCGTCAGTTCTTCTTGCCGTTCTGGTATCAACATAATCGGTTTTTTCTCCATTCACGTAAACGTGTGCACCATCGATGTCAATCCAATCTCCGGGCACACCAATAATTCTTTTTACGAAATCGTTCTCTTCTCCGGTAGGAGGATGAAAAACAATTATGTCTCCTCGTTTAGGACCTCCGAATAAATATTCACGATCGCCAAACAAGCTAAATGGAACCCGTGTGTAAACAAACCGGTTTACCAGCAATCTCTCATTCTGGAGTAGTGTTGGTTCCATAGACGAGCCTTCAATCAAAAAGCTCTGAGTAGTACCTTGCAACACAAGAAAAATCACCACTGCCGTGATAATCGTCTCTGCTGTATCTCGAAAAGCAGTGCGCATAAAAACTACTAGCGTCTAAATCCTAGGATAACGATCAAAAAACTTACTACAACGAATATAACAAGTTAGATACAAGTTTCACGTAATCGACAAGTAACGTTTCTGGACCACAATGCCAATATTTGAAGTAGGTTGTAGCATTTATCCATATGCACGCTACAACCAGAACCAGATTGCCCAATTTCGATGAACATCGACTAATTCAACTTAAACGTGATGGCAACTACTATGCGTGCAATAGCTTGGTTACATAGCATCAGGATGCCGTATTTTCGCTCGTTCAAAGAACAGAAGGCAGCTTTTATGATCGCAAATATTATTAAAAATAAATATAAAAACTTTTTTGTATCCAGTCTTGCAATGGTCCCAATACTTATCATCGCATGTAGCGAGACAGCCGGAGAGAGCGTAAATGAAGACAAAGACCAGGAAGTTAATTCAGCAAACGTTATGGACGGTTTAAATTCAGGCTCAAGTCAGTCCACGGGGATGGTGGAAAGCGGGGAATGGAATGGAATATCTGTTTCTTCTGATGCGTACCGAGCGTACCCGTCAGGGATTAGATCTTATGAAAATTTCGAAAACTTAACCAACTCTGGGATTTGGGTTACAGGGCAGGGGGCTTTAAACATACCTGCAAATATCGCTTTAATTTCTCTAGGTGTCGAATCACGCGAAAAAACGGTTTCACAAGCTCGCGACAAAGCCGCCGAAGTTATGGAAAGTGTGATTAACGCAATCACTAAAAATGACGTATCTGAAGACGAAATAGTCACGACGAATTTCAATATTTACCCCCAAACAACTTGGATTGAAGTCTCAGATTCGCTGGGTCGACACACTGAGCCTAGAATCATCGGCTACACCGTAAATAACACAGTCGAAGTAAGAGTGAATGAAATTGACAACTTAAGCCAAGTTATCGACAGCGCTGTTTCAGCTGGTGGAGATTTAGTCCGAGTTAATTCTATTCAATTCACGGTCGATGACACATCCGTCTATGCAGAAAAGATTCGGCAAATGGCCGCCGCAGACGCCCTCGCAAAGGCTGAGGTTTACGCACAAGCAATGGGTGTAAACCTCGGACCATTGGTATACCTTATAGAGTATGGAAACGCGGTACCCATGGGGTCCGAAGTCTCGCAACCTGAAATGCTAGCTATGGACGGAGCGATGATGAAATCTACGCCGATCTCATCAGGCGACGTAGGTCTTACTGTTTCTGTGCAGGCAGCATTCGCTATAGCCGAGTAAAGTAATAATCTAGCAAACAGGTTGGGGGTATATTTTTATAAAGTTCACCCCCCATATTTTTTACCCGCTTATAGAACTAAAGCTTACAATCGCTTTAAATGACAGCGCTGTTCCACCACTAGCCGCTGCTCGTAAGCTTGTAAATTATTAAAAACAGGAGCAATACGCATGGTCCTCAGCGACCGATCGATAAGGGAAGCCATCTCCAGCGGTTCTATACTTATTGAACCTTACTCCGATAAAGACGTTCAACCCGCTAGCGTGGACTTTCATTTGGCAAACAAAATCCTCGTTTTTCGCAACTCTACCCTCCCATATATCGACTTACGTAAAGAAGTCCCTAATTTAACTGAGGAGGTCATCATTCAAGATGATGACCCATTTATGCTGCATCCAGGAGAATTTGTGCTCGGCAGTACTTTAGAAAAACTTACATTAGCAAACGACCTCGTAGCAAGGATTGAAGGCAAAAGTTCTTTAGGTCGATTGGGCCTCATGATCCACTCCACAGCTGGATTTATCGACCCGGGTTGGTCAGGCAACCTTACTCTAGAATTAGCGAATGTATCGAGATTACCAATCACGTTGTACTTTGGTATGCGTATAGGCCAGATTTCATTCCAGCACATGACGACTGAAGTCGATCGACCCTATGGGTCTAAAGAGTTAAGCAGTCGTTATCAAGGGCAGCAATCACCAACCGCAAGCCGCGCTCACCTCGATTTCGACAAGCACATTAAGCGCTCATAATGATCGATTGAGGTATCAAAATAAATAATCCACTAGACAGAGCATTAGATCTCGCCGAACTTGGCAAAGGCGGCGTCTCACCACGCCCTAGTGTAGGTGCGGTGGTCGTTAAAGACGGGGTAACAGTGGGTGAAGGAACAACTGAGCCACGACCAGGAAAGCATGCAGAGCCTATAGCCCTAGCAGTCGCTGGTAAGGCCACAAAAGGAGCCACGCTCTATTCGTCACTTGAGCCACATGCATTCCAAGGCGTTGCCCCACCATGTACCGAAATAATCATTGACGCTGGAATTTCGACCGTGATTTCCCCCATTGAAGACCCCAATCCAAATGTTTCAGGGAATGGATTTCGGCAACTTCAAGCTGCTGGAATAAAAGTAGTTAGGGACGCAACCGAAGAACAAATTAAACGAGCATGTAAAATAATTGAAGGCTTCACTCACCACCTGAATACAAGAAGACCACTAATAAGCCTGAAGTTGGCGATAAGCCTTGATGGAAAGATTGCAACGCGTACAGGTGATTCTCAGTGGATTACGAACGAATATTCCAGAGCTAAGGTTCATGAGATGCGACGCGGAGCCGACGCAGTAATTACAGGGATAGGTACCGTAATTGCTGATAATCCGCGATTAACTTCTCGAACCACTGATGGAAGTCCAACGGGGAGACCATTATTGAGAGTCGTTGTAGATACTGACGGCAGGATGCCTTCCGATGCTGCGATTTTGCACGAGCCAGGAGATATATTGTGGGTGGTCGGTAAAAATACTGATGTCGAATCCAACAGTACATCGGTGAATATACATCAAGCTGGACTGGTAAACGGAAAAGTAGATCTAGCAGAGGTAGTTGACCTCCTAGGTGAGAAAGGACTTCACAACGTAATGGTCGAAGCTGGTGGAGGCCTGGCAGGTGCATTCTTAGAAAACGACTTAGTCGACGAGGTTGCCGTGTTTATTTCACCAAAAATAATCGGGGGGTCAACGGCACCGGGGCCCTTTGCAGGCCTGGGAATATCCGCAATAGAAGACGCAGTAAAAATACAAAATATCACCCATCAGGCGTTAGATGACGATATTCTAATTCAGGGCTCCATAACTACGAAGTAAACGATATTCTAATCAACGGCAAAATATCTGCTTAAGCAACAGAAATCAATCACATGTTTTCAGGAATCATCGAAGAAGTTGGTACCGTAAAGTCATATGACGGTGAAAAACTCGTGGTGCGTGCAACTAATGTGCTCAATGATCTCAAAGTTTCAGAATCAATCATGTTAGGCGGCGCCTGTTTAACTGTAACCGCCCTATCCAATACAGAGTCCACATTTACCGTGGAAACTGTACCTGAAACCATAAATCGAACAAACTTTAATGAATTAGTCGCTGGGAGCAGAATAAACCTTGAAAGGTCCCTGAGATATGGAGATCGCGTCGGAGGTCACATGGTCCAAGGGCACGTTGACGGCGTGGGAACCATTCGATCTATTTCTGAAGAAGGAAACTCGCACGTGATGGTCATCGAAGCCCCGACGAATATAATTGAGACAATAGTTGAAAAAGGATTCATTACTGTCGACGGGATCAGTCTCACAATAGTAGATCGAAATAAAGACAATTTCAGAATCTCAATTATTCCATACACATACGAGAACACTACACTAAAAGAACGCCAGTTAGGTTCAAAAGTCAATATCGAGATAGACGTCACAGCAAAGTACGTCGCGAATACGACAGAGTCTTATCTGAATGCGCGAAAAAATAATGTCTCGAATAAACATCACATCTAATCCTCGGATCCCCGATACTGTAGACGCAAGAGCTATCGAATCGGTAGAACGCGCAATCTCTCAAATCAGAAAAGGCGGCATCGTCATTCTAGTTGACGACGAAGACCGCGAAAATGAGGGTGATATGGTGATGGCAGCCGAGGATGTAACACCACAAACTATCACCCTAATGGCGAACGAGGCTAAAGGACTTATTTGCACGCCTATGCAGGGCGAAGACCTCGATCGACTGGCACTTCCCATGCAGGTTAGAAAAAATACCGCAGAACATGGTACTGCGTTTACGGTAACTGTGGACGCAAAATATGGAATTACCACTGGGATATCTTCTGCTGACAGAGCTCATACTATTCAGCTTTTATCCAATAGAGAATCAGTGGCTGCGAATTTTGTTCAACCAGGGCATGTATTTCCACTACGTTATGAAGAAGGCGGTGTACTTGTTAGAGCCGGACACACAGAGGGATCAGTCGACCTAGTGCAATTGGCGGGCAAGCATCCTGCAGCGGTTATTTGCGAAATCCTCAATGAAGACGGCACATTAGCTCGCCGAACTCAACTTGAGGAAATGGCTGCGAAACATGAATTTCCGATCGTGACAATTGCTGATGTAATCACATACCGAATGAGTCATGAGAAACTGGTAGAACGGGCTGCTGAGGCTCGACTACCTACCCGTTATGGCGACTTCAATGCGGTGGCCTATAAAAGTTACGTCGACCCATCGGAACATATAGCCGTTTATATGGGAAAAATTGACGACAAAGCACCGGTATTGGTCAGAGTCGAGTCAGAATGTCTGACAGGTCATGTATTTGGAAGTACCAGATGCGACTGCGGTGATCAAGTGGATATGGCACTCAAACAAATAGCTGAGGCTGGACGTGGAGTGCTTGTCTACATGCGACAAGAAGGCAGAGGCATCGGCCTTCTAAACAAACTCAAAGCCTATGAACTTCAGGATCAAGGGCTAGACACGGTTGAAGCAAATCTACGTCTTGGATTCCCGATGGACCTTCGACGCTATGGCGTCGGCGCTCAAATCCTACGCGACCTTGGTGTCCGCAAATTCAAATTGCTAACCAATAATCCGAAAAAGGTTATCGGCTTAGAGGGTTTCGGACTAGAAATGGTAGAACAACTACCACTTGAAGCTCCGATCAACGAAGACAATCGTTTCTACTTACAAACCAAAGCTAAAAAGATGGGGCACGACCTCGAAATAGGAACTGATCCGGTTGAGCCAAAAACAAATGAGACAACTGACTGATGTCAAAACGCATTATCAAACAGAACCTTGATGGCAAAGGTCTCGGGATTGCAGTGCTTTCTGCGAGGTTCAACGCTTATATCACCAGACAAATGTCAGAAACCACTATTAATCGTCTTGAGAACCTAGGAGTGGATAAAAAAGACATCATCGTTTCCGAAGTGCCAGGCGCTTTCGAATTACCGCTAATGGCACGGATACTTGTTGGTCGAAGCGACATACATGCCGTGATCTGCATAGGTGCAATCATAAGAGGTGAAACCGACCACTATGACTTTGTGGCCAGTGCTGCAACAAACGGCATTGCGCAAGTAAGTAATGACTCAAAGAAACCAGTAATTTTCGGTGTCCTAACAACTGATAACACAGACGATGCGATTGCCCGGATAGGTCACGCCACAAGTTATGCTGACACTGCTGTGGAAATGGTAAACGCTGTCAGACAAGCTAAAGATATCTAATCGCTCGATTGCTCAGAGAAAGTCGAGTTTACCCAGCTTAATGCAGTCATGCCGAGCGAATCAGTACCATCAAAGCAAGAACAAGTAATATTTCACGTCGATCTTGACGCGTTTTTTGTGGAGGTCGAAAGACAAAAGGACAAATCTCTATCTGGGAAACCTGTTGTCATAGGTGGAACCGGACCACGTGGAGTAGTAGCAACCGCATCCTATGAAGCTAGGAAGTATGGCATTCAATCAGCCATGGCAACGTCTATAGCACGACGTCTTTGTCCCAATGCCATATTTATGTCTGGAAATAACCAGCTGTATCAAGTTGTTTCGAAAAAGTTTATGGAAATTCTCCACACCTATTCCCCGCAAGTTGTACCGGTCTCAGTAGACGAGGCATATTTAGACATGACAGGAACACACGACCTTTTTGGTGCTCCGATTCATGCAGCGAAAAAGATACGACTAGAGATAAGGAATAAGTTAGGACTCCCGTCTTCAATTGGTATAGGGCCCAACAAGCTTGTAGCGAAGGTTGCTACGGAACATGCAAAACCAAACAATATTTTTCAGGTTATCCAATCGGAAGCTGAACTATTTTTCGCACCACAGCCAGTTAGAAACCTTCCAGGGATCGGCCCTAAAGCAGAAGAAACTCTTATCAGACTCAAAATCAATACATTGGGACAACTTGCTGATGCAGCTGCAGGCCCACTTAGAAGAGCACTTGGCACCAAACATCAGGAATTACTCCAAATCAGAGCTCGAGGAATAGATAATTCACCGCTTAAGAAAACTGCCAAATCCAAATCAATAAGCGCTGAGACTACTTTCGAAAAAGACGTATCAAACCAAAATAAACTTCATACAACATTGAAGAGGTTGTGCGAACGTGTAGGAAGTAGACTCCGCAAATCAGGATTAATGGCACGAGGCGTAAGTATAAAAATTAGATATGGAGATTTCACAACGATCACCCGACAAAGTTCATTCGCTATACAAGGCAATGGAGACTTATTGATCTACAGTGCCGCTTTAGAATTGTTGACAAAAGCAATGGAAAAAAGAAGAGACCCTGTCAGGCTTATCGGGATAACAGCTACTGGAATAGGTCAAGTAGCATCTCAGCTTTCACTTCTCGATCAAGATTCCAGAATAGATTCAAGTACTAGCGCAGCAATCGACGAAATTAGAAAAAGATACGGTTCAGAATCCATATTTAGAGGGTCTGTCCAATGAACAACTATTTTTCGTACGAACCAACTTGTAAAACTATCGTCTATTCTGGAGCTTCAAGCAGTCCAGCATTTTCAGCAGCAGCCAAAACTATAAAGCGTTGTTCTTCCGTCAACTTCGTAACCGGTGAAATCGGACTCCCGCAATCGACTCCAAGTCGTTCAGAAAGAATAAGCTTCGTTACACCAGCAGGCGCACCGAACATCCGAACCACGTCAACTATTGACTTTGTTTGGTTCTGAAGCGATTGAGCAGTTTTAATATCTCCCCGCTCCCAAGCGTCATGCAGTCCTGTGTATAACCAAGGAGCCAATGCAAGAGGTGCATCCACTGTACCAACCGCACCTAGGGTAAGTGCTGGTAAAGGAAGTGCCCCATTCCCCGAAAAGCATTTCAACCCCATGTCGGCAAATTCCCTTATATTGCCGAATGTGGGCGCAGAATGTTTTAGCCCTATTACAGTGGGGACTGCGTCCATAACTTTTTGCATAAGTTCAGGAGTGAATTCAACCTGAGTTAGCTGAGGTAAGTTATACACAAAAAACGGTAGACCATCAGCGGCATCAGCTACAAGTTTATAGTGATCGATCGTCATTTGATCCTCACCACGGAAAAAAAACGGTGGTACACAGCAAATGGCATCGCATCCTGATTCTTTAGCCGCACGCGCTCCTTTAGCTGCACTGTCTGTGCTCACCGCACCTACATGCATGATCGACAGACCTCGCCCAGAAATAGTTTCTCCCGCTATTCGAGCTGTGGTCTCCCGTTGCTGGTCACTCATAACGGGGCCTTCACCTGTGGATCCTGCGACCCAAAACCCATCGACTCCATGCGATAAATTGTCTTCGAATATCGCCCGCAAAGACTCCTCATTAATGCGTCCATCATCGTGAACGGGCGTGGGGTTCGCTGGAAACACTCCCTTCCATTCCAATCCCAAACCTGAAACTTTTGCTCTTTGACTTGCGGTAGCTATTGTTGCCATTCCAAATTCTCCATGACTTTGCACCATCACCATTTACTCGACAGTCTATCTCCATATATAGATTGAGGTGGTAATTCATTATCACAGGATCTAATAAGATCGAATATATTCTTAGTAGTCATTAAAAGAAACCTGAACAATTCGCATTGTATGTATTAGGCGAACTTGCTCCATCTTGCTAACATAAATACCTGTGCGCGTTTGCCGATTCGTCTAGCGGTAAGACACCAGACTCTGAATCTGGGAACCCAGGTTCGATCCCTGGATCGGCAGCCAACGTGGCCCCATCGTCTAGTGGCCCAGGACACGGCCCTCTCAAGGCTGAAACAGGGGTTCAAATCCCCTTGGGGCTACCACCCGTAGCAAAATAAAGCGGTTAGCAAGCGTGCTGACCGCTTTTTTATTATTGGGTAATCGCAACTGACAATCAATTCAGGCATCGAGGCTAAACATTGGTTCGAGGACACGGTACAAGAGTTACACGAATGGGTGTCGATCTCGACGACGCGCCCAAACGACCAGTCACTAGGAAGACACTCGTTCGGATCATCGGTCTTTATCGACCTTATGTTCGTTCGCTGATTTTCGTCGCGTTCCTGATCGTATTTGGCGCAGCACTGCTCGTCGCCTCTCCACTGCTCATTCGCCAGATCATCGACGTTGCAATTCCGAGCGGCGATAGAAGCCAACTAATTCAACTTTCAAGTTGGATGATTGGTTTAGCGTTACTCGGTGGTGTGATGAGCTTCGGGACGTCATATCTGAACGCACGAACCGGCTTAACGGTGATGGAAGACCTCAGGCTCGCTGTTTACTCACACTTACAAAAACTACCGTTCTCGTTCTTTACTTCAACAAGAACCGGTGATCTTCAAACCCGAATATCGAGCGACGTTGCTGGCACTCAGACGCTGCTAACCGACACTGTCTCGGTTCTCGTTGGCAACAGCGTAAACGTAACGTCCGCAATCGTCGCCATGCTGATCATCTCGTGGGAGCTTTCTCTGGTTGCTCTTGTTACGATACCTCTCTTCACTGTGGCGATGGTTCGCGTTGGAAAGAAGAGACGTGAGCTGACTCGCGAAACGCAACGCACATTGTCCGATCTCACCGCGCGAACCGGTGAAACGTTGTCGGTTTCCGGGGTGATGCTGTCGAAGACTTTTGGTCGCGAAACAGATCAGCTGGATAAATTCAAGAATAACAGTTCCGACCTCACACGAATCACGCTAAAAACCGTTATCACAGGTCAACGTTTTTCCGCTGTGATGCAAACGTTTTTCAACGTCACGCCAGCGATCATTTGGCTACTTGGTGGAATATTCATCACGAACGCCAGAGAGTCGGTGACCCTCGGTGATGTTGTCGCCTTCACCGCTATCCAGGCACGAATGTTGTTCCCGCTGGCGGGCTTGTTTATGCGCGGGATTGAAATATCAAGCTCCATAGCCCTGTTCGATCGCATCTTCGAATATCTCGACATCGATCCAAAAATCAAAGATCCGGCACAACCTGTCGCGGTTGACCCAGCGAGATTCCGTGGGGATATCGAGTACCGAAATGTTGGGTTCATGTATTCCGAGGCAGAGGCGTCGAAGAACCGAAACGGGACTCGGACCAAAGGTTATTTCACGCTCCAAGAGATCGATTTCAGGGTGTCAAGCGGTGCGCTAACTGCGCTTGTAGGACCGAGTGGTGCGGGAAAGACTTCAGTCGGTTACTTATTGGCGCGCTTGTATGACGTTGATTCGGGAGCAATCACGATCGATGGCATCGATGTGAAAGAAATGACGCAGGCCGACCTTTCGAGGTTAATCGGTGTTGTTTCGCAAGATCCATTCATGTTCCACGCTTCGATCAAGGACAACCTACAGTTCGGAAAGCCTGATGCCACGGAGGAAGAGATGATTGAAGTAACACGTGCCGCTCAAATCTATAACCTCATCGATGGTCTACCAGAACGCTTCGACACTGTAGTTGGCGAACGAGGCTACCGGCTGTCGGGTGGCGAAAGACAGAGATTGGCGATCGCCCGGGTGATCTTAGCCAACCCGCGAATACTTCTTCTGGACGAGGCGACAAGTTCGCTGGATACGCTCTCGGAAAGACTGATTCAGCAAGCTCTGACGCGGCTCCGAGAAGGTCGTACAACAATTGCGATTGCTCATCGACTGTCAACAGTGATTGCCGCCGAACAAATTCTCGTCATGGATGGTGGCCGCATTGTCGATCGCGGCACTAACGAAGAACTACTCGAGCGATCATCGCTCTACCGCCAACTTTACGAAGAGCAGTTCACAGCCATTCCATCGCTGGTGTAGTCACGCTCGCGAAAGAGCGGCTTGTCTCTTGCGCGCTTGAAACCCACGAGATGGGAGAGTTTTTCAGTTACTCCCTCTCGTATGTGAGTCGAAACAGTTGTACATTCTCGACATGCACCAATTTATCGTAGAGAGTCACTGAAAAATGTCGCCCAACAATGCTGGAACACAAACCCTGAAGCCGGTCATGTGCTTGCGCCCGCCGAACGACATAATGTTCGAGGAATCCTTTTGGGATGAGCTCGCAGGAGCGGGTATCAAAGAAATCGCGTTGCAATGGTTGTGCTTGCTTGACGAGCCATCCAACAAAGATGAAGGCAACATTTACCCCCAGCCGGAAGACGGTCACCCTCGTGGTCTGACAGCAATGGGTGGCGAGCGGGTAAAGCGTGTGCCGACCGCTGCGTTCGATCCGACCCCTGAATACTATGAAGGGCTTTCCTGGCAGCCACCGACAATGCCAGCCCATCTTGCGTCGCAATCAGAACGAGTCTCCGATGCTCTCGACATAGCAAAGTCCAAGGGGTTCACTATCTACGTGGTCGACGATAAGGGCTATTTTCTGCATGGAGGATTCGGATCAGGCAAGTTGGACACAACTCGCCGCTCTCCAAGTTTCACCGATCCTGAAATGCCAGCTATGACTGTCGCACGAGCCCGAGATACAGCGAAACACTTTCCGCAAGTAACCGGACTTTTACTCGATGGTCCTGACTTCAAATGGGAGATAAAGCCAGGCCATAGGGATGATCTCTGGGTTGAACAGATCGACACCCCGGAGAACCGAGATTTTGCTTCACGCGAGGGCTTTGATTTCCAGAATGTGCTTGATGGACGAGAGCATTTCAAAGATTTCCTCCACGGATTCAACCCGGATTTTGCACGCAAGTTTGCCGCCAATGCACCAGGTGCTCTCGCCAGTCACGACTGGTGGCGGGATCATCCGAAATTCACAGAGTGGTACTCGTTCAAACAGGCGGCTGTCGAGTGGAGCGTCAGTAGCTCATACCGGGGTGTGAAAGAACATCTACCACATGTACAGGTTGGCAATTCCTCCCGCCTCCCGTTTGCTGAGCCACTTACCGGACACAACACCGTTCGGAAACAGGCGTTCATCGATTTCCAGCAACCAAAGCAGTACTGGTGGTCCGGGGGAGTTGCCGGATTCAGGGGTACGATCGTGAACTGGGTTGACACACTCGTGGACTGGAATCCAGGAATTGATCACGAGCTGGCTTCAGAGCTTTTTGGAGCAGTGTTCGACTATCCACTTGCCGCGTCTTACCCGGTCAGTGACTACGACGGCGAAGCTACCGATGAATGGTTTAGCACTGCAGTTCGGGATCAAACCGCGAAGATGATTTCCAACAGTAGTGGTGTGGACCGCTACATGCCATGGGTTGGTCTTGAACATTTCGGATCGAACTGGCTCACGCCTTCGGAGCTTGATCGGCTGTTAGGCGAAATGCAGTCACAGGGCGCTACTCGGTACTGCTACTTCATATACAACTCTATGGCGCCGCAAATCTGGGATGTGATTCGCAAGTACAGCCAAGGGACGAATTAAACGCGCCAATGTACGAATTCAGTCGAAGAACTCCACTTCTCTTGAACGTCACTTGTCCTTCCGGATCAGTTGAAGTTTTCGCTGAAGAACGGGAAAACGTGGAAGCTGAAGTGACTCCGATGGACTCAAGTCGACAGGATCGTGAAGCCGCGGATAACACGTCAGTTCTGCTAATCGGCGATGAGCTAACAATCGAACCGCCAAGAGGTTCCAGCTACTTACGCAGTAGCGTACGGTTGAAGATAAAAGTACGTATACCGATCGACAGTAGCGCAAAAATTGACGTGGCATCGGCGTGGCTAAAGTGCCTCGGGCGTTACCGTGATCTCAATGTAACGACGGCTTACGGTGAGGTTGAAGCTGGAGATGTCACGGGTAGCGCACGGATCAGAACGTCGAGCGGTGATACTCGAATTGGTGATATCAGCGGAAAAGTTACAGCACGCTCCTCGTCCGCCGATATCAGTGTTAGAACGGTTTCTGGTTCTTCAACAGTGATAACCTCCAGTGGCAAAGTAACGATTGCCTCGCTTGGAAACGATCTCAAGTACAAATCGGGATCAGGCAATCTTGAGATAGGTTCGGTGAGTTCCGGAGTATTGACCGGGCAAAGTTCATCCGGAGATATCACCGTTGGAGTTGATCGTGATAGAAGCGTCTGGCTTGACGCTAAAACGCGAACCGGACAAATCCAAACAGACTTCGAATCATCGGCCGAAAGTCAGCGCAACACCGAGGTCGTTCTCCGACTAAGAACCGCTTCCGGATCTATACGAGTTCACGAGACGCGCTAAGGCGCTCGGTTCGACACAGTCGATCCCGAAAACTAGCTAACAGGCGGGCGCTTTTCTGCCCAAGGTCGAGCTTCTTCAAAGGCTGCCGAAGCTGCAAGGACACTTACTTCGTCCTTCATGTCGCCAATGATGTGTAGTCCAATTGGTAGACCTTCGGCCGAGAATCCGGCTGGGGCGGATGCGGCTGGGTTACCGGTTAGGTTGAACAAGTAAGTAAACGGCGTGAATCCCCAGAGTCGGTGTGGGACTTTCTTTCCATCAATAATTTCTGGTGCGTCCCCAATGTCGAACGCCGGAACGGCAAGTGTTGGTGACAGAAGCAGATCGTACTTACCGAAATAATCATTAACGTATTTTCGGTACGCACCAATGTTGCTGAAGATGATCCACATGCGTTCCGCCGAAAGTGTGTCGGCACGATCCATGTATTCACCGAAGTAGTCGGTCATGTCTTCGCGGTGATTGTCGAAATCCTCGCGTGCCGCATCCAGACCCTTGATTGTGAAGTAATCGAAGAAAGTCCAAAAAACTTCTTCGTGATCGGCAGGTTTGAAGTCGACCGTTTCAACATTAGCCCCGAGATCTTCAAACGCTGTGGCTGCTCGTTCAGCAATCTGCACAACCTCAGGATCAACCGGATTACCTCCCATGTCGAGGGTCCAGCCAATCTTCATCCCCTTTACGCCCTTGGTCAGTGCACCGGTGAAGTCAGGGACTTCATCCGTAATGGTGTCGTACTCACCTCGAGGATCGTATCCGGAGAAAATTGCCAGAGTTTCTGCCGCATCTCTAACAGTTCGTGTCAGTGGTCCCGAAGTGGCGTTGTTCATGATGTTGAGACCGGCGTTTCGAGTTGGACTTGCCAGTCGCGGCACCCTACCCTGCGTCGCCTTAATGCCATATACCCCGGCAAACGCTGCTGGAATTCGAATTGATCCACCGCCGTCTCCACCCGGTGCAAAGCTTGTTAGTCCGGAAGCGACCGCTGCCGATGCTCCACCCGATGAGCCTCCAGGTGTTTTGTCCGGATTCCACGGGTTCCTCGCCGGAGGTGCGACTCGGTTTTCCGTGGTGCCTGCAAATCCATTTTCGGGCGTATTGGTCTTACCAGTGATGATTGCGCCTGCGGTCTTGATCCGTTCAACTGGCAACGAATCTATTTCCGCAATGTTGTCTTTGTAGGTCAGCGAACCGTGAGTCCAACGCACTCCCCTCATTGGCTCGGTGTCCTTGTACGGCACGGGTATTCCGTGCAATGGCCCCAGTTCGTCGCCGCGCACCACCGCGTCTTCTGCTTCGCGTGCGGCGTCCATGGCCATGTCCGAAATTCGGGTGATGAAGATGCCGAGTTTTGGATCTAGTTCGTCGGCTCTTCGTATGTGCGACTCAGTCAACTCAACCGGAGAAATATCCTTCGAGCGAATCATTTTTCTAAGTTCGTAGGTAGGCGTGAATCCGAGTTCGCGATCAGTTGTCATGTTGCACTGTAATTTTTCGGCTGGCGTAGAAAATCGAGCACGAATCGATATTCGCGCGAAAGCTAGTGACTGATTATTTATTCCATTTTCGAGCCGACAAATCGTGACAACGCTCTCGCGGTCGGGTCAGTCCGAACGTTCACGATTGCGGGAACACCGGCGTCGAGTGCTCGCTCAAAAGCCGGCTGTAGATCTTTCGGATCTTCGACCAGTTCTCCATGACCACCGAGCGCTTCAGCAACCTTGTCAAATCGCGTGAATCCGAGTTCTCGCCCCGGTTTCCTTATTCCTTCAACACGAGCTGTCCAACCCTCATTGTTGGAAACCACGATCACGATCGGAAGATTGTGACGCACGGCTGTATCGAAGTCCTGGATGTTCATTCCAAGCGACCCATCACCGTGAAGTGCAACCACCTGCTTATCTGGCTTGGCGAGCTTTGCTCCGATGGCGTATGGCAGACCAACTCCCATACAACCGGAAGGGCCTGAATTCAGACGGTGACCCGGAACGTAAGTCGGCATCGACTGGCGACCGTAGTGAAGAATCTCGTTACCGTCGACGGCAAGTATCGAGTCTCGGTCAAGCACCTCACGAAGGTCTTTGCATAGTCGCAACGGATGGATCGGCCGTTGATCGGAATTTTCCAGCGGGGCTACGCGCTCACGCCTGGAGAGATCTGCCTCGCGCAAGTTTTCGATCCATTCCGATTTAGACTTGGACTGAAATCCTGTTCGTTCTGCCTCGTCATATATTTGCTGCAGAACGGTTTTAGCGTCACCCTCTATACCAATATCGACCGAACGGTTGTGACCGAGTTCTGCCCCGTGAATGTCGACCTGGATTATATTTGCGTCGGATCCGATGCGCTTGCCGAAGGTCATCATCCAGTTCATTCGAGTTCCTACAACCAGGACGACATCCGCTTGCCGGAATGCGCCGGATCTCGCTGCAGGGAACGACATTTCATGATCATCCGCGACCAATCCGCGTGACATTGGAGACGTGTAGAACGGGATGCCCATTCGTTCGATCACACGCTGGAGATCTTCGTAGGCTTGTGACCACCAGACTCCTCCACCTGCGAACACCATGGGACTCTTCGCATCATCGAGCATTTTGACTGCCTGCTTGATCAAATCAGGGTCACCTGCTGGACGGGATCGCCCTTTGGCACGGGAAGGGACTACCGCCTCTGATTCTTCGACCTTGCCATACAGAACGTCTTCGTTGCAGTCGATGTATACAGGCCCGGGTCGACCGGTCGTGGCAAGGCGGAATGCGGTAGAAACGTGCTCCGGGTACCTCGCAGGGTCTGTCGGACGCATTACCGCTTTCGAAATGGGCTCAAAAACTCCAACCTGATCAACTTCCTGGAAGCCATCGCGCCCGAAATCTTCGATTGGTCCCGCGCCACCAAGAGTGATCATTGGTGCGCAATCTGACCATGCTGTGTACTGTCCAGTGAGAAGATTCAAAGTTCCGGGACCAGACGCCGCTGTCGTAACTCCAGGTTTTCCAGTCACTCGAGCATAGCCGTGCGCCGCCATTGAGGCTGCCTGCTCGTGTCTAAAGTCGACTGCCCTAATTCCAAGATCTTCCGAGTTGTTTATGATCTCGTAGTTCGGACCTCCCATCAGGAAAAATAGATGGTCTACACCTTCTTCCTTCAAGGTTCGCGCTAACAGGTAACTACCTTCTACTTGCATGTTTACTCTCTGTGACTAATACTCGGTTGAGAATCTTCTGAATCGATTGAATTTCGTCGCTCAAATGCGGGTATAAACTGCTAACGGCCAGTATCTCTGGCTGAACTCAGCCTGTCACCCTCTTCCGTCGGTGTAGACGACAATCTCTTCAACACTCCTTGCGGATTCGTTCCTGCAAGTTTGGCTGACTCTGCGATCAGAACCGCTCCACCTACAAAGTCATTCTTGGAAATAAATTCGGGCTCAACACCTGATTCGCCTCTGTTATGCCATGCCCCGAGCGGGAACGCAGTCCCGGTGACTTTGTATCCAAACGCTTTGAAAGCTGACGCCTCGCACCCTCCTGCGCTCATTAGTTGGCGTTGAACTTTGAATCCCGGAGTGACGGATTTAATTCGCTGTACCGCCTCGCCGAGATACGCCTCAGCTTCGTAATCGAATGTTGCGGAGCGATCTCCAGTGCGAATAACGATTCCATGACCTATTTCAGCCCCAGGCAGAACCGAGCTGGTTTCGACGGAAACGATGATCGTGTTTTTCGGCAGAAGTTCATTCTCAGCGGCGAGACGCGCACCTACAAGACCGACTTCTTCAGCACGGGTGAACAGCCCGTAGACATTACCCGCAGTTTCCGTCGAAGCCATCGACTCTATTGCCCCAAGAATCGCTGCACAGCCCGCAAGGTCGTCAGCGGCTCTCATGCGTATCAGCCCGTCATTAATTTCGAAATCAATCAAGGAGGGAACTACCGGACGAGGAAGAGATTTAATAGAGATGTCATCAGATAACTCGGCATAGACCGTATCGGTACCGAGCCAACCATCTTTTTCCCTCGACTTTGCGAAATCACCGTCGGGTTCGTCAGACCCAGTAACCACCGCGTTTACATGGCTTCCATCCTCTTCGATCACATTTATTTGAGTTCCTGCACGGCCTGCATGAAGACCAACACCACCAAGTGCTTTCAAGGTCAGCTTCCGACCATCCTGTTCGACGATCTCGTAGCCAGGATGGTCGGTATGTGCCACAAACGCTATCCCCGCCGCTGACGAATCACTCCCAGGCTTTGTGACCAGAACATTGCCGAACTGATCAACAGACGTTTTCAGTCCAGCTTCATCAGCTCGTTTCGCCAGATACTCAGCGACGTCATCTTCCCAGTATGAAGTGGCGGAGAAGCTCCCCAATTTGGCGAGTATTTCGATACTAGCCGATTCTAATTTCTCGATAATCGGTGTACGGGATGACGTCATATATTGTGATTAGCTTACTTTGCTGAAATTGTGAGTATAGATGCAGCGAAGAAGGATAGCGCGTTCCTTTCAAGATAGAACCCCGGATACTTTCGTACGTTCTACAATGCCAAAATCGATCGTGTAGTTTTCTTATCTATGGAAAAGCGCCCAAAAATGCCTGATGTACTTGTTTTCTCCGGTCCAGCTCTGCCGCTCTTGGACATGGCGAATGAAATGAAACCTGACGACTGGAATCTCCATGTCAGAACCAGCGATTCGTCAGCAGACGATGTGGCGCAAGTCGCGGAAATAGCAGACTTTATTCTCGTGTTTGGTCACGGGGTGTCAGACGATGTCTTGCGACGAGCCGAAAAAACTAGGTTAGTGCAGCTCTGCTCCGCGGGATTCGACGGGGTGAACCTAGAACTGGCTGGGGAACTTGAGATCCCGGTTGCCAACAACGGTGGTGCAAACGCGATCCCGGTTGCCGAGTTCGCTATAACTCTCGCTCTGTCAACGATCAGGCATTTGATTGTCACTGACGCAGACACGCGCACCGGGGCCTGGATGCGTCCGGAAGTGGACGGCCGGGACTCACATGAATTGTTTGGCGCAACAGTCGGAATTGTCGGTGCAGGGCGTATTGGCAGCACGGTTGCGGGAATGCTGCGCGGATTCGAAACAACTACCCTCTACACCGATTTAATTCGCAGCGAAAAAGCGGAGGGATTCGGTGCCACTCGAGTCGAACTCGATCAGCTGCTTGAACGATCCGACATCGTCACGCTTCACACCCCGCTCGACAACGGAACAAGTGCCTTGATCAGTGAGCGTGAACTCAAGCTCATGAAAAACACGGCAGTACTGATCAATACATGCCGTGGTCCGGTAGTCGACGAATTAGCATTGCAAAAAGCGCTTGAATATGGAGATATATGGGGTGCGGGGCTCGATGTATTCGAACAAGAACCGGTTGACCCCGACAACCCCCTTCTCAAGATGGACAACGTTGTAGTTGCTCCACATATTGCCGGGAAGAGTTACGAAAGTTACCCGAGAAGAGTACGATTCGCCTTTGAGAATATGCAAAGGGTCTGGAACGGCGGACAGCCGACCAGCCTGGTTAGCCCACAGTAAACAGCAACACTCGCATTTCAACAATCGAAATAGAGAGAGATAACTAAGCACAAGATGACTCCAGACGCTAAAGACAAAAGAGTTCTTTACCTAGGGCCCAAGGGTCGACCCGGTGTATACACATCAGACCTTGAACAACAAAGTAGAGCCGCAAAAGAAATGGGTGCTGAGTTCGTCGTTTACGACGGCAATAGCGACGGCGAGTTGATCGAGGCGCTCAAAGATGCTGACGTGGCAATGAGCCAGGGACACGGAATCGATCCGAGCTTGTTCGTTCACATGGGCAATAACGGTCGTTGCAAAGGACTTGTTTCGTTCGGTCACGGATACGATGGCATGGATCTCGAGACTGCGGTTAACAACGGCGTGATCCTCGCCAACACCGCTTCTTTCGGAACCGAGGAAGTCAGCAATCAAACGATGATGCATTTCCTGGTTTGCTCACGAAAATTCGTACTTCACGACAAGCTGGTGAAAAGCGGTGTATGGACCCGAGACCATCTTGCTCCAATGGGACACATTGCCGGTCAAACATTTGGAATTATCGGACTAGGCGATATCGGTCGCGCGGTCGCCCGAAAAGCACTGGCGTTCGGCATGAACGTAATCGCATACGACCCGTTTGTATCGTCGTGGGATGCCAAAGAGTACGGAGTCGAGACGGTAGGCACTCCACAGGAGATAGCGAAGCGCTCCGACTACGTTTCCCCTCACACCTATTTGACGCCTAAGACACACCACATGGTCAACGCTGAGTTCTTAGATCTCATGAAGCCGACTGCTTACCTGATCAACTGCTCACGAGGTCCTGTCGTTGACGAAAAAGCACTCATCGAGGCCCTAGAACAGGACAAGATTGCCGGCGCAGGTTTGGACGTGTTCGAACAGGAACCGGTTGATCCCAATAACCCTCTTCTAAAAATGGACAATGTGTCTGTCACCAACCACTACGCTTCCTACAGTGAAGTTGCGTGGGAACGAGCCAACACGCAACTCGGTGAAGAAGCGATGCGTATTGCTCTTGGATACTGGCCAATGTCTCTGATCAATCCTGACGTCAGAAATACAGTAGAGCCGCGAAACTGGGCGGTCAGTTGGGAGGTAATGCTCGCCGAGAAGGTCGAGTAGTCAGCGAATCAACAAATTACTGATCGTGCTGCGATTAGACACGGTTTATTCCCAATTACTTGGAGTTACGAAAAAATGGCAAAGCATAGAGTAGTTGTACTCGGGCCAACAACTGATGCCCCCCTCTACCACGAGCGCGCCGAGATGGCTGATCTCGATGTGGAATTCGTCCAGGAATCACCAAAATCAGAAGGTGAGGCAATCGAGGCTGTTCGCGGCGCAGACGCAATCATGATGCGCGGTGGTTGGGGCACAGAACAGGTAATTAGAGCCGCTGACGAAGCTCAGGTTTTGGCGGTGTACTCTCACGGCTTTAACCACATCGATGTAGAAGCAGCTACCGATATGGGCATCATCGTCACTAACGGTGCAGGCATGTGTGCCGAAGAGGTTTCGAACCAGGCAGTTACGATGGCTCTGGCTCTCAATCGACAGGTTGTCCAGACCACCAACCAGCTTCGCAACACCGGCGACTGGGATCGCTCCGCATTTTTACCAATCGACCCGATTGACGAGCAAACTCTCGGTATTATCGGTTTCGGAAACATTGGTCGCCAGGTAGCTCGGAAGCTCGGTCAAGGTTGGCGAATGGAAACCCTCGTATACGACCCATACGTCGAGCCGTGGATTATCAGCGAGTACGGTGTCGAGCAGGTATTCGAACTCAACGAACTCTGCTCTCGAGCCGACTACATAATTGTGGTAGTTCCGCTGAACACAGAAACCTTCCACATGATTGGCAGAGAGCAGTTTGATGTCATGAAGAATTCGGCTTTCTTCATAAACGTTTGCCGTGGATCTGTTACGGACGAACCCGCGCTGATCGATGCGCTAAACGAGGGCAAAATCCGTGGCGCAGGATTAGATGTTTTCGAGCAGGAACCGGTTGATCCGGGCAATCCACTTCTCCAGATGGAAAACGTAATTACTGCTCCTCACCTTGCAGGTGCCTCGACTCGTTCGGCGTGGCTCGCCAGTCAACGTGCTTCTCAACAGGTAGCGGCTGTGCTCAGAGGCGACTGGCCGAGTGCCGGCCAGAACCCCGAAGTGGCGTACAAGCTCAACGAGAAGCGTCGAATGAAGGGCTCACAGGGTGCAATTCACGGTCATGGTGGCTAAAAACTATTAGTACAAGAATTGAAAACGGTGCGGACCACATTTTGTGATCCGCACCGTTTTGATTATGAATCCGTGTTACTTTCGCTCATCACTATCCAGAAATAGCTTTCCAACTCCGACATTCTCAAAATGACTCGCAAATTACGTATCGCAACTCTCGGAATTCATCACGAAACAAATACGTTCGCCAGCAATAAGACAACTATGGCGGAGTTCGAACGAAGCGGTCTGCAAACCTACGCGGTCCAGCGCGGTCAGCAGTACTACGACATGCATGAGAAGTCGCAAACGTCGATGGCAGGGTTTATCCAGGCGTCTAAGCGACTCGATTTCGAGTTGGTTCCATTGATCTTCGCGGCCACCGATCCTGCAGGAACGATTAGCAAAGAGGTTTTTGACACTCTCGGCGGAGAGGCTCTCGACATGCTGCGTGAGCAAGGTCCGTTTGACGGCGTGTTACTTAACCAAATGGGTGCTGCGGTTTCCGAAGAATATCCAGATATGGATGGAGAATTGGCCCGGCGCGTTCGAGAAATCGTTGGGCCAAACGTGCCTGTAGCGATGACGCTCGACCTGCACGCCAACGTTTCGCAACAAATGGCGGACGAAACTGATGCCCTCGTGATTTACAAAACAAATCCCCACATAGATGCCGTTCCTCGGGCTCACGACGCATGCGATCTGGTTACCAGAATGGCGAGGGAAAACTGGCGCCCAGCAAAGTGGTTGGAGCAGCCACCAATGGTTGTTGGCATCTTCCAGCACGACACCCGCGACATGCCGATGAAGGCGGTTCTGGACGATCTAGAAACCGTTTTGTCGAAGCCCGGAGTTGTTGGTGGTTCGATCGGAGAGGGATATCCGTGGTCGGATGTACACGAAAACGGACTAGCCTGCTACGTGCTCCATGAAGATTCGGTCAACGAATCAAAGAAATGGGCGCGTTGGATTGCCGATCGAGCGTGGTCGAACCGAGTAGATCTTTATGAACCGGTTGGGCCGTCCCCGAGTCAAGCCGTGACCCAGGCGCTTGAAAAAGCATCTACGAAACCCGCTGACTCAGGCCCAATTGTCTTGCTAGACGTTGGTGACAACATTGGTGCTGGAAGTTCGGGAGACTCAACGTTCCTGCTCACCGAAGCTGTTCGACAGGGTGCGAGATCATGGCTGCAAACCGTTCGCGACCCCGATGCAATTGAGGCGTGCCTAGCTGCTGGAATTGGCTCTGATATCACCGTGAATGTTGGTGGAAAAACGGATTTACTTCACGGCGAACCAGTGGAACTCACCGGTCGGATCACGCGTATTTCTGACGGTAGATTCGAAGATACCGGTACAGTCCATGCTGGCTGGCGATTCTTCGATGCTGGAACAACGGTGGTAATGGAATGCGATCAGGGACCGACTGTCGCGCTGGTAACCACCCGGATAGGCAACATGAGTCGCGAGCAGTATTACTCGCTCGGTTACCGTCCGGATGACTTCGAAATCGTTGTAGCGAAAGGTGTCGTTTCACCTCGACCTGCTTATCAGCCGATTGCTCATGAAATGATCACCGTGAACACGCCCGGGGCAACGTCAGCAGATATGTCGACGTTTGACTACAAGAACGTCAGGAAGTCGCTCTATCCACTCGATCCCGAAGCCCAGTACGACCACGAATAGTGGCTTGGGTCAAGCGAGATAGCTAGCGCTGTTCGATAATCGCTGCGATTGGCTCCCAGCCTTCTATCCACGATTCTTCACTAGCGTACTGGAACAAAGTCCGCACTTCGTTGCCGGTGAGCTCTGTTCGCCACTGGACTTTTCGTGGTGCCTTGCCGTCAATAGTGAGTCGAATAGAGTCATCGACTTCGATTCGATATTCAACGCCCTTGTAGAGGTGCTCTGCCCTGTCGCGAGATACTCCGTGGTCTCTCACAGGGAACGTGTGCTTGGTTTCGTAATCCCATGCAAGCCTTACGCGGTTGAGTCCCATCTTGAACTCGCTTGCGCGATACCACGTTTCCATATCGGCTCGACCAAAAATGTATGGCAATCGGTGATCCGGATCGGGCATAAGCCAGTCATCGCGGGTGAGGCTAACCTTCAAACCGGTCACGGCTTCACCTGCGTGGCGCAAGCTAAGATGTTTGACTACTCCGCTTTCGAAGTGAGTTACATCGAGAGAGTTCTCACCGAGTCCCCAGTCCTGTTCACGCCAAACGCTGGAAGCGATACCGTCTTTCAGCACTATCTTGTGATTTAACTGGCGAAATTCATCATCCTCGACGACATGTCGGATGTCGAAAGCTCCACGTTGTTCGCGACCGAACTTCGTGTTGCGTACGGGGATCGTTGCCCGCTCATAGTAGTTATCAAATAGTGCTTCTACTGACATGTTTCGTGGTTTTTCAGTGGTAATCTCATGGGGTTAGTGCTCGATCGTAATTGGGTAAGAGCAAATTCGACCGAGCGAGTTTACCCGTTGATTGGGTTGACCGGTTGTACGTCAGGGATACCTATCTCAGTTTGCGATACCAGTCCTGACCCTGCTTGAACAAGTCAACAATCTCTTTGCGCTGCGAGTCATTGTAGAAGCGCCCTTTCGTCTTGACCCAGCTGATGCCTTCGCCAATTTGTTCGTCGTAGAACTTGGCAGAAGCCTTGCTTGCGTCAGACTGAGTTTCGGTTCCTAGCACGTATACTGGGCTCGTGTGAGCCCAGATCGGCTGGTTGAAAGAGTCACGAGTTCCCGATCCGAGTCGTGCTCCAATCCAACCATCGGATTCAGCGAGAATCTCGGCTTCAATGTGCCCTGTCGTCACTCCGTTCGGGAAGTCCTGTCGAGCAACGACCTCGCCGTTGAACACTATTTCCACGCGTTGCACGGCGTAATGTGAACACCAGTTTGCATGAACTGGAACCTGCGTCCCTTTCTCGACCTGTAGTGTCGCTCCAGGTTCCTCTCCCGCGACAGAGAGGTACAGCGCAGGACCGTTTGTAATGAATGTCTTGCCAGTACGTATTCCTTCAAGCCAGGAGTCGTATACGAACTCACCTTCAGTTTGGGAGTAAACCCGGTTTGCGGAGGAAACGAACCAATCTGACCCTGTCGAAACAGGCATTTTTATTCCGGTATTCAGCATGTGATACCAGTAGAGATACTCAATATTGTTCCAGAACGGATCGAACAGGTTCATTGCGTGAACCTTGCCTAACGCCGCAGCGACCGGTGCCTCCATACCCTGTCCGTTGTGACACCAGATAACTAGACCATCTTGGTCGTTTGCCTGATCGCAGGCGTAGCTAAGTGGTGGATAGTCGGGATCGAACTGATCAACGATAAGCCCTCGGCTGATCGGCTCGACCTGGTTACGAATGTTCAACAACATAACGTGGCCGTAGCCGATCTTGAACGGCTCAGAAGGGTCGTGGTTGTGGCGGGTTTCCTCACCACTCTGAACGTGATGATGAGTGTCGGTGTACTCGGTCAATACGCCGGGTGGATATTTGTTCGTGGCGTAGTCGAGATCCCATCGTTTCAAGATCGAAACTGCCGTCATCCTAAGGTCTTCGACACGCGAATCGTAGCCGAGCCTTCGATCAGGATCAGTCTCTTTTTCGTCGTAGTGGATGTGAGTGTTGCCTGGATGCCAACCACGCTCAGGTAGATCAGTCCATCGTTCTAGAACAACATCGACGCTGGAGTCTAATGAGCAGTCAACTTCAACAATTCCTTCCCATGGAGTGAACTCGGTTCCACGCTCGACCAAAACACGGTGATACCCGTGTGTGGTTTCCAGTGAGAATTGCCCTTCGCTATAAAAGAACGGTTCGCCTGAGCCTACTTTCCACATTGCGTCGGCAGGTGCGACGTTTTCGCCCGTAGGTGAAAGAACCTGGACTCTAGCCTGAACAATTTCTCCGGTTGCGGCGTCTCTGATTTCTCCCTTGATCTTCGGCATGGTATATCTCTTTTGGTGGATTTTACTGATTGGCGTCACGTAGCCGTCATTACCGCCGTCGTGAACACGTGAGCATGCTACGTTAGCCCTAACTCAAATTTTGAACAATAAGACCGCAAGAACTTACGATTGTTGTTTCGGCTCAGAGATATGACGGAGATATCCAGATGGGTACTGATTACGAAGGCGCCGCCGCCGCTATCCAGGACGTTGTTGAAGGACCAATTCCGCCTTGAGTTGATAAATCATTCGGCCCCGGGATGATGCACATCGAAATCGACGAAATCGTGAAACAGATGGGACCGGCTCCGTGGTCGAAGCTGTTAGTCGAGGATGAGCGGAACCGGGGTACTTTGATCGCATCCATGCCCGGCCAGGGCAACCACGCGCACTGGCACGCGGGGTTCGACGAGTGGTGGTTCGTCATGGCTGGCAAGCTCCGCTGGGAGTTGACTGGTGGCAAGATCATTAACGCTCAAAAGGGCGATATTGTGTGGATCCCCCGTGGGACGGTTCACCACATCTTTACTGAAGGCGACGAAATGAGTCTTCGGTTTGCGGTTGCCATGCCTCCTGCGGTTCACGTGTGGCAGGAAGGGTGCAAAAACTGCGATGTCACATGGGAATCACGAGAGCCTAGCGACTAAGCACCCGCAACCTGGGCTATGACTACCGCGACACCAACTACACCACAGTAAGCGATGAACGGACGAAACGATCCGTTGCGAAGTAGCTTCATTAGCCCTGCGATTGCGAAATATGCGGTTATCCCAGATATGACCGCACCGAGTAGCGCAGCTACCCAGTCCGGTTTGTCCGTTGCATCCAACGAATCGAGCGCGAATAACAAGCCTGCTCCGGCTATCGCGGGTGTCGCCAGCATCATCGAAAAACGGGCAGCGCTTTCTCGTGTCATGCCAAGGGTTAGACCAACAACCATGGTCACTCCCGAGCGAGAGATTCCCGGGAATGCTGCAAGGATTTGCGCTAGTCCGATTACAACAGCATCTGGAAGCTTGAGATCACCGATGTGCCTTGTTCTTTTTCCGACAATTTCGCCAACGAGTAACGCCACAGATGTTCCGATCAATAGCCAACCAACCGCTTCTGGCGTCCGGAAGTTCTCCTCAAGTGATTTTCGAATGAACGAGGCAGCGACTACTAGAGGAATCATGGCGACAACGATGAGCCCCAGGAGGTTTCGAGAAGGCACACTGGTGCTACCTGGACCAAATTCAACCGATCGATTATTCGTCAGTCCGAAAACGAGTTGAATCCACTCCCGTCTGAAATAAATCAGCACGGCGAACAGTGTTCCAACATGGACCGCAACGTCGAAAAATATTCCCTGATCAGGCCAGTCGAATAACCATGACCCGAGGATCAAGTGACCGCTGCTGCTGATCGGCAGAAACTCTGTGATGCCCTGCGCCACTGAGAGAACGATTATCTGGATGAACGACATAAGTTCTTCCAGTTTGAACTTTTCAAAATATCTGCGCTAGTTGTTCCCACAACCACTATCGAGCTTGTTAACCTTCTGGCGTCAAAAAGCATAAGGGGTAATCGAAGGTGATTCGAGCTAACGTTTCACCTCGTTGGACCCCGCTAGGAACAAGAAGACAACAAATGACATCTGCGCCCGTTATTACTCGTATTGAGACTTTTCGAAACCCTGAATACCCAATGATTATCTGGGTTCAGATTCACAGTTCCGATGGTTTTGTCGGTCTTGGAGAGTCCTCGTTCTCGCCCGACGCCATTGAAGCCTATATTCACAGCGATGTAACCAACTACCTCCTTGGTAAAGACCCGGACCAACTCGATCTTCACTGGGACACACTGGCTCGCCGAATGAAGGTGAATCGCGGTCGTAGCGTGGATGCTTCCGCGGTATCCGCAGTCGATATGGCTCTTTGGGATCTTTACGCCAAGCGCAACAAGCAGCCGTTGTATCAGGTACTCGGTGGGCTGGCCCGCGAAAAGATCAGGGTCTACAACACGTGTGCTGGCTACTCATACGGAGTAAAGACGCCACACGGATGGAAAGCTGGAGAGATCGACTATCGCCCTGAGCAGCCGTATGAGGACTATCACGCGTTCATGACTGACGCGGGAGCGCTCGCGGAAGATCTTATGTCGGAAGGCTTCACGGCAATGAAGATCTGGCCCTTCGACAAGTATTCAAATGACTCGAACGGTCAGTTCATTCATGCCACCGACCTGGAAGAGGGAACTGATCCTTTCTACAAGATTCGTGACGCTGTCGGCAACAAGATGGACGTAATGGTCGAGATGCACAGTTTGTGGAATCTCTCATCTGCCAAGCGGATTGCGAAATCGGTCGAGCCTACAAGCCCGTTCTGGTTCGAAGATCCAGTACCGATGGACAACATTGACACTCTCGCTGAGTTCCGTAAGTCGACCGACATAGCGACCACTGCGAGTGAAACCGTCGCCACACGGTGGGCGTTCCGAGAAATGTTCGAAAAGCAGGCAATGACCATTTGCATGCTCGACATTTCATGGGTTGGCGGAATTTCTGAAGCAAAGAGAATTGCAGCCATGGCGCACGCGTTCCACATGCCAATTGCGCCGCACGACTGTGTGGGTCCGGTAACGCTGATGTTCAGTGTTCACCTGTCGTTGAATGCACCAAACGCTCTTATCCAGGAAACCGTTCGTGCGTACAACAACACCTGGTACAAGGAAATTGTTGATCAACTCCCGAGAATCGAGAACGGTTACGCCTTCCCGCCAGAAGGCGATGGTGCAGGCACCAACCTGCTCGAATCGTTCTTGAAACACCCCGACACTGTCGTACAGGGAAGCGATCTCTAAACCAGACTTCCCAAGCGAATCTTAAATCAGAACAGATGCGGAGGAATGCGCGTGCCATTAGACAAGTACTCTGCAGCGAACCGAGACAACTGGAACGACCGGGTCCCGATTGTTTGGGATTCGGAGGAGTACCACGTTCAGAAATTGATCAACGAACCTGATCCCCTGAGTGAAATCGTGAAGTTCGTCCTAGAACACGGCGTGCTGTCTGATGTCGAAGGCAAAACTCTGGTTCACCTGTAGTGTCACTTTGGTCACGATACTTTAAGCCGGGCTCCAAGAGGTGCGCAGGTATCCTGTGTCGACTTCTAAGATCAGGCGATAGAAGTTGCTCGAAAACTCAGTGATCAGTCAAGGACTCCCGGAGGGTTTGTTGTATCGGACGTTTACGACGCCCCCAAAGCGCTCGGTAATCGAGAGTTCGACGTCGTGTATACCGGGGTTGATGCCATATGCTGGGTGCCTGATATTACGGAGTGGGTGCGGGTAGTTGCTGAGCTTCTAAAATCCGGAGGACAGTTTTACATCATCGAAGGACACCCGATGAGGTGGTCGGTTTCAGACGAAGATCGCGGAGATCAGATCGTGATCGAGTGGCCATACTTCGAATTGGCCGGACCGCAGGGCTAACAAGATGGCGGTAGTTACACTGGCGACGGCGAAGTTGAGCACACTCAGCAATACAACTTCACTCACGGACTCGGTGAAACGATCAAAGCGCTAGTTCAATCCGGTTTAGTGATCGACGAGGTCCGCGAGTACAAGAGGTTGCACTGGAAGCTATTTCCAATGATGTTTCCTGCCCAAAACTGACGATGGAAAATTCCAGATGGCAAAGAAGATTACTTGACCTTAATGCAGTCGATCAGCGGTCACAAGCCTGAACAATCTGCGTTCGGCCCCACATAGTCCGGTCTATCGCGCTAAACTACCGCCGCAAGTTGATTACGTTCTAGCAAACGAGAACCGAAATGCCACACAAAGTCGCCGATTCCATCTACCAGTTCAATGCTCCAGGTCCCAAGCCGAACGGGCTACAGGCAGCCGACGATGGTCTCTGGATTATCGACCAAGGCGACGACCACGTTTACAAGGTCGATTGGGCGACTGGTGACGTTCTGGTAGACCTGCCTACCGACACAGAAAAGTCGAGCGGAATCACAATTGGCGGTGGTTACATTTGGGTCGCTTCGACCTACAGTTGCGAGATTTACCAGCTCGACATGGACACCGGGAAAACTGTGGAGGTGTATGCCTCACCCGGTGCGGGGATCAACGCTACTAGAGAGCATCTTGATGAAGCCGCAGGTCGCAAATCACAACCTACCGGCGACCACGGACTTGAGTGGAAAGACGGCAACCTCTATGTCGCTTCTCCGCCTTCTCAGTTCGTGCACGTGATCGACACTTCGAACTTCCAGGAAATCCATCGGATGAAAGCCCCCGGATTCCGTGTCCACGGCATCGCCTGGGCAGAAGAGGAAGGTCACGTTTGGATCGCCGATACTGCATTTGGAGTCATCAGCCGCCACCGACTTGAAGACGGTCGTTGCTACGATGCATTCCGCGTTGAAGACCCGATTCAGGTGCATGGAATGACGATCAAGGACAACCGGCTCTGGTACGCCGACGACCGGGGGCCTATCGGCTTCCTTGATGTGGAGATGACACCAACTTTCTAGTCGAAGCTGAAGAATCTAAACGCTATCCTGAGTAGCAGATATTTAAGCCCGCGCCGCAGTGATCTGAGTCGCGGGCTTTTCAACGCAACAAGCCAACGAAAGTACGCCCTAAATGACCACCGTATTTGTCACTGGATCAGCCGGTCGAGCCGGTGAATACATCATCAAAGACCTTCTTGAACATGGTTACGACGTCGTCGGCGTTGATCAGAACACACCGGGTGGAACCAACATCCAGCGCGGTCTCGATTACACATTCAAGACGGTTGATGTAACTGACTTCGGGCAGGTTCTGTCGGCAATGAAGGGCTGTGACGCAGTGATCCACATGGCGGCGATCCCTAACCCAATCATGGCTCCGGAACACGAGGTTTTCCGGGTCAATATGACATCGAACTGGAATGTGCTCGAAACCGCCGAAATTCTAGGTATCAAGAAGATTGTCCTCGCGTCTTCTGTGAATGCAGTAGGAGCGGTTTTCTCGAAGGGAATTACACCACGTCCGTACTTTCCAATGGACGAAGAACATCCTACGTTTGCTGAAGATGCCTATTCGATTGGCAAATGGATTAGCGAGGATCTGGCAGATGCTTTCGTGCGCCGTCGACCCGGTGAAGTTCAAATCGCCTCAATGCGTTTCCACGGACTCATGTCGCGCGAACGACAGGCTGCAATGAACGCGCAAGATGAGCGTTGGGGCGCATACGACACTAACGCAAAACACTTCTGGGGCTGGAGTGACATTGCAGAGTCAGCCCGCGCCTGTGTACTTGCTATTGATGTAGATTTCGAAGGACACGAGGTGTTCTTCATCAACAACGAAGACACATCGGCCGATGAACCGACAGAGAAGCTGATCGAGAAGGTTTACCCAGATGCCGAAATTCGCTCCCCGATGCCCGGGAACACGACTGCAATATCAGTTGAGAAAGCCAAGCGGATTCTTGGATGGCAGCCAAAAGCAACCTGGCGGGACGCTTAGGCGAACTCGTATTAACGAGATCGTGCGATAAACTTTTTGTCCGAAACTTCACTAAATCTCAATTCAAATCAGGTTTGTCTAAAAAAAACAGACAGGTTTTAGATAGTTGACATCACCTTCCCATCCAGTACCCAAGCACCGAGCAGCACGAAAAGTTCTGACAGTACTCGGTCCGATCGAACCAGCGAAGGTCGGAATCACTACCACGCACGAACATTTGCTGATCGATTTCAGCGTGGTTTTCACCGAGCCCAAAGCGGCATCTGAACGATTGCTGATGGATGAACCGGTCTCGCTAAAAAACCTGGGTTGGGTTCGATACAACTGGTCGAGCAATCGGGATAACCTTCGAATCCTCGACGAAGAAATTTCTACCTGGGAGGCTCAGCACTACTACAACGCTGGTGGCGGAACCATCGTCGATGTGACATCAGTAGGACTGTCACGGGACCCTCGAGCGCTGGTTCGAATCGCACGTGCTACCGGGCTCAACATCGTTATGGGTGCCGGAAATTATGTGAACATGACCCACGCACCTGAGCTTAAAGATCTAACTGTGGAGCAGGTTGCAGGACAAATAATTCACGATGTAGATCAAGGTGTTGGTGACACGGGGATTCGATCCGGAATCATTGGCGAAATCGGCTGTTCGTATCCTTGGCACGATTCCGAGAAAAAGGTTCTCGAAGCTGCGGTGATTGCCCAGAGAGAGACAGGCGCTCCCTTGCTAATCCACCCGGGTCGTAGTGAACGGGCACCGCTGGAACTTCTCGAAGCGGTACATAAATGGGGTGGAAACCTCAAACGAACCGTCATGGGTCACGTCGAACGAACCGTCTACGACCGGGCTGTGCTTAATGAACTGATTGCAACAGGTGCTTATTTGAACTTCGACCTGTTTGGTCACGAGTCTTCGTTCTACCCCCTGGCGCCCGATTCACACATGCCTGCCGACCACGAGCGCATCGAAATGGTCGAACACATGGTTGCTGAAGGTAAGCGCGGCAACATCCTTCTGGCTCATGATATTTGCTCGAAGCACCGATTGAAGACCTACGGTGGACACGGATTCGACCACATTTTAACCCGCGTAGTTCCCCGAATGCGGGCTCGCGGTATGAGTGAAGAGGACGTAAGACTCATTCTTGTCGATAACCCGACTCGAATGCTCACGTTCGACTAGTCGAGTTATTCCAGACACCACAAAGTTTTCTGATTTGGGAGATCAAAGCGTGGTTACCCGCGCCATCTTTTAATCGGGTTGCATCAGATAAATAACGAACAAAACAACCTGATACGCACGGTAGATTTGAAATCGACGTGAATATTGAGATGGTTACCCGATCGAAACTTGGGCGCATCACCGAACGGAACGCGAGCCTTATAACAGTCGGTATAGCTGTGTGTGGGGGGGGGGGGGG
>DBTA01000042.1:0-37398 GCA_002306815.1 Dehalococcoidia bacterium UBA1328 | reverse complement strand
GCGCTATTTTTACCGGTCCTTGTGGTTCTTCGGAATCCACTCAGGGAGATCCATCGGAGTCCAGAGATATCGCTGCAACGATAGATTCGGTCGAAGAAATTTCGCGTTGAGGCTCTCTACTGGATCTGCGCTGAACGTTCATCGAGGATTACCATAAGTTCCTCGGCGCGAGCGATGATCGTCGGCAATTTTGGATCCTGCGAAAGCGAGATTGCCTCTTCAAGATCGGCACGTGCTAACTCCGGTTCGACCTGTGCACCGATGTAAAGCTGCGCTCGATCGAGATACAGAGCTGCCTGAGCGGGGGATAGCTCAATTGCTGTGTTGAAATCGTCCAGAGCTGCGTTTCCGGCACCGAGAACATCACGGTAAAACCTACCTCGCCACCACCAGGTCGAAGCGTCTTCAGGATCGGTGTTTATTGCAAGATCAAACCACACCAATGCTTTGTCAGCATCTCGCTCAAGAGCTGCCACACGCCCCAGCACAATGTGAGCAGCAACCGATTCTTCGTCGAGTTCATAGGCGCGTAGAGCATCCCGTTTAGCTCCATCTGCGTCTTCGAGAGCAATCCGAGCCAGCGCACGGTTCCCATACGCTTCAGATAACTTCGGTTTTAGCTCGATCGCCCTGTCGAAGTCGAGCATCGCTTCTTCGAATTTGCTCTGGAGCATTAACGCCTGACCTCGACCATTCCATCCTCGAGCGAAGTTCGGTTCTAGCTCAATAACCGTCGTAAATGTGCGCTCGGCATCGACGTATTCGGTTCGCCCCATGGCGTTGTACGCCTGCAGATAAAACGTCACGCTCTCAGATTCTGGGACTTCGGTTTCTTCAGGTTCCGGAGTCGGGGTGATAGTAACTACTGGAATCGGAGTCGAAGTGGGAATAGCAGGCTTTTGGATTGATTCTTCTACGTCCGCTGTGAGGCTCGTTTCAACCGTCTGGCTCGCCGAAGACTCGATTTCGTCAAGGGTCGAATTCGTGCAGGAAACAGCAATGATCCCAAGCAGCGCCAGTGCAACGGTGAGTAATCGATTTGTGGAAAAGCGGGTCAGCATTCGTGTAATTATCTGGATTTTCGTCACTCGATGCGCTGATGACACCCGGCAAATATCGTTCTCATCCAAAGACATTCCTTAATGCGATACGTCGAAGTGATGAAAAAAGGATTCTCTTTTACGCTACTGAAAGCTCTCCAACCAGGATTTCGACAGCAAGTCGATCATCCATCTGGTTAGATTTCACAGCAAGATCCGCAGCGAGTAGTCGACGCATTATGTTGGCAAGATGGTCAGTGGCAAAGTTGTCGGATTGCCTCATGGTTTTTTCCAGCGCATATCGATTGGTCAGACCGATTCTCTTACCTAGCTCGTCTTGCGGGACCCCCTGCTGACGCAACTCGATGGTCAGTATCAACAGTCGTACCTGTCGCGCCATCATTGTGAGGATCTTCTGCACACTCGAACCACTAGAAAGCAGTGAATACAACTGTTTCATCGCTACGGCGGGTCGCCGCTCCAGAATTGCATCAACCGCTGCAAAAATATTGGCGTTTCGTGCGTCAGGGACCATCTTCTCCACGTCATGGCGAGTGACTTCCCGGTCATCAACGTAGAGCGAAAGTTTCCGGATTTCCTGATCGAGAAGTCGAGTGTCCGCTCCAGATAACCAGGCAATAGTCGAAACCGCATCCAGGCTCGCTTGAGCACCGTGATGAACAAATCTATCTCGTACCCAGAGTTCTAACTCTTGCCCTCGAAGAGAGCGGTACTGTTGAACTCTGGCGCTTGGTCCTACCGATTTCACCGCAATACCGTTGTCACGAAGACTGATTTGCTCAACGAAAACGAGCTCTGTCGTCGCAGGAATGTCGTTGAGTTTTTCGGTTAAATTCTTCCACTCATCACCAAGAGATTTATCACGCCCTTGCATTCTAGCCAGCACCCCGTGGACGACTACAACGCGACGATCAGCCATGAACGGAACTACCTGAGCAGCCCCAATTACCTCGTGCATATCGAATCCACGACCCTGGAAGATAGTCGTGTTTGGTTCGCGCAACTCTTTAGGGCCTGCAGATTCACAAAGTCGCGCGAGTGCTTCAGATCGAGCGTACTCGTCTTCTCCGTGGAGGATGGTGATCATTTAGCGTATGTCCGATAATTCGACAATTTAACTGCTTCGACAGGACTGATCTGCCGATACACTTTCTAACATGTTCAGACTCTTAGCGATACGGTCACTTGTCTTCCCATTCCTGAAATTGGTATGGCGATTGTTCATCGACAAGCGCGTTCCCGCTTTCACGAAAATTATCCCGATACTGGCAATCGCATACATATTTACGCCTTACGACATCATTGGCGATCGAATCCCGATTCTCGGTCAGTTTGACGACCTAATCGTCACAGGACTTCTGTTTCTGTCGTTCATCGCTGCCTCTCCCAAAGATGTTTTGGCGGATCAAACGCTTGGAAGAAAACTTCGGGACATGCAAAAACAGGCGGGGTTTAGCGATCCGCCTCGAAGTGGTCGATATACAAATGATCGAAAGACCGTCAAAGCGGATTTCAAGTACGTCAAAGACGATTCACCTGAAGAAGAGTCGTCGGCTCCTAATAAATAGTCCAGATTTGTCGGTGCTTCAGAGGTACGATTAAAAGTCGTAACTTCCGAACTCGAGTCGGACACCTTTCAGCCTCTTCCAGATCCAAATAATTTCTCAACTATGAAAATTGGCATTATTGGTCTGCCATCAAGCGGCAAGACCACTATTTTCAACTCGCTTACCCGCGGAAACGCGGACGTAGGTGGATTCGGCTCGGCTCGCTCTGCCAACATTGGTGTCGCACATGTGCCTGACGAACGTATCGACATCCTGTCGGACATGTTCAAGTCCAAGAAGAAAGTTTACGCCGAAGTGACGTACGTCGATCTTCCCGGCAGCAGTTCAGGTGATATGTTCGCTGGTGAAGCTCTGGCACAGCTTCACCAGGTCGACGCAATACTCATTGTCGCACGGGCATTCGAAGACGATTCGGTCCCCCATCTTGAAGGTTCAGTCGATTACAAGCGAGACATTGAAAAAGTAGCGTTCGACATCTTGTTCGCAGATATTTCGCTGCTCGAGCGTCGTATTGAAAGATTGACTGCGGGATTGAAGGCATTGAAAGCCACGGAACGCGACGAAGCGATAAAGAACATCGAGACACTCAAACGTCTCCAGGGTGATCTAGAAAACGGCACCTCATTCAGAGATCGCGACCTTGACCCATCTGAAGCCAAAGCCATTTCCGACACGTTTACGCTGAGCAGTCTCCCACTGCTCGTTGCCTTGAACATCGGCGAATACGACATTCCGAACACTTCGGCGGTCGAGCAAGACATGGCAACATTGCTTGACGGTCGCTCAACCGGTGTAGCCGCAATATGCGGCAGCCTCGAAGCTGAACTAGCAGGGATGTCGGAAGAGGAAGAAGCGGAAATGCGCGCGGGACTGGATGCGGGTGAACCAGGATTATCCCGAATGATCAAGCTCTCGTACAACGTGCTCGGACTCAACTCGTTCCTAACTGTCGGGGAAGACGAATCCCGGGCGTGGACCATCCCTATCGGCGCGCTCGCACCAAAGGCAGCCGGCGTTATTCACTCGGATATCGAACGAGGATTCATCCGAGCTGAAACCGTCGCATACCAAGACTTTATTGACGCTGGTTCGATGGCAGAAGCTCGAAATCGTGGTCAGTACCGGCAGGAAGGTCGCGACTACATTGTCCAAGATGGGGATATCATCAATTTCCTGTTCTCGGTCTAACATCACCCTCTTAAATCACTGATCCAAATGATCAACATAATCTAAGGAAAAAAATGGCAGCAGAAGAACTAGGCAACCTTGGCAAAGCAGCGGCAGGCGACATCATGACTAGCCGAAAGGTTTACTTCGTCACTCTGGTTCAACCCTCACCGGGTGCGCCAGATGGCTTCGAAGAGCGATATAACGCCTACTGGGAAGCCGTGGAGCAGCAAGTGTCGCAACTGGAAGCGAAGGCCGGAACGGTAATGCGCGTCTTCGCCGAAGGCGTGATTGGTCGCGGGGATGACGCAATGCTGATGGTCCAGCAGACTAATCCCGGCGCACACCGAATGGTTCGCCAGCGAGTTTCTGCGGGAGCCGTTTTTGAAGAGTTTGAAGACACTGACATTTTCGGACAGGTAATCGACTGGGGACGATGTCTTCAGAGTGGGCTGATCAACCAGACGGTAGCGAATATTATCCAGGGCCACTACACGGAAGCAGCCGACAAAAGAAGCACTCATCTGCTCAAGAGGCTCGACGAAGGCATTCTTGAATCCGAAGCAGCGCTTGTACTTACCGGCGATCAAAATTTGTCATTGCCTGACGGTGTAGAGAAGTTTGTGGTCTCCCCTCCTGAACTTGACGAGCTCGAACGCTGGGTTCAACAGGCAAACGAGGCGATCCGACAGCAGATGTCCGAAGAACAAGCTAGAGCTACCGCAGGAGAGCCAGCTGCTCCACCATCCGACTCCGATCAGGGTAAGACCACGGATTCGGGTCTCTGGACGCCCGGCTGATTTCCGCTGCTATTCTCTGATCGATCGCAAACCAATCAACGAGAGTAGCCAGAATGCCCAATCTCTCAAGAATTGAACACAAACCACCGACCTTTGACGAAGGCATCGGTTTGTACCTTCACGTGCCTTTCTGTCAGACGAAGTGCACGTATTGCGATTTCAACACATACGTCGGAATCGAAGATCAGATGTCCGGTTATGTCGAAACCCTGATCAGGGAACTCACCGGTTGGGGTGAAATTCTCGGGCATCCTCCTGTGCGATCAGTTTTCTTCGGTGGAGGAACGCCTTCATATCTCCCACCAGATGACCTAGAACAAATTCACGCTGTCATCCGAGCTGCGTTCGCAGTGGAGGAAGAAGCAGAAATTACGATGGAGTGCAATCCGGGCGATGTGACCCCAGACCGAGCGAGCAGTTGGCTTTCGAGCGGGGTAAACCGCAATTCAATGGGAATTCAAAGTTTTGATAATGAGCTGTTGTCATTACTGGGTCGCAGGCACACAGCCGATGAAGCAAAAGACGCGTTCACCACACTCCGAGCCGCGGGATTTACCAACCAATCAATCGACCTGATTTACGGTCTTCCCTACCAGACGGCGCAACAGTGGTCGGACACTCTGGAGAATGCAATCGGTCTGGAACCCGAGCATATTTCGCTCTATTCGTTGCAAATCGAACAAGGCACTCCACTCGCCGTGGATGTACAGAGTGGCAAATACCCGCTGCCGGACGATGACCTTGCGGCAGATATGTACGAGGAAGCGCAACGCTCACTCGGAGAGAACGGATTCGATCAATACGAAATTTCGAACTGGTCAAGACCCGGAATGGAGTCGCGGCATAACCTGATCTACTGGAGAAACGAACCGTACCTGGGTGTGGGTCCAGGAGCGCACTCGTGGCTTGGTGGTAAACGATTCTCAAACTTGAGATCACCAAGGCGCTACACGACAGTGGTTGGTTCCGCGTATGAACTCCAGACCGTAGATCCGGTCGGTCCAATGACGCTACCCAATGGACCCGTGGAGCAAGTAGACCACACAACACCTGCGGTTGATCTTGCTGAGACTATGATGATGGGTATGCGCCTCAACTCGGGAGTTTCGCGAGATAGATTTACGAAACGATTCGGGGAGTCATTCGAAAGTACTTTCCCTGACGAGATTAAGCGACTCAGTAATCTTGGGCTGATCAGTGTCACGAACGAATCTTTGTTGCTTAGCGATCGTGGTCGACTGCTGGGCAACGAAGTTTTCGCTGAGTTCGTGTGCGATCTCGAAGAATAATATTCCTGCGGATCGCTTGATTGACAGCCGCTTTCTCGGCGAGCGCATCTAAAATCACATGCGGGACTCATCACATCAGCAATCGGCTTCACAGAAGTCGAACTGCGTAGCGACAGGAAGACCAACAGAGAATTGTTTGTTGTAGGTACAGCAGGTCACGTAGATCACGGTAAATCGACGCTGATTCAAGCTCTTACGGGGATTGATCCAGATCGCCTTCGCGAAGAAAAAAACCGGGGTATGACTATTGAACTCGGTTTCGCATGGCTCACTCTGCCTTCAGGTCTGGAAATAAGCATCGTTGATGTACCCGGCCACGAGCGATTCATCAAAAATATGCTCATGGGTGCTGGTGGTGTCGATCTAGCCCTTTTGATTGTCGCCGCAGATGAAGGCGTCATGCCGCAAACCCGTGAGCATTTATCGATCCTGGATCTTCTAGGGAGAGAGACAGGGATCGTCGTGATGACGAAAGTCGATCTTGTTGATCAAGACTGGTTGGATCTCGTGACTCTTGACGTTCACGAAACACTGGAAGGAACGACCCTTGAAAACGCTAAAGTGATCGCCGTCTCAGCTGAAAAGGGAGACGGACTCGACGAGCTCAGAGCTGCCCTCGACAAACTTCTCGGTGATCTCCCTGACCACAACAGATCAGGCAATCCACGATTGCCGGTTGATCGCTCATTCACCATCACAGGTTTCGGTGCCGTGGTTACGGGGACCCTGGCTGACGGATCGCTCAAAGTTGGTCAGGAAGTCGAGGTATTGCCTGCCGGTCACCGAGCGCGAATCCGAAGTTTGCAGGTACATGAGGAATCGCATGACCAGGTTGCACCCGGGACTCGCCTCGCCGTAAATCTTAGTGGTATCGATCACACCGAAATAAACCGTGGTGATTTGATTACCAGTGTGAACTGGCTATCGTCTTCAACCGCATTCGATGCGTCATTCCGGGCGATTTCCGATGCCCCACGACCGGTTCGTCACAATCACAAGGTCACTTTGTTCGTAGGAACCCGAGAAGTTCCTGCGACAATAAGAGTTCTCGAAAAAGACCACATCCTGCCGGGCGAATCTGGATGGATCCAGGTTCGTACCACGGAACAGGTTCCGGTTATTAGAGGCGAATCATTCGTTGTACGCGACACCGAAAACACTCTTGGGGGTGGTGAGGTTCTCGTCCCGAATGCGCCACGACGTAAACGGAACAGCCGTGATGTGATTTCACAGTTAGAAACGATCCATAGCGGGTCGAATGTAGACGTTACGTTCAACGCTTTATCCGGAATAGAACCGGCTACGGTTCAGCAATTATCTGAGGCAACGGGTGAAAATATCGCCGAGACCGAGGAGGCGATCACGGCTCTGGTAACTGAAGGGCGGATCAGGCGTCTCGGTGATGATTCGAAACTCTTCATCTCTACACCGGGATGGCAATCGGTATCAGACAACACCAGCACTGCACTGCTGAAGTTCCACAAGGCCTTCCCACTCCGACAGGGCATCCCACTTCAGGATCTGAGAGGTCAGTTGAAACTTAAATCGGTGCAATTCTCTGGGGTTATCGAAGAGTTGAGAGATGATGGTCTGGTTGTGACAGACGACGGAACGGTTCGAGTTCCCGAACACATACCTTTGCTTACATCGGAGCAAGAAGTCGAGGCAAAAGACTATCTGAAGTTGATATCAACAGACCGTTTCAGTCCGTCGACTGAAAAGCCTTTAAACATAGAAATTTTGCAATTTCTGTCTGAGCGCGGAGATGTCGTTCGGGTAAACGGGGACATCGTCTACCCAACAGATGCCTACGATGAAATGGAGTCGAAAATCCTCGAAATTGGCTCAGGTGGAACCGAGGTCACCATTACCCGTGTCCGCGAACTGTTCGGCACCAGTCGTAAGTACACACTGGCCGTTCTAGAGCATATGGACTCGAAGGGACTAACGAGGCGAACGGGCGATTCTAGGTTCGTGAGGTAGCTCGATATGCGTTCGCATATTTCGCACACCAAAATTTGACCAGCCAGAAGGTAAGGATTCGGTGTAGGTCATCGGGAAAATATAAAGGTATTAGCCAAACTCGCAGAGGTAAGAGTAATTACCGAACGTCGCTAACCTAGACGACCCATGTTCAACCAGCGCAGGTTGGATATTTGTCGGAACCGTCTCAGAATTCGAAAGCGCTTCCCTCAACACTCGTCCCTGCACATGATCAGGAACGTGCAAACCCAGCAAAGTCAGGATTGTCGGGAGCACATCGATGTTTCCGCTGGGCAGATAAGAGTTCACTCCGGATTTAAACGATGGGCCGTGAGCGATCAACGTGTTATGCATTTCCGCTGAGCTACCTCCCCCATGCGACCCGACACCAACTTGCCCACCTGCGGCGGCTCCAGAAGCGACGTTCGGAGATGCTTTGCCGGTTAAGGACGATCGAAGAGTTACCGCAATGTCGGGCGATCGAGTCCCAACCAGTCCAAGCGATTTCAGGGAGGTGAATTCTTCTGATCGAACTTGATCAATGTCTGTCGCAATGGCGCCGACCCAGGGCTGATCTACCAGCCACTCGATCAATCTGGTTCCCACACCTGTTTTTTCGTTAGGGATGTATAGCAGGACCGAGCCGCCGTTTTCGGCGATTATGATCTCTGGAGACTGCGACTTCCCCGCAACAGCAAATCCGGCGTCAGCAAGCTTCGCTGGGACGTCAATTACTTCATCAATAGTGGAGTAGCCGTGGTCCGAAACAATAAACGTGTCTGGAGTGACATCGTCTCTGCAAATTGCCTCCAACAATCGCCGAAGTTGACCATCTGCAAGTGTGTACATTTCTTGCGCCTCAGCGCTATCGACACCAAAGGCATGCTGAGAAGTGTCGGGCTCAGGGAACCACACCATTAGTACGTCAGGATTCTGTTCCAACGCGTACTCCATGGCTACATCCGCGGTTCTAATCACCAGCTCGGCAGCGGGGGCGTTCTTTGGAGGCCACTTGCCAAATCGTTCCTCAATGATGCCGTGATGTTCCGGTGGATTTGTAAATTCAGGATGCATCACAAGGTGTCCATGTTTATCAGCGTTTGGATGTTGGACGAATGCGTTCCCACTTGTGCCACCGATGGCCGACGCCCATTTCAGATTTTCAGAGCCAATCAATTCACCCAGCGTTGGGACAAACAACAGATTCCCATCGGTTTGATGGTTGATTTCAGAAAGTTGAGGTACAAGTGCGTCGACAACTTCTTCTGCGTCTATATCGGTGAACACCGATTTGTTCGCCGTTATGCCGTGAGTGCCCGGGTTCACTCCTGTCACCAGGCTGGCAGAGTTCGTCCGTGTAACCGTCGGAAACACGCAATGATTGTGAAGAAATCGAACGCCTTGATCGGCAAGTCGGTTCACGTTCGGCATTCTCTCGGGTGAGATCTGTGATGGTTGTAAGCCGTCAAACGCAACAATCAGAATTCGTACCACTATCCAAGTCCCATTTCGTCAATTTCTAAGTCGGAAAATCCGAAGTAATGCGCCACTTCGTGCCTGACGGTAGTCACGATCTGGTCCTGAAGCTCGTCGATATCGCGAGCCGCTCTTTCGATAGGAGTTTGGAATATCGTTATTAAATCAGGCAGAGTCGGCATATAGCTGCCTCGTTCAGGCAACGGGACGCCTTCGTAAAGTCCGTATAGAACGTCGTGCTGACTCAATCCGTTATCAGTAAGCTGACTTGGCGTCGGTTCATCAGCAACAATAATGCTCACGTTGTCCATATTCAAGCGGAAGTCTTCAGGCAGCGACATCACGGCTTCTCTAACGAGACCCTCAAAATGTTCGCGGCTGATTTCCAAAGCAAAATTACCTGGCGCCTACCTGCGATCGAATCGCTTTGAGTCGATCGACATTGGGCTTATCAGGTCCGCTTTTGCCCGTGCCGGGAACTTCGAGATAGAACGGCACGTCCTTGAAAACGTTGTGAGACATGATGGTCTGGAAGCCTTCGGTTCCAATCAAGCCTTCGCCAATATTGTCGTGCCGGTCAACCGATGAGCCGAGTTCTCGCATTGAATCGTTTGCGTGCACAGACTTCAGAAGATCAATACCGATCTCCTTGTCGAATTCGTCGATAGCTGCGTTCAGCGTATCGATGGCGGCGATGTTGTAACCAGCTGCCCAGACGTGCTGTGTATCGAGGCAGACTGCGACTCTGTCGTGGCCAATGGCTTTAACGAGAGTGCCAAGCTCCTCGAATGACGAACCAATGTGATCGCCAGCACCCGCGCTGGTTTCCAACATGAGAAGTGAATCACCTGGTTCGTTGTCGAGAATCTTTCGAACCGACGCAGCGAACTGATCGACAATCGCATCAAAGCCCTGCCCGCGATGGCTCGCTGGATGGAAAATCACCCCAAGTGCGCCCAGCTTGTTGGCGGCAGCGATATCTGACTGGAGGGCGGTTTCCGATTTCGCTAGCAATTCCGGATCGCTACTGCCTAGGGCAACGAGATATTTGCCGTGCAGGACGGTCGGTCCCATCCCTGTGCGTTCTATTTCCGCGTGATATTTCTCGGCAACCTTGTCGTCGATTGGTTTTGCCGACCACATCCGGGGCGAAGACGCGAATATCTGGAAACACTCCGCTCCGATTTCTTCGGCTCGTGCCACAGCCTTATTCACTCCGCCGGATGCGGAAACATGCGCACCAATCAGCATTAAAATTCGTTCCTTCTCTGCTCCCTCAGACACGCCCGACTACCACGCCCGCTTCCGGGGCATGTTAGTCCAACAATTGCAAAGGTGTGACTTCTAAATTGTTGTGTTAGGAGTTCGTGGCTGCTGCTTTTCGCCAGGGCAGGAACGATCGTTGTTCCCAAAGCACCAGAACCTGGGCTGCTACAAAGATTGAGCTGTAGGTTCCGATCACAACACCGAGCAGCAACACGATCAAGAAATCCCTAAGGGTTGCTCCACCGAACAGCAGCATTGCGAGAATCACCGTGACTGTAGTGATACTTGTACCAAGTGATCGGGTAACCGACTCATTGATCGACAGGTTCACTGTGCTTCGGAAATCGCGTCCCGGGGCAAGTGTGACGTTCTCACGAATTCGGTCGAAAATAACGATGGTGTCATTCACCGAGTAACCGATAACCGTGAGGATACCCACGATGAAAATCGCGTTCACTTCAGCGTTGATTGCAATTCCCAACACTGCGAACAATCCAAGCACGATCAACACGTCGTGACCCAGAGCAACCACGGCTGCGAAGGCGTACTTGTAGGAGTTGGGCACAGAACGGAACGCGTACATGATGTAGAGCATCACGAAAATCGCTGCGACGATAACCGCAGTGATTGCATTTCGAACCGTATCTTCCGCAACAGATGAACCGACAGTAGACGTGTCTAGCACGCGAGCTCCGCTGTCAATCTTCAATACTTCCTCTTTCACATCATCCAGACCGGAAACGCCAAGATCGTCGGTTCGGATGAAGAACTGGTCATCACCAAGCGCCTGCACGATCGCCTCGGGGTGACCAGAGTCGAACAAAGCGTCGGTTACTTCGCCGGTGTCTACGTTACTGTCAGAGAACTGATAGGTAACAGTCGTTCCAGAAGTGAAGTCGATTCCGAGGTTGAGTCCTTCGGTTACCAGTACAACGATTGATAGAGCGGCGAGCACTGCCGAAATTGTCAGAAAAATTCTGCTCTTTGCGACGATATCCATTAGGAGTTACCTCCAGTCGCTGACTCACCCTGATCTCTCACCGGAACAAACAGGTTCGAGTTATCCCCGAGACCGGTCGAGGCGAGCAACCTGAGCAGCAGTCGGCTGGCGAAGAATGCGGTGAACATGCTCAACAACACACCAATAGCGAGTGTTAGGGCGAATCCCTGCATCACGCTGGTGCTGAATCGGTCACCAAACCAGAAGAGAACTACGGCAACAATGATTGTCGACATGTTTCCATCTCTGATCGATGGCCAGGCACGATCAAATCCAGCCGTAATTGCCGCAAGTAAGCTTCGACCAGATCGAATCTCTTCCTTTGTCCTCTCTGCTATGAGAACGTTTGCGTCGACCGCAAAACCGAGCGAAAGGATGACAGCCGCTGCACCTGAAAGGGTCAGCGTGACCGGGATCATCTTGAACACACCAAGCAACATGATCGTGTAAGCGACCAGTGCGATCGATGCAACCAGACCCGGAACTTTGTAGTAAGCGATCATGAAAATCAGCAGCAAAATCAGTCCAATACCACCGGCAAACAGACTCTTCTGGAGCGAGTCTTTACCCAGTACGGCGTCGACGTTGCGTTCCTGGATGAGTTCAAGCCCAACCGGAAGTGCACCAGATCGCAACTGAATGGCAATTGTTCGTACCCGCTCGGTTGTGAAATCGCCACCTTCAATAATGGCGCGTCCACCGGAAATTCCTGATTGGGCGCTGGGAGCGACCAACTCTTCGTTGTCGAGATAAATCGCCAGACGGTCGTTCTGTCTAGCAACTCGGTCAGTAGCGTTAAAGAACGCCTCAGCACCATCATCGTTGAAAACAAGAGTTACGATTGGCCTAGGGATAGCTCCCTGAGAAACGTCAGGGAAGGCGTCATCAAGGTCCGACGCGTCGATTTCGGTAGCCGACTCAGAGAAGTAGAACGGGTTAGTACATCGTTCGACAGCCCACTCCGCCTCGCTCAAACCACCCGGTGGCCAAGGGATATCTTCCGACGGAGCGATGATGTCTCCACACTCTCGGTACCGGAATTCCAACTGCGCCGTCTTACCAATAAGGTTTTTGGCTTCCTGAACACCACCACCAACTGTCCATTGGGTCAGTGTCCCCTGGCTTGCAGCGATCTGGATGTCGCCAAGCTCACGAAGCGCAGCGAAGATTCGCTGATCTTCACCGAGAACCGGGTTGCCATCCCCATCTGTCGTGGAAATATCGAGGCCGTACAGAAGGATTGAATACAGACCCTCCGCGCCTTCTACTTGCGAAACGTCAGCATCGGATCGCCCGACAGATGCAAATGCTCCCTGAACGTCTTCCAGGGTTGGCAGAGTAGCAACGTCCTCGGTCGGCACTGGATCTACGGCGGTGTCATCACCAATCACGGGCGGATTGACCTGTGGAAGGACATATCCGACCTGAAGCGCAACTGGGTATTTAGCAATGATTGCGTCGCGCCACGCTTCGGTCTCACTCTCAACAACTACGTTGCCGTCGACATCGCGAACTTCGCCCTGGATGTCATCTAGGATAATTGTTAGCGAGCCGTTCTCATTCTGGGATACGTTGGCGTCCCCGCGCCCTAGCTCGGTCCGGAAGAAATCTTCGAGGGTGTCGGCACTTATAGTGTCATCACCGAAATTCACGGTGATAGAGGAGCCTGTTTGACCAGGTATTTGAACAAGCACTCTGTCTGCAACTGAGTCGACTCCGCCCCCCAGCAGCTGCACGCTAGCCTCGCTCACACCGAACTCGTTCACACGGCGATCGATGATGTTGCGAACACCTTCCATGTCTTCCCGAGTAGGCTCTCTGCCATCTTCGGGGACAACGCTGTAAACGAGGTGCGTTCCGCCCTCTAGGTCGAGTCCCAGGGTCAAGCCTAGTGGGCTATCTCCGCCACGGCTAAACCCAAGGACACTAACTTCGGAAATTGCCAATACAACAATCGAAGTGACAACCAGTATTGCGACGAGGATTAATCCTCTGAACCTACTCAATGGCTATGACTCTTACGCGAAACGCGCCGCCAAGGCGGCGTGTCTAGGTGTTTTACATCGAATATCTGACAACTCTTTGTCAGCACCGATACATTGCTAGAACGATCTCCCGGTAACGCAATCGTCAGAACGAAGAACGCTACCGATCAAAACAAATATTTGCCTGAAACTAAGCGGATTTGTCCGCCACCTTGTTTCAGGCAAGGAAAAAGTATAGCACCGGGGCAGTGCAAATTCCCTTGTGATTTGAGTTCGAATTTCTAACTAATACGAACCCAATCCGCCACCCGTTTCACCGGCTGTTTACCTCGTTTGTTTCCCCGACTTTCACAAAGGCCTACTACCGGGGTTGCAGCTAGTGCTTGTGTTCAGGATCGAGCATTACCCCACCGTTTAGTTCGGGGTCGTCGGACTCGACTCTTGTAAGATCATCATCTACCGGTGGGTCAACCACATAACCGGCACGACGCAAATCGTATTGCATTTGGTTTACTGACGATTCGGAATAAAGATCGCTGAATTTTATGGTGCTGTGCACAACTTCAATATCAGCTTCGGTCGGCGTCTCGCCCTCGTCGCTGTGGTCGGCATATACCTCTAGTTCGACGTCGTGCTGGTGAGTTTCGCCTTCTTCAATGTGGGTCCCGGCCGCGGCAAGCCGTTCGTGCTCTAGTAAGTGATCGACATAGAGAATCCCGTTCAAGTGATCGACTTCGTGTTCGAGAGCCTGCGCGAACAGATCCTCTTTCGTGACCTTCATCTTTGATCCGTTTTCGTCGAGCCAACGCGCTTTGACCGTCACGGATCGTTTGACCATACCTTCATACCCCGGGAATGACAGGCAGCCTTCAAGCACTTCTCGCTCACCGAAGGTTTCACGGATTTCCGGGTTGATCAGGATGATCGCGTCTTCGTCACCAGGCATGTGAAGGGTGATCACACGTTGCAACGCGCCCACCTGATTGGCAGCCAGTCCCACACCACTCGCCGCATCCATGGTTTCGACCATGTCGTAGGCAAGCTCTCGCACCTTGTCATCGACACGCTTCACCACCCGACACTTCTTACGAAGTATTGGATCGGGGAAAACTCTTATTTGACGAATTGACACAGTTATTGCTGATTAGGGTTCAGCTGTTTGGATCAGACAGGATCGATATCGACAGTCCAGTGTGCACCCGGGTGCACTAACTCTAGAAGTCTCTCAGGATGAGAACCTTTGAGCAATATTTGCCACCTGTACATATTCCGAATCTTGAGTGGGTATCTGGGCGTAGGGCCAATTACTTCAACGCCCGTTTCACCATGCGATTCTCTTGCTTCGCTGAGAGTTTTCGCGAGCCGTGCGGCCTCGAATTTCGCAGATTCAGCGTCGACCGCGTAGTGAGACAGGCGAATCAACTGCGTGAATGGTGGATTCGCCTGTGACGCCCGGAGACGGATTTCTGTGTGATAGAAAAGTTCGTAGTCCTGGTCGGCAGCTGCAACTATTGCGTAATGTTCCGGGTTAAATGTTTGGATAACTGCCCTACCGTCCCAAGCTCCTCTTCCACTTCTACCCACAACCTGAGCTAGGACCTGAAAAGCGCGTTCTCCCCTGCGGAAGTCGGGAACCGCCAACCCTGTGTCTGCCGAAATGACGCCCACAAGTGTGACTCGCGGAATATCCAGTCCTTTGGCAACCATTTGAGTACCGACAAGCACGCTCGCTTCGCCATCTACAAAATCGTCCATAATTCTTTGGTGATCAGTTGCGGTGCGGGCACTATCTGAGTCCCATCGAATAACTTCAACACCAGGGAAATACTGTCGAACCGTTTCAGCCGCCGTCTGTGTACCCGGTGCCGATCGTCTCATTTGCTTACCACCGCAAGTTGGGCATTTCGATCCTGCACCCACGCTGTAGTTACAGTAATGACAAACGAGCTTCCCGCGGGTTTCCTGGTTCCCGTCAGAATCAAGATGAAACGTGAGCGCATTATCACAGCGCCGACACTGACGCACAACGCCACACTCCATACACTGGACGAACGAGGCCGAACCGCGTCGGTTGAGGAAAAGAATTACCTTCCCGTCAGCGTCTAGAGCTATTCGGATTGAGTCGATCAGGCGCCGACTGAGCATTTCGAAATGGCCGTCAGAACGCTCCTGGCGCATGTCGACTATTTCAACTTTCGCCATTGTCGGATGGTTTAAACTACCCGCAGATTGCGTAGCACTTTCGCGCCCAACTCGCTCGGGTAGATCAAGCAATCGATACAACCCCGATTCCGCTGCTCGGTAGGTGGTAACATCCGGGGTAGCGCTTCCTAGAACGAGAGTAGCTCCGGTCTCTTTAGAGATTCGCTCGGCGACAGTACGGGCGTGGTACCGAGGGTTTAGATCGCTCTGCTTGTAGGTCCACTCGTGTTCTTCATCAATAACGATTAGTCCAGGATTTTGAATGGGAGCAAAGACCGCCCCTCGTGAACCAAGCACTATCGGAAATTCGCCGTTTTTGATTCTCCACCACTGGTCATAGCGTTGCCCCAAGGTCAACCCAGAATTGAGGATTCCAACTTTGCCCGGAAAACGAGATGCAATTCTTCGAAGTGTTTGCGGTGTAAGAGCGATTTCAGGCACCAGGAAAATTGCTTGTTTTCCGGCCGCTATGCATGCCTCGATTACTTGCAGGTAAACCTCGGTTTTTCCTGAACCCGTGACGCCATGCAACAAGAACTGTCGGTCGTTCGGATTACTGGATGGCTTGGCGGCAAGCACCTGTGTGACGATCTCGTGGATTGCCAACTTCTGTTTATCGGTTGGCGAATGAGCGAACTCTTGCTGGAAGAAGTAATCTGCGAGGGGGTCACGGTCTCGCCTGATCTTCCGGATCTTCAATACGCCTGAATCAAACGCCCACTTGGCCGCAGCAACGCCGAACTGATCGTTGAGAACCGACTTGGACGGTGCAAAGTTCCCTAGTTGGAACCAGCGCAGCAGATCGGCTCGCCTTGAAGAACGTCCCTCCGAATATTCGTTTATTAGCGATTGAACTTCGGAGTTATCAGCCTGCAGTTCGATTCTGTTCGTGTAAACCGCCGACACCCGCGGTCGTTCCCAGGCAGATTCTGCCACGACTATCTTTTGGCGGATCAGTCGATCGACGATAGCGCCGCCACCAACACCAAGACGTCTTGCAATCCTCGATTTCGGAACTCGTTCATTGGCGACGACGTAGTTGATCGCCTGAAGTTCACTCCGGTTCAGATCTCGATCGACCACGCCGGGAGACAGCCAGGTCCGTAGGCGCGATGACGCTCCCGGTGGTAAAAGCAACGAGCACGCTGTGAACAGGGTCGTTCGGTAATACTCAGCAACCCATTTGGCGACCCGGATCAGGTGTTCAGCAATAAATGGCCCATCGACCGTTCTTGCCGTGATTGGTCTGATCTTGTCGATTTCTGTTTCCGGTGCGTCGACAAGTTCGAAGACTACCCCCTGGACGGTTCGTGGTCCGAACGGGACCCAGACAAGATCGCCGACGGTAACGCTCTGTGACTCCGAAACGTCGTCTGGAACCGAGTATGTAAACGTGCGCGACCTGTCGTCGGGAAAATCAACGGCAACTTCAGCGAATTGCAACTAACGATCGCTCCAAACGGGGTCAGGGGAAGAACGTTGGTGACTCTGGCGAGCCAACTGTCACTTGGAACCTGCCATTATCGGTGCTGATTCGAACCGGTCAAACTCACACAAGCACCTAAAGCAAAACCCTCTCGCTGAAACTAACGAGAGGGTTTTAATAAATTCCGATGCCGCAATCGGCATCAGTGTCCGACTATCGGCGTTCCTTGATTCGAGCTTTTTTGCCGGTGAGACCACGGAGGTAGTACAGACGGGAACGTCGAACCTTACCCTGTCGGGTCACCTTCACCGACTCAACGTTTGGTGAGTGGAACGGTATGATTCGTTCAACACCAACACCGTAAGAAACTCGGCGCACCATGAATGTGTCTCCCGGGAGAGGAGCCTTAGCGATTCGGTGCTTGCCAGAAATTACGTTGCCCTGGAACGCCTGAACACGCTGTCGGTCACCTTCAACAATTCGAAGGTTCACAGTTACGGTGTCACCGGGCTGGAATTCATCAATGTGTTCCAGCGGCTTTCGCTCGATCAGCGCTGCGGCATCCATGTCAAATATCTTTCGTCGCGAAAAGACGCCCAGAGGCGCCGATGTGTTTCAAGTCAGAAACTTAATTCTATAACCGGTATTGCACCAGCAGCAACACCGATAACCCCCTATTTCCGCCAGCATAGTGCTGCGAGCAACTAAGGTTGTGGAAAACTACTCGGAATCGGGCCAGCCGATCAATAGATCGGGACGACGATCCTCCGTCCGCTTTAGCGCTTGAGTACGCCGCCAGACTTCGATCTTTGCATGATCACCACTGAGTAAAACTTCGGGAACAGAGAGATCCATGAACGTCTTGGGGCGTGTGTAGACCGGACCCTCCAGCAGCAAATCTGACCCAGATGCGAACGAATCGTGTTGTGCAGATTCGTCGTCTCCCAAAACACCAGGGATAAGACGAGTAACTGCATCGGTCAGTGCAATTGCGGGAATTTCCCCACCCGTCATCACAAAGTCGCCGATGGATATTTCTTCATCCACGCGTAGTTCGATGAACCGCTCGTCAACTCCCTCGTAGTGACCGCATACGAGAACTATCGACTCCATTTCTGACAATTCTTGTACACGTCGATGAGTTAACGGTGAACCCTGCGCCGACATCAGGATCGTGTGTGGCTTGGTGTCACTTTCCGATGTCGAGCAGGCGCGCTTAGAAACCGAATCTACCGCATCGACCAGTGGTTGCGCTTTGAGAACCATCCCGGCACCGCCACCAAATGGCGGCTGGTCCACGGTTCCACGCTCGTCTTTAGCAAAGTCACGAAGTTGAATCAATTCAATAGCAACCTGGTCGTTCTGACGCGCCCGACCAACAATGCTGGCGCCCAGCGGCCCTTCGAACATCTCCGGAAATAGTGTGATTATCGAAATTTTCATCGATTTCTCAAGTTGTTTTGGCTTCCGATCAAGAACGCTCGACTAAACAGGGTGCTCACCAGAGTGGCGATCTTGAAGCACTTCTACTGCATGCTCGATCACTGGCAGTACAACCCTGAGATTATCCCGAACACCGCCAGTACTACCCGGCAGGTTGATTATCAACGTCGGTCCTCGTGCACCAACTACGTTTCTCGAAATCATCGCCATAGGTGTTACTTTTAGCGATTCAGCTCGCATTGCTTCTGCCATACCGGGTATTTCGAGATCGATTAGCTCGCGGGTTACTTCGGGCATCACATCTCGCGAGGAAAGACCGGTTCCTCCGGTGGTCAAAACAATGTCGACGTCCTCGGAATCACACCAGTTTAGAATCTGTTGACCAAGCTGATCGACGTCATCAGGAAGCATCACGCGGTCTACCAGCGAGTGACCTGCGCCGTCCATGATTTCGACGACTGCATCCCCGCTCGTATCGACGCGTTTCCCTGCCGCTCCGGTGTCGCTGCTGGTTAGTACTGCGTAACTGACTATTTCGGATTCTCCAACTCGGCGCACACGGTAACGGTACACCACAAGTCGCCTGAGTACGAACGTACCAACAAACTGGTGCTTGCACATACCGTACGAACGTACGAACTCGAATTATCGGATGCTAGCACGCCGCTTAGTACGTCCGTCACATCGATTTTCTGTAAAAAGTGAGCGCGAAACGTGTTGTCGCATAAAGTGGTGATATGGCATAATTTGTCGCTAATTGGGGTAATTTGGGGCATTTCGAAAGAGATCCGTTCTCCCGCCCCAGAAGATTTTCTGGAGTAACTCCGCAACCGATGATTTTCGCCGGCGAATACGAGCACCGAATCGACCCGCAAGGACGAGTCGCTATTCCTGCTCGATTCAAAATGGCATTTGTTGACGGCATTGTTCTCGGACGGGCTTACGACAACTGTGTTGTCGTTTACACCCCAGAAGAATGGGAACGCGCTGCAAGCGATATTGCCCAACAGCCAGCAACGTCTGCCAGAGCACGCCGACTCGCCCGACTCACCTTTTCAGGAGCTTTCTCTGGAACTCTCGACCGGAGCGGACGCGTAGTCGTACCCTTGCAGCTTCGTGAGTATGCCGGGTTGGGTGAAGACGCCGTCATCGTAGGCACCGGCAGGTTTATCGAAATTTGGTCGGCAGCTGCATGGGCGGAAGAACGTCGAACACTCGACTCCGACGCCAGCGATATTGCTGAAGCGGTGCCACCGTCGACTCGGGCACCAGAGCAAACTCAAATCGTTGTTCGACAGTTCGAACCGGAGACTGACGGGTGATTCTGATGGGCCTTGAACTCCACCATGAACCGGTGATGATGCCTGAATGTATGCGGGCATTGAACGTCGTTCCTGGTGGACGGTATATCGACGGAACTCTCGGAGAAGGTGGACACTCGAAAACGATTCTTCAGGCAGCAGACCCTGGTGGTCAGGTTATGGGTCTTGACGCTGACGCCGAGGCAATCTCGGTTGCGACAGATCGACTTGCCGACTTTGGCGGCGCTTTCCGAGCCGTGAATGTCAACTTCAGAGATGTTCGTGCCACCGCTCTTCAGTATGACTTTGTACCAGTACATGGCGTGTTGTTCGACCTTGGTGTTTCTTCACTCCAATTGGATCGTGAATCCCGAGGTTTCAGCTTCCGTCGAGCAGATCCGCTCGACATGCGTTTCAGCTTCGATCAGCAAATCACTGCTTCCGGCATTATTAACGGATACGCCGAATCTGAACTCGCCGACATCATTTTCCATCTTGGTGAAGACCGTGCAGCGCGCCGTATTGCGCGCGAAATCGTCAGGAATCGACCTATCGTCACCTCGCTCGATCTCGCCGATCTAATTGAACGAGTGAACCCGCGACGGGGCAAGAAGACTCATCCGGCGACTCGCACCTTCCAGGCGATTCGAATCGCGGTAAATGACGAGCTTTCGGCATTGGAAACAGCTCTCGAACAAGCAGTATCGCTTCTTGGTCACGGCGGACGACTCGCTGTTATCTCCTACCACTCACTTGAAGACCGGATCGTGAAGAACTTTATTCGTAAGCAGGCATCCGACTGCATCTGCCCGCCGGGTACACCCGTGTGCCGGTGCGACCACCTAGCAACGGTAAAAGTAATCACCCGTCGTCCTCTGGTGCCGACCGACTCAGAGATCGACTCGAACCCGCGCGCCCGCAGCGCCAAGTTAAGAGTGGCGGAACGGATATGAGAAACAACGTCTTTTACATCAACGCTGCCTGCCTGCAAACAAGGTCGACGGCATATCCGAAATCAGGAACGGAAACGGAAACGGCAATCGCAGCCGAACCACCAGATACGAACCGTTGATACCAACCTAACGACCAGTCCATCTAACACCCCACGCAGGAGAGCATCACCATGCATGACGAATACAGAGTAGCTATAGACATTGGAACCACCAAGGTTTGCACCATCATCACCCGCAAGAGAGCGGATCATCGAGTGGAAGTTACTGGACTCAGTCTCGTTCCATGCAACGGTATGAGCAAAGGCATGGTTGCAGATTCCGCTGCCGTTACATCTGCGACCCGCGAGTCGGTCGAATCAGCAGCTGTTGACGCTGGCGTAGAAGTCTCCAGCGTTTATGCCGGACTGACCGGAAGCCATGTTGAATCAAAGAACCGCTGGGCCAACGTTCCACGAACCGATGGCATGCGAGCAGTGACAGATCGAGATCTTACTGCGGCTAAAAAAGCAGCTGGCGCAATCGATCTTAGTGACGACCGCCGCTTGCTCCACGTAATCCCCAGGAGTTACGCCCTCGACGGCCTCCACGGCGTTCGGAACCCTTTGGGCATGCACACTGGTGAGTTGCATGTTGAAAGCCATGTCATTACAGGATCTGTTTCGAAAATCACAGAACTCCACAACGCCGTTTCGGACGCCGGGGTGAGAGTCTCTTCAATGGTCGTCGAACCGGTCGCAACTGCGGACGCCGTTCTGACCGCCGACGAACGTGAAGAGGGTGCGGTATTGATAGACGTTGGTGGCGGAACCTCCGACATTGCTGTTTACCACGATGGCGCAGTTGCGCACACAGCGGTAATCCCTGTTGGTGGATACCAGTTCACCAATGACTTGAGCATCGCATTCTCGATCGACTTTGACTCTGCTGAACAACTCAAAGTTGAACACGGCACTGCCGCTCCCGAGCTCGCGGGAATGAAGGAAGATATCACTCTTTATCCACACACAATGGAACAGTCGCTCACGATTACCAAACGGGAAGTTGGACAAGTCCTAAAGGAACGAACCTCTGAACTGTTCCGAATGATTCTTCTCAAACTCGAAGAACCACACCTCGCTGACATCCCGACTGATCGAATCGTGTTCACGGGTGGCGGTGCAAAACTTGAGGGCTTCCTCAACATCGCCAAATTCATCTTCCAGCGAAAAGTTCGACTCGCCACTCCGCGTGGAATCGACGGTATGCCGGAAGGAACAAACGATCCTGCCTACTCTGCAGCTGCCGGAATTGCTCTCTGGGGCATTCGCAACTTGCCAAAAGAAAACCATGTAGGCGACCGCAAGTCATCATACGTATTTGAAGAGACGGTAATCGGTATTTCTTCATCGAATGGAGCCCTGTCGCGAATCCGTGGCTGGTTGCCTAAACGAGAAAAGGAGACTGCGGGCGCGTAGTAAATGAACCACGCAAAGGACCGCAACTCGGGCGCTAACAAAACTCACAACGCCGCTTAAAGAAGCGTCGCACACACCCCAACATCCGCGGTCGGTAACTCGGTCAAACCCGGAGAACCGTCCCCAGGAGAAATCAATGGTCGACCAAGCATCAACACCAACTCCAATCGAAGGAAACATCGGCTCAGCAACAATCAAGGTTGTAGGAGTCGGCGGAGGCGGATCGAACGCCGTGTCTCGCATGTACCGAGACCGAATTCCCGAAGTTGAATACATAACCGTTAACACCGACGCTCAGGCTCTTACTCGTTCAGATGTTCCGATTCGAATTCGAGTTGGAGACCGAACTGCCCGCGGACTCGGAGTCGGCGGAGACCCTTCTAAGGGTCGAGAGTGTCACGAAGAAGACCGAGATGAAATCAAGCGTTCACTCGAAGATGCCGACCTTGTGTTCATCGCTGCCGGAATGGGCGGTGGAACCGGAACAGGTGGATCACCTGTGGTAGCGGAAGTAGCCCAGGAACTCGGTGCTCTCACAGTCGGTGTAGTAACCAAGCCATTCAATTTCGAAGGCGCACGTCGTCGCCGACAGGCTGAAGAGGGAATCAAGGCTCTATCCGAAGTTGTCGACACGCTGATCGTTATTCCAAACGACCGACTTCTAATCATGTCCAACGAGAACCTGTCGATGGACATGGCATTCCGCATGGCCGACGACGTCCTTCGCCAGGGTGTTCAGTCGATAGCGGAACTCATCCTGATGCCTGGTGAGATCAACCTAGACTTCGCCGACGTGAAGGCAATCATGTCGAACGCAGGTCCTGCCTGGATGGCTATTGGTCACGGTACCGGTGAAGACAGGGCGATCATGGCGGCAGAAGCTGCTATCGATAGTCCGCTTCTCGAAGTATCTATCGCTGGTGCTCGTGGTGTGATCTTCAACGTCACTGGTGGAACAGACCTTACGCTGAAGGAAGTTCAACAGGCTTCTGAAGTAGTCTCCGGCATGGTCGATCCTGACTGCAACATCATCTTCGGAATGGTCACCGACCCCAAGATGGAAAATGAAGTCAAGATGACGATCATTGCAACTGGATTCCCAAGTGCGGAAGCATCTCAGGAAAAAGAAGCCGCAGTTAGCGCCGCATTGAACGATGTTCTTGGTGATGAGGAAGCCCTCGACCTACCACCATTCCTTCGCCACCACCGCGCAGCCCGAAATCGTTCGGTTCGCAAAGTAGCCGCAAGCGACTAGAGAGTTGTTTCGTTTGTAAGACAAAAACCACTCATCAAATAGCTCTGCCCGGAAGTCATCTCGGATGATATCTGAGGTATGAGTCAAAACAAGACCCTGATAGAACCGGCCTTCTGTTGGGGTCTTTTGCTTTAATCATCTGCCATTGCGAAAAGTGAGGCACGAGCGACGTGGCAGTCCGATCCAGGCAATTGCCTGCACAAAAGAGGTGATAAACACTCAGTCCGCCCTATTAGAACATAGCGAAGGACGGCAGGTCGTCAATCCTTGAAAGATCTATCCCTCGGCGCGGATTGGCACGTCGCTCGTGCCTCACTTTTCGCAATGACAGTATCGGACCAGTTTGTGGGCAGCTCACTGGACTACCTTACTTAGGTCGTTCTCCTGTCACCGATTCGAGCATTGCCTGTATGTATCCCTGAGCGAAGATGCGTGACCGATACCCACCCCAGTTACCTGAGAAGGCGGTATCGCCAACAATTTCCGGACAGTGATCGTCCATGAACACACCGGTAAAACCAGCGGCATGGTAAGTCTCTATTGCCCGCTTCATGTCCACGTATCCGGTGTTGATGAACTCTTCATTGAATCGGGTAACGGTGCCTGACACGTTGCGGAAGTGAACGTACAGAACTTTGTCGCGCTCAGCGAAATACTTGATCATCTCGTAAATTCCGCCATCTCTGGCGTCTTCCATTTCCGAGAATGTCCCCTGGCAGAACTCGATTGCGTTGTAAGGGCTATCAACGATTTCAGTCAGCCGCTTGTAAGCGTCAAACTCCCGAGCAAGCGAGGAACACCTCCAAGCTCTGGGACTGGCGGGTCGTCCGGGTGAATACCTAGCCTGCTTCCCACTGATTCAGCAACAGGTGTTATCGACTTGATCCAGTGTTAGAGATACTCCAACATGTTTTCAAGCGAAGTGTCGTAGTTTTCTAGAAGCGCCAGAGTCGAAGCTTGAATGTCAATGATGGATCGCTGTGATTCGCTATCATCATCCCAAGCAGTCACCTCCGTTTCCCTCGAATTTTGGTTGGCTTGGATCTCCAGACGGAGGTTGGACTCCAGTTGTACCCGAGTATCGGTATTCCCGCACACCCCATGTCCGCTATCTCGGCAGCAAGCAGATCAATCAAGCAGTCTCTATCCGGACCTCCAAAGGCAATATCGTATAACTTTGGATCCGAGATGAACCCGTTTTAGCAACCAGCGATAGTCAATCCGTACGATTCGATTCGTTCGCGAAAGGCAACATAATCGTCGAAGTAATTACGATCTTTTACCCTGAGGTTCGTCGCTAGCCGGAAGGAGACCGGTCCCAGTACGACCATAGAAAATTAGATTTTTCACACCTAGCTGGACAGACATCTGGAGTACTTGGTCTGTGGCGTACCTGATCGCCCAAGCGTTCTTCATAATCCGTGCCTTGTCGATGTCATGCATGCGATGATTAGTCTAGAACCTAGTCCTGATGTCGCATTTCATCAACAACCATTCTGCACCCCGTGACATCTTTATATTGTTGAAAAACCCATAACGTCACTTTTAGATTCGCGTAATTCCCAGACCACAGGGAAATTCAACTCTTGAACTTGATACGCCCGCTCGCGACGAATTCCGTTGTTTACAGGCTATATCGCCGTATCGCAAAACTCGTTTCATTTAATAGCCTTTTAACAAGATTGGGATCGCCCGAAAAGGTCCTTATTTGACCGAAACAGGACTGACAGCAGGATTGACACACCCTCTATAGATAGTGGTAGTCTCCGATACGCACCACTAAATGTGGGGGCTGGCTGTGTCCGCAGCCGCAACGTGGCGTGTTCAACTACTCGTTTTACACACTGCTCCGCAAACGGGCTTTGACCGCAAGATCCAGGCAAGAGCGGGACGGGTTTCACGTGGCACCTGTGGGCAATATGAGCAAGGTAATTTTCAGGCAATGCATTGTCCATTTTGTGGAAACAATGAATCACGTGTGATTGATTCACGTGAAGCGCCTGAAGGCGTGCGGCGCAGGCGTGAGTGCTTAAGGTGCGAGCTTCGGTTCACCACCTACGAAAAGGTCCACTCAATGCCGCTCATGATCGCCAAACGTGATGGACGGCGTGAGGCGTTCTCATCCGACAAGCTCGAAAGGTCTCTGCAAACAGCTTGTGCCAAACGGCCCTTGGAGGTCGGCGCCATTTCTAAGATGGTTGTCGATATCGAAAACGAGCTGCACAAACTCTCGAAGGCGGAAGTGGAAGCGAGAGTGCTCGGAGAAATGTGCATTGAACGCCTTAAAGTTCTCGATCGAGTCGCATACATAAGATTTGCGTCGGTGTATCGAGATTTTCAGGATGTCGATTCCTTCACCAGAGAAGTGGAGGCACTGGCTGATCCTGATGAATTATCAGCCTCAAAAAACCAGTTGAGACTGATAGAGGATGATGTCCCACGGCTGGCTCAAAGAAGCCGTCGCCGGAGGGCAAGGCAGAGTTAGCCCATCTGCTTTACCGATCGGGATCATCGACGGCAGTTACAGCGAGACTGCCAAGGGTATCGACAACTTATCGGCAAACTATGACGAATGAAAAGAAGACAAATGACACTTACGCAGGACGCCAAAATGAGCACTAACGCCACCAATCCAACTGAAGAGTTCACCCCCGCGGAGATTTCCGAGAACGCCCGTGTGGTCCTGGATAAACGTTATTTACAAAAGAATGATGATGGCGAAATAGTTGAAAGCCCAGATGGAATGTTCCGTCGGGTGGCGAAGGCTCTTTCTGCACCAGAGTTCAAGTATGAAAAGACCCCGCAAGAAGTCGCCGAAATCGAAGAAGGCTTCTACCAGATTATGGCGAGTCTTGAGTACCTACCTAACTCACCGACAATGATGAACGCTGGTACAGGTGCTGGAACGCTTTCGGCATGTTTCGTTCTTCCGCTTCACGACAGCATGGAAGGCATCATGGGCGCCGCTCACGACGCTGCGATGGTACAGAAATTCGGTGGAGGAACCGGATTCGCTCTTTCAGAGCTCCGCCCGAAAGGGGCAGGAATTGCCACAACCCACGGCAAGGCTTGTGGACCAATCGAAGTTCTTCGCCACCTGTCATCCGTATCGACCCTCGTTACTCAGGGAGGTAAGCGGGACGGGGCGAACATGGCAGTTATGGATGTTCACCACCCTGATATTCTCGAGTTCATCGATTGCAAGCAGGTTGAAGGTGAGATCCACAACTTCAACATTTCCGTCGGTGCTTCTGACGAGTTCATGCAGGCAGTGAAAGACGGTACTACCTACCCTCTCCGCCGACTCTCGAACCCAGCGGATGACAGCAGTGAATTGATCGAGGTTGATCGAGTAGACGCACGCGAAGTCTTTAGCAAGATCGTCCACGGCGCATGGCGCAATGGTGAGCCGGGAATGATCTTCCTCGATGAAGTAAACCGAAACAGCCCGGTTATTCACCTCGGCCGGATTACAGCAACAAACCCATGTGGTGAGCAGCCGCTGCTGCCGAACGAATCCTGCAACCTCGGATCTCTTGACGTAGCAAAGTTCCTTGACGCTGACGAAGCGGGTCTCGTTGATTTGAACTGGGATAGACTTGGAGAATCAGTTCGTCTGGCAACTCGCATGCTCGACAACGTTATCGATGCCAACAAGTACGCAGTAGATGCGATCGAGGAAATGACGCAGTCGACTCGCAAGCTCGGTCTTGGTGTTATGGGATTTGCCGACATGCTGGTTCAGCTCGGTATCCCTTATGACACAGAAGAGGCCGTTGAGCTTGGCCGCAAGTTGATGGCGTTCATTCGTGACAACGCTGATGCTGAGTCGATGGCGCTCGCCGAAGAACGTGGTCCGTTCCCGGCGTGGCACGACTCCTCTGCCGCAGAACGAGGGGACAAGCCTTACCGAAACGCCTGTCGACTCACTGTGGCTCCAACGGGAACGATCTCGATGATCGCTGGTGCTTCCAGCGGTATCGAGCCTATTTTCGCTCTTGCATTTCGCAAGCAGAACATTCTTGAAGGCAAGACTCTGTACTACGTTGACAAGAATTTCGAGCGAATCTCGAAAGAACGCGGTTTCTACAGCGAAGATTTGCTGGAGCACCTTTCCGACGGCGGTTCGCTCCAGGACCGGGACGACGTTCCGGACGACGTGAAGCGACTGTTCCACGTTGCATCCGACATTTCGCCTCGTGATCACGTTCTGATGCAGGCTGCGTTCCAGGAGGCGACAGACGCTGGTATTTCCAAGACGATCAACTTCGCGAATGATGCAACAGTTGAGGACGTTGAGGATGCTTACATGCTGGCGTGGGAGACTCACTGCAAGGGAATCACTGTTTACCGAGCTGGTTCACGTGAGAAGGAAGTTCTGACTTCAGGAACGAGCGACAACGTTAACTCCGAGTCAACTTTAAATGAGAACACTGTTGGAATCCCGCAGTACATCGCTCCGAAAGAGCGACCGGCGCTTCTCAACGGCATTACTCGCCGAGTGCGAACTGGACGTGGAAACCTGTTTGTCACCGTAAACATGGCAAGTGATGGACGCCCGTTCGAAGTATTCGCAACCCACGGCAAGGCCGGTGGTAACGATGCTGCGATGGCGGAGGCTGTTTCTCGAATGGCGTCGCTATCACTCCGATCCGGAATTAATCCGGTTGACGTTTCTGAGCAGCTCCGCGGCATCACCGACGTTCCAGCGTGGGACGAAGGTGAGATGATCCGATCGGTACCTGACGCAATTGCTTCAGTACTCGACCGTATAATTGCAGAGGCAGCGACGTCTCACACTCCTGAAGAACTAACAGAAGCCGAATCGAGCCAGGCAGGAATGTTCGAGCCACCGACGCCGAAAGAACTCGGTATGCCGACAGCTCAGACAGCCATTGTGATTGGTCAAGAACAGAAAGTTTCTGTTCCAGTTGGTGCACAGGCAGCTGAACTTTGCCCGGAATGCTCGTCCACAGTGGCGCACGTTGAGGGCTGCCTAAAGTGCTTCTCCTGCGGATACAGCAAGTGCTAGTTCATTAATGAACAAATCAAAAAGCGCCGACTCGGAAAACCAGGTCGGTGCTTTTTTGTTTGATAACTCTTAATCGACCACAAGAATTGGCACCCTTAGTGCCGACCGAAGCGAAAGAACCTGAGATACAGCTGGAAGAGTCCTGTTTCGCTTCCGGACGATATTGGTGTTAGCGCCTAGGAGAGGTGATGTGATGATCGACTGAGATACCTACGACAAGGTCGGGGGGCTCTTGGTGAAGGCGTTCTGTTAGACAGTATGGATACTTCCGCTCCTGCATTCCTTCGAGAGTTTCAGGATGGCACTTGAGGCCATTGCTCAGCACAGGAACATTCTGTCGGTGCAGGTGGTTGCTGCTTGGCTTGCCTCTCTGCCCTCTTGCTCCTTTCAGTGACAAATTGCGTGGCGAGGGAATAATCCTTGTTATAGAACCGCTAATAGGCGGTGGCTCGCGTTACCCTTAGATTAACGTTGTTCTCATAATTCACCACCAAAATCCAACAAATCGAAACATGACCAAAAAACCTCTCCTAGCTGTCACAATTGGTGACCCATCGGGCATCGGACCCGAAGTCGTCGCAAAATCTCTTCAAGACCAATCGATATACGAGATTTTGCGACCGGTGCTTATCGGTACGGTGAGTGTCGCAGAAAACGCATTGAAAACGATTGGCTCTGACGACCAGGTGGTTGGAATTGATTCGGCATCGGAAGCGAAGTGCGAACCGGGGACGATCGAGGTTCTATCGCCCGGCGACTGGGAGGGCACGGCATTCCCCGTAGGCAAACACGATGCAGGCTCAGGCGCTGCGAGCCATCTGTGGGTCGAAGAAGCAGCCAAAATGTGCATGGCTGGTCAAGTCGAGGGGATGGTTACTGCACCGGTTAACAAAGAATCGTGGCACATGGGCGGCAGCAAAGACACCGGGCATATGGAAGTGTTCAAGCGGCTGTCCGGTTCAGACTACGTAGCAACTATGCTGGTAAGCGGCCCCATGCGCTGCATGCATCTCTCGACACACAAGTCGCTTGGTGAAGCGGTCAAGTACGTCACAACCGATAACATTATGACCGCTACCCGCCTCACCCAAAAAATGTTTAAGGAATGGGGATTCGAAAATCCACGAATCGCTATTGCCGCCCTGAACCCACACGCATCAGACAATGGCCTGATTGGCAGTGAGGAAGCAGACGAAATCTCTCCTGCCATCGCTCAGGCCGTGGAAGAGGGAATTGAGGCAACTGGACCTCACCCTGCAGACACCGTATTCAATAGCGCGGCCGCGGGTAAATATGACGTTGTGGTCGTGATGTATCACGATCAGGGACATATCCCAATTAAGGTTTATGGAGTCGAAAAATCGGTGACTGTCAACCTCGGGCTACCGTTTCTGCGGACCTCGGTCGACCATGGCACTGCATTCGACATTGCAGGAACCGGAATCGCCAGCGAGATAAGCATGATCGAAGCGCTAAAGCTGGGTGCAGCACTGGCTTCCAAACAGGGATTGGCTTAGGAAACACCTCACCATGGTTTGCGACACAAAGACGCCATAGACCCTAAAACTCAGCATTGGTTTTCGGGTTTGCACAGGCGTGCCAACCGTATAATTGATGTTCTGATCGCAATCTAGTTGATCGATTATTCACGGCGTTTCGACGCGAACACAATCCCACGGTTTTCGAATATGCGAATTGCATTCATAGGCGGCGGAGTGATGGCTCAAGCCATCATTGCTGGAGTTCAAGATGCGGGTCTGGACGCAAGCATCATTGTCGGCGAACCTTTCAAGATTCGACGCAAATCGCTTGAGTCCGACCTAGGAGTCGAGGCAACTGCGAGCAACACAGAGGCTGTAACAGGTGCCGATATCGTTGTCCTCTCGGTCAAACCGCAGCAGCTCGATGCCATTGCCGACGAGCTCAAAGGCGTCCTGAAGTCGAGTCAAACAGTAATGTCGATCATGGCAGGCGTGAAGCTGCATTCGATCGGACTGAAACTCAAACACAAAAAGCTGATTCGAGTAATGCCCAATACTCCAGCCCAAATCCGGAAAGGTATTTCCGCTTGGACCGCATCTGACGATGTAGATGAATCGATTCTTGAGTTTGTAAGCAACATGCTCAAAGCAATTGGCGATGAACTCAAATTTAGCGACGAGAAAAATATCGACATCTCAACCGCTCTCAGCGGAAGCGGACCCGGCTACGTATTTGTCATGATCGAAGCTCTCGCCGATGCTGGAGTTGATCTTGGTCTTCCGGTTCACGTTGCACGTCACCTCGCATCGCAAACGGTGCTGGGAAGCGCAGCTTTACAACGGGAATCAGGTAAGCACCCGGCAGAACTTCGGAACATGGTCACCTCGCCTGGAGGCACCACTGCCGCCGGGCTTGCCGCACTGGAAAAAGGTGGTTTCCGTGCCACGATTGCTGATGCGGTATGTTCTGCATACGAGCGTGGTGAAGAACTGGCAGGCGGCAAATGAGCGACGCGTTCCTGGCTTATATCGGCTGGCTCCTCCAGATATTCGCCTATCTGATAGTTGTCCGCGCACTATCGTCGTGGTTCCCTGACGCCCGCCGGCACCCGTTGGTGATGCTGCTATACCAGATCACCGATCCGATTATGGTTCCGGCGTCTCGAATAATCCCCCGAATTGGGATGATTGACATAAGCCCGATGATCGTGATCATCATTCTGTTCGCTATATCCGGGAGGCTTACCGGCGGGTCTGGCGGCTTCTAAGGGCTGATTCTGAAAGCTCGTCGACCTCTACGATCTTGTTGCGGCTGGTCGCGCCTCAAACTAGGCGAATCGCATTTTTCTTTAAGACGAGTACTTGGGATAGCAGACGCACAAGCGCGTCGTTAGCCGCGCCATCGACGGTCGGAGCCGTAATTCGAATACGAAGTGCATTATCCTCGTTCCACCCAACGATTTCGTCGCGAGAAGTACGAGATTGACGCCTGGCAGCGATACGGGTAGAACCCGAAGACGTACGGTTACTCAATACTCCGCACCGTGACTTCGCCAGCTGAAATCGGCCAGTCGCGTCCGTTCTCATCCTGGACAATTAATCGACCGACTCTGTCGACATCACGGGCAATTCCCGTAATCGAGTCGTCCGTTCCGGTGTTCCCGCTGGCAACCGTAATTGTTCGCCCGATCGTGGTGAGGCGTTCCCGCCAGATCGTAAGTACGGTGTTGCCTAAGTTAATTGAGGAATAGTGGGTGTCCAGTGCCTCTAGCAACCTTTTGAACACATCGAAACGGTCGACTGGTGCCGTTAATTCCCTGCTCAGGCTTGTTGAAATCGCGGCCACGGAGGGTTCGCATTCGGGATCTAAGTTCACGTTTAGTCCGATACCGATCACGGCAGTGGCGTGATCGGTATAGCTCTTAGTGATATTCGAGTTCTCCGCGTCACCCGCGACGGCGTCAGGTCCAGTCTTTGACTCCGCTATAACACCTGCCAGTTTTAAACCGTTCACCTGGACGTCATTCGGCCATTTGATTCCATTTTCAATACCAAATGAAATCGCCACATCCGAAACGGATAACGCCGCGAGCATCAGCAATTCTCCAACAAGAGAAACACGTGGGCGCAAGATCACCGAGCACAAAATGTCCTGAGCATTCCTTGAAACCCACGATCTGTCATATCGCCCTCTTCCCGCCGACTGGACATCCGCTATCACCACAGCCCCTTCTGGAGCTCCTGAACGCGCCAGTTTCCATGCATCGTCCATCGTCGATGAAGTTTCTTCGAGATGATGAATTTGAGAACCGATCACATTGAGTGATCCTGCGACACTTTCGAAATTATCTGGCATAGGCGGTCGGCGCAAATTTCGGTGCTCCAATAAAAGAATCATCAGAGGTGACGGTTGCATTTAGGTGCGCACACACGAGTACACATTGTTAGCGACATGGATCGAAGTTTAGGTCAAGGCTACGGTACTATTTGTCAGGTGTGAATAACGAACCGGGCAAGTAAAGCTCAAATGGGCGTTAGAGGCCGGGAAGCCAACAATATGCTGAGCGACAAATGAGGAGAATCGTGGCCCGAAGATCTAAGAAATGCTGATTGCAGCTAGCTTGAGCTCATTGCCGACAGGTAACGCGTTGGCAAAAGCAGCATCGCAACAGGCGTTACTGCTCCGAGAGCTTTATCGAGACGAGCGAGTGACAGCTCGAAAGCGCCGTGAGACTTTAGAAGACATTCGCAAGATACTTACCGATATCGTGATCGCTCGCGCCTCCGCCGAAGACGAACTCGAAGTACCGCGGTTACTTACTGAGACCTCTCAAATCAAAGCATTCTTTTAAGCTCTGGGTAGCGACGATCAGGTTGACGCACCCGTTGAGTTCCCACCGGTTTCGAAAAAGAAACCCGTTGCATCGGGTAATAAAAAGCGCTCGACGAAATCGAGTTCAGCACGTAAAGCGTGCGTAAATTATTCAGAAATATCCTGTCAGCCCTGAGTTTTGTTTTCAGAGCTTTTCAGTTAATCCGGTAATTACTTGTAAATCGTCGTCTGGTGGTTGCGAGATATCCTCGCAGGAATAAACTTCCGATCATCGACTTTCACCTCCGCCCTATCACGGAACGCATCACGATGAAAAAAGCCAAGACAGAAACGCTCTACTACGAACACTCTGCCGCTAACCCTGTGACCCTTACGGTGAATCCGGGAGAATGGTTCGAGGTAGAAACACAAATGAACCGCGGTCCTGACGCAGATCGCGTGCCCGAAGATATACGCGATCTGTACAACCAGTATCGCTCTGACGATCAGCCGAACGACCGCGGCAACGCTTCCTCGGGCTGTATTTATGTCGAAGGTGCAAAGCCGGGGGACATGGTCACTGTCGAAGTGGGTGAAATTAAAGTCCACCCCGTTGGTTGGACAAGATACAGAGGATCGACCGGAGCGATGCCCGGGTATCTCGGACCATCAAACATTGGTGAGCAATTCAGAATTTGCCGAATCGAGAACGATGAAATCATCTGGAACGACAAGCTTCGCTTCCCGGTGGAACCAATGATGGGAGTAATCGGAGTTGCTCCCGAACGTGAAGCACGTCACAACGGTTGGGCAGGCGAATGGGGTGGCAACTTTGATATTCAAGAAATCACGAACGGTGCCAAGCTGAGCATCCCCGTCTATCACGAAGGTGCGCTGTTGCATGTCGGTGACATGCACGCTCGCCAGGGCGACGGCGAAATTTGCGGTGGCGGTGGAATTGAAACAGGTGGGACGGTCACATTACGTGTAACGCTAAGCGATAAGCCTGCCGAAATGACGTGGCCTCGAATCGAAAACGATGAATACATCATGACCACCGCGTGCGAAAAACCCGCTGAGGATGCATTCAGAATCGCTCTATCGGAAATGATCCTCTGGCTACAAGCCGACTACGGCATGACCCAGGGCGAGGCGTATATATTCCTTTCTCAGTGCCTTGAAGCACGGGTTACCCAGTTCGTGAACCCCAGCTACTCGTATGTGGCAAAGGTTGCGAAGAAATACCTGGTTTAGCTCCAAATGACACAGCAAATAAAGGCTGTTCTGTTCGACGTAGGTGGTCCTCTCGACACTGAGACGATCATGGACAGCGAGATCGATGAACAGATCAAGCGATCGTTTCGTTCACGAGGACTCAGTATTTCTGACGAGGAGTACTCAGCTGCAAACCAATGGGCAATCGACTCGTTCGCACCGAAAACCTACCACTCGATCATGTGGAAGATCGCAGAAGCCGACATGGATCTTATCCACTCAGTCGAAGCAGATTTGATGCAAACAGTTCCTGAGCGGAACGAGTCGCGTGGCCATTTTGAACTCCGAGACGGGAGTCTAGGATTACTCGCTGAATTGAAGGAAGATGGATTGCTGCTAGGTTTAGCTGCAAACCAACCGAAAATTGCGCTGGAGAATATGGATCGTCTCGGGATCCTTGAATACTTCAACTACCGAGAAGTTTCCGGGTCGATCAATTTGCGCAAACCCGATCCTCGCCTTTTACTGCATGCTTGCGAAACACTTGGGGTCGAACCATCTGAAGCGATCATGGTTGGTGACCGGATCGACAATGACGTCGTCCCGGCGAGAATGCTCGGTATGACAGCTATTCGATTTGTCTCCGGTCGCCACAGAACTCAGCAACCTCGATCTTGGAATGAAGTCCCCCACGCAAATGTTCGATCAGTGGACGAACTTGGATCGACAATTCGAAAGTTCGTTCAATCACCGCCGAATACGTCAGGCGACGACGGACCCGAATAGGTCTTCCAAGAACAGTCGTTGCGGTTAGAAGGCGAAGAGTTCGACGAAGAATCACTTTAATCAGGGCGCCAAGCTACACCGCAATCACCCAATGATTTCGTAAGGCTGAAAACCCCAGTGGATTTCAGTCGGCGATACAATTTCCTCACTCGGTTCGAGTAAGAAAATTTTCAAAGGTGATACCTGAATGAATCACGAACGTTCCGCGATCCTTTTTACAAGGGCTAAAGAATTAGTCGCCGGTGGTGTGTCTAGTCAGATTCGAATAAATGAACCCGCCGAAACTCCGCTCTTCTTTACCCACGCGAAGGGCTCGAAGATGTGGGATGCCGACGGCAACGAGTACATCGATTACATCCAGGGAATGGGGCCCAATCTGTTCGGTCACGCTCCTGACTTCATCAACAAGCAAGTTAATGAGGACATGGAGAAGGGTTACGTTTTCGCTGCACAGTTCGAGCAAGAGCTTGAAGTAGCGGAAATGGTTCTCGATATGATCCCAATGAAAGACGCGACAATTAGATTCGCATCTTCTGGTACAGAGATCGACCAGCTGCTCTTCCGAACTATGCGCGGGTATACAGGTAGACCGAAGATTCTGAAATTCGAAGGTCATTACCACGGCTGGATGGACTCGGTGAATTGGAGTGTGCATCCGCCGCTCGATCAAGCTGGTCCCGAAGATGCGCCGGTACCTGTTGGTGAATCGGAAGGAATGGACAAGGGAACCGCTGAGGGATTGGTGATTTGCCAGTGGAACGATGTCGATCTTCTCGAAAAAGCCTTCAATGAACACGGCTCAGAAATCGCTGGCGTCATCATGGAGCCGGTGCTCGCCAACACCAACTGCATTGTTCCGAGCACTGAATTCCTCGACGCGCTACAGCGTCTGTGCAAAGAAAACAGCTCGCTGTTGGCATTTGACGAAGTCATTACCGGTTTCCGTATAGCCCGTGGCGGAGCGCAGGAGTATCTCGGTGTCACTCCAGACCTTGCAACGTACGCAAAATCGATGGCTGGAGGTTTCCCTATCTCCATGATTGCAGGGCGACGTGACGTGATGGATCTCATTGGTGACGGTACCGTGTATCACGGAGGTAGTTTCAACTCGAACGTAATGTCGATTTCCGCCACATACGCCTCACTCAAGTACATACAAGGGCAAGGTGACGCCTTCTACGCCGACTTGAATGGCAAAGGTCTACGCTTAATGGAAGGACTTCGCGACGTCGCAAAATCGCTAGAGTCCGACTTACATGTGCAAGGCATTGGATCGGTATTCGCTATATCGTTCACCACCAAGCAAGAAATAACCAACTGGCGAGACCATGCCCGAAATTGCGATGACGCAAAGTACGCTCGTTTCGCCTCGGAGATGCTAAAGCACGGGGTCCGACTTTCTTCAAATGGTCGGATTCATCTTTCTTCAGCACACACTGACGAAGACATAGAGAAAACCATCGCCGCTGCGGCTGCGGTTTTGCCGAACCTGTAGAGAAATCCAACTCTGCGTCATCGGCAATTCAGATGCGGGTGACGCAGAGTGATTGGATAACCCAACCTTGGACTAGTCCAAGATAGGCGCAGGAGAAGCAAAAACTTGCAATGGAGTTCTGCCGTATCTGATTCGGCTTCTTTCACGGAGGCGGTAAACCAGGCATCAGAGCAAATACTCGCTAACCTCGATGGACGAAGTCCCGATCTAGCAATCGTATTTATCTCTTCGCATCACCGTCCGTCATACTTCACCGCTCCCGAGGTGCTCTCCGAAGCGCTAGGTGCAAAAGTTCTGATCGGTTGTTCCGCCGCCGGTGTTATTGGTGGCGGACAAGAGGTCGAACGGCGCCCAGGGATTGCGATTTCAGCAGCGGTTCTCCACGGTGTCGATATCTCTCCATTTCACCTGAATCAGGACGAACTGCCTAGCCCCGACGCTCCACCTGAGGCGTGGCACGAGCTGCTTGGGCTCCAGCCTGCCGAGTGCCCCGCGATCATGTTGCTGCCCGATCCTTTCACCCTTAGAAGCGATCATTTGCTTGCAGGTCTCGATTTTGCTTACCCATCGGCGGTCAAAATCGGTGGACTCGCCAGCGGCGGCGGTCAGCCGGGTGCGAACACGCTGTTCATCAACGGCAAATCAGTTCGGTCAGGTGCTGTCGGAGTTGCATTCTCTGGCGATCTCGCCGTTGAGACAGTCGTTGCCCAGGGATGTCGACCTATTGGTGAACCCCTTGTTGTTACAGATTCTGAAATCAACGTCATTTCGAAACTTGGCGACCGCACACCTATCGAAGTTTTGAGAGAACTGTTCGAAGCCGCCGAAACACGAGAAAAACGACTGATTCGCCGGTCGCTACAAATCGGAATCATCATGGATCGACTCGCGCAGGACAGCAGTGAAGGCGAGTTCCTTATCCGGAATGTACTTGGTGCCGATGCAGAT
>DBTA01000052.1:1604-39964 GCA_002306815.1 Dehalococcoidia bacterium UBA1328 | reverse complement strand
TCGAATCCCGCACCCTCCGCCATTTTTTTATAAGAATTGCACCGTTGGTTCAGGCTAACCCGGTATCACCGCTCTGGTGGCGGTTACTTCTTAAGTGCCGATTCGTAAGCTAGGCTCGCAAATTGATCTCAACGTTTCGACTGCTGCCAACACTGCCAGAAAGCTCGTCTTGGGGTTTGTCTCATGCGGTATATTCTCGAATCGGAATGAAAATTTTCCGGCGCGGCTCGATGCGTTGATTTCATGAACGTTTCCCGGAGAGTCGGGGTCTGCAACCACTCTCACGCGAGTTCGATCAGGGCCCAGTCCCGCCATGCTCACCGTAGCCGCCACGTTCACGTTTGCCGGAAATAGTGGCACCGCCTCGCTGGCGCATCCCTCAAAGATCACAGTGGATTCGCTAATTTCTTTGTTTTCCCACTCAGCGAATCCAGGTGCCCCGGTTAATGAAATGGGCTTCTTGGTCGAAACTATCGTGACCTCTTCGAGAAGTGATTTTGAAGCCCGCAGCGCGTCTATCCCGCCAACCGCACCTGATGGGATGTAAATCGAAGCACGGTTGCGATCTGCCGCAGCGGATATGGAACGCATGAATTCGGGATCAATCATTGCTCCCGAGCTCATTACCAGCATCGAAATACCTGCATCAATAACTGATTCAATGTGAGCAGCAGCTGCAACCTGCGACGCGCATTCGATCACTAGATCCAAGGAGTCAATATTGATCAAGTCAGCGACTGTGTCTGTTTCTGTCGGCCGCGGATGCGCATCTGACGTTAACTCGTCAGCCAGTGCTGCTCGCCCTGGAACGTACTCGTCGAACAGTCCGACAATTCGCGCGTTTCCGGCATTGCCACGGGATACAGTACGCGCCAGTTCGGAGCCCATCGAACCACAGCCGATTAGGCCTACGTTGACTGGTGATCTACTACTCAAATTGTTCCGACCTCCGACTTTCGGTATCCGACGTGATTTGTGCTTTCATCGAGGGTAGCGCAATTGCGACTGATATTCGATTGCAATTCGGGTATGACCGACAATGTCGTTTGTGTAGTTACGGGGCAGTGGTCTAGTTCGCTTTTGAGCGATATCCTTATAGGCCATCTCAGCGATTACTAGTTAATAAATCTGAGAATCACTTGCCCGAAACAGCGCGGGCTCGTAATTTTCTCGATCACAAAGTTTCAAAATTGCCTACTTATCACGTGTGGACCGTCGGCTGTCAGATGAACGTGTCTGACTCGGAACGACTCGCCAGCGGCTTCACGAAAATGGGATTTGAATCGACCGACGATATGGCTAATGCTGACGTCGTCGTCCTGAATACGTGCGTCGTTCGCCAGTCGGCGGAAGACACTGCAACGGGCTTAATTGGACGACTCGGCAAGCGAATGAAAGGCAATGACGATCGGATGATTGCGGTGATGGGATGTATGGTCGGTCCCGTGCAATCAGATCTGCGTCGTAGATTTCCATATGTTGATGTCTGGGCGCGGCCACAAGAATTCGATCCCATTCTGGAAACGGCTGGAATACGGCATGGTCTCAACCCAGAGGGGTGTCTTGCAGGAGCCGTTGCCGAAAACCCACACGTTGCATCGTTCATTCCAATCGTCCACGGCTGCGACAAGTTCTGTACTTTCTGCATCATCCCTTACCGACGAGGGCGGGAATCCAGTCGTACAGCTTTCGAAATCATTCACGAAGCCGAAATGATGGTCGCCAGAGGAGTGAAAGACATCACGCTTCTTGGGCAAAATGTCGACTCGTATGGCCATGACCTACGACCACGGATCGATCTTGCCGACCTTCTGGAACAGGTTCACGAAATCGAAGGGCTTGAGCGTCTCAGGTTCCTAACATCCCACCCGAACGACATGTCAATCCGCATTCTTGAAGCTGTACGAGATCTACCGAAAGTTTGCGAGATGATAAATCTGCCATTTCAGGCAGGGGATGACACGATACTTGCGAACATGCGTAGGGGTTATACAAGGGGGCAATTCCTAGACAAAATCGACCAAATAAGAAATGTGATTCCTGGCGTTACTCTGACTACCGACTTGATCGTGGGGTTCTGCGGCGAAACTGATGCTCAGTTCGATAAGTCAATGGATGTACTTCGAGCTGTGGAGTTCTCTAAAGTTCACACTTCCGAATATTCTTACCGGGAAGGGACATACGCATCACGCATAATGCATGATGGTATACCTCGGTCAGTAAAAAAGGAACGTAAGCTAATCGTGGATACTTTCCAGAACGAAATACAGGCAAAAAACAACCAGAAACTCGTTGGTGAGCACTTTGACGTACTCGTCGAAGGATACAAGCGAGGTAGACTCCACGGTCGCAATAGAGGAGATAAGCTTATCTACTTTAGTGTTCCCGACAGTGCAGAAGTTACGGAGATACCTCCCGGTCAAACTGTAGAGGTAGAGATAACTGACAGTTCACCGTGGTCGCTAGAAGCCAAACCAGCCAATGCTAAGGCGAAGGTGAAGAAGGAAAAGGTACCGGTCGGATGACGACTGCGTTCACAAAACAGACAACGATTCCAATCACCGAATTGGAACAGTCGGCGTTTTGCCAGACAGACGGAAACCTGCGCACAAAAACTCTAGAGGAAGAGTTCAAGGCCGGGGTTCGATGGCAGAAAGTCCCAATTCGTTATCTCAAGTTGACTCCCGAAGAGATTGAAGCGGGTATCAAGTTCGCCCGGCAGGAAATTGGCGAGAAAGCTGTGCTACTAGGTCACCACTACCAGCGCGCCGACGTTATCCAGTATGCTGACTTCACTGGGGACTCCTACAAGCTGTCCAAAATAGCGGCGGAAACCAAGGACGCTAAGTGGATTATCTTCTGTGGTGTCCATTTCATGGCAGAAACGGCCGATATTCTCACCGCACCAGATCAGAACGTACTGCTTCCAAACATGGCGGCAGGCTGCTCGATGGCCGATATGGCGAAGACTGGCGATGTCAGCGATTGCTGGAACGATATTGAATCGGTTCTCGGGTCTACCAAGAGTGTTGTTCCGATCACATATATGAACTCGGCCGCTGCAATCAAAGCGCACTGTGGCAAGAACGGTGGTCTTGTATGCACTTCCTCAAACGCCGATAGGGCGTTTGACTGGGCGCTGGAACGAGGAGAAAAGATACTTTTCCTTCCGGATCAACACCTAGGTCGTAACACGGCGCTGGCAAAAGGCATTTCGGAAAAAGAAATGGCCGTTTGGAATCCGTTCCTACCTCTTGGTGGACTAAGTGAAGACGAGATCATCAACGCTAAAATCCTGCTCTGGCAGGGGCATTGCTCTGTTCACACTCGATTTACTGTCGACCAAATAGACGCAGCTCGAGAGCGAAATACAGAAACCACTATCATCGTTCACCCTGAGTGCACGCGTGAAGTGGTGGACGCCGCTGACATGTACGGCTCAACCGAACTGATTCTCGATACGATTTCGAACGCTCCGGCAGGAACTTCCTGGGGTGTCGGAACCGAGATAAGCATGGTTCATCGGTTGGCTGCTGACAACCCTGACAAAGATATTTTCTGTCTCGACCCGGTTGTGTGCCCTTGTGCCACTATGTACCGAATTCACCCGGCATACGTGCTTTGGGTCCTCGAAGGCATTATGGCTGGTCTCGCAATAAACCGGGTCGAAGTTGAACCGGAAACCCAGCGAAACGCTCGAATCGCTCTTGAGCGGATGCTTGAAATCGCTGGCTAGTCAACACTCTAATTAAAGGCTCCAATAACTCAAATGCGCCCATCGGCTCGTGAACTAGAAGTACTCATTGATCGGGCGTTGGAGGAAGATTCGGTTGGGGCGGATGTGACAACGTCAGCGCTTATTCCACCTCATCTCGAAGCGCGTGCCTTGTTAGTACCGCAAGAGCCAGGAATTCTCGCCGGCTTAGATGTTGCAGCAAGCACGTTCAAGCGAATTGATCCTGAACTACAGATAACTCTAAAGCTGCTGGATGGTGACAGGGTTGAAGGTGGTGAAATTGTCGCGAAGATTGACGGCTCGATGGCGTCGATTCTTACTGCCGAAAGAACTGCTTTGAATTTTCTACAACGCATGAGCGGTATTGCCACGCTCACCGCTGAATACGTGAAGGAAGTTCAAGGCACGAACGCCGCTATTTCTGACACCAGAAAAACTGTCCCCGGCCTGAGAGTCCTCGACAAGTACGCTGTTTCAATTGGTGGTGGTCGAAACCACCGTATGAACCTGACAGATGGTGTGCTTATCAAGGACAACCACCTTGCGGCACTTCAGAAGGAAGGTTTCGATCTTGTCCAAACGATCAAGAGAGCTCGTTCAAACGCCCCTCACACAGTGAAAATCGAGGTTGAGGTGGAAACTATTGAAGCGGCAGTCGTCGCGGCGAATGTCGGAGCAGATATCGTGATGCTCGACAATATGTCTCCAGAAGATATGGCTACCGCTGTCGACAAAATTGCAACCAATTGTGTCGTCGAGGCATCAGGCGGAATAACTCTCGAAAACGTTGCTTCGGTCGCACAAAGCGGAGTGGACATTATTTCGATTGGCGCATTGACGCATTCGGCACGGGCGATGGATATCTCGCTCGACTACGAACCGAACGTGAATTAGTCGTATCCATTTCTGGCCGAGCAGTTTCGACAAGATTTTTAGAACCATATAGCTAGTACCCCCGTATAATTGTTCGTGGTTCTCAATTCCGAAACGCCAAGCTCGTTGAGGTATTTCGAGATCAAACTCAGAAGCCTCGCCATTACCGGATTTGCCGCACTTTTAATGTTGTCGCTGGCATGTGATGCAAACTCTGCCAGAGCCATCGATGATCCGACTCCGACGTTCTGACCTGCAGATGCAACCGCAACCTGGGTAGCGTTCGAGCCTGAACGCGAACGCATGACCGCGGAGATCTTGGGGAAACAGTCTGAATCGGCGACCGTTGTCGCCGCTACTCAGTTGGCAATGGCTCAAGACTCTGGCAGTGCTGCCACCCCTGATCCTACGGCCACGACCACGCCGAAAATTCCCGAACGAGCAATAGCGTCTGGTCCTGTGAATCGTATTGCATTTGAAGATGGTGAAGGCTCGGTATTCACAGTCGACCCAAATGGTGAAAATAACGTAAAAATCGCCGAAGGCTCAACCGAATCGGGAGATTTCAAGTTCGCTTTTCCAGTTTGGTCACCGGATGGTGGCACGGTTCTTTTTTCTTGATTCATCAACGTCAATGACTCCGCTAGTCAAAGTGCACTTCACAGAGCAAACGCAGACGGAACTGGTGAAATCATCACTCTTGCTGTCGATCCGACTTCGCAAAGTGGCATCGGGCCCGGAATTCCGCACTTTTCAAGATGGTCTTCAAACGGAGACCGAATTGCCCTCAGAACGAGTGGCGATTTTGGGATCGGTTCGATGTTGCTCGGTTCCTATTCAGGTGAATCCCCTAAAGGACTCGCCGTTGGAGCGCCGTTGTATCTCAACTGGGCACCTGATGGTTCATCACTGCTTGTGCACCAGGACGCAAATCTATATTTGATCCGGGTAAAAAAGGCTGAAAGCAGCCCACCGGCAACAGTCGGAAATGGGTCTAGTGCATATAACTCAGTTTCCTGGTCACCAGATTCGAAATCTTTCGCTCATGTTGAAACCATCGATGGCGCGCACGCTATTGTCATTACGCAAGCTGACGATCTTGGATCTCAGGAAATTCTTGCATAGGGCGACGAAAGAGTCGCAGTTGGATAGTCTCCAACGGGGGAAAGTATTGCTATTGCTAGAGCATCAGGAGAAGCGTTTCATACGCGTTCTATTTACGATCTCGAAGATCGCGAGGAGAGCATCATTCACGAGGGCGAAACGCGTGCGTTCTGGTGGTCTCCCGATGGATCAAGACTCGCCGTAATGGACGATTCAAGTGAGATCGAACTCGCGCATAAGTGGTACGTAATTGATGTCGAATCTGGCGAAGTGACACCTCTTGTAACGCAGGTTGCTTACGATCAATTCCTATTTGTACAGGTGTTCTTTGACCAGTACGTCGAATCCCATAACATCTGGTCACCAGATAGTACGAAGATCCTGATCAGTGGCGCATTTCTCGATATGGACGCAGTTATTAAACCGGACGGAAGCATCGTACTACCGGATGAATTCGATACACGAATCTGGGTGATCGATATCACAGGTGAAAGTGAACCTTTGAGTGTCGGAACTGGGACTGTAGCGAGCTGGTCGCCACAGTAATATGCCTACCGGCGTTATCCTCGACGTGGAGTCTTTCGATCCGTCGAATCAAGGATGATCGTCACCGGTCCGGCGTTTTCGATATCGACTTTCATCGATGCCCCAAATACTCCCGTTTCAACCGGCAAACCACTGTTCAGTCGGAATGCGTCGATGACTTCTTTAAACATGGGTTCCGCCTGTTCCGGTCGGGCAGCATCAGTGAATCCAGGTCGACGTCCTTTCCGGGTTGAAGCGTAAAGCGTGAATTGGCTCACCAGCAGCAATTCGCCACCGACATCCACCACAGACTGATCAAAACCAGAATCCCCCGATTCCTCAGGGAAGATTCGCATGTTCAAGGTTTTGTCGACGATGTATTTGAGATCGTCTTGAGTATCGTCGTGAGTTATGCCGATAAAAAGGCATAGACCACGCCCGATTCCGCGCGTCAATTCGCCAGCAACACTGACTGACGCACGGTTGACTCGCTGGATGATGGCTCGCAATGCCAGAAATCTCGTTGAATGTTAGTGGGTGTGGCTGCCTGCGCCGTGCGAGTGGGAATGCTCGCCGCTACCGCTGTCCGAAGAAGAATCAGATGCCGATTTGTTCGACGTCGAATTAGAGCTAGATTCAGAACTCGACGAACTAATCGCTGACGAACCATTGGATTTAGTACCTGGTGCTGATCCGGAGCCGTAGTCGGTAGTATAGAAGCCCGAACCCTTGTAAATGACCGTTGGAGCAGAGATCTGGCGGTTAGAGGCGCTGCCGCATGTCGGGCAGTCCGCTTCCGGCTCATCGCTGAACTTCTGGACCATCTCGAAGATATGACTGTTTTCGGCGCACTTATATACGTAAGTTGGCATCGTTATCTGGGCTGATTCGTGACACGTAAACTCGAGCGTCTCAGCACTCGCGTGAATAACTTTTTGGGTCTTACTACTGATTTTATACGAGTGAGTGAAGGATGTACTGCGGCGTAAGTGTCTGATCGACGTTGTTGAACTCATTCCCCTTGGTTCGGCGGTTAATTCCCGTCGTCACTACCGCCGAAGGGATTCCTATTCGGTTGGCGCCGAGGATGTCGGTTTCCAGCTGATCGCCGATCATTACTACGTTTCTTGTAGCAGCGCGCTTTATCGCCGATTCAAATATTTGCGCAAACGGCTTGCCGAGTCGCGTCGCTTTCAAAGAATCGTCTGAGCCATGCAATCGTTCCAGCGCTTGCTCCAGCAGATTTACAAATGCTGCAGCACCGAAGCCGAAAATTCCAGGACCGTTTGGGTATATTAAGTCTGGATTCGGCAGGACCAACTTCACGGGTGCGCCTTCTTGATATCTCCGGCTAAATAGTGCCAGAAGCTCCTCGAGAGTCGTTTCCCAATCGTGCGGACCACTATGCCCAACAACGACGACGTCGGGTTCTATCTCGTCTTCTAGCTCGACAAGAATCGCCCCCCCGGCGGTTGTGTAGTCACGGGCATCGTCCGTGCCCAACACTAGCGCTGGCGATCCAGAAAGACCAGAGTCGATTATGCAGTCAGCGATCAGCGATCCAGAATTCACGATTCGCTTAGCGGGAATATCGAATCCTTTCGAGGCGAACCTCTTCACCCTCGATTGAATAGACACTGACGCGTCGTTGGTGACAACAGAATAGTTGGTGCCATCACGGTTCATTCGATCCACCAGATCGACCGCTCCGGGCAAGGCGTCAATACCGTCGATTAGAACCCCGAACGAGTCGAAAAAGAGAGCTTCGTAACTCTCGATGAGATACGATATGTCGACAACTTGCGGGCTGCTCACTGGTTAACCTGCTGTCGCCCGGCTGAAGCCGTTCTGCCAGGCATCGTCGGCTGCATCAAGCGTCAACGAAACGGCACCTGATCCGAAATCGATTGAATCGCCACCGACTGAACCGATCACCTTCATAGGCACTTCACCGGCTTCGGCAAGTTCTTGCAAGTCTTCTAGATCGTCAGTCGAAATGCTGATCACGATACGTGATTGAGACTCACCGAACATTGCAGCGTCCCAACGGTCAGCTGGAGCTTCGGTGATGGATACCCCGATATGGCCGATCACCGCGGCTTCGGTGACTGAGATCGCTATTCCGCCGTCAGAAACATCGTGTGCAGATGCCACGAGACCATTTTCGATTGCCTCTCGACAGACTGCCTGTGTGCGAATTTCGAGATCAATATCGATTTTCGGCTGGCCAATCACCTTGTCGTGGATCAGATCAAGATACTCGCTACCGGCGAGTCCATCAATGTCGTCCCACGTGGAATTGCTGCCAAGCAGTACGACGAGATCACCTTCTTTTTTGAATCCGGCTGTAGCGTGCTTCTCGACATCCTCTAGAAGCCCCAGTGATCCGATGATCGGGGTAGGGAAGATATCGGTGCCGTTTGACTGGTTGTAGAGACTTGCATTCCCGCTGACGATCGGAATGCCGAATGCATCCGCCGCTCGACCCATGCCCGCGATTGATTGCGTGAGTTGGTATTGAACATCTGAAGTTTCCGGGTTACCAAAATTCAATCCGTCAGTAAGTGCGACAGGTTCAGCACCGGTCACTGAGAGATTTCTGCACGCCTCAGCAACGGCGATTACGGTACCAACTTCTGGGTCGAGGTAGCAAATGCGACCGTTGCAGTCGGTGGAGACTGCGATTCCTCGCTTCGAACCCTTCAGGCGTAGTACAGCGGCATCACCGCCAGGTTCGACCACCGTGTTTGTCTGCACGTGGTAGTCGTATTGGCGATAGATCGGGAATCGTGAAGCGATATTCGGCGCCGCCAGGATTTTCAAAAGAGTTTCTTCAGGCGAGGTCGAAGGAAGGGGCACTGCTGAAGGATCAGCGTTTTGTAGACCTCTGAGCCACTCAGGTTTCTTGCCGGTGAACTTGTACTCAGGCGCATCAGTTAGCGTCACAACTGGTGTTGAACTTACCTGTTCGTCGTTATCGAATATCCGAACATTCTCACCAAGCTCGAACTCGCCAATTACGGTTGCGTAGAGATCCCATTTTTCGAACAACTCAAATACAGGTGCTTCCTGTCCGGGTGTTACCGCGAGCAGCATTCTCTCCTGCGACTCTGAAAGCATGACTTCATAGGGGGTCATGCCCTCTTCACGCCGTGGTACACGATCGATCATGAGCTTCAAGCCCATGCCTGAACGTTCTGCCATTTCTATTGCAGCAGATGTGATACCCGCAGCTCCACAATCTTGCAGGCCTACTACACCGGGCAGGCTCAACGATTCGAGACAGGCTTCGATCAGCACTTTTTCAAGGAACGGGTTTCCAACCTGAACTGCCGACCGCATTTCAGCCTGTTCTTCAAAAGAGCGTGATGCGAGTCCCGAAGCACCGTGAATGCCGTCTCGTCCGGTGTCAGCGCCGACAAGCAATAGCAGGTCGCCAGGCTGTTTCGCTGACGCAGTCGCAACGTCGCCACCCTCGATCAACCCAACACACATGGCGTTAACTAGCGGGTTGCCTTTGTAACTATTGGAGAAGAAGATCTCTCCGCCGACATCGGGGATGCCAATGCAGTTCCCGTAGGAAGATATTCCACCAATAACTCCGTTTAGCAGGTATCGAGTCCGTGCATCATCTGGCTGTCCAAACCGCAAAGAGTTTAGAAGTGCTATCGGTCGGGCGCCCATCGCAAAAATGTCGCGAATGATTCCGCCAACGCCTGTCGCCGCACCCTCGAAAGGTTCGACCGCAGAGGGATGATTGTGGGACTCGATCTTGAAACACACAGCGAGACCGTCGCCAAGATCGACCACTCCGGCGTTCTCGGCGCCGGGCGCAACAAGAAGTCGATCTGAAGACGAAGGCAATGTGCGGAGGAGGGCTTTCGTGTGCTTATATCCGCAGTGTTCCGACCACAGTGCGCCGAAAAGACCGAGTTCGAGCGGTTCGGGCTCTCGGCCGAGACGGTCGATTATCGCCGCGTACTCATTGCGACTGAGTGCTATTTCATCGAGTGTTTCCTGGCTTACCGGCATTTGGGAGTGTGGTTCCGTTTCTTGTTGGACTGGGCGAATTAAAAGGGAGCCTTACGCTAAACTTCCGGCTATGTTTGTGATCATCGATTTGAAAATCACGTTGCCGTCGTCACCACCAATTAACTTCTCTGAAGCCTTTTCAGGGTGAGGCATCATTCCCATCACGTTACCGCGCTCGTTGATGATCCCGGCAATGTTGTTGATTGATCCGTTGGGGTTGATATCTGGCGTTACATTGCCGTCGGCATCTGCGTAACGGAAGACAATTTGACCGTTACCTTCGAGCAGCTCAATTGTCGCCTCGTCAGCCTGGTAATTGCCCTCACCGTGGGACATGGGAATGTGGAGTGTTTGACCAGCAGTTGCGCCAGACGTGAACATTGTCGAATCATTCTCGATCTTGAGGTCGGTCCAGATACAACGGAACTCCAGATGGTCGTTGCGCATGAGAACGCCGGGGAGTAGACCGGACTCGCAGAGAACCTGGAATCCGTTGCAAATACCGATTACTGGTCCACCTTTGTAGGCAAACGAGCTCACTGCTTCCATCACTGGTGAGAATCGAGCAATTGCACCGCACCGAAGAAAATCTCCGTATGAGAATCCGCCGGGTAGAACAATGGCGTCGAACTGATCCAGAGATTCGTCTCCGTGCCAGATGTATTCGGCATCCTGGCGGAGAACCCCCTTCACAGCGTGGTGGGTATCTTTCTCACTCCACGTGCCAGGGAATACAACGATCCCGAACTTCAATTTGATAGCTCCTATGAAGGCAACGATCAGCTTCAGATTGGAAGAAAATTCATATTCACGAAATACCAACTATTGTCGCCTCCCCCGAGCGCAAAGTCACAAAATCTCGGCAGTGTTTTGTTAACCGTCTGTGAAATTCGTTGTAAACAAAAACACCCCGAATGAATCGGGGTGAGATTTAGATTTCGCTGAAATCGAAGAAACGATTCCAATAGGCGACTACATGTTTTTGAGTGTCGCCTTTACGCTCTTGCGGCGCTTAGCAGCTGCAGTTTTCTTCCGAGTGATGCTGGGCGACTCGAAGTGCTGACGTCGTCGAGCTTCAGAGATGATTGATTCCTGCTGTACACGCTTAGTGAAGCGTCGGAGAAAGCCCTCGAAGCTCTCGCCTTCGTTGATTCGTAGTTCTACCAACGGTATTCCTGATTCGTAATGATTTTCGGTCGCAGTTGGTTACCGATCGATCGATAAATACATCTGAATTGCAGATGCGCTATCTACTAGTATAGGTAGTAGCCCAACTGCAGGTCAACGAAATCTTCGCAAACGAACTGCTAATCGGTTGGAGTTGATACAGCCGAACGCAGAGTGATTAAAGCGTTTTCTATCCGTTCCACGCATCGTTCTCGCCCAATAGCCGACATTGTGTCGAACAGCGGCGGAGCGAAAGTTTTGCCTGTGATCGCCACTCGAATCGGAGAGAACAACTGGCCTGGCTTCATCTCGATTTTATGCGCAAGAACTCTGTACTCAACTTCTAGATGCTCTGGTTCGAACGACGAAGCATCTTTGCAGAGATCAAGCGCAGCTTCAAGAGCCTGAACCGTCATTGCTTCATCCATCTTTCGGCCAGGGAGGTCTTCGACGGATGGATTCACATTGTCGTCGAAGAAGAAATCTAGAGTTTCTGAACCTTCAGTCAGAAGTTTGAGTCGTTCGTGCACCAGCGGGATCAACCTCTTCAAATAATCTCGGTCGATCGGTCGAGTTACCGAATCAGGTAGACCACCTTCAGCTTTGGGGCGTTCCATGAACGGGAGCATCTCGGAGATCAGATCATCTTCGTCCATATTGCGAATGTAAACACCATTCATCCATTCGAGCTTTTCAGCGTCGAATGTCGCAGGCGAATCGTTGATACGGTCAATACTGAATCGTCGAACAATCTCTTCGCGGGGCATTACCTCTGTGTCATCACCCGGCGACCAACCGAGTAGACAAATGAAGTTGAATACTGCTCCAGGGAGGAAACCCAACTCGCGGTATTCTAGGGCAGAGGTTGCTCCGTGACGCTTGCTTAGCTTTGCTTTGTCCTTGCCGAGAATTAGCGGGACGTGAACATACTCGGGCGGCTCAATCCCCAGCGCTTGGTGGATCAGCAAATGACGAGGTGTGCTCGATATCCATTCGTCACCGCGGATCACGTGCGTTACACCCATTGCCGCATCGTCCAGGATATGAGCGAGATGGTAGGTCGGCATTTCGTCCGACTTCAGGATCACGAAATCATCAAGCTCTTTTAGCTCGAACGTGATTTTGCCACGGACAGAGTCCACGAACGACACCGAACCGTGATCAGGCACCTTGAGTCGCACGGTGATTGGCAATCCCGCCTTGCGCGATTCTTCAATTTCCTCTGGACTTCGGTGTCGACCTCGTCCGTCGTAGCGTGGAGGCTGTTTCGCAGCGCGCTGTCGTTCGCGAAGCGCGTGTAATTGTTCAGGTGTGGTGTCGTCGTAATAAGCGTGGCCAGACTCGACGAGTCGATGAGCAGCTTCGATATAGGTTGGCTGACGCTGTGACTGGACGTACGGACCGTGATCTCCACCTTTTCCGGGACCTTCGTCAAATCCGAGTCCGAGCCATTCCAAAGACTCGAAAATCGCCTTTTCAGCTTCGGAGTCATATCGGCTTTGGTCTGTGTCTTCGATGCGAACGATGAACTGACCGTCGGTCTGCTGCGCAAGAACCCAGCAGAACAAAGCCGTGCGAATGTTACCGATGTGCGGGATGCCAGTAGGGCTGGGCGCGTAGCGAACCCGGACTGGTGAAGTTGGATTTGTCATGCAAAAACTTTAGCAGCGACACGCATCGATATAAACGTGTGCGGTGAGAAAAGGGGCTATTTCAATGTGCGAAGAATTCGCTGAAGGTCTTCAGGGAGTTCCGAAGTAAATAAAATTGGTTTTTTGCTGATTGGATGTGCGAATTCAAGTCGTGATGCGTGTAAGAATTGCCTGTTCAAGCCAGGAATTTTCCTACTTTGTCCGTATGTTTGATCGCCGATCACAGGGTGTCCAATCGCTTCCATGTGAACTCGAATCTGGTGCATCCGCCCCGTTTCGAGTTCGATTTCCAGATATGCGAAGTCGCCCAGTTCGTAATCAACTCGGTAGTGCGTACGGGACGGTCGACCATCTTCTTTCACCGCCTGCTTGAGTCGATTGTGTTCGCTTCGTCCGATAGGCGCGTCGACAATTCCCTCGCGTTTGTCAGGTATGCCGTGCACAACAGCGGTGTAAATGCGAGTGATTTCTCGGTTCTTGATCATATTTAATAGGCGCTGGTGTGCGTAAGCCGACAACCCAAGAATCATTAGACCGCTGGTGTCTTTGTCGAGCCTGTGGATAATGCCGGGCCGGTCTGACTCACCAACATCTGCCAAATGCGGCCACCGTTTCACTGCGCCATTCACCAGGGTGTCGTCCACGTGGCCTGCGCCCGGGTGTACTGCAACACCAAACGGCTTGTCTATTACTGCAATGTGATCGTCTTCATAAACAACATCGAGGGGAATGTCGCGCGTCGCAACCATAGGTTGGTCATTAGAAGGCGCCGAGGTAATTGAAACTCGTTGCCCCTCATTAACTTTCGTAGAGCTTCGAGTTACGAGCTTGCCATCCACTTTAACATCGCCGTTCTGGATGGTTTTTTGCACCTGTGAACGAGATTCCGCTGCATCCCAACTGTAAGTAAGAAAAGAATCAAGTCGTTCGCCGGCCTGCTCGCTGGTTACAGTGAGTAAGGTCACATTCTCACCATAACACCACTAACCTTTGGATTCTGTCGAAGTCGTTCTGATCTCAGAATCAACGGTTTCGTTTCCGCCCGTGTTCGCTTTTGTAGATTGCTCTTTTTTGCCGTCAAGATTTCCGTTGAGGAACCAGAAATAGAACACCATAAGCCCGATTCCCACCACAATTGACGAGTCGGCAATGTTGAACACAGGCCACCAACCGACATCCAGAAAGTCAGTCACATGTCCGAGTCTGATGCGGTCGATTATGTTTCCGATCGCCCCGCCGAACTGCATCCCGAAAGCGACTTTCAAAACCCATGAACGGCTTTCGAGCGACCGATAGATCCAGGTCAAAACTCCCACGGCTCCGAGCGAAACCCAGGTCAAAATATCGCCCTGACCCTGAAAAAGTGAGAATGCCGTACCCGTGTTCCAGGCGTGCGTGAACCGTAACAATCCAGTTTCAGGCCATGATTCTCCAACCGCCAACGTTTCTATCACGATCCACTTCGTTAACTGGTCAAGCACGAGTGCCGTGACCATCACAATCCAGGGCAAAGGGTCTGAGAATTTCCCTCGTGCTTTTGACGAGTCTTCAGCTGGTATTTCCGGGATCTGGGTCATAGAGAGAGAAGTCGAGCGGTGTGCAGAGGTGGTATTTTTCTAACTACTGGAGCCAAACGGCCTATCTGAGTATACGTTCCGACCGTTTGCGCTGAGGGGTTGTGCGGATAAAATCTGCGGTCGATATCAAGTTCCGCATCACGAACTTAAACATAAAAGCACGTTGGAGACATTACGAGATGATCCGAGTTGATCTGCGCAGTGACACCGTCACGCATCCAAGTCCTGAGATGAGAAAGGCCATGTACGAGGCAGAGCTTGGCGATGACGTCTACGGCGACGATCCAACGGTGAACGAGCTACAGGACAAGGCTGCCGAAATGCTCGGCAAGGAAGCCGGACTATTCGTGTCTTCAGGAACGCAGGGAAACCTCGTTTCAGTTCTTGCGCAGGCTCAGCGCGGTGATGAGGTTCTCGTTGGTGATCAGTGCCACATCATGAACTCTGAGGCTGGGGGGACCATGGTGCTCGGGAGCGTGGTTCTGTATCCGATCAAAACAGACGATTTTGGGTTTCTCGAACCCGAATTAATTCAGGCCGCGGTCAAACCGAGAGACTACCACAAGCCACCTACAAGGTTGCTGACAATCGAGAATACCCACAACGCCTCGAGCGGACGGGCACTTAACCCGGATCAAATGAAGGCGATGGCCGATGCTGGTCATGAGAGAGGACTAAACGTTCATCTCGATGGCGCACGTATTTTCAACGCCGCAGTGGCATTGGATGTACCCGCTTCGGCTTTGACCGAACATGTCGACACGGCAACATTCTGCCTATCAAAAGGACTTTCGTGCCCAATTGGTTCGGTAGTGGTTGGATCAAAGGACTTTATCGAAGAAGCAGATCGTTGGAGAAAGATGCTTGGTTCGGGAATGCGACAGGTTGGAATTGTCGCGTCAGCCGGGTTGGTAGCATTAGATTCAATGATCGAGCGGATGCAGGAAGACCACGACGCCGCACGTCACATTGCGTCTTGTATGGCAGAAATGCCCGGAATATCTGTTGACCCAGAACACATACAGACCAACATCATCCGGTTTGGAGTCCCTGCTCACACCGGTCACAAGATCGCAGCTCTCATGAAAGAGGAAGGCGTCTACATAAACGGCGGTGATTCCGATTTGAGGATCGTAACGCACTATGGAGTGAGTAAAGACGATTACGAGTTGACTATTTCTGCTCTTGCCCGGGTAATGAATAAGATCGCCTAACCCGATTTTCGCGGCGAGCCCGATTCTAGGAACCCGTTAAGTCTGGCGTACTAACGTTAGACTACTTAGCGTCCGATGGGTTGCCGTATCGATCACCCCACCAACTCATCAATCGTTCTCGGATAGTGTTTTCCGCACCTAGTTCCCCTGGCTGATAGAAACGGGCCTTCTTGATATTTTCTGGCAGGTTTTCCGCTTGTGAAAAATGGCCTGGCTTGTCGTGTGGGTACACGTAACCCTCGCCATAGCCAAGGTCTTTCATGAGCCGCGTTGGGGCGTTTCTGAGGTGTTTTGGAACCGGTTCATCTCGGGAACTGCGGACGAACTCCAATGCTTTGTCGATTGCTTTGTATGTAGAATTCGATTTTGGTGCAGTCGCGAGGTAAATCGTCGCTTCGGCCAGAGGGATCCGACCTTCTGGCATGCCTACGAAACTTACTGCCTGTTGAGCTGCGATTGCCACCGCGAGGGCGTTTGGATTTGCCAGACCAATATCTTCGGCAGCCGAAATCACAAGCCGTCGAGCAATAAATACAGGATCTTCGCCAGCATCGATCATCCTAGCGAGATAGTAAAGCGCTGCATCGGGATCTGACGCACGAATCGTTTTTATAAACGCCGAAATCGTGTCGTAGTGCATATCGCCAAGTCGATCGTAACGAGATTGGCGTTGAACCGACTCTTCCATTGTTTCTACTTCAACCGAAATTGTTCCGTCTTCCGCGCGAGCAGTGGACTCGACCGCGAGTTCGAGAGTGTTTAGTGCAGATCTAGCGTCTCCGTTTGCAACTCGCAAGAGGAAGCGCATTGCGTCTTTAGAGAGCGAAACGCCGTCTCTACCGAGGCCGTGGTTCTCGTTGGAAATCGCCCGTTCGACAATCCCTTTTATGTCGTCGTCAGTTAGCGGTTCGAGTGTGTAGACGCGGGTTCGTGAGAGTAGAGGCGAAATAACTTCAAACGAGGGATTCTCTGTCGTTGCCCCGATCAGTGTGACTGTTCCATCTTCAACGTGAGGTAGGAGCGCATCTTGCTGAGATTTTGAGAATCGGTGAATCTCATCGATAAACAGAATCGTTCTCCGACCGGTCTGCCCAAGACGATCGTTTGCTGCAGCCATCACGGCCCGGACATCTTTCACCCCGGAAGTCACTGCGCTCAACTGTTCGAAGTATGAATTTGTTTCACCTGCGACCAGTCGTGCAAGCGTCGTCTTCCCGCTCCCCGGCGGCCCCCAAAGAATCATGGACGGCAGACGATCTTCATCAATCGCTCTACGTAACACCTTGCCGGGGCTAAGTATGTGTTTCTGACCGGCGTATTCATCGAGGTTTTGAGGGCGCATCCGTGTAGACAGCGGCGCAATCCGGTTTTGAAGTTCCTGTTTTCGGTGATCGAACAGAGTCATATTCGTTGAGGTGCTTCGCCCGTTCATTGGTCAACTGCTCAGTGGGTTGACCAGTTCAAACAACAGGTTACGTGAACCGGGTGCACAGCGCCCCTATCACTGACCTTTATAAGCTTTCACCGTTATTTATGCTGAAGTGCTTTTGGGATTATCGAGTTGTTGGCGCGTCGGTTGTACGGTCGATGTCCCCCATAGTCGAGCTCAGCAATAGTCACGCCATCACCTCCATCGCCGTACGGGGCAGGGTAATGCCTCGCTACCAAATCGCTTTTCGATAGAACATCCCGGGTAAGTTGCTTGAGAGCGCCAGTTCCGTGACCGTGGATGATCTTTGCGATGTGAAGTCGTGCGTTGTGGCACCGCTGAAGGTGGATTTTGATTTGAGTGTCAGCCTCGAGAGCTCGCATGCCATGGAGATCGATTTCAATCTCAACAGCCTCGAAGCCACTCAGAGGCTGAGTGCTCCAACTGTTTTTGGATTCCGGTCGTGGCCGTCTGCGTCGTCGAGGACTCATTTCTTAGAACGTTCCAAAGCGCTGATTACAGATTCGATCACCGCCGAGTCTTGATCCGGTAACACCGTTCGGGGATCGAGCAGCACGTGATCGTTCTCTATTCGACCTACAACCGATGTAGGGCAATTCCGCATCAACGACAGGAAATTATCTGGATTCCCCGGAGGATCGATTGCTAGGACCGTCGTTGGCAATGTTTGACCCGGTAGTGATCCGCCGCCAACAGCAGAGCGTGCGCGTTCTAGGGTGCCGACCCCGGTTTCATTTCGCCATTTTTCGGCTCTTACAGCGGTATCGGACTCACTCATCGAAATCATCTTCCAAATAGGAATGTCACTTTCATACGAGCCTTTGAGATACGCAACCAGAGTCGCAGCGACAGTGGATAACGTCATCTTGTCGATGCGAACCGCACGCGCAAGTGGGTGTTTCGAAACAAGATCTACCCACTTCTTTTTCCCGGCGATAAGACCAGCCTGGGGACCACCTAGTAACTTGTCCCCTGAGAACAGCGTTAGCGCGGCACCGTCGGTGACAGACGTTTGAGCCTGCGGTTCCTGATCGAGCCCGTACTTACGGGTGTCAACGAGACACCCCGAACCGAGATCGTTGATCACAGGAATTCCGTGCTTTTGCCCGACCGAGACCATGTCCGATAATTCCGGAACATGCGTGAAACCTTCGACAACAAAATTGCTCGGGTGCACCTTCAATATTGCGGCGGTTTTCGACGTAATCGCAGCTTCGTAGTCCCTTGCGTAGGTTCGGTTAGTTGTGCCGACTTCAACTAGCGTGGCACCAGACTGTCGCATCACATCAGGTATCCTGAATCCCCCTCCAATCTCGACGGCCTCACCTCGCGACACGATTACTTCGGATTTGCCAGAGTTTGAGCTGGAAACTGCGGCGAGTGTGAGGAGCACTGCGGATGCGTTGTTGTTGACTGCTAATCCCGCTTCTGAACCAGTGGTTTGGGAGACGAGTTCGGAAATGTGAGCGTTTCTTGAACCACGTTTCCCGGATCTCAGGTCGAACTCAAGATCGGAGTAGACCGATGCCGAGGACGCGGCGGCATTCGTAACTTCGGGACTCAGAGGTGATCGACCGAGATTTGTGTGTAAGACGACTCCGGTTGCGTTTACGATCACATTCGGCCACGTTCCCCAGGCGCGGTCAGCCCGATCAACAACTTGGGCGATCAATAAATCAACGGGTGGTGCTTTCCCAGACTCTTGAATCGAAACACGCGCTTTTCGCAGAACGTCTCGAGCGACGGCGGTCACCGCTTCTTGGGAAAACCGTTGCGTGAGTGCGAAGACATCGCCGGCTTGGATAAGCGCATCGACCGATGGGAGCGATCTGTATGCAGACGCGGTCAATTGATATCTCCTGAAACCTCAAAAACTGTTCGATGCGTAACCCGAAAATTAGGTGATTAAACCCGAAAAATTCGCTTTGGGTAACAATAATTACAAAAGTTTACTACTACTGAACTGAAACCTATTTGAGGAAAATCCACTCTTTCCGCGCCGCGGGCGCGAGCGTAAGATTAGCCGGTTCGCCACATACGTAACTGGCTCAGACGGGAGCTGAAGTGTTTGTCATCGGTCTAACCGGCGGTATTGGAACCGGAAAAACCGAAGTAGCGCGTGTTCTGAAAGAACTGGGAGCGGTGGTGATCGAGTCGGATCGAGTAGCGCATTTGTTGTATGAACCTGGAACCAAGGCTCACAGGGCGATTGTCGAAAGATTCGGTGGTGGTGTCCTTGACGATTCTGGTGTGATCAACCGGAAGAGTCTTGGTGAAATAGTTTTCGCTGACACTGTCAAGAGACTGGAGCTCGAGGAAATCGTTTGGCCTGCTGCGAAACAGTGGATCGCAGATCGGCTAGAAAATGAGGAGATACGCGGAACGCAGTTAGTCGTGATCGAGGTGCCAAAGCTTTATGACGCTGGCTGGGATGACCTTGTCGACACGGTATGGACTGTTGAATCACCAGGGGCAGTCATCTCTCAGCGAGTGGTAGCGCGATCGGGAATCGACGAGTCAGCTGTTGAAGCAATCTTAGCGGCGCAATTGACCAGAGAAGACCGTGAAGCGAAAGCTGACTTGGTGATTGAGAACGACAAAACAATCAAAGATTTGCGTAATCGAATATTAACTCTATGGGAAGCAATTCCCAGGTAACCGGTTATGGATCAGGATCCGAAATAGTTCACCGTGGATTCGGTGAGGAAACGCCTTTATGGCGCGAGTACTAATGGCCACAGAACAGAAATACATAGAGCGCGATATCGAAGAGTACTACGTAGCGGATGAGCCGTTTTACGTTCCAACTTCAGATGAGATCGAGATTTTCGAATCTGCATATCGACAACGAGTTCCGATCCTTCTAAAGGGACCGACGGGTACGGGTAAAACTCGATTTGTAGAGCACATGGCGTGGCGATTGAGCGAAGGACTCGTTCCTCGCAATCCCGGTGAAGAGGCTCTGAACGGTAACGGTGAAAAGCTTCCTCTCATTACGGTCGCTTGTCACGAAGACTTGACCGCGAGCGACCTTGTTGGTCGTTATCTTCTAGATGCCGATGGCACACGCTGGATTGACGGGCCTCTGACTCGTGCCGTGAAGTCCGGTGGTATTTGCTACCTCGACGAAATTGTTGAAGCTCGTAAAGACACCACGGTCATCATTCACCCGCTAACCGACCACCGTCGAAGTCTCACAATCGACAAACTAGGCTCAACCATTGATGCTGCTGACGGTTTCCTGCTGGTTGTTTCTTACAACCCTGGGTACCAGAATGCTCTGAAAGACCTAAAGCACTCGACCCGCCAGCGGTTCGTCGCTCTTGAATTCGATTTCCCGGATGAGGAACGAGAGGCGGCAATTATTGCTCATGAGTCTGGATGCGACAATGACACCGCAGAGCGTCTTGCTCGACTCGGTGTGAAGATCCGAAACCTTCGCGAGCACGGACTCGAAGAAGGAGCCAGTACACGAATGCTCATTTACGCTGGTCGACTGATCAAGGAGGGTGTGTCACAGCGACGTGCCTGCCAGGTATCAGTGACATGGGGTATTACTGACGATCCACAGATCCAACGGAGCATTGATGAGGTAGTGACTTCTATCTTCGCGTGAACACTTCGAGACTTACGATCCAGAGGCTTGAAACTACCCTGAGGTCATACTCAGGAATGAAGCATGAAGCAAAGGGTAGTAGTCCTCCCGCGGCCGTAAGTGTGTTGTTCAATGTTACGAACGGAGAACCCTGCGTACTGATGATCAAACGCGCGGAGACGTTACGAAACCACAGTGGTCAATGGGCGTTTCCGGGCGGAATGATCGAAGAATCCGATGATTCGGCAATGCACGCGGCACTTCGCGAGACCAACGAAGAGCTAGGTATTCGTCCGAGCGACATCGATATTTGGTGCGAGATGCCACCTGTTGACACATCGACCGGATTTAAAGTGTGGCCATACGCTGGCCGATTGACGGACGAAGTGAACATCACTCCTCATGTTGCAGAAGTAGCAGATGTAGTTAACGTGCCAGTGCGGGTGTTCGTTGATCAGGTATCTCGGAGATCAATCACAGTGATTCGTAATGGCACAACGAGAAAACTCGATGCATACGCATACGAAGATCGAATCATCTGGGGAGCTTCTGCGAGGATCATTAACAACACGATCGACATCGTTATGAACCCAGCGTGAGAGAGTCTATAAAGGCAACCAATTGAACAGTCCTGACGACGCAAAAAAAACCGCAATCGAAATGACCCGCAAGGAGCTCGAACAGTTCCCAGCGCCGGTCCTAGAACGGTACGACGCGGCACTGGAAAAACTCTCAGGTCGACTCGCTGAAGATACTTGCAGTCTTTGGGCGATCGAAGGGTTGGAGATTGCTCGAAAAACCGTTCGTTCGTGGGAAGCCGCTGTCGAGTTCTTCGATGCATCTGTGCCAGTGCAACGTCAACTTCCTTCGGGGCAGTTCCTGAAGTGGGCTAAGACTGGTAGTTTACTGTGCGAAGACTCTCCGTCTTTGGCAGTTGCGTATTTCAAGTCCTCTCCTAAAGCAATGTTGAGATTACGCCCTCGTTACATCGACGATTGGGCGAACGTGTGCCGTTCACTCTACCGTGGCACTTGGAAGTCTTCCGCACTGGCTTGCCGACTATTTGAAGCCACTCCAGATCTTCTAGAAACACTTTCATTCGAAGAGTTCTGTCACTTCGGCGAGTTCCTCGAAATTTTGTCCCGTCGCTCATACGATCAGGCAGGTGATTCACTTGGAGCGGGAATCGAACTTTTCCCGAAGATCTCCGGCGATGTGGATCGCTTTATTAATCTTGCGCAAATCGTTGCTGAGAAGTCGTGGCGCGAAACCACGGTTCTGTTCGACGCCGCAACAGCTTCTTTGATTGAACTTGGAACGCCATATCGCGCACCCCTGATTTCTCTTGCACGCCGACTTGTAATCACCGGAGTAATCGACGCAGCGGGTGTTCTTAGAGACGCTGCCAACACCGTGAACAAAGTTCCCGCGGATACACGTGATCGCCTGCTGGAAATGACTGACGGTATCGCTGCGGTATCCGCTCCAGCCGCTCCTGAATTCCTGAAAATCGTCCCTGAAATTCTCGAGAGAGTGACATTCGAGCAAATGGGGCAATGGCAAGCGGAAGGTGTTCGATCTGCTCGTGAGAGCGATGAAGTGGCAGTTTCATACTTTAAACTCGAGTCTCCGGCTTCTCAGGAAATGCTTGACTCTCTATCTTCATCGATTGAGCTATCGCGAGTTCGCGAAGTGATTCAGATGTACTGCCTCGCGCTAACAGGTCACATCATTGATGTGCAGGCGGCTCAGGCTCTTGCGGATAAGAACATCGGCTGGTTTCAAGGGGAACTACCTACAACAGAAGGCACGACCATTTACATGCCCTCGGTAATTAATAGGTACACCAGCAAAGACGAAAACTTTGGATTCTTCAAGGTGATCTCCACCCACCAGATAGGTCACATCGAGTTCGGTTCGTTCGCGTTTGATTTCGACATTCCGTCGACAATGTTTGAGGACTTGCGACCTCGACTCCCCGGTGCGACCGAACTCAAGGCCGCAAAGGCGGCGGAAGAAGAGGCACGTAAACAATCGTCAAAGCTGCCCGAGGTAGTTATCTTCGGTCACGAGGCGCCCGCGCAGCTGGAGCCAACACCTACGACTACTGAGACAGAAGTCGAGAAACCTGAATTCCTCACCGATATGAGTCGGTTCTTTGACCTGTTTGGTGAAAGACGTCTGGCGCTCGATATTTTCACGATCATCGAAAGTTCCAGGATCGACGGTTACGTTGCCGAGCTCTACCCAGGCGTAATGACCGTGTACAACATGGTTCGTGACGCTGCGCTAGAATCACGCCCCGACGTGACCGATTTACCAGCACGCGAAGCGCTTGTCGAGTTCATGATCAGGGTTAGCCTTGGTCAGATCGACGAAATGATCGTGCCAGCCGACCACAAGGAAGCCGCGAAAAAGCTTCGCCGTTTGGTAAGACAGATCACGAACTCAGAAGCGACAGTGGAAGATGCAACCGAAGCCACAATTCGGGCTTATTCGATTCTGATTGATGTAATTAATGAAGAACTCGACGACGACGACTTCGAGCAATTAGAGCCTGAAGAGGAAGAAGACGACTTCGATTCCGAGGATGATGAGGACGTTGTCGACCCTGAAGAAGTGATCCAACAGTTCATGGGGATGGCTGGTCCTGACGGTGATGGTGAAGTCGATCCCGATCAGGATGGTACGCAAGAACAGGACCTCGAAGGTGAGGAAATTCTTGAAGAAGACTACTCATCCCCGCAGGAAGTCGACTACCGCGGTGAGTTCAAACCCGAGCTATCGCAACTTCTATCGCAAATGCAAATGATGGAAGGCGGCGATATGTCGGAGACCGGCGAAATGGAGCCGATCACCCAGGAACAACTTGAAGAAATGATGAAAAACGCTCCAGAAATGGAAATGGAGCAAACTCAGGGCGAAGAAGGCGGCGACGAACAGGTTTCGGAAATGATCGAAAACCTGATGAAAGAGCTGCAAAAACGTGACCCTGAGAACCAGCAATTCCAGCCCGGCCCCTCACAGCACGTCGATGAAGACGGAGGACCACTAACCGCCATAGAACCCGACACTTACACCTATCCGGAATGGGATTTCAGAGCTAACGAGTACAAGCCGGACTGGTGCATGGTCCACGAAAAGATCATGGCCGATGGTGAGCCACACTTCTTCCGAGAGACTCTCGCTGACAACGCAGGTCTGGTCGCTCAAATTAAGCGACAGTTCGAGCTTGTTATTCCGGAGATGTACCGCAAACAAAAGCGACTCGAAGACGGTGAAGAGCATGATCTCGACGCCGTTCTTGAAGCGCTGATAGACCTTAGTGTCGGCGTATCGCCTGACGAGAAGCTCTTCTGGCGCCGAAACAAGAACGAGCGTTCAGTGGCGGTGGCGTTCTTGCTCGACCTTTCTGCATCGACGGCGGAGGCGATTGATGAGGCCAAGAAGCCGTCAGATGACTGGGGCGCGCCCGACGACCCTGTGGAATACATGGTCTGGTTGCGCTCACGTCGCTCAGAGGGACTCCGCAGGACGTACAAGCGAATCGTGGACGTAGAGAAGGAAGGTATAACTCTTCTGGTCAACTCACTTGAAACGCTCGGCGACATGTACGGCATCTATGGCTTCTCGGGCTACGGTCGGGAAAACGTGGAGTTCTACACGATCAAGGATCTCGATGAGAACTTCTCCGAGATAGTTCCACGCCGAATCGACCGCATTGCTCCTCTCCACGCCACTCGCATGGGGCCAGCGATTCGTCACACGGTACAAAAGCTTTCGGAAGCTGAGGCACGATCACGCTTCTTGTTCTTGATCTCGGACGGACGACCGCAGGATCGCGGATACTCCCGAGAAGGAGTCGAGAAGGAATACGCCGTGCACGACACACGGCAATCCCTGATCGAGGCAAGACAGCTTGGAATCACCCCGTTCTGCCTCACCGTCGATAAGGCTGGGCACGACTACATGAAGACAATGATGGAAGACTTTAGTTACGAGGTCTTGCCGGATGTCAGCTTGTTGCCTAAGCGGCTGCCGCAGTTGTATCGAAACCTGACCACATAAAAAACGTTGCGCAGCGACGAGCGGCATTTTTGTTTTTGAATATTTGTATAAATCTCGGTGCTTTAACCTGCAGGATCTAGCTCTGTTCGACCAAGGCCTCTCCAAAGAACAACTCGAGGACTCGGTCTGCCCACTCAGCGTCGATCAAGATCACATCTGAGGTTTCGTTAGCTACTGCGTATCGTGACTCACCATCTTCTGTAAGGTCACCAATAGTCATCGTCAAACGAGTAACCTCAGTGACGCCTGTAGTCTCGTTCTTGTTCTCAATTCGAACGGCGATGTAAGGCGAGTCAACGAGGGTGCCGTACGGTTCGAATTCCTCGTCCTCACCGAGGTTGAGCGCTACAGCACCTCCAATAACCGGGTTACCGAAGTGCTCGAGCTCTGTATCAACCGCTGGTGTGTCCGCCTTAAGAGTTCCTGTGCAAGGGTCGGTTTCGAGAGGAACTGTGCATATGTACCAGGCTTCTTCTTCTCGGTTCCATCCGTAAGCCTGTACCACTTCGTTCTCGTAGAAGAGGATCATCTCACGAGGCTTGCCAACGAGAGTGTAGTGCCACTCCGGTAACGGTGGTTCTGTAACAAGACGCTCCAAAACACGACCCCATGAAGAGTCGACTAACACGAGTTGAGGGAATCCTTCAACTTGGGCGTAGTTGTTTCCGCCATCCGGCGTCAAGTCTCCCAGGAGCAGAGTCACGCTAGAACCATCACGCAAAGTTACCATGAACGTTCCGGTTGGATCGTCAAGGCCGTACTGAGAAGGATCTTCAATTTGTTGTGAAAGCACACGCTGAGTACGTGGTCCACCGAGCAACTGTGTAATACCACCCCACCGGAACAGATCGGCCGGGATATTGTTCATGTCGTCGAAGTACCAGCGGTTCACATCTTCCCGAAGTGACCAGCTGAGACGCTCCCCCCGCGTATCCAGGCTAATTTGCCTGATGTCAGTCGGGTCGAGAGTGTAGAAAAATGGAGGTTCGGGCTCTCGCTGCTCGACGGTTGGGTTGGTAACAAACCACACCACACCAATCGAGACGTACGAAGCAACCGAGATTAGGACGAGTAGGAGACGCAGATTCATTGCTTAGCGGCGTCTCCACCAAGTCCAGAAGCCAAAAAGACTGATTAGCGTGGGCATGAGCAACCATCCTGACCATCGAACGAAGTCACGTTCGTTCTTGGTAAGGAACAACTGGCGGTCTGATTCGATTTTTTTCCTAATCGAGATCAATTCGAAGTCTTTCGCTAGGTAGTTGATTGCGTTTACGAACAGATCGGCGTTGTTTGCTGAGCCGAAGTAATTGTTGCTTGCGAAGTCGGTGTCACCAATCATGATCATGTTCGATGAAACCAATTCTTCTCCGTCGGAGTAAACACCACCAGCGAGTTCACCGACCGCTTCGACAATAACTGCGAGTGGCAGCGGTCCTGGAGTTTCTTCGTCGATATCGAAGTTCAGGGTGTCAGGATCCGTTTCCGACCAGCTGCTGATGGTTGTCGAAGCAAGGATTCGCTGGCTGACTAGCGGAGTTAGTTCGTCAACAAGTGGGATTGAAAGAGGATCGATCGCCCAGCCGAAGTGGGTTGCACCTGGCATGTAGAGCACCTCAAATCCGTCAGTAACCGGGTGCGGTGGCAACTGGCTGTTGCTCTTTTTCACCTGGATAAAAGTAGGGCTTGGCGCAACGAAGCTGGCTATATCTGCTGCTTCACCTTCACCAACTACAACTGCGTATCGTGAAATGAACTGTTTGAAGCTGTCTGGAACGCTTCCCGGTTCAAACATAAACAAGGTGCTTCCACCAGAGCGAGTGTAGTTCAATAACGCCTGCTGGTCGATCGGTAGAAGATCCTGGCTTGGGTCTGCAAATACGATTACGGCCGGTACATCCTGCGGGTTTCCCGTTGCCATGCGTGTGCCGAGTTCCTGCAGAGTCTCGTTAAGAACAACGTAGTTCTCTCGGTTGAGAGCCAGACCTGCCAGACCGAAAGCCGTCGTTTCCGCGATATCGGTAACGTCCCGCTCCGAGTGACCGGTGATGAAAACGATTTGTTTCTGGACGATCTGGTTTATCACGAGCAATCCCGTTACGAGTTGCTGTTCAGTGATTACGTTCGAACCATCCCGCGGATCGGTGCCGACCACAACTTCTGTACGGCGACTCTCTACACCTTCGATCGCTAGCGCCGGGAATTGGGTTACACCAAGGCTGGTCGCGACGTTCGGGTTGAGTTCCGGGTCGATTCGCTCGTAGCTAAGTTCGTGGACTGAAGATCGGCGTCGGAACTCGCTCAGCATGTCCTCCGTGTCTCGCCACGCAGCTGCACCAGCGGCGGTGTCAGTTGCGAAGAACGCTGTGATCTTCACAGGCTCTTTCAGGTTTTCGAGCGTGTTAACAACTTGCTCCTCAAGCAAGAACTGCTTGGTCGCTGTGGTGTCGATACGTAGCCAACCAGCCGGGTTTGGTCGATCCACCGCCCAGTGAAGAGCAAAGTTGACCGTGACGGCAATTGCGACGAATACGATAAACACGATCGCTGTATTGAGACCGTAACGACCCCTGCGGCCAAAAATCGCCTGTCGGACCGTCGCGAGAGAAATGATCGCATCGACAATTAGAAGGGCTACACCGACGCCAGCAACAACAAACGCAGGACCCTCAAGCCCTCTCAGGAAAATCCAAATTAGAACACCTAAGACGACGGCACTTACACCTACGAGGGCTAGCGCTTGTCGAATCGACTTTGTGTTGTTTTTTAGACTCTCAAGGATCGGAGTCTTCTGACGAACGGAATCGGGTGAAGGCCGAGTATCCGGCCTGTTTTGCTGTTCTGTGGACATCTATCGGCCTAGCGCCATCGCCTTGCTTCGAGCACGAGAACCGTGAGTAGCAAGAACACTGCTGTTATTGAAGCGTAGTACGCAATATCTGTGAGCGAGATAATGCCTCGTGCAAAATCTGCGAAGTGACCTCCTTCGGCGACACCGAAGCTGTCGAGGTCGAACACGGAGAAGGAAGCACCTAGTTGGAATGCGTCGAGTACTTCTGAAGCGACTCCGGAGAGACGTGCACTAACGAAATCGATAATCGTGAGAGCGGTAAGGATGCCAGATCCGACGACGAGCCCAACGATCTGGTTACTACTCAGCGAGGATGCAAATAGGCCGACCGCCAGGGTTGCAGCTGCGTAGAGCGAAAGTCCGAGCAGCCCGCTTAACAGCGGACCAATGTCTGGGTCGCCGTACACGAAGAGCACGATCACGAAGTACATCGACAACCCGATCATGAATAGCGTCGTAGCAAATGCGGCGATGAACTTCCCTATTACGATCTCAAATTCACGAAGCGGTGAAGTTAGCAACAGTTCCAGCGTACCGAGCTTTTGTTCTTCCGCGATCAAACGCATTGTTAGTGCTGGTGACATGAAAATCATAAAGAAGATCGCGCCTGCGAGGTAACCTCGAATGCTTGCTTCTGCGAATGCATCTGAAACTGATGCAACGAAGAAGAAGCCAGTGATCGCCAAAAACGCCGCTGAAACCACGTAGGCCATTGGCGAGGCGAAATATGTGCGAATCTCTTTGATCGCTATGACGGATATGAAACGCAATTCCTACTCGCCCAAATTCTCTACAGTTGTAAGTTCAAGGAAGATCTCTTCAAGGGTCATCGGGAGCGGTGTCAGGTTAGACAGTCCCCAACCGTTGTCGATGATCGATTTCGCAATTTGCTCGGCTGCCTGAACATTGGGCCGAGCGTCGACGATAAATGGTGAGAACTCTTCTCGCTCCGCCTTTTGAACCATTGATACACGCTGGTCAGATCGGGCATCTATGACAGCGGATATAGCACGCATCGCATTAATAAATGCTGGCGCCTCAGCTCCGCGAACGCTGACCTCAATACGCTCGGCGTGTTGCAGCTTTTCAGACAGATCATCCGGCTTGTCGTCTGCAACAATTCGTCCGTCGTTGATCACGAGTACTCGCTTACAGATAGCGCTAACTTCCGGAAGGATGTGCGAGCTGAGCAGCATCGTGTGGTTCTCACCCAGATCGCTGATCAACTCACGGGTTTCGACAACTTGGATCGGGTCAATACCAATTGTTGGCTCGTCCATTACGAGAACATCTGGTTCGTGGAGAATCGCCTGAGCGATTCCAGTTCGCTGTCGGTAACCCTTTGAGAGCCGCCCTACCAATGTTTTTCGATATTCGCCAAGGCGAACCATCTCAATCACTTTAGGCAGTCGCTCTTTTACCCATGAAGAGTTCATGCCTCGGATTTCACCCATGTAGGTGAGGTAATCCGTAACCGTCATGTCTAAGTAAAGGGGTACGGTCTCAGGCAAGTAACCAATGTGTCGGCGCACGTCGAGTGAGTGAGAAACGACGTCGTAACCACCTACGGTCACATCACCCTCGGTTGGCGGAGTGAACCCAGTTACGACACGCATTGTCGTGGTCTTACCTGCACCGTTGGGGCCTAGGAAGCCGACTATTTCACCCTTGAGCACTTCAAATGAGATGTCGATAACGGCCGGATACGGTCCGTAACTTTTCGACATGTGCTCAATCTTGATCAACTATTCACTCCGATTTTCTGTTCGATTGACGACATATTTGCGCCACGCCACGACTATTCTGCCAAAATTAAATGCGCCGTGGGGTCACGGCAAATGAATACGGCACTTTCGCTCGCGCGGATTTCAAACGCGAAGTATTTTATCCAAGGCATCTGGCAACGGCTACACGGTTTCGTTGTTACCGAACGTATAAACATTAGCGCCAAAAGTTATGACCATTAGCGATGAACGAATCAATTACCTGGATCACGCGTCGACCACTCCTATGCACCCCGATGTTTTGGAAAAAATGTTGCCGTATTTCACGGAGAAGTTCGGTAATCCTTCCAGTTTGTACTCACTGGCAGGTGAGGCGCGTTACGGTCTAGATGAAGCCCGGGAAACAACAGCATCCGTGCTTGGGACACGTGCTGGGGAAATAGTTTTCACTGGCGGAGGATCGGAGTCGAACAATCTTGCAATCAAAGGAAGCGCAGGGCTTCGAGACTCAGGCCACATCATCACTACAGTGATCGAACATCACGCCGTAATTCACCCGGTCGAGCAACTGGAGAAACTCGGATTCGATGCTACTTGTGTCGGAGTGGATAGCTCTGGACGTGTCGATCCGCAGGAAGTAGCGGACGCCATACGTGGCGACACATTCCTTGTTAGCGTAATGCTGGTGAACAACGAAGTCGGGACGATCCAGGACATAGCGGAAATAGGTCGATTAGCACGCAGTGCGTCGGAGAAGGTTGGCGGCAACATTCTGGTGCACACTGATGCTGTGCAGGGTGCTGGCAAGCTCTCTTTGAATGTTGACGAACTTGGTGTTGATCTGATGAGCCTGTCCGGTCACAAGATTTACGGACCAAAAGGTGTTGGTGCACTTTATGTCCGACGTGGCGTAGAGCTTGATCCACTAATCGCTGGTGGTGGGCAGGAACGACAACGGCGATCTGGAACCGAGAATGTCGCAAGTATTGTTGGTTTCGCGGAAGCACTGCGACTTGCCGAATCAGAGAGAGCCGATTCAAGAGAACGTATGCACGCTCTCTCCACAACTCTTATCGAAGGTGTTGCCGAAAGAATTCCCAGGTCATCTTTCAACGGTAGTAACACCGATAGAGTCCCAGAAATATCGAATTTTTCCTTCGAGGGAGTTGAAGGAGAGCCTGTATTGCTGGGTCTCGATTTCAAAGGTATCGCTGCATCCAGCGGAAGCGCGTGTAGCTCAGCTTCTCTAGAACCTTCCCACGTGCTAATAGCTATGGGAGTCGATCCGGCTTTAGCAGTTGGTAGCGTGCGAATTTCACTTGGCAGAGATACAACCGAAGCTGACATATCCGACGTACTTCAATCACTTCATGAAGTATTGGAGCAACTTGGCACATTTCCTTCGGCGAAGTGATGATGGAACTTTCGACATGGAATCATCACTGCGCGCTAGATATCCGGTTCAGGGAAATTTGATTCGCCCAAAACAGCGACTCTTGGCAATAATAGTCAGCTGAACATAAAAATGACGTGCGCCAGCCGACGCACATCATGTAATCTCGCTTGTCGGTCCGGGAATAAGCCTGACAGTGGAGCAATGGATGACTGAAGAGAACCGAACTGAACAAGAAGCTGTCGAGGAATCGAAAGATTCACACGAATCATCTTCGACGCAAGGCTTTGCCTTTGGTGAAGACGCTGCGAACAAATATCCCGATCAGGTGAACGCGGCGATCGAATACGCTGCGGCCAACAAATATGAGTACGGACCTCGGATGCGTGAAGCCGAGTTGACCTGGGATGTAGTTTCCGCGGAACCAATGGCGAACGATATTGTTCGCGTTCGGCTTGAATATTCTCCAACTTCAGGTTTCCGGGGCGACCCCGGCTCCGAGTACATGGACATTGATGCTGGATGTGCTGTACTCGCTCGCAGACAGATCAATGTTCCAAAAGAGAACAGTCCTGTTCTTCTAATGGGTTTCACCGCTTTTTCAGTAGTTCTCGCGGTGGTCATGATCAGTCTCATGACCGTGTTCAAGGACGAGGGTGGCGACCCGCTTTACGTTGCAGGTCGAACACTCTGGATTCGAGCAGAGGAACCCAAGCAGCAGCAGTACATCACTTACACTGGCGCGGACGTGGACGGAACGGTGTACAACTGGGCAATGAAGCCTCTCGACGAGGCAAACAACGAGCTCACATACGTGAAAGTGACTTTGATTAACCAAACCTCTGGAACGGTGAACCTCGTTGTCGATGAGTCATCCGTCACTTTGTTGGATGGTGATCGGGCAGACTACGAACCACTCAACACGATTGAAAGCGTTTACACGGCGGAAAGTGCGCCGCAGTACAACGTTCCTGGATTCGTCCCGCTCTGGGGAACTGTGAAGTTGAACGGTGGTGAGCAAGTTTCCGGAATGATGGTGTTCGAAATGCCTCGTGGTAGCTCGTTCACGGAACTACGCTGGACAGCGTCGGACTCCGCCACGATCAAGTACCAGTAAGTTTTTTAGGCTGCTGATCCTGCTCCGATTTCGCTCCATAAAGCGCTAGAATCGCGGCAATATGGCAACCACTCCAAAATCGTCAACGGCATCGCGCCCGACTAAAGACGCGTCTAAGCCAAAGCAGTCAAGTAAGAAAAAGCCGTTTGCGGGCAAGAAGCTTTCTCCTGGTAGACGCCAGTTCCTGGAGCTCAGGGCTCAGTACCCCGACTCTCTGTTGCTAATTCGCATGGGCGACTTTTACGAGGCATTCGATGACGATGCACAGACGCTGTCGAAGGTACTCGGGATCGCGCTCACTTCTCGGGAATCGGGTGCCGGTGGTAAGGCTCCGTTAGCTGGAATCCCCCATCACTCCCTGGATAATCATCTCGGCACGCTAGTGGCTGCGGGGCTAAAAATTGCTATTGCCGAACAAACTAGCGACCCGGCTAAATCTCGAGGTCTCGTTGAGCGCGCCGTTGTTCGAGTCGTAACACCTGGAACTGTGATTGAACCTGCGCTTCTCAATCAATCTTCAAATAACTATCTTGCTGCGGCAGTTACAGACAACGGTCGTTCCGGTCTGGCTTATGTCGACATTTCCACCAGTGAGTTTGTAACCATTGAACTCGCTTCATCTGACCTGCCAGACGAGATTGCCCGTCTATCTCCCGCCGAGCTAATCACTGATTCTGAATCTCAAGACTTAATTTGTTCTGTGGAAGATTCGGCGATAACCGTTCGGGCGCTCGACGAATCGAGATTAGATACAGCTTTGTCCAAAGCACGCTTGAAAGAGCATTTCAAGGTCAAATCGCTCGAAGCTTTTGGTTGTGAAGAACTGCCACTCGCGTTGGTCGCTGCTTCATCTGTACTCGATTTCGTGGCAGACACGCAGTTCGGAGCGATCCCGCAACTCACATCGCTGAAAACTGAATCGACTAGTTCGTACATGAAGCTGGATCAGAAGGCTCTGCACGATCTAGAAGTTTTTACTTCCTCAACTGGAAAAGCGAACGCGCCAACTCTGTACCGCACGTTGAACTTTTCGAAAACTGCCATGGGTGCAAGGACACTCAGGGCTTGGCTAACACGTCCGCTTCTCGACGCTGATGTTATTCAACGGCGCCAGGAGATAGTTGCAGCGTTCTTTGAAGATCAAAGTGTCCGATCTCGTGTCCAGGGACTCTTGAACAATGTGTCCGACCTTGAGCGCCTCACGAATCGTGTTCGCACAAGCACCGCAACACCACGTGATCTCGCCTCACTTAGAACTGGTCTATCCGTAATTCCAGATTTGGTGAATTCACTCCCCGAATCAGTGAACCCAGGTGGAGCTGTGATCGGTAGACTCTTTTCATCTTCTGAAGCGGTTGATCTACTCCGCGTAGCCATCCCAGATGAACCGTCGGTTACGGTGGGGGAAGGTTCAGCGATCCGAGAGGGATTCAATCAGGAACTCGACGAAGCCAGGTCGCTTTCCGGGGACGCTCGCTCAAGCATCGCTGCAATGGAAGCCTCGCATCGTGAGTCGACCGGAATAAAGAACCTGAAAATTGGCTACAACCGCGTGTTCGGGTACTACCTCGAAGTGAGCAAAGCGAACACGCATTTAATTCCTGATACGTTTGAGCGGCGACAAACCCTGGTGAACGGTGAACGGTTTATCACCCCTAAACTAAAAGAACTTGAATCAAAGATTCTCACGGCGCGAGACCGAATTAGTGAACTAGAACGAGACATTTTCAGACGAGTTTGCGCGGAAATATCACTTCACAGCGATCGCATCATGGAAACCGCCCGAGTGATTGGCGTCCTTGATGCTCTCGTGTCGATGTCGCAGGCTGCTGCTTGCCACGGATGGATTAGACCGCTCGTGGATGATGAGACTGAACTCGAAATTGAAGGTGGACGTCACCCGGTTGTCGAATCTTCTCTTGGTCCGGGTCGATTCGTCCCAAACGATCTCGCACTTTCGAACGAAAAACTACAAGTCATGATCATTACCGGACCAAACATGTCTGGTAAGTCGACTTATATCCGTCAGGCGGGCGTTCTGGTGTTATTGGCACAGGTTGGAAGCTTCATACCGGCCTCTAAGGCACGAATTGGTGTTGTGGATCGGATATTCACACGCGCGGGTCTATCTGACGATATCTCGGGCGGACAGTCGACATTTATGGTTGAAATGGTCGAGACTGCATCGATCCTCAACCAGGCAACGAGCCGCTCTCTCGCCGTTATGGACGAAATTGGAAGAGGGACGTCAACCTACGATGGTCTTGCGATTGCTCGGTCTGTAGCTGAGCATATTCACAATTCGCCAAAGTTAGGTTGCAAAACGCTATTCGCAACCCACTACCACGAGATGACCGAATTGGCGGATCAATTACCTCGAGCTCATAACTTGCAGGTCGCTGTCGCCGAAGAAAATGGCGAAGTTGTGTTCTTACACCAGATAGTTCCCGGTGGCGCGGATCGCTCTTATGGTGTTCATGTGGCTCGACTGGCTGGAATGCCCGTTTCTGTGATTAGCAGGGCATGGGATCTTCTTAATGAGCTGGAAAACGGCTTCAATCCCAGTTCGAAATCTTCTGGATTCCAACTGCAAATGTCTTTAAAGGAACCACAGGCGCACAGCGAAACGCTGGAAGAGCTAAAGGAGATAGATATCGCTAATATGACGCCAATTGAGGCGATGAACGCCCTTTTCCGGCTCCAGGAGAAGGCGAACAGCGTCGACGATTAACTCGCTCCACATATCGATCTCAGGTTCGCCCCTCTTGCTCTCGATTCCGTTGTACGATGCCCCGAAATTCGAAGTCTACTCGTTGGTGCACTTTCTGAGGCACCGTTTCGGAGGTCGGAATGGAACTGGGCTTTTTCACTATGCCCCTGCACCCGCCAGGGTCGAATCACGCTGATACGCTGGAGAGCGATCTGGAGCAGCTCGTTTATCTCGATCAACTCGGGTACTCCGAAGCATGGATTGGCGAGCACTACACGGCCGAATGGGAAAATATCCCCGCTCCCGATCTACTGATCGCACAAGCCCTCGGCGTGACCTCGCAAATCCGGTTGGGTACCGGTGTCACCTGCATGCCGAATCATGATCCGTTCTACGTTGCCCATCGAATTGCCCAACTCGATCAGATGTCGAGAGGACGAGTCAACTGGGGAGTTGGCTCAGGAGGTTTCCCGGGCGATCTCCATGTAAACGGCTTCGACCCTCGGTCGGGCGATAATCGAGAAATGACTCGACAGGCAATAGAACTTGTCCTCCAATTGTGGAAAGACCCCAAACCCGGAAACTACAAGAGTGAATGGTGGGATTTCAATATCCCGGAACCCGAAGACGATATTGCTCTACGAGTTCATCTGAAGCCGTATCAAGATCCACATCCTCCAATCGGTGTGGCGGGAGTTTCACCGAAGTCTGAAACGCTCCTGATGGCAGGGCGTCGCGGGTGGCTACCAATGAGCATCAATTTCGTGCCGGAACCAATGCTGCGTTCACACTGGGATGCCGTTGAAGATGGAGCGAAGGAAGAGGGTAAAACTGCGGATCGTCGCAATTGGAGAATCGCTCGGGAGATTATAGTCGCTGATTCAACTGCCGAATCTCGTAAACAGGCGTTGAACGGGACATTAGCCAGAGACATGGAAGGCTATTTCCTTCGTCTTCTGCCACGATCAAAAATGCTCGGGTTGTTGAAGATAGACCCGAACATGCCTGACTCTGACGTGACCGTTGAGTACCTTGTCGACAACATCTTCTTGATCGGTTCTCCTGAAGAAGTAGCTGAAAAAATCATGTCTCTCGAGGAATCGGTCGGTGGGTTCGGAACTATCATGGCAATGGGACACGAATGGGAGCCGGAGGGATTTTGGAAGTCTTCGATGGGGCTCCTAAAGAACGAGGTAATGCCTAAGGTGAACGGCTAAAATCCATGATGGCTTTGTATATGACCTCAGTCGAGAATAGCGGAATTAGCGCCTGGGGCGTTGGCGGGGGAGGCCGCTTGTCTACTAGGGTTGAATCGGAAATTTATACCGTATCTTGTGGCGAGGGGCATTATTTCGATTCTATATTTCACCTCTATCGCTGATTGGATCTCCACTCAGATCTCGCTGGTTACGTTTGGAGGAAGGCTAATCGCTCTTGAAAACTGAGGTTATTCAGGTCGGGGTTCTCGCTACTAACTGCTACATAGTGAGTGATGACACAACTAACGAGTGCGTAGTGATTGATCCAGGTGGCGAGTCTGCAAGAATCGAAGATCATCTAGAAAATGCTGCACTAACGCCGACTTTCGTTCTCGCCACACACGCCCACGGAGACCATACAGGTGCTGCCAAATCTCTTGTTGAGAAATACGGCGCCCAATTCTTGATCGGTATCCACGACGTTGCAGCCGTGAACCAGCAACTCGAATGGCTTGTGAGTATGCTCGGTGATTTCCAAGACCCGCCTGTACCGAATAGAGGTCTCGAACATGGAGATAAATTGACCGTCGGGCAAGTAGAGATTGAAGTCTTATCTACACCAGGGCATACACCCGGCAGTGTCTCATTTTACGTTGAAGATCACGTTTACACCGGTGACACGCTGTTCAGGGAAACGATCGGTAGATTCGACCTTTCGGGCGGAGACGAGGACAAGGAAATTGCCAGTATCAAGAAAGTGCTGTTCGAACTTGATGATACGACACTAGTTTTGCCGGGGCACGGTCCGTCATCCACGATAGGTCACGAGAAAATAGCGAACATGTTTGTAAGGTAATCCTGTGCAAGAACAATGAAAAAGCCCTGATCAATTGATCAGGGCTTTTTCATTGTTCTTTTGTCGAAAGTTGGTCGTTTGGACCGTTCGAATTAGACGAACAGCGGACCGAAGATTAGCGAAACAACAGCCATGAGCTTCAAAAGAATGTTGATTGCCGGACCAGAGGTGTCTTTGAATGGGTCACCAACTGTGTCACCGGTGACTGCGGCCGCGTGAGTGTCTGATCCTTTACCGCCGAAATGGCCGAGTTCAACGTATTTCTTCGCGTTGTCCCAGGCACCGCCTGCGTTCGCCATGAAGATGGCGAGAAGGAATCCAGAAACAATCGATCCGGCAAGCATTCCGCCGAGTGCAGCTGCACCCATGAATGCACCAATAACCACAGGGGCAACGATTGCGATCAATCCTGGTGCGATCATTGCTTTCAACGAACCCTGAGTGCTAATGGCGACCGCTCGAGCAGCATCAGGCTTCACACCTTTTTTGCCTTCGCGCAGACCGGGGATCTCTCGGAACTGGCGTCTAACCTCTTCGATCATCGATCCTGCGGCCGTTCCAACAGCCTGCATTGTGAGACCTGAAAACAAGAAAGGCAGCAAGCCACCAATTACTGTTCCCATAAGTACTTTAGGGTTCAGAAGGTCAAGTTCGGTAATACCGGTCGCGAACGCGTATGCGACAAGAAGCGCCAAAGCCGTCAGCACAGCTGATCCGATAGCGAATCCCTTACCTGTAGCCGCTGTGGTATTTCCAAGGGCGTCTAGGGCATCTGTGCGCTCGCGAACCTGCGGGTCAAGATGTGCCTGCTCAGCAATCCCACCAGCATTGTCGGCTACTGGACCATATGCGTCGGTCGCGAGAGTGATTCCTAGGGTCGAAAGCATTCCCACAGCAGCAAGGCCAATTCCGTAAAGTCCTGCTAGGTCGTTGGCGATGAAAATACCGACAACTATTGCAATTGCTGGAATGACCGCCGAGTAGAACCCAATTGCCACACCGGCGATGATAGTGGATGGGTGTCCGGTTTCAGACTGCTGAGCAATCCAGCGAACTGGGTTGAACTCCCACGATCCAATCTTAAGACCCTCGTAAGATGTAAACCATTCTGTAGAAGTACCGATCACCTGTCCAACAACGATACCGGTAACAACAACCCAGAAGAGATCGAAGTCGAGACTATCGTTCATGTTGATGTACACGGCGGTACCAATAAGCGAGAGAACTCCAGCGCCAAAAATTCCGTAACGGAGAGTCCAAAGCAGTTTGCCCATGTCGGCGTCGTCACCGGTCCGGATCAGGAACGTTCCCAGAATCGATGAGATGATTCCGATACCCGCGATCACGAGCGGCAAAATCGCCTTTGAAGCATCGACGTCGAACGGTATTGCGGTTACCTCGGTTCCGACAACTACGAAGAATGCAAGCGATATCGTCGCTATAATCGAGCCAACGTAAGATTCGAACAGGTCAGCACCCATACCGGCAACATCACCAACGTTGTCGCCAACGTTGTC
>DBTA01000052.1:866-1297 GCA_002306815.1 Dehalococcoidia bacterium UBA1328 | reverse complement strand
ACCAACGTTGTCGCCAACGTTGTCAGCTACTACAGCAGGGTTGCGTGGATCGTCTTCGTCCAAGCCGGCCTCGACTTTACCGACAAGGTCAGCTCCAACGTCAGCGGCCTTGGTGTAAATACCACCGCCAACACGAGCGAACAGGGCGATAGATGAAGCACCGAATCCAAATCCGGCAACCACGTTCGGGTTCTCGAACACGAGCCAGAGGGCTGAAACACCGAGAATTCCGATACCAACCACGGTAAGACCCATAACGGCTCCGGTGCTGAACGCAACCTGGAGCGCTTTGTTGAGTCCATTCTGGGCCGCAGTTGCAGTTCGGGTGTTACCTCGAACCGCAATACTCATACCAATGAATCCGGCAAGGGCTGATCCAACTGCACCAAGGATGTAGGAAATGGCAGTCCACGGTCCCTCTGACGTCATTG
>DBTA01000052.1:0-531 GCA_002306815.1 Dehalococcoidia bacterium UBA1328 | reverse complement strand
GCCGCCTTCGCTCAGCGATTCGATACGGTCATTATCGAGGATGTTGTAATCGATGAACAGCGCCAGGATTACGAAAATCACCACAACGAACACTGCAAGGATTGAATACTCCTTGCGTAGGAACGCCGATGATCCTTCCTGGATAAGCTCACCGATCGCAACAACTTCATCGTTGCCCTGAGATTGCCTCAGTACTCGCATTGCAAGCAGGCCGGCGAACAATAGCCCAACACCACCTGCCGCAATAGCAAGGAAGATCGATTCCATGTAAATATCTCCGCAAAAATACCTTCCGACTTTCAGCATTAAAAATGCCCGGGAAGGTACGTATTAAAAGATGAGAAGCGAGCCGAAATCTGGAGTTCGGAAGAACCCGTTTAAATGGCACTCATCTATTTATTGACCTGTGAATGCTAGCGTCGGTGAATATGTCAGTCAACGAAATTCGTAATGTTTTAGAAGCATTGAAACATTTCATGAGTTAAGAGCTTAGAGACACTCCAGTGTACTGAGGTGCCTGAGAAACCGAGT
>DBTA01000055.1 GCA_002306815.1 Dehalococcoidia bacterium UBA1328 | reverse complement strand
GAACATGGTCACGACGAAGACGAAAAAGGTGTCGATCCACACCTATGGTTGAACCCGATGGAAGCTATTGATCAGGTTCGCGCCATCCAGACAGCATTCAGTGATGCCGATCCTGTAGGAGCTAAGACCTACGCGCAGAACGCGGACTCATTAGTTGCAGAACTTACGGCGCTTGATGACAGGTTCAAGACCGGGCTGAGTTCATGTGAGTTAGATCACATTATTGTGTCGCATGAGGCATACGGACATCTCGCCGAGCGCTACTCGATTGAACAAATTGGGCTGCAGGGATTGAGCACCGAAGGTGAACCGCTTCCTAAGCGAGTTGCACAGATCGTCGATGCGATTGGCGAGCTAGGACTAATGCACGTGCTCCAAGAGCCAATTGCGGGGAGTCCGTTGGTAGAGTCGGTCGCGAAAGAAACAGGTTCGGAGGTTCTACCTCTTCATCCGATGGAGTCGCTGACACCCGCCGAACTAAATGGCGGAGCAACATACTTCACGATCATGAACCAAAATCTCGAGTCACTTCGGTTAGCGCTGAATTGCAATTAGTTCCAGTGGTCGTGAACCAAAAAAGATCTTTTCGCCTGGGTATTCAATTTCACATTGATGTACCCACGGTGGTAGGGATACCTGAACAGCAGTTGTTTTAAAACAGCTAAACAGAATTTATGAATCATCGAAGGGAGATTCAAATGGACAAATTGACCGCGTATTCAGTCAAGTTGAAGAAAGTCGTTGAGATCAAAAATCCAGAATTGGTCACCATGAAAAACGGTCGGACGGCCGTACGCGGTGTTGCTGCTGAAGATCCAACCAGTAAAGTTTTCAGGATTCTCGGTCAGGCTGATATCGAGATCGCAAAGAAACTGATCGGATAGTCAATTCAAGCCTGCCGCCAATGAACCCAGGTGGCAGGCTTGAATTGGTACTCATTTTAGCTCCGACACGATCCGTTTCAGTACTCGCACTTTCACCGATCAGGAGAATCTTATGGATACTGTTGAGACCGACGCACGAGTGCCTGTTACCGTACTCACCGGATTTTTAGGCTCGGGTAAAACAACGTTGGTCAATCGTATTCTTACTGAGAATCATGGCAAGCGCATCGCCGTGATTGAGAACGAATATAACGAGCTTTCAATCGATCGAGATCTGGTCGTGAGTGAAGCGGAAGAAATCGTTGAAATGAACAACGGTTGCCTTTGTTGCATGGTTCGCGGGGACCTAATGGTCGCCTTGCGCAAGTTGCTCAAACGAAGCGACAAATTCGATTACATTCTCATTGAGACAAGTGGACTGACCGATCCTGGCCCCGTGGCCCAGACGTTCATCATGGACGACTACCTGAAAGAACAAGTTCGACTTGACGGTATCGTCACACTTGTTGATTCCAAACACGTCTGGCTGCACATTGACGAACGGGAAGAGTTGCGAGAGCAAATCGGATTCGCAGACGTTGTACTTCTGAACAAAACAGACCTTGCCTCAGAATCCGAATTGCTGAAACTTGAAAGTGCAGTCAGGCAAATCAATGCGCTCGCCAAAATACACCGAACGCAAAAGTCTGCGGCAAAGATGGACGACATCCTGGAACTAGGTGCATTCGAGGTAGATAGAATCCTTGCCACACATCCAAACCTAATGACTGACGATGATGACGAGTGTGGTATCGCTGAAGGAATTACCTCAGTTGGAATCACATTCATAGGTGAACTTGACGAAGACAAAGTGGAGAATTGGGCTCACGAGTTAGGTCACGACCATGGACCAGATATTTTCCGATCCAAGGGAGTCTTAAGCTTCAAGGGTGTTGATGACAGAGTGGTGTTCCAGGGTGTCCACGCAATATTCGATGGGCAGACTGACCGGCCATGGGGGGACGATCAGCGCTTTAACAAAGTCGTTTTCATAGGGCGAAATCTCGACAAGGATGAACTCGAATCTGGACTGAAGGCCTGCATTGCAGAATAGCCACATTGTCTGATATGACGAGAGGACTCTGTAGTGTTATCGAGATTCCACCTAACGCAGTGATTAATTGTTCATACAATCGGGGACTGCATTTGGAATCACTGCAAGGTTGAATATTCGACAAGTTCTCTCATGCAAATGGCAATTGAACAGTTGAGTCTCTAGGTTTGTGGTTTACACAGCGTGTCAAAGGTTGCGCAGACAATAGCCGACCTTACTGACTCGTCGGAAAATCTCACTCAACACGTTGCCGAAGCAATACAATATCGACCTCGGTTCACCAGATAAATGTTATTTGCCAATAGCGTTTGTTTGTTTAGTGGTGTATACCGGTTGAGTGCTTATTACTAACTCCTCTGATGTCGCCGAATTTTGCGATCAAGCCGCAACGTCGGACTTCATCACCGTCGATACAGAATTCATTCGAGAAAAAACTTACTGGCCAATCCTCTGTTTAATTCAGATCGCAACTCGCGACGAGGCTGTTGCAATCGACCCTCTGGCTGATCGAATTGATCTCGAACCAGTATTTGATCTGCTCCAAAACGAGAAAGTCCTCAAGGTCTTCCACTCGGCGAGTCAGGATATGCAAATTATGTTCAACGCTACCGGAGAGATGGTAGCTCCAGTATTCGACACGCAAATAGCAGCCATGGTCAGTGGTTACGGTGACCAGCCAGCGTATGCAACTCTCGTCCAGAAAATCGCTGGTGAAACGATCGATAAACGATCACAGATGACCGACTGGTCCAGGAGACCACTTACTGACGAACAGGTCGAGTACGCGATAGGCGACGTAACCCACCTGATCAAAATCTACGATCGCTTGTGGGATGAACTGGAAAGATCAGGACGCACCTCCTGGGCACATGAGGAAATGGGACATCTCCGAAACAAAGATATTTACGAATTGAATCCACGCGAACTTTGGAGAAAGGTTCGATTACGCCGCCCCACCCCTCGAGCTCTAGGAATCCTTCGTGAAATTACGGCATGGCGCGAAATCAAAGCTCAGAATCGAAATATCCCTAAAGGCTGGGTATGTCGAGACGAAGCTCTAGCTGAAATTTCGCTAAATGCCCCTCAAACCCCTGCAAACCTTGAACGAGTACGCGGCATCAACGAACGATTTGCGCATGGGAAAGACGGAAAAGCTCTTTTGGCCGCCGTGAAAGTCGGAGTTGATCTGCCAGAAGAAGAGTGCCCGAGTCCAGAAAAAGGACGTGACCAGTTTCGAGGTCACGAAACTTTGGTTGCACTGCTTCAGGCTCTGTTAAAACTCCGCAGCGATGAGAACGGAGTAGCCGCGCAGTTAATTGCGAATCGAAAGGAACTCGATCGAATCGCCACCGAAGACAATCCAGATGTCAGAGCACTCTCCGGCTGGCGACGGGAAATCTATGGTAAAGATGCTCTGGCGCTGAAAAGCGGGAAAATTGCTCTCACAGCAGATGGACTCAGCGTCCGAGTGGTTCCTGCTTAGCAAAGTGCATCGCCGCGTCGAGCAATTTATACTCGACCGAGATTTCATCAATAGCTCGCTGATCCAGGATATTTTCTATCGATGGTTAACTCTCTCAAGTCTGATGTGTTCATCACGGGCGCTGCCAGAACTCCGCTCGGAAAGTTCCAGGGTGGACTTTCTAAAACTCCCGCAAACGAACTTGGATCTACCGCAATAAAAGCGGCTGTCGAACGTTCTGGATTAACCACCGACAAAATCGACTACACCGTCGTCGGAAACATGCTGTCCGCCGGTCTTGGCCAAACGCCCGCACGACAAGCCGCAATTGGAGCTGAGATACCAAACTCTGTTTCTGCGCTAACGATCAACAAAGCCTGTGCTTCGGGCATGCAGTCGGTGATTATGGCTGCCCAGGCAGTGCAACTCGGGGAAGCATCCGCGGTGGTAGCAGGCGGCATGGAGAACATGAGTGCGGCTCCTCATCTGTTGATTAACAGTCGAACGGGGCAACGATTGGGCGATACAAACCTGGTCGACTCGATGATCCACGATGGCCTCTGGTGTCCGTTCGAAAACCGTCACATGGGCAGTTCAGCTGAAGCGATCAGCGAAAAATACGATATTGATCGTGATCGACAAGACGAGTTCGCTGAGAGAAGTCATCGACTCGCTTCGACCGCAACCGCGGAAGGTACGTTCAATTCAGAAATCACCCCTGTTGAAGTGAAAGGTCGTCGCGGGTCGGTCACAGTTATCGACACGGATGAAGGACCGAGAGCGGATACGAACTTCGATGGTCTTTCTGAACTACCGACGATCTTTCCACCAGGCGATACGGTCACTGCAGGAAACGCCTCTTCGATCAGCGATGGTGCCGCGGCGATGGTTGTAACTGACGAACAATCCGCAATGGAGACTGTTGACGTTCCAATCGCTCGGATAACTGGATATGCCCACGCTGCTAATGAGCCAGGAATGCTATTTGATGCTCCTCGAATGGCGGTGAAAAATCTGTTGGAAAAGACGCGCCAATCTCTGGATGATTTCGACCTCATTGAAGTCAATGAGGCTTTTGCCGCGCAGGTTCTTGCAAACGGTAAAGCCCTGGATTGGGACTGGGACCGAGTAAACACACGAGGCGGAGCGATTGCCCTCGGACACCCGATTGGAGCGAGCGGTGCGCGGATCCTCGTCACACTGCTGTACGGATTGCAGGCGGTGCGTGGTTCACACGGATTAGCCGTGATCTGCCATGCCGGTGGTGGCGCCGTGGCAATGGGTGTGTCACTGCAATAACTGGCTTCTAAACAATCCCATATCGCCCAGTCAGGAGACGAACATATGGTCTTTGACCCTAACCAGATGGATTTGATTGATCGTCGACACGTAGAAGCATTAGTGCTTGGTCCGCTGCTACGAGAATTCCAAAAAGAAATAGGTGTTGAGCGTACAAACGAGATTGCCAGAAACGCAATTTCAAAGATCGCTCGGGAGCAGGGAGCGAGATTCGCCAAAGACATCGGCTCCAATAACCTCGAAGATTACGTAGCGAACAAGGACGCGTGGAGGCGACAGGGCGCCTTGGAAGTCGAGATTCTAGAAAGCAGCGCTGACCGTTATTCATTCGACGTAAGTCGGTGCAAGTACGCGGAGATGTATCGATCACTCGGTTATGGCGATCTTGGTGAGATTTTTTCCTGCACAAGAGATTTCGAGTTTTGTTCAGGCTTCAATCCGGAAGTACAGCTCGTCCGGACTCAGACGATCATGCAAGGCGCGTCACACTGTGATTTCCGTTACTCGATGGATAAATCAGATCAATTGGTCGAATCTGACCCCGAGTAATCGAAAACAGTGAAAAGAATCAATTTGGTTCTTAGTTACGTACAATCGAGAATGGATCTCATCTCGAACCACACTCATGTATAAGGATTTTGTAGTTGACGCAACTCACATGCCCCATCGACCAATCCGTGCTATCGGAGTCCAAAACTTCTGGTGAGGAATCTTCAAAATGCGACCAGTGTGGGGGTGTATGGATGTCGACTTATGCCATGGATTCTCTCGAAGACAACGCCGCGAGCGACGACATGGTCAAAGGTCAACGCCAGTACGGAAAACACGAGGTTGCCCACTGCTGCCCTCACTGTGGCGAGAACATGGTTAGGTTCCGATACCGCGGTTACAACCTCGAAATAGAATCGTGTCCGACTGACGCTGGATTCTGGCTTGATAAGAGCGAGGACAAGAAAATCCGCGCCGTCATGAGTAAACGCGAGTCCAACTTCCGACGAGCAGCGACCGCAGAGCGAACTTGGCACCGCGAACGTCGTGGTGACAAGGTCGGCATTTTCCAGCGAGTCAAAGAGCTTTTAGGCTTTCATTCCAGCTAAAATTATCTAATGTTTGACACTGGCCGCGACAATGCCGACATCACGCTCTGTATATTTCCTCACCTACGCGAATTTATCGCTATCGATGCTCGGGAAGATCGACCCGGTGGTCCCGCCGTTCTGAGTTTGTCGATTTCGAACATTCTAGGTGAAGAATTCTTCTCAAAAATCGAGGATGATTTTTCCAAGTTGATTCGCCGCCAAGACGTGGGTTTCATGGAGCTAATGAGCATACCTCAGCAGGTCGAAGCAGTCGTAAGAGCCAACTCACTAAAACGGATTATCGCTGAGCTTGGCATAAATGTTCCAGACGACACGAATGATCCCGGCGGAACAGTCGGTGTGCTGTTCTTTGCGGGATCGCTGCTGTCTTTCGAAGAGGATCAGTTGAGAGAAGCGACGACGGAGCTGTTCGGTCGTGGATTGTCCACATCGACGTTGAATGAGTTGAACGACCAACTCCTCAAACTTATAAAGCAGGAACGAGAATCAATCAGCGAAAGCACGAAACAGGACCTCGCAGGGCTTATCACCGGAAAGAGCGGTTTTTACGTTACTCTCTGGGAAAGTAGCGGGAACTAGCCTCATCCCAGTTTGACTGCCCGGCCAACCTGTATCGTCTGTCCAGAACAGCCTTATTCATACGGTTCTAACGCGCCGTTCGTTTGGTTTAGTTACGAATCATCAGCCGGAACACCGATTACAACTATGGCAGACTCCTTCCTAGATAACTTCTTTGGAAACCCGCAAGATGGGAGTTTTCTTGCCTGGCTTGCCGACGGCGGTCTATGGGCGTTTCTGATTGCAGTTGGAGCCGTCGCTGCATGGTGGGCGGTTCGCATCGTCACCCGGCGTGGACTACGCCAGGCGGTCAAGGGACTTGATCAACACGAAGCGACCGCTGATGTGGGAGTAGCGGTTCAAGCTGCCGACTCTTGGATATCCAACTTTCTTGTCGGTGTCGTATTCGGCATAGCCGCATTAATCGGGATACTCCATGTACTCGGCAACAACGTCGACCCTGCCGTCGATTACTTGAGAAGCGCCGCGTCAAGTACAGGCAACTGGCTTGCAACCGATGGATTGCGGATCCTCCTGATCCTTTTCATGAGTTGGATAGCCACAAGAATCTCACGCCGGGTCATTCCACGTGTGCTCTCATCAATAATGCTCGGCCAGGCGTCCACGGCTGAACACGACGAAGTTCTCAAGCGTGCAGAAACGCTTTCCAGCGTGTTCGTCGGCGCAACAGTTGCCCTCATTTATGTATCAGCGTTGTTCATGGTACTCACCGAGTTGTCTGTCCCGGTTGGTCCGGTGCTCGGTGGATTCGGAGTCGCAGGTATCGCAGTTGGATTTGGCGCACAGCATCTTGTGCGTGATCTGATATCAGGAATTTTTATCCTGGCTGAAAACCAGTATCGGACCGGTGACGTTGTAACCGTCGCAGGTGTTTCCGGTCTTGTTGAATCGATCAATCTTAGAAGAACGGTGCTGCGTGACCTGGATGGACAGGTACATGTGATTCCTAATGGTGAAATTACGGTTGCGGCCAACAAGACTAAATACTGGTCGCGAGTGCACCTCGATGTCGGAGTCGCTTACAAAGAAGATGTCGAGCGTGTAGTTGAGGTACTCAACGAAATTGGTGATGAAATTGCCGCTGATCCATATTTCGGACTTATGTTGATTACTCCACCACAGGTTCTCAGACTGAACTCTCTTGACGATTCAGCGGTGACGTTCAAAATCCTTGGTGACTGCAAACCCATGAAACAGTGGGAGATCATGGGTGAAATGCGTAAGAGGATCAAAATTCGCCTCGATGCAGAAGGTATAGAGATTCCGTTCCCTCACCAGACCGTCTACTGGGGAGAGGCACAACCTTCATTCCGTCCGGATGTGGCTGTTGGATCGCCGTCAGTTCCACCAGTAACGCGTCCGCCAACAATGGCGCCTGAACAAGCTACCGCAACGCCCGAGCCTGTTCGTGCTGGTAGTCGAAACGACGAGAAAATGACGCCAGAAAAACGAGAAGAACTACTTGCAGCAGTTGCAATGGCGACAGCTTCGCGTGTGGCCGACCCGAACGCGGATATACAGACAAGAACGCTGGTTGTAGACACAGCAGAGTCTGACTAGTCGCTGAGAGCAGATCCTAGATCGACAAGAGTCGTTCTAACGCTGATTCAACGTCATTCTCTTTGGAACTAGCCTCTAACAACTTTGCTACCGCATCAAAGGTCGCTTGCCTAGACTCAACGGGTTCGTCATAGGCAGAAGACATTGCATGCGAAATGCCTTCGACGTCAGTGTAGCTCACCGTGTAGGCGGATTCACTCAACGCGCGACATATTGGAGAGGTATCGCTAACGATCAGATTTCCGTCCTTCTGATTGATCACCGAACCATCGAGAACTGAACGCGCTGCGCCATCAATTACAGGGACAGAAACCAGGGTGTCATAAACAACGAGCCCTGCGATTGCGCGATAAAAATTGTTCTCCATGTACACCTGAACAGGATTCTCTCCTCGTGCGGAATCATTTACTCGGCGAGCCGATCTCCTGATCTCTTCGTTCAGTCGCTTGTACGCCGACACATGAGAGGGACCGGGAGTCAAAAACAGCAGGTAACGGACTTTCCCTACAAGTTCAGGTCTTTTTTTCAGAAGCTCTCCAAAAGCGACAATCGAACGGACGACATTCTTGTGAGGTTCGGCACGGTCAACGGTTACGAAGGTGTGCTCGTTCGCAGTCGATTCGAGTTGGGTAATCAATCTACTGGTTGAACTGTTACTAACTACGGGATCAAGCTGATTCGCACGAAGTAACGGAGTTGAGACATCAACTGTGGTTACATGACCATTTGAGTGGATTTTCAGCCCACGACCTGAGTTTTCAATTGTCGGTTCACCGTTAAAGACTTCCGTCACACTAGCTTCAAATGTTGAAATGTCTGCGGGCGAAGACAGAGTGACGACATCGGCGGACAGCAGACTCGCTAATATTTCTCGTCGCCATTTCTCGGGGATAATTCGCAGATCGTTGGGCCACGGCCAGGGCGTGTCAACAGAATAGTGAATCAGCGCGTTTCGATTCTTTGCTCGCACCAACCCTGGAACTAACATCAACTGGTAATCCCGGCAAAGGAGTACCAGTTGCTGATCGCTACCCGAAGAATCTATACGCTTGGCAAATGATTCGTTTAGGGCTCGGAATCCTCTCTCCCAGGCATCATGCTCTTGAGAACCAATATTTGGGGTGAATGTAGGGCTCCACGACCGGTGAAAAATAAACCACAACAGGGGATTACAAATAACGTTGAAAAACTTGTGATGAACACGACGAGGAGTCGAAATCAGAATCTGCCGCCATTTTGGGGGCAACAGATCGTGATTAATAGCGCCATCTTCGTTTGTGAGTTCATCGGCGGCTCGTCTGTCTGTTGCGCTGACGGCTCCAGAAACCCACGTCAGTGGTGTATGCTCGAGTGATTCAAAGAGTCCACTTACTGGTGATGAATCACGTCTAGCAGCGGCTCGACCAGAGTCATCCTCGGAGAAACCCAGCGGACCTCGGTTAGAAGCGACGACAATCCGACGATCTTTGTCTATAAGATTCCGATTGATTCGTTCAGACCCTTCGAGTCCGTACTTTTCTCTATCACCGCTCTTGTGAGCCATGGAATTTGCCTTGCCAGGACGAGCTTCAAATGCCAGTTTCGCCCAGGTGGTCGTTAGTTAGTGGAAGAATTCAATCATTAGAACAGACCATCGTCAAAGTGCGGATGACATAAATCTGCTTTGACACGCAAATTCACCCCTAACTAAAATCAGTTGTTCGTTTGAACACAGTTCACCCAACCTGCGCGCAGTTCGGAAATATATGACTCTTCGACCTCCAAAAACCGCTGATGAACTACGAGAGGCGTTCCTCTCCTACTTCGAAGGTCACGACCACCTTCGAATGCCTTCCGCATCGTTGATTCCCGCCGCAGATCCAACTTTGCTCCTGACGAACTCTGGGATGGCTCAATTCAAAGCGTATTTCTCAGGCGAAAAAGAACCGCCACACCCGCGCGTCACAACCTCACAGAAATGTTTCCGAACGACCGATATTGAAGAGGTCGGCGACGACACCCACCTGACGATGTTCGAAATGCTCGGGAACTTCAGTTTCGGGAATTATTTCAAGAAAGAGGCATGCGCCTGGGCGCTAGATCTCTTGATCAACCAGTTCGGGCTTGACCCTGAACGGCTTTATTTCACCGTCTACACCACAGACGACGAAGCTGAAGGTATCTGGAAAGATCTTGGAATCCCGGCTGATCACATTTACCGATTCGGAGACGAAGACAACTGGTGGGGTCCTGCAGGTGACGAAGGTGTCTGCGGCCCAAGCTCCGAGATCAACTATTACCGTGGCTCTCTCGACGATGTCCCAGCAGCGGATGATCCGATACGAGACGGAGAGTGGGGACCCAACTATCACGAAGATTTCGTAGAGCTGTACAACCTGGTGTTCACACAGTTCTACCGTGATCTCGAAGGCAACGACACCGTGTTGCCAGCTAAGAACATCGACACCGGTATGGGCTTCGAGCGAATGCTCGCAGTGCTACAGGGTGTATCGAACGTTTACGAAACCGACGCTTTCCGCCCCATCATTGCGCATGTTGAACAAATGTCTGGCAAAGAGTGGGGGCAAGATATCGACACCGACAAGTCGATTCGAGTCGTTGCCGAACACGCCCGGTCCGCTTCATTTCTAATTGGCGATGGTGTCATCCCAGGGAACTCAGGGCGTGGCTATGTCCTACGTCGACTCATTCGTCGTGGAATGCTCTTCGGCCGGGAAATCGGACTGGAAAGCCCAATGCTTTCGACGATTGCTGAAACCGTTTCAGACCATATGGGTCACGCTTATACGGAACTTGAAAACAACTTCGACTTCATCAAAGACGTTCTTGAACAGGAAGAAAACAGTTTCTCGCGAACTCTGGAGTTTGGTGCTCAAGTGTTGGACGGAATGATCTCGTACCGTCAGGAAAATCCAGATGCAGCAGAGCAGATCAAAGACGGTAAAAGTCTAAAAGCTCCTGCCGGCGATGACGGAAAATCGGTAGGGACCAGACTCGCAATAACCGAACTCGAGCGTGTGATGTCATCTAACGACTCTGAGGCAATAAATGAATGGCGTTCGACTATCTCAGGTACGGAAGCGTTCGTTCTATACGACACCTACGGGTATCCGGTGGAAGTAACCGAAGAAGTCGCTGCTGAAACGAAACTCGAAACCGATCGATCGGGTTTTGAGTCTGAAATGGAAACCCAGCGACAACGTGGCCGTGCGGCTGGTGGATTCGGCGGTGATGCGGACTCGACTCGTGTGTACGAAACTCTCGGAGTCGAAGACACACCATTCACTGGTTACGAAGAACTGAAAACCGAAACGACAGTTGCCGCAATCGTGAAAAACGGCGAGCCGGTTGGATCGGCTTCAGAAGGTGACGAGGTAGAGCTGATCCTAAACGCCACGCCGTTCTACGCTGCCCGCGGTGGTCAGGTTGGAGACACAGGAGTGATTTCTGGGGACGGCGTTGAAATTGCTGTTACCGACACTCAGGCTCCTTACGGTCATGTAAACGTCCACTTCGGCAAGATTACCTCCGGATCGCTGGCAAAAGATACCAAAGTCACTGCCAGCGTGGACGGAGATCGCCGCGAACGCATTCGACGCAATCACACTGCAACTCATCTAGTTCACGCCGCTCTGCGGGAGATCATTGGTAGTCATGTCCGCCAGGCAGGTTCAGTCGTTGATCCTGATCGTCTCAGGTTCGACTTCACCCACATGCAGGCACTCACCAGAGACCAGATCAAAGCGGTGCAGGATCGCGTAAACGAAAAGATCCGTCTAAACCGCGACGTTGAGGTTCATTGGACCACCTACGGTGAAGCGGTAGAAGAAGGCGCACTGGCATTCTTTGGTGACACGTACGACAACGAAGTGCGAACTATCAAGATTGACGCTCCGTGGAGCTACGAGCTTTGCGGCGGAACGCACATGGATCACACGGGTGGTATCGGAGCATTTGTTATCACCTCCGAAACCGGTATTGGTTCGGGAATGCGCCGCCTAGAGGCGATCACAGGTGTCGCTACTGAAGAGGCGATATTCGAACGCTTCAACGCCCTGGACGACATCGCGTCGAAGTTCCGTGTAGGGGTTTCCGAAGCAGGTAGTCGCGTCGACACTCTTTCTGACGAGTTGGCTCAGGCAAGGAAACAGGTCGCACAGCTTGAAGAGCAGCTTCTCCAGGCAAGTGTGGGTGGTGGTAGCTCCAGCAGCAACGGAAATGCATTCGATGTCGAGATAGGTGGAGAGTCAATTCACGTTGAAGTTAGCGAAGTACCAGCATCGAACATCGGCGCTCTTCGGAAAACTGGCGACCACCTGAAGAACAAAATAGGAAAAGGTGTCGTTGTTCTTGGCAGCGTAATCGAAGGTCGACCAATGGTAGTCGTGATGGCCACAGACGATTCCGTGAAAGCTGGAATACATTCTGGAAACATAGCGAAGTCTATTGCCGCCCGTATGGGCGGAGGCGGCGGCGGAAGTGCTGCGGTCGCTCAGGCTGGCGGGAAGAACGCTGAGCAGCTATCGGACGCTCTGGCAGCAACGGAAGAAGTGATCAGAGAATCGCTCGGGTAAGGGCAGGGGAATAGTCATCGCTGACAATGGACGGTTACTCGGAGTCGATTATGGTCAGGCAAGAATCGGACTCGCCATTAGCGACCCGACCGGTCTGATTGCGACTCCGCTCAAAGCGATTGAAACGATGGGTTCGGAAGATGCTGGAAACGTCGCTGAAGTCGCACGTGCCAACGAAGCACGCGGGATAGTTGTCGGTCTACCACTCTCTCTCGATGGTTCTCACGGTCCGGCTGCTAGGAAAGTTACCGCGTTCTGCGGGCGTCTAAGAAAAGAGACTGATCTTCCGGTCTACACCTGCGATGAACGAATGACTACAGTAGAGGCGCATTCGTTACTTAAAGATGCAGGTAAATCGCCTTCGAGGGCACGTGGAGTAGCCCGCGGCGAGATAGACTCCGCTTCTGCAGCGATTATTCTCGACATCTACATCCAGTCCAACTAGAACATCGCATCGGTCAAACGGAGATTCATGAGTAGCAACATTGGAGTCATGGGACATCCCATCGGGCACACCAAGTCGCCAGTATTTCAACAGGCGGGACTGGACGAACTCGGGATCAACGAAACTTTCGAAGCCTGGGATGTTGCCCCTGACAAGTTAGAAGCAAAGGTTGCTACGTTTCGAGAAAGCGGGTTTATTGCCTGCTGCGTAACTCTGCCGCACAAACAAGCGGTAATTCCGATGGTCGACGAGCTCACTGAAGCCGCACAAGCTGTGGGCGCCGTGAACTGGATATTCAACCGGGATGGAACACTTGTTGGTCACAATACCGATGGTTCTGGCTTCCTCCGGGCGCTCAAAGAGAAGGCTGGCTTCGATCCTAAAGGTGCTGATGCAGTGGTATTCGGTGCAGGCGGAGCAGCAAGAGCGATTGTGTACGCTCTGAAGGGTGCGGGAGTAAACCGGCTCACAATTGCGAACCGAACAGTCGAAAAAGCCCAGGCCCTAGCATCTGACTTTTCAGAAGGTAGATTCAAACCTAACGCGGTTGGTATGAGCCGAGACGAACTGTCGAACTGCGTTCCTTATGCAACCCTACTCGTGAATACGACTTCCCTAGGCATGGCCGGTGGTCCTGCAGAAATGGCGACTCCTGTAACCGCAGACATGATCTCGGCCGATGCCGTAGGATACGACGCTGTTTATGCGCCGCCTATGACGAGATTTCTCAATGAAGTTGAGCAAGCGGGGGGAGAATCAGCGGGAGGGATCACGATGCTTGTTTTCCAGGGGATAGAAGGTTTTGAAATGGCGACCGGACAAACTGCACCTGTTTACACCATGTTTGCCGCCATTGAGAAAACTCTGAAGGCAGACAGCTAGTCAACAAACCTGCCGCAGTACCTATAATCGAAGCCCGATTAATCGCTTGATCAGGATCGGCACGATTTATGTGCGATTTCACATCACGATTTTTTCTTGGCTTGATTCCGAAGAACTCAAATAAAAGAGAAACCAGCGCATGACGACATTTCGATATCTTACCGCCGGAGAGTCACACGGTCCTGGTCTGACTGTGATTGTTGAAGGCATTCCGGCCGGACTCGAAGTCACAGAGGAATACATCGAAACACAGATGGCGCGCCGACAACAGGGCTACGGTTCTGGCGGTCGAATGAAAATCGAGAAAGATCGAGCCGAGATTCGTGCCGGAGTTCGCCACAGCCAGTCGCTGGGTTCACCCATCGCAATGTGGATAGAGAATCGCGACTTCGCAAACTGGACAGACGCGATGTCGGTATATGCGGTTGGCGATGATGTCGATAAGAAGGTCTACACGAAGGT
>DBTA01000028.1 GCA_002306815.1 Dehalococcoidia bacterium UBA1328 | reverse complement strand
AAAGGCATGATCTGGTCACGAGGATGACCTGCATCGTGGGTCATTACCGTCATTTCGTGGTCGACAGCCTTGTTGATTTCGTTCACCAAACGGTACGGATTTATCGGTTGCATGTCAGAGTTGAGAAGAGCTGACCATTCTTCCAGCCACTCCTTCTTAACTTCAGCAATTGCTTCCTGGGTTGAAGTATCGGACTTACGTCCGTCTTCACCGATCTCCCCTTTTATTTCGTCGACCAGCATGCAGAGAGTCTTGCGTGCATCACCGACCAATCCAATATCGGTCACGTATTCCTTGTTAATGTCGAGAGAATTGTTGCTGGAGTGAATAAGGGTCTTGCCACCGGGAATATCAATTCCGTAGTTAGTCTTAGAAAGACTTGCACCAATGCAGAAAATCACGTCGCTCGACTGCAGCCATTCCCAGACCGCTTTCGGAGCGGTTCGGTTCGCCGCGCCAAGAGCAAGCGGGTGGCGTTCATCGATTGCCGACTTACCGGGCATGGTGGTAATCACCGGAATCTGAGTGAGTTCGGCTAGTTCGGTGAGCTTGTCGGAACCACCTGAGTAAAGAACTCCCTGTCCTGCCCAAATCACCGGTCGCTTGGCATTCAATAGCGCCTTGATAGCCGCTCGAAGCTCAGGCTTTGAAGGTGCAGCAACATAAGATTCGGGACTTCCGAAATCATCCAGGTTGGTCACTTCTTCACCCATAACGTCGCGCTGCATTTCGAGCATTACGGGGCCGGGTCGACCGTTTTTGAGGGCTGAAATTGCCTGGCGCATGAGACCAGGAATGCGAGCGGAGGCATTAATCGACCCGGCCCACTTCATAATGTGCTCGTAGTTACGAGGACCTGAGAAGTTCGGTGCCGTATCCGTCTTGTCGGTTCCGGGACCGTCTGGAAGAAACATGATCGGCACACCATCGGCCCATGCCTGAGCGAATCCACCAAAGGCGTTTTCGACACCAGGACCACCCTGGCAAGCAAATACACCGTACTTACCATGTTCAGCCATCAGTCGAGAGAAACCATCGGCCGCCATAATCCCGCCGCGTTCCTGTCGGAACACCACCGGGCGGACTCCCTGTTTTGCCACTGCCTCGATCAATGGGTTGGCAGGAAAACATGCGAGCCATTCAAAGCCCTGGTTTTTAAGGATCGTGGCGATTGCGTCGTAGCCGTTCATTCGGAATCTCCCAGGTACCGGTCATGATGCAGTCGTTGCCGTTTCATGCTTCCGTGATTGGATAACTCGTATTTGGTAAAGCGTCGCCAGTGTAGACCCGCTCAATAGGCTTCGCAATTGAATTCCTTGATCCGGACCAAAGTTGGGAAACATGCGAAACAACGCATAAAAAGTTCTAGGAATTGAATCAAGCCTCTTGGTTAGAGTCTGAACATCTGCTCAATTACCGACGGTAGTTCGAGGCATGGCAACAAGAAATGCCACGCTAAAAAACCACCGCCAAAGCCCGTCGTGATTGCCGGGGAGACTGATCGAAATGCCTGACCACAACATACCGATTCCTGAAAATTCAGTCGGTACCGCAAACATCAAAGTTGTTGGTGTTGGTGGTGGCGGACAGAACGCTGTAAACCGCATGTATCGCGAGCGAGTACCTGAAGTCGAGTACATCTCTCTAAATACCGACTCTCAGGCCCTCGAAAACGCGTCAGTACCAGTCCGACTCCGCGTTGGTGACAACACAGCCCGAGGTCTTGGTGTTGGCGGGGACCCTTCAAAGGGTCGACAGTGTCACGAGGAAGACCGTGACGAAATCAAGGAAGTCCTCAAAGGCGCAGATCTTGTATTCGTTGCCGCTGGAATGGGCGGTGGAACCGGAACTGGTGGAGCACCGGTCGTTGCCGAAATTGCACGTGACCTTGGTGCTCTCACAGTGGGTGTTGTGACCAAGCCATTCGCTTTCGAAGGCGCTGTTCGCAAGAAGAAAGCGCTCGAAGGTATCGAATTGCTCCGAGACGTCGTCGACACCCTTATCGTTATCCCAAACGACCGACTTCTCGCAATTTCCGATGAACAGCTAACAATGGATCGAGCGTTCAAGATGGCCGACGACGTTCTCCGTCAGGGCATCCAGTCGATCGCTGAGCTCATCCTCGTTCCGGGTGAGATCAACCTCGACTTTGCGGACGTTCGTGCAGTAATGGACAACGCCGGTCCTGCATGGATGGCTATTGGCACAGGTTCTGGTGAAAACCGAGCCATCGAAGCTGCCGAAGAGGCCATCAACTCGCCACTTCTTGAAGTTGAAGTCGCCGGATCCAAGGGCGTTATCTTCAACATCACAGGTGGCACAGATTTGACGCTGGATGAAGTTCAGCGTGCTTCAGAGGTGATCGCTTCGACAGTTCACCCCGACGCCAACATCATATTCGGTACGGTTACCGACCCGAAGATGGAGAACGAAGTAAAGCTCACGATCATCGCTACCGGATTCCCGGTCGCTAGTGAGATTGAGGAAGAAGCCGAATCGGTTGCTCGAAAGGCACTCGAAGATCCTGCATCAATGGCAATTCCGCCATTCCTGCGACACCACCCAGCAGCGCGGACACGCTACCGAAACGGTGGGATGTATCGAGAGTCATCCGAAACACAGCCAGAAGAAACAGCTGTAATGGCCGACGATTAGTCACCATTCGCATGTTTTCGAACGGTGCCATTCGGGCTAACGGCACAAGCCAGCCCGGCACCAACGAGAAACTATGTAGGGGCAGACTCAATCTGCCCCTACTGCTTTAAAGGAGCCACACGGTTGATCCGGCTTTTTAGTTCAGGGCAAACTCCAGCGGAGCTGATGGATAGGTACGGCCAAATCGGATTTATGATCAAATAAGACATTAGGCTGGAGAACTAAGGCAGTCCATCTACCCCGGCAGAGCATCCAAAGCCCGATTCGCAAGTGCGCTTGGGCCGGCGTAGCGGGTGTCAGCAACGACATTGAAAGCGTCGGCGAGTTGCTGCATCGTTTTCGCTGAGGCCGGAGCAACTCGGTACCTAAATTTTTCGACACGTTTCGAAATTCGCAGGGCGAGCGGTCCGGACTTGGCGCGTTGGGCGGCGTTTTTTACCGAAGCCCCCATTTCGACGATTCCAAGCATGGTGCGAAACTCGCAGTCTGAGCCGGCCTTGATGTAGCACTGGAGTGTTTTCGAAATGTTTGATGAAGCTTCAATAAATAGCGGCTCGTCTTCCTCGAACACGCAAACAAGCCCGGGTTTATCTCCAAGCATCCAGGTGCCCTCTTGTGTGAGAGCCGATCTTTCACCGTCCATGAGGTCGTTGTAAAGCGATTCCCATTTTCCGAGGTGCCCGGGCGTGAATGTCGGCATGATTGCTCCTATTGCTAAGAATGCATTCTAGATGCGAATCCGCTGATACGGAAATTTACTACCGGATGTACGTTGCTCGTCAAATATTTCGAATCACACACAAAATCGGTCGGTTCACCGATACCATTGAAGTGTGTAAGCACGCGACGCTAGTAGCGGCTAAACACAGATTCGATTCCTCAGGAACTGCCTCGATGCTATTTTTGGTTGAACTAAAACACGGCCCTGACACTTGCATTGCCGCTCGTGATCGATCGTTAACAGAAATTGATGCTCGACATTTCCGAGAGATCACCTCTATAGCGGAAAGCCACTCGGTAAAAATAGTCGATGGTTGGTCGTTCCCAATCGGTCACCAGCTCTGGTACGTAGTCGAAGCGGAATATTCTCACGCCGTTGCTGAAGTGTTCAAAGAGTCCCGTGCGTTTAGCTGGAACACCGTCAGCATCAACCCGGTCGTGAATCACGCAGCGTTCGTCGAGAAAGTTCTCAACCCGATCGTCGAAGGATAGCCAAAACTAACAGAAGCCGTCGCTAGAACATCAACGGGCACCAAGGTGCTCTTACCGCAGCAAACATGGCGTCGGCTAGTGCTATCGACCCTTCAATGTGCTCCTCAGCACGTCCGGCTCGTTTGAGTTCACCGAGTTTGGCTCCGCCAAGATAAATCGCGGCCAACGTAGCAGTAGGTAGCGTGATGTTCGGGGTTTTTGTGGTCTCGACACAGTTGGCGCCATCAGGTCCGCCAGAAAGTTCGAAGCGACCTCCCCATTCTGGTATAAACGAATCTTCGACTTCGAATACCAGACTTCCATCGGCTAAATAAGTCCGGGTCGACAATGCCTCAGCGATGTCCATGATGCGATACCAAATGCCGTCATACGGCTTCCGTTCTAGCTGCCGCTGGTCTGCGAGCATCCATGCGAGACCATCGTCGCTTGGCTGTCTCCAAGTGCTCACCGTATCGTAAAGGTCGACATTCAACAAATGATTCCAGAGAGCAGCATGCGAAGCGGAGGTGCTTGACACCACGATGTCAGCGTTCATCAAACCATGGGTTTGCTCACCGAACACGTGAAGCTCTTTCACAAAGTAAATGGCGTACCCGAGAGGTTTTCCATCCTCTTCATAAACGATAAGCCACGGTTTCCCCCAATCATCTCTAGGACCCAGATCCATCATTCCTCGATCCCAATGGTCATCATCTCGCCGCGGAATGCCCGAATAGGCGTTTACCGCAGCTTCCCACGCAATCGGGAATAGTTGTCTAGCTTCATCGGTGTCGACGAATCTGATTCGCCCAGGTACTTTCGGCACATGCCTAAGAGCCTCCTGCCGCGTGTCAATCTTGATCACTTCGTGCTGGATGCTCATCCCGTAACCGAAGCGCCCGTATATCACGCTTTCTGACGCCCAAAGCGACGCTACCGGATGTCCTTTTTCACGCTCCTGCTTCAGGAGTCGATCCATCATGTTGGTGAGTACCCCGCGCCGACGGTGGGTTGTTGAGACTGTAACCGCAGTAACACCTGAGTTCTTGATGATCGCACCACCGGGAACGGCAGATTCGAATGGATAGGCACCTGAAGTCCCCACGATTTCGCCGTCTTCAAATGCACACATCGTCATTCCAGGCGTCAGCGTTTTCTTGTCGAGCGCGAATGCTTCATGGCTCGGTTTGTAATGACCACCGAATCCACGCTCGACCGCCACACCAAAACGTCGATGCTCCGCAGAAGTGATCTGTCGGTACTCGATTGTCATGGTGTTTGCTGAATCCTCTGGCTCTAGAAGTAGTGAGCACACCACGGTGCTGAATAAGTTGAAAACATGCTATGGAGCTTGGCAAGCGACCTGGTTGTTATAGGATCGATGCGCCCGGCTTCAACCAGTGGCCCGGGTGCTGACGCCCCGAGGTAGATTACGGATAGATCTGCCGGAGCCATTACTACATCTGGCTTATCAGTTGTTTTCTTAACTGCACCCTCGCCATCCGATACTTCGAGAACGTACGTTCCTGAAACCTCTGGTTCCGATTCTGAAACAAGTCCGAGTCGTAGTTTTCCATCGGCGTTATAAGCACGCGCTTCGAGAGCTTTCTCAATATCGAGAAGGCGAACCCATAGTGCGTCGTGACTTTTGCGAAGCAAACGACGCGGGTCAGAAAGCATCCACCACAGTGGGTCGTCGGACGGCCGGTTTGTGGCAATTACCTTTCCAACAAGGTCGAAGTTCAGAAGGAATCTCCACATGCTTGCATGAGCGGTATCGGTGACAGAAACTTGCTCGATCACCTCAAGCGTTCCCATATCGGAATCACCCATACGACGCATTCGATAGGCAACGTATCCGGTCTGTTCTCCGACCTCTTCACAAACAGCAAAAAATAGTGCGCTAGCTCCACCGCGAACTCGCTCTTCGTCGAACAGCTCGTAACGCCAACGACCGGACGTTCGATCAACCGCTCCTGGTGTTTGGGCTCTCATGCGATCGTAAATACCGGGTAATGTTGCGGCAGCTTCCTCGGCATCTACAAAGTGGAGATGCGTGTCAGATTCGTGTTCTTCTGAGATCGGGGAATGAGAAAAAGCGCCGAACGCGGGATCGATCTCCCAGTCATAAGAATTAACAGAGAGACCGTAATCGAATCTGCCGTAGAGGTGTGACTGAGAAGCCCATAGGCCGCTAACCACGTCACCTCGCTCGCGCGCTTCATTGTGGATCCTCGACATCATTTCCGAGAACACACCCTGACGACGGTGAGTTACCGAAGTGGTCATATAAGCGACGCCCGCCATGGGTAGAGTTGCACCCCCAGGTACAGTCAATGAATAAGAATCAGCACCACCTGTGGCGATAATGCGTTCTGATTTCGTGTCGACTGCTGCGATCAGCCTATCGAGTTCGGCACGGTCGTTCTTGAGACGCGTAATGTCGTCCGGGTGCACATGCTGCCCGAAACCGTGCCTCACGGCTTTGCGCCATTCGACAAAATTGTTTTCTGTAACCGGTCGAAGTTCGATAGTCATCTTATTTCTGGATTGTGCGAATAATTCGTCCAGCGTCGTATGCTACGTGTTACACATTAGGTGGGCTACTCGAACAGATAGCAAAAAACTGACAGCGCAAAAGGATTCCGAATGCAATCGCTTCTCGAGGACAAAGTCGTACTAATAACCGGGGCCAGTTCTGGAATCGGACGACAGACAGCGATCATCGCGGCAAGCCAAGGTGCAAAAGTAGTCGCGGCAGCACGACGAGAGGCTGATCTTGCGGAAACGGTTCGCCTAATCGAGAAAATCGGTGGAACAGGTACCTACATTCCCACGGATGTGACTGATGGAGGTCAAGTTGAAGGCGCAATACAACATGCAATTGCTACCTATGGCACTTTGAATGCAGCCTTCAACAATGCAGGAATCCTGGAACGAGAGGTAGATTTCCTCGATCTCGAAAACGACGTTTTCGATCAGGTGATGAATATCAACGTCCGAGGGGTCTACCTGAGCATGAAGGCTGAGATTTCTTACATGCTCGACAACGGCGCAGGAGCAATCGTCAACGATTCTTCTTACAACGGGAAGCAGGGCCATGCCCGTCACCCCGCCTACACGGCCAGCAAGCACGCCGTATTGGGTCTGACTCGTTCAGTAGCGAAAAACTATGCCCGTTCAGGGATCAGAGTAAACGCCGTGTGTCCCGGCCCTGTCGACACGGATATGGCTCGCGTGCTTGAGAACGATGACGAGAAAAACCGAACGCGACTAGAAAGATGGATACCGACTGGTCGCTACGGTCAACCGGAAGAGATCGGCAACCTGGTCGCCTATCTGATGTCCGATTCTTCAAGCTTCATCACCGGACAGGCGATTTCGATCGACGGTGGAGCTACGGCGTAGCTCGAGCCTAATTCAACGACTCCGTTGCACCTTTATCTATCATCGCGGTCAATCAGTATTGGTCCATAGGCTCGGGTGAACGTTCACCTCGATCATGCGGAACCCGGGTTTGGAGGAGCGGTTCGTGGTCGCATGCCCGACCCTATACCTCCCGTCCCGAGATCCTGAAAATGAATTCGGGATGACACCACTTCTTGAAAACTCTCCAATGGCCAAATGTCACCCGGATGAAAATCGTACAGGGGGGGGGCAAACGTCTGACCAATCAAATCGCTCAACCACTCAATCGAGTCCCACACGCCCCCAATCGCACGAAACCATACCGCCTATCCCCGAGGGAGAGGGCTGGAGTGAAGGCCACCACCCCACCAGCGAAACTATCGTGTCCACTGCGCCTTGTACGGAGCAGGCTGAGCATCGTTGGGCTCAGGATCCTTCACCGTGCCTTCTCGCCACGACTCGACCGGAACCCAGCCAAGTAATTTCTCGGCTTTCGTCACTGACAACGGACTCTTGAATCCCGGCAACGGCTCCCGAATCTCGACGCCCGGATGAACTTCCTCGATCGCGTCCATCGTTGGCACTTCAAGTGTTGTGTCGGTCGCGTTGATAAAGAACGCTTCGTGTCCGCCAAATTCCTTTTCGATAGTCATTCGGCAAGCCCGGGCAGCATCATGTCGCCCTACCCAGCTCCAAAATCCGCCTGCATTCCTACCACTCACGCTTGTCTTGTCGCCCGACAACAAGTGGCGCTTCGCCGTCTCTGGATCCCACAGCGCATGGAACCTCATGTTGGCTATCTGAACTTTTCCTTCACGGCGACGAACAAAAGCCTCGCCCATTTCTTCACCGAGCCACTTCGACTGTGAATAAGCGTCTTCAACTCGCGTCGGGTGTGCTTCATCAACTGGGTAGTACTCAGGGGTGTAAACCTTTTGTCCCCAGCCCGCACCGACTGCGTTCACAGATGAGGCCATACATATTCGTTCGATACCGTGAATTTCGGCTGCTTCGAGAACGTTCCAGTTGGCGAGCATGTTAATACGAAATAGTTTGTGCTCAGCGTCTTTGTTCGGCGCTGGGATCGCTGCCATGTGAACTACAGCATCAGCTCCTGTGAGCGCATTTACCACCTCTCCAAAGTCGGTGACATCGACATCCCACCACTGGGCGACGTTGGAGGGAGAGCCTGGGCGTGGCGGCACTGAGTCAACGTTGTAAACGTCGTAACCGTGTGCTGCGAACTCTGAAATGATGTACTCGCCAGCGCGTCCCGATCCGCCAGTAACCACAACCTTTCCTACCATTTATTTCTCCGTATTTAGTGTGGCGTGTTGTCACCTCTGAAAATATCTGCCAAACAGTATGAACCGGCGTACCGCTCAATGCGAGAAGAAAGCATCGGTGCAGTCAAAGATTCAGCGGACGTTACCGATTCAACCGGCTATGATCCGGTTCATGACTTCACTCCAAGGAAAAACCGCGCTCGTAACCGGCGCTTCAAAAGGAATTGGCAAGGCAATCGCAATTGAGTTTGGATCAGCTGGTGCGAACGTTGTGGCAACGGCGCGCACCAGAGATGAAATCGACGGCGTAGTTTCGACCATCACTGGAAGCGGCGGGAACGCGCTCGGAGTGCTCGCCGATCTAGGTGTTGAAGCCGACATATCCGCGCTAGCAGACCGGGCAATCGAGGAATACGGCGGTGTCGACATCCTGGTTAACAACGCGGCGATCATTCACCCAAGGATCCCCGTCACTGAACTTAATCCGGCTCTTTGGCGGGACGTCCTAAATGTCAACCTTACAGGAGCTTTCTTGCTCACTCAGAAACTTCTTCCAGAGATGATCGAGCGTAACTACGGAAAGATCATCAATATCTCTTCGATTGGCGGTCGAAAAGGCGGAGCCGGTCGAAGCGCGTATCGAGTAACCAAATCAGGGCTAATTAGCTTCACCGAGTCTTTAGCAGCAGAGGTTTACGACAACGGCATCAACGTTAACGCCATTTGCCCCGGAGGCACTGATACAGAGGGTTACCGGGCTGCGTTCAACACGAGCGGTAAAGCTGATAACCCGAGTCTTATGGATCCCACAGAAATCGCCGAAGTGGCGCTGTTTCTCGCGTCAGATGCCAGTTCGGCAGTCACCGGCACGGCAATTGATTCATTCGGCGGTTCGAACCCGTTGTTCGGGTAATCGTTCGTTGATTGCTCGTTCTTTGGGAAGTTGGCGCGGTAGTATTCGTCTCCACGAAAACACATTCGCCATAGCAATCACACTCCAAGAGAAAGCACTCACTGACAAATGGTTCTCGAAAAGCTAAAACACGTACCTGACCCAACTTATGTTCACCAAGAGCCACTTACCGAGTTCGTAGCGAGCCTGTTCATCGCGGCCGGGATGCGTAACCACGAGGCGAAACTGTGCGCTGAAGTACTTGTCGACGCCGACATGAACGGTATCGACACTCACGGTGTTTGCTACAACCTCGACCTTCACTATCTGACGGGTCTAATGAACGGTTATATCAAGGCTCAACCGAATGTTCACGTGACCTACGAAACGCCAGGAACCGCTGTGATCGACGCCGACCAGGGAATGGGTATGATCGCCAGTGTTAAGGCGATGGAACTGGCAATCGAAAAGGCCGAAAAGTCGGGAATGGCGTCGGTAGCAGTTAAAAATTCGTCGCACTACGGAGCTGCCGGTTTTTACGCTCGAATGGCGCTGAAGCACGACATGATCGGCTACTCAATGTCGTCGGGTGGACTCGGTGTAATCATTCCAATAAACGCCCGTTACCCATGGATGGGAACCAACCCAATGGCTTTCGCTGCCCCGGCTGGAGAAGAGCCACCGTTCGTGATCGATATGGCTTCGTCAATGACCTCCTACGGTAAGGTGTCGATTGCGCAGGCTTTTGGGGTCGATATTCCTGAGGGTTGGGCGCAGAACGCCGATGGAGAACCGATCACCGAAATAAGTCGACGCGACGAAGCAATTGGACAACCGCCGCTGGGAGGTAAATACGACACCGGGGCACACAAGGGTACGGGCATAGGGATCATGGCGGATGTTTTGAGCGGCATGCTGCCGGGCGAACCGCTCACCGGTATGTTGCCTGATGCGCCAAAAGGTGGACGATTCTGTCACTACTTCCAGGCAACCCGAGTTGACGGATTCCGCCCTGCCGAAGAGTTCAAGTCGGACATGGACGAAATGCTTCGAAACTACCTCGCTCAGGAGCCGTCACCGCACGCTGAAGGCGATGTGATGTATCCCGGCTACCCTGACGCCAAGTACGTCGAAAAACGCCAGAAAGAAGGCGTTCCTCTTCCTCGCCACACAGTCGACTACTTCAAAAAGATGGCCGAGACCCTCAACGTAGAGTGGACGATTTAATCGACTGATCTGGTGAACACTCGATCCTGACTACGACAAAACATAAAAACAATAGCCCCCGGTTTTGCCGGGGGCTATTCTCGTAAGAGTCTCGCCGCGAGGCGGACTATAAGCCGAGTCCTGTACTCGCTTCGAACGTGCCGAAGCCAGCGACGGCCATCCATCTAGGCCCAAAGTTACCCGCAGGCTCAAGCAACCAACCCGGAAGCTACCCGAATCCGGTCACCGCTTCCCTATTTGGTCTTGCACCGAGTGAGGTTTACCTTGCCTCGCATGTCACCATCCGAGCGGTGCGCTCTTACCGCACCTTTTCACCCTTACCTCAATAAGCTATTCGCTAATCGGGCGGTATGTTTTCTGTGGCACTTTCTGTCGGGTCGCCCCGCCCTGCCGTTAGCAGGCACTCTGATTCATGAGGTGCTCGGACTTTCCTCTCCTGCGCCTAGCGCAGCAGCGACCGTCCATCCTCCTCGCGACATTTACTAGGTTACCGGTAAATACCTTGGAAAGAGCGGACCGATCGGAACTAAAACTCGTTATCTGCCTACGCTTGAGCGTCTTCACCAACATTTGAGTGAGGAATCACATCCGGTGGAATTACTCCCAACTTTCCAGAGTGATAGTCGGCGAACGCTTGCTGCAGCTCTTCCTCAGTGTTCATCACGAACGGACCGTACCAGGCAAAGGGTTCGCGAATTGGTTGTCCGCGAATAAGCAGTATCTCCAGCTCTGATGACGTACTGTCTTGCTCTTCATCGGCAGTGACCATTATCGAGTCACCCTGACCAAATAACGCCGCCTGTCCCATGTGAATGGCGTTTCGATTGGGTCCGACCGTACCGTTTCCTGAAAGTACGTAAGCGAGCGCGTTGTAATCCGAGTTCCACGAAAGTTCGAGTTGTGCGCCTGGGCTCACTGTTGCGTGGAGATAAGTTATTGGTGAGTAGGTGATGCCGGGACCTACATGTCCGGCGAGTCCTCCTGCAATTACCCGAACAAACGCTCCGCCGTCATGCGAACTTAACAGCGAAAGATTCTTGCGAGAAATGTTCTGGTACCTCGGTGGAGCCCACTTCTTCTCGCGCGGCAGGTTCACCCACAACTGGGTTCCATGAACAGTTCCACCGCTAATTACGATCTCCTCTGTTGGAGCTTCGATGTGAAGAATTCCTGCACCTGCCGTCATCCACTGCGTGTCGCCATCGGTAATGACACCGTCGCCGCCTTCCGAATCGCGATGTTTCATCACCCCGTCGATCATCTAGGTGACAGTTTCAAAACCACGATGTGGGTGCCAGGGTGTTCCTTTCCCTTAAAAGGCCCGATATTCAACTTCGCCCATTTGATCCATCATGATGAACGGATCGAGGTACTTTTACAGAATTCCGGCAAAGCCTCGTCGAACTGGGAAGCCTTCGCCTTCAAATCCGGATGGTGCAGTTGTGATCGTCATCACAGGGCATGATTTGCTCACTTCGGCAGGACGGGAAATTCGGTCAAGAGCAAGAATGTTCTCGACCACTACGGCAGGCATGATTTTCTCCGAACGAAAACTAGGTGATAACCAACATTACTTACTAATAGTAATATGATTACTTCTATTCAGCGATGTTTATTGTGGATACAGAGACGAGCGAGACGTTAAGTACGTGGAATTACTTCGAAATTGTCTTCATCCGCAACCACGCGCTCGATCAGTGCATTGGCCGCCCGTCTTGCAGGTTCGACCTGTTCACCTAAGAGATCGGCTATTAGTCGATCGAGCTCAGTAATATCAACTTTTCTGACCGAACTATCGCCTGCTTGTGCCACAGATTCCCGTGCTCGATTTAATTCTTGAAGCGGCTTCTCCAGGTCTCCGAGAGTTCCATACGCCGAAGCGACCATCCGTAACGCCCTGTTGAATTGACGTTCGGCTTCGGCCACAACGTCCGCTAGAGAATCGCCCGTGATGGGTCGAAGCTTCTTCTTGACGCGGACGCCCCACCGTCTAACTTGCTCGCGAACGGCTTCATCTAGTTCGCCTGCGTGCCATGCAGAGTGGCGCGGTGTCCCGTCATCCCCACGCTCACGAAGGGCGTCTCGCGATGGGCATTCGTAATATCTATATGACTTCGAAGTGGAAGTTCCGTTAGTGCGCTTCCATTCCCTTCGCCTAGTGAGACCTGCTAGCCCCCGCCCACATAGGTTGCACCGAGCAATACCACCAAATATGTACGGCGGTTCAGAAGCCTTCCGTCGTCTTGGAGATCGAGATTTTGTAACGGCATCCGCTCGATTGAAAATTTCTCGTCTCACAAGAGGTTCGTGACTACCGGCTATACGAACACCGTAGCGAGTGTAGGTCCCTAGATACGTCCGGTTTTTCAGTATTCCTGCAATTGCCAGAGGTGACCAGGGTCTGCCCGTGCGAGTCCTCAGTCCCCTATCGTTCAAAGTTCGAGCTATTGCTCGGAGTCCCGGACCACCGAGGGGTTTTGAATCCTCTCCGTGCCATGGACCGGCGTATGTTTCGAAAATTTCTTTGACGATTACCGATTCGTCTTCCACCGGTTTCAACAGTCCATCAGGACCAGCCGCGTAGCCGTAAGGTGTCCGACCAAGCACCTCACCGCGAGATGCTTTCGCAGCGATGGAGTTACGTATCCGAGCCTGCCTTTGAGGTGACTTGCCTCCGATTCCAAGAAGTCGCTCGCCACTTTGCAATGCGTCGGGCAAGTCGGGATCCGTACATCTTACTTCTGTGCCCAGATGATCCAGTTCCAGCAATCTCTCGACGAGGGTTTCGAGATCCTCTGCAAGGTGCGATGCGTCAGGGACCAGAACTAGTGCCAAACGGGCGTTGGCACCGGTGAACGAGGCGATCATTTGCCTGTAACGATCGTGCCGCGCATCGAAATCGTTCGGCGCCTCATCTTCAGCCGGTTCGTACCAGTTGATTAGCTGGTGAGAGTTACGTTGACAGTAAAGCTCAATCTCGGCTCTAGGTGTGAGACGGTCGCTTAAATCAAAAGCGCCCCCACTGCTTTGTGTGTCAAGGGACGCGTTTGTGCTTTGGGCGGGTCTACTATGGAATCCGACAGCTCGCAACTATTACTCTGTCAGTAGCGCCCTGCCACAACTGCAGGGGATAGGACCGTCTGCGGCACGAAGACGGGTCAATTCTCCGACCGGGAGTCGAACTGCGCATCCCTGGCAAACACCTCTGTCGACTCGAACAACTGCGACCCCGCGATTAGATCGGAACAAGCGTGTGTAGCGCGCCAGATCCTCTTCTGGAATTTGAGCCGCTTCTAGGTTTCGAGCCTTCAGCATTTCGTTGAATACGGTTCCTCGTTTGGCCATTTCCAGACGAAGCTCAACCTTCCGTGTCTCCCAACTCTTCTCTCGCTCTTCGAGCTCCTTGCTGAGATCTTCGTACTGCTGCCTGGCATGTTCAGCGGCAACTTCCGCAGGAGCGATGGACTCTTCGACTTGCGCAAGATTACGTCGAGTAGTGGAGTGTTCGGTTTCGATAGCAGTAAGCTCTCGGACGTTGGTAATCGATCCACCGTAGAGCCGGGTTTCGAGTTCGCCGACCTGATCTTTAAGAGTAGCGAGATCGGATTCCAGTCGAGCCGTCTCTACTTTTGCTTCAAGTTCTCGTTTGCGAGTCTTCTCACATTTGTCGCGAAGTTCAGGAAGTCCACCCTCTGAAGCAAGTTCCACCTCAATCTCTCTATATTCTCGACGGCGCAGTGCCAGAGACTGATCCGTGTCTTGTAGAGCTAGCAGAGATTGTGCGATTGTCACGAGTAGATCCTGAGTTAATAAATGTTTAGCAAAAATACGGAGATCTTATATGAATGGTAGACCTGTGAGATTTTGTGTCAAATTTGTGAACTCAAACTCGGCTTAAAATACACATCATTCGGCGGTTGAAAGTGTGTATCCTCGACATCACAGCACATCCACACTACCAGACTACCAGCATGAAACGCGCCGAAATTACATTTTTCCGGCTAACTCTGGCATCCACAGGAGAATCGCTTGGCAGATACCGATAGTTCCTATCTACTCCCTTCTTTTTTGAAGAGCAGGGCTCGGACCAGGATTGTTTGCACTATAGGCCCGGCCACTGGAACTCTGCCGAAAATAAAGCGACTGATCCGCGCCGGAATGTCGGTGGCTCGTCTTAACCTGAGTCACGGAAGTAGTGCCGACCACGACTCATACGTGGAAATCGTTCGTCAATCTTCTATCGAAATGGGAGTGGCTGTCGGAATCCTCGCCGACCTGCCAGGTCCGAAATACCGTGTTGGCGAAATGTCCGAACCGGAAATAACTCTCACGACCGGTCAATCATTCACTCTTCAACGAACGCCATGTGACGGAACTGTCGACCGAGCTAACGTATGGCCTCATGGACTTAACAACGACATCAAAAAGGGTGCGCCGATCCTCATCGACGAAGGCTCGGTGGAACTCCGGGTGGAAGATATTGACGACGAGGAGATCCTTTGCCGTGTGACCATGGGAGGAGTAATGAAGCCGAACAAGGCAGTCACAGCACCTGGCAACACGACCACTGTCGACTATTTCACTCCTGAAACCGAAGAAGCGCTTGCATGGGTCGCTTCGTCAGATGTCGATTTCGTTGGGCTATCTTATGTGAGGGACGGTGGCGATGTTAATCGTGTGCGCAAACAGCTTGCTGAATCAGGTGTCACTCCACAGTTCGTAGCGAAGATCGAAATTCAACAGGCTGTCGATAACCTTGAGGAAATCCTTGTTGAATCTGATGCGGTAATGGTGGCCCGAGGTGACCTCGGTGTCGAACTGCCCTTTGAGCGCGTTCCTTCAGTCCAAAAACGCATCATTCGAATGGCAAACGAAAGCGGCAAGCCCGTTATAACTGCTACGCAAATGATGGAATCTATGATCGAGTCGCCATCACCGACTCGAGCTGAAGTGACCGACGTTTACAACGCCGTGCGCGACGGTACAGACGCAATCATGCTATCGGCAGAAACCTCGGTCGGAAAACACCCGTTCCGCTCTGTTCAGGCAATGACTAAGATCGCCAAGCGCGCCGAACAGTATCTTGAATATTCAGAACTAGCAGATCGACGACGGGACGTGGCTTCTAAGGGTGGGTTGGCTGTAGACGACGCAATCGCCCACAGCGCTGGTGTTGTCGCCGCAAGTCTCAACGCCAAATCGATCATTGCATTTACCGAATCCGGCAGTACCGCAGGTCGCGTCGCATCGTATAGACCCCGCACTCCATTGTTGGCGCTGACGCCAGATTTCTCGGCCGGTGCCAAGCTCGCACTTCGTTGGGGAGTAATCCCGGTAACAGTCGATCAGTACGACGAAATACAGGCGATGTTCCATGCAGCATCGGACCTTGCATTGGAAACTAAAATCGCCAAAGAAGGCGATGTAGTCGTAACGGTCGTAGGTCTTCCAATTGGCGTCCCTGGCACGACCAACCTACTACGGGTAATTACACTCCCTGAGCCGATCAGACACCACTAGTTTCGTTCGGCAAAAACTAGTCCATGTCTCCTGGTTTCGGCTTCTTGGCAGCAAGCTCAACCTGCTGGCGAAGCTGAGCGATCTCGTCAATATCGCCCGGAACCGCACCGTAGCACGCAGCGTTGAACGTCGAAGTAATCGCTCCGACCGGAGCTCCGGGCAAGAACACAGTCAGAGCGTCCATCCGCTCGTTTGGCGTCTCGTTAGGTTCGTAGGTCATTCCTCGCTTTATTGCGTGCGTGAGAGTGTCGAAATAAAGAAGGAATGCCTCGGCAACTCCCACCTCTCCTTCCGGCCACTTCCATAGGGATCGCTTCTTTCCACTGCGTGCCCAGCTTGGAAGCAGATTCGTCAGCAACTTCGCCATATCGGCTCTAGCGTCGGCGTCTCCTCGGATCGATTCGCGATCGGCCTCCTCTTCTTCGCCAAGACGAGCTGAAAACCTGCGATATGCGAATACGAGAACGAAAAATAGGACAACAAGCAAGAGAATAGAAAGTGGCCATCGGAGTGCTTCGATAGCGAAGTTCGTGGCATCCTCCGCACGTTCGACGGCTGGATTGACCATTTCTTCGGAAAGGGGACCCGGTGGTTCCTGTTCGACTCCCTCTTCATCGCGCTCCGACAAACTCTGGAGCCATAGAATCAGGTTCCATATGGCCGTCATAATCCATTCGAGCGGATAGCGGAGAATCCACAACATCGCGTCAACAAACGCACCCCAAAGGTTCACCAGTCCACGTACGCCAACGTCGCCGTATCTACCGGTAAGTACGCCGCCGATCGCACCTAGCCCGAGGATCGTTCCAACAGAAACCGCTATCACAATCGGCCACGAAGCCTGGCTATTCGATTCCGACTGAGGTATTCGCGAAGCTGCCATACCAATTAAAGCGGCGCCAAAGAACGGCAGTATCAATGGTGATATGCCTATGTCAGAGCGAATCGCGCCATACTCAACAAGCAAACCAATGGCTATAAACGCGGTTCCGATCTTGAACGCTCGACTCAGCCGACGAGCTAATCCGCCTTCCACAAACATGCTTTGCGCTCGGTACCAAAACCAGACAGCAGCGATGACTGCGAGAATCACGTCTACTACACCTTCGGCTCCATACGTCCCCCCGAACGTGTCGACAGGCCAGGCGGGCTTGAATGACCATGAATCGGTTACTGTAACTGTAGCGAGAGCGAGATAGACAGCAACAAAAGCGACTGCGCCTTGATAAATCGCCATGGTCGCGGCGGCGCCTTTGCCACCGCCAAAAATCCAGGCTGCAAACACTCCGACCGCCAGCACTATGAGTACCGAACCCCACGGCAACGGCGACCCACCTAAACCGAACATACCTCCGACAACGGCAAGCAAGGAGAACCACCAGATACTCTCGACAACTACGAGGGAAGCGAACGATATTGCCGTATAGTTCCGCATTAACGCTGCTCACTTCCGTTGACTGAGTCAGAAATAGGAAGTTCGCCCCATTCATGTGCTGAACCGCCAGGACGACGGAAATCTGCGGTTCCTGTGGTGCCTGCCGACTCAAGGAACATCGCTCGACCGTCTCGCACTTCGAACGCAGGATAGTCAGGTGGCTCTTCCCTGCCCGTGTGCAACATGATGACTGGATGCCCGGTCCGTCGCAGTCCCATCAGATAATTCATTGTTCGCGCGTGGTAAATTCCGCCAATGTGAATGATTGTCGAATTTGGCGGCACCGCACCACGTCGACTCCTGGCAAATTCGTCAAGGCTCCTGACTCCGATCGGATGGACCATCGCAAGCGACTCAAGAAGAGTAGTCAGCTGAGAAGCTCCACTCCCGGGTGTAACGACTGCATGTGAAGCGGACATTGCGCTCACACCGTTGGTAACCAACCCAACCTTGTATCCGAGATCCAACGCGTGGTTGGCTATTGACGCAGCGGCGGTCATAGATCCTTCAAGTACATCGGATCGATAACCTTCCCACGGAACGTCAGTCGTTACGGCCTCAGCAAAAATTACCGCATGCTCTGACACGCTGGGATCGAACTGACGAACGAACATCTCTCCGCGCCGCGCGGTCGTCTTCCAATCGATGCGCTTGATCGAATCTCCCGGCCGATACTCACGCACTCCTGCGGGGCGAGAGGGATCATCCCAGAGTCGATCGCGTGACATCGAATCACCAATTGGTCGCCTCGCCGGCAACGAAAAGCCTGGGACAGGTTTTATCGTCGGATACACATAGATCGACCATGGCGTATGTTCGAGTGTCGCCTCAGACGGGTAAAGTCCGAAAAGATCACCACTTCGAAGTCGTGTTTTACCGAGCCGATAAGTGCCACGAGACAGTGCCGTTACCTTTTTTTTAACCTTGACTCGCTCATATCCACCGAGCGATGCCGAGGCTTTGATTTCTGATCCGCCCAGATACGCCTGTTCAACAGCGTTGTGCCCTTCAATTAACAGTCCACGTGGTACGTACTCGTTAATCTCTAACCACGGAACCGGTAGTGGCTTCCGATTTTCGATAGTGAATGTGATATCGATTTCGTCATCTTGAAACGCGTGGTCAACCGATGCTGTGCGATCAATGGTTATTTCTTCCATTGAGAGAGCTGCCCACACACGCGACGCCATTGCTACGACAAACGCCAGAGCACCAACGGCACTGATCAACATTTCGTGTGAAACCGCCCCGACCATCACCACGACGATCAAGAGCAGTACGAAAAGCTCTCCGAGGGGATTTAGAGTTCTGGCTCCCGAGGCCTTCAGATCGGGACGCCGGTACTTCGCCTCGAGACCCTGCGACATCCAGACTCCGTACATACCCACTACTCTCGCTCTATCGGTACGGGGGTAGATTCTACGATTTCTGAAACGATTTGCGCGGTTGGTTGCCCACGAAGCTGTGTTGTTGTTTCCGCCAATAGTCGGTGTGCAAGAACGGGCATAGCAAGGTATTTCACGTCGTCGGGAAGAACAAATGCCCTACCGTTCATGGCTGCCCAACCCTGTGCAGCGTGTTGAAGGGCGAGCGATGCTCGAGGGCTTGCTCCGAGCCGGAGGTTGTTGCTCTCGCGAGTTCGGCTGATTATTTCGAGCAGGTAATCTCTAACCGTGTCGTTCACGGTGACGTTATCTACCACCGACCTGGCGGCGATAAGATCTTCCGCAGTTTTAGATGGCTCAATTGCGTCAGGATCGTCACCATTGCGGAAGCGATCGAGCATTGACGACTCTTCGCTGCGGTCGGGGTACCCCAGAGTCGCTCGCAACATAAAGCGGTCGAGCTGGGCTTCAGGCAGTGGGAATGTCCCTTCCATTTCGACCGGGTTGAGGGTAGCCATAACCATGAATGGCTCTGGCAGTGAGCTGGTTACTCCATCAATCGATGCCTGTCGTTCCTGCATCGCTTCGAGTAGCGCAGACTGTGTTCTTGGTGTCGCCCTGTTGATTTCGTCAGCGAGCAAAATCTGGGAGAAGATCGGACCTTTTCGGAACTCGAACGCTCCCTTCGCTGAGTTATAGAAGCTCACACCAAGAACATCACCCGGAACCAGATCTGGTGTGAATTGAATCCGACCAAAGTCACACGCTAGTGAGCTTGCCAGTGCCTTAGCGAGGGTGGTTTTACCAGTACCTGGGACGTCTTCCAACAGGACGTGACCACGACACAGAAGAGCCAGTACGGCAATATCGATAGTTTCCGCTTTGCCGACAATAACTCGCTGAACTGATTCGCGAATTCCGGTAGCCAGATGCTGGACCGCCGCTACATCCATCGAGCCTGAAGGTTCTGTCACTCTTGGTTGACTCTCAATCGCCAATTGGCACTCCGGTCATGGTGCAAAATAATGCGTGCTGTAGTTTACGCCGTGCGCATGGTTTCGGTTCGTGAAACATCTTCATTGTGCGCTGATTAGCGCTACTACCGGAAAACTTGCGCAACTTAAAGACGCGAGAGGCAACGTTCGATTCGTTCGATTCGCAACTCACCAGGGTTCAGATTATTGGTAAAGAATACTTTTCCGACATTGCGAACAAGGGTCAGCATGTTCCAGGAATTTCCTTCCCATCGACCCTAATAGATGTCGACCCTCACGTTGACGGTACCCCAATATTAGGAGCCAATAGCAGGGGAACGATAGATGCGCCAATTCTCCAGTGCTTCGTGTACTCCATCTCCGTACATGATTAACCCGTTCGAGCAAAAAAAATGGGTGGGAATACCGTCGTCACCTCGAACAATGGCTGTGTTCTCCAGATTCTTTGTCCAACCTTCGAAGATTACCTCGTCTTTAGGTCGTTCATCGGTCAAATTAGGATCAATCCAATCCGGGAATTCCGGGGGCCGCGGTTGATCGACTGTGGGTCTATCGTTGCTGTCGGCTCGGGCCCGGGTGTCGGTGTTTCGGTTGGTTTTGGCGTAACCGTGATACGGACAAAAGTCTGAGGAACCGAAGTTGGCGCCAGCGTCGGTTTCGGTACGGATCCGGCGGAATCGATACCGAATCTCAGTGCAAACAACGCTGCCATTGCCAGTGAAACGACAGCGCGATTTAGCTGTACTAATCTAAACGACAACAACCGTGTTGGTAAGCGTTCCGATTTTGTCGATCGTGATATGAACAACATCACCTTCAGTCAACGTGAACTCGGGAGGCGGAATTGTGCCGGTCCCGGTCATGACCGATGTCCCGTCGGGAATTGTGTTGTGGCGAACGAGCCAGTCGACGAGGTATTCACAGTCTCGTTTCATTTCCGACGTGTTGGCTTGACCTTGGAATGCTTCCTTGCCGTCACGTTCGATGACGAGCGTGACACCCAGCTGCTGTGCGTCTCCAATCGACTCTTTAGATACGAGTGCTGGCCCCAAGGACGCGGACTTGTCGTAAACCTTCGCCTGAGGAAGATACAAAGGGTTCTCGCCCTCGATAGTTCGACTGCTCATGTCGTTGCCACAGGTGTAGCCGACAATCTTTCCACCGTAAGTTACGAATGCCAGTTCAGGTTCGGGTACGTCCCATCCCGAGTCGGCTCGAATACCCACGTCAGCGAACGGTGACTGAAGTCGATCGAGAGTTGCCTTGAAGAATGCTTCTGGTCGATCAGCGTCGTAAACCTTTCCATACACATCGGGTGAGCCGCTTTCGGCCTGCCTCTCCCGCATCGAGTCCATGTATGTGACACCGAAAGCCCAAACTTCAGGAGCATCGACCGGCGGTAAGAGGGTTGCTCCATGCTTACCCGGCTCTGCCCCATCGAAAAATTCAGATGCGGAAACCGTCTCTGCGCCAGGATTGGCAGCCAGTATGCCGCGAGTTACTGAATCGATATCCGATCCAGTAATAGAGGCGACATTGAACAGATCAAGGGTTGAGCCGATCTGCGAATTGAGCGCCGTCATATCGGTGATTTTTCCGGCATCGTCTTCCACACCAACGTGCTTGGTGCCGTTCTGTAAGTACTGGTAGTAACGCATATTCTGCTTTCACTAATGTGGCTACGCGACCATGAAAATCGCAACCAAATACCTAGTCTCTATTCAGTAGAGAAATATTTCGGCGACTAGGTTAACTGAGCCGGAAGAATTTCGGTTAGTTCAATCTGATCTCATCGATCGGCTCAAAATTGCGGGATCAGTAGAGACCGTTCTTCGAGAGATCACGTATATCTTTGTAGTTAACTGATGCCAAAATTTTTGTTACAGATGCTTCCAGCCAGCCGTTTAGGTGTTCGTGTTGTGTCATTAACTGTGCTCGTGATGACGCTCTTCTTTGGCATTTCTTCAGATAACGCAACCGCTAATTCCCACACAGCACCCATGATCATCGACCAGCAAATCGAAATCGACTACGGTGAAAAGATTTCGGTGACGGCAAGTATCGGTACAGGCGAATTAAATTTGGATGCCAAAAGCAGCGAGTCTGTGCGCGCATTGTTTCGACCACGTGGTGGCAGCACGATCTGGTCATACTTGTACCCGGAATTCTCCCTGGCTCACGGTGCTACTTCGGGAGCAATCGGCGATCAACTCTCTGTTGAATTTGAAATTCCTACGGGTCCTGGCTCCTATTACCCGCCCGGCGTAGAATTCGATATCGAATTCGAACTGACTAATGTAGGTGGAGATTCGATACGTCTTCCATCACCCGAGGCTGTCGAATATCTCGATCCTGCGAGGGACTGGCAGCGTGTTCCCGGCGACGGTTACACGGTCATTTATTACGGGGTTTCACGTGATCGCGTTGACGAGCTGATCGAAGCCATTGATTTCCGTATATCGACCATCGAAGCAACGACGGGTGTGACTGACCCCCCAGACTTAAAGGCGATCGTTTTTCCGACTATCCAGGACGCAACACCCTCATTCCCTCCTGTTAGCCAAACAGCAAAAGACCAACGAATTTTTGCTGGTTTTGCTAAACCGCAGTACAGACTCTTTGTGCAAGGTCGGATGAACACGAGTACGTTCGCCCACGAACTGGCTCACCTGTACACACACGAGGCAATATCTTCAGCTTTTGAGAGCGGCATACCTTCATGGTTGGACGAAGGAATCGCACGATTTCTGGAAAACGGATCGTCTGAACCTTCCAACGAACGATTGCGAGCCACGGTGGATCCCAATGAACTTTTGTCGCTTACCCACATGAACACGATCCCCGGAAAAAGTCGTGATGTCGCAATCTTCTATCCACAAGTGGGTGCCTTCGTTGGATACCTGGTCGAAAAGCACAGTCACGCACACATTGCCGATCTACTGGGTTTGATTAACCGAGGCCGAGAGCTGGAAGATGCGTTTGAGATCGTCTTCGACGCACCTCTCTCTGAGGTTGAAAACGACTGGCGCAAACTTTTCGGTGCGCCAGCTCTCGCTCTGGCTTCTGCCACACCCGAAACGGGTGGGACCGTATACGACACAGCGAATACTCCCGTACCGCTAATCGACTACGATTCTTTGAACACTGGAGACGTTAACACTGGCGCCGTCGAACAACAGAACGTGGCACCGACCGCAACGACAATTTCACAATCACAGGATAGCTCGTCTGGTATTGCCTCGTCTGGGAACTCGGATCCCAATTGGGCAGTTGCTGCGGTCATAATTGGTTTGTCGACAATCACGGGTGTATGGCTTTTCACATCCCGGCGTAGAATGCCGAAGCGTAAGTCTTAGCGCAGAATTTTTATCCCCCGGGATACCACTTGAGTACCAACTGTCAACAGCCCAAAACAGCGTTCGTTTACACCGACGAACTGTCGCAGTATCAACTATCGCCTGAACATCCACTTCGGCCGATTCGACTCCACCATATGAAGGAGTTAATGACAGCAAGCGGCTTGCTGACTCGCCCTAATATTTCGTCTCTGCAACCTCGAATCGCCACTCGACAGGAAATCGAATCGAGCCACGATCCTGAGTACGTTTCGATTGTTGAAGCGATCTCGGACGGCGCGATCGCACCCGGCATGATGGAGTTTGGACTTGGCACGTCAGACAATCCGGTTCGTCCGGGGATGTACGATACGACCGCACTTTGTGTCGGATCGACCCTTACTGCGAGCGAGTTAGTGACATCGGGAAAAGTCGATGTAGCGTTTGCTCCTGCAGGTGGTGTGCATCACCACGCCATGCCAAGAAGTGCAGCCGGTTTCGGAGTATTCAACGACGCGGTGATCGCAATGAATGCAATGGTCGAAGCGGGGCTGCGAGTCGCTTATATCGATATTGATTGTCACCACGGAGACGGAGTTCAGGTTGGACACTACGACTCTGATCAAGTGCTGACGATTTCAGTACATGAGTCAGGCCAATGGCTCTTTCCCGGTTCTGGTTTTGTACAGGAAATCGGTAGCGGCGATGGAACCGGGTACTCAGTTAACGTCCCACTGGCTCCGTATACGCAGGATGACGAATGGCACCGATTGTTCGATGTAGTGATTCCTCCGCTGGTACGTGCGTTCAAGCCTGATGTACTGTTCACACAACTCGGAATCGACACGCATTTTCACGATCCAATAACCCATCTTTCGCTCACGACCCAGGGCTTTAATCTGGCGGTTAAAAAGCTCGGGGAGGTGGCGAATGAAATCGGAAAGTGGGTCGCGGTAGGTGGTGGCGGATACGACATGTCAGCCGTTGCTCGTGCGTGGACGATGGCACTCGCCACGATGGCGAATATAGAACTTCCACAGTCCGTCCCCTCGTCGTTCACTTCACTACAGAATGTGACGTCGTTCGACGACGTTCCGCCGCAACAGACCAAATCCCACTACCTGAGAGAAATCCAAAAGCACAACGATCAAACGTTAGACCAAGTCAGGACGCTGATCTTTCCAAAGTTCGGCTTGTAAAAGCGCTCATTCCGCTGCCGAAGCGAACATTTGCTGTAACGCGGGATAGAGGTTCCTGAAGCGCGCATAAGCGTCATCGTACGTCTGGCGATTTTTAGGATTCGGCTCAACTACAGATTCGCTGTGCAACCACGAGTCGCCTGCATCTTTCGCCGAAGCAAAATGCCCTGTACCAACACTCGCCAACATCGCGGCACCGAGCGGCGCTCCTTCTGCCGGCCCTACAGTCTGGAGCGGCAGATCAACGATATCGCTCAGCATTTGAAGCCATGTAGTTGAGGTAGATCCTCCGCCAACGGCAATCGCGTCGCCGGGAACAACATGAAGATTGTTCATTAATTCCAGAGAATCACGAAGTGCGAATGACACCCCTTCCATTACGGCCCTAGTCATGTGGGCACACCTCGTTCCTCCGTGCATCCCAAAAAACACTCCTCTGGCATTTGCGTCGGCATGAGGCGTACGTTCTCCGGTCAGATATGGGAGGAACGTAACTCCGTCGGCACCAGGTTCGACAGTGGCGGCTTCGGCGACCAGTTCATCGAACTGAATCGCACCTGAAGTACGTCGCCACCAGTCGAGAGCTACGCCAGCCGAAAGCACCACGCCCATCAAATACCAGGTATTCGGAATGGCATGTCGCATCGAGTGGATACGCATTCCAGGGTCAGTAACCGGATTGGAAATTGGTGCCACTACCGCGCCTGAGGTCCCGATCGTAAAAAGAACGTCTCCCTCAGAAACAGCACCGGCTCCGGTCGCGGCACAAGCGTTATCGGCACCGCCCCCGACTACGGGGACACCTTTCTTTAGTCCCGTTTGTTCTGTGGCTGAAGTCGTGACGTAGCCGACAGTTTCATCAGACCCAACGATTTGTGGCAATATTTGCTTTTCAATCTGAAGTTGACTGCAAACTTCGTCAGACCAATCGTTCTCGAAAACATCGAACAGCAGGGTTCCCGAGGCGTCGGATGGCTCGATCCCCATCTCGCCAGTGAGACGATAGCGAACGTAGTCCTTGGCGAGAAGAATTTTGGAAACCCGTCTGTAGTGACCAGATTCGTTGTTCTTCAACCAGAGCAGCTTCGTCACAGTAAACCCTTCAAGTGCAGGATTTCCGACGGTTCTCCGAAGCGTTTGATCGCCCACCACCGATCGGACGTATTCCGCTTCTGCGCTCGACCTCACATCGTTCCAGAGAATCGCAGGTCGAATCACTTGACCGACGTCGTCCAGAGCAACAAGCGAGTGCATTTGCCCGGAAAGTCCTATTCCGAGTATTTCGGGCGAATCGCAAACTGCCAAAACCGATTGAATTGCGGAACATGTCCCACGCCACCAGTCCTCTGGTGATTGCTCGCTCCAACCTGGACGCTTTACGTCGACGGTCATCGGACTACTCGATGACGCAAGCAATTTCCCGTCGGGACCAACAGCGATGACTTTGATCGACGATGTGCCCACGTCGATTCCTATGAATGCGGACTGACTCATGACCGTGGACTTTACCAACTTAGAGCTTCAGGTGTCTTGCCGTTGAGTTATCGCTTCTATCAGGAAAAAAGAAAGCCCCACCGAAATACGGTGAGGCTTTCAAATTGTTCTTTACGTCGCTGGAACGAAAATTTAGGAAGAGGTGAAACTACACCTCGCGGAATTCACCCTCGACCGTGTCGTCATCATCGCTGTCCGAAGCGTCATCGGCAGATGCCTGATCTCCGCCCTCGACAGTGGCTTCTTCGCCTCCAGCTGCCTGGTTTGCTTCGTAAACCGCCTGTCCGACAGCCTGTAGCACCGTTTGAAGCTCTTCTGTTGCAGTCGCAATCGTAGCGGTTTCAGCGGCTTCGTCAGCGAGAACCTCTTTCACCCTGGCAACTTTGTCTTCAACATCGCTTTTAACGTCTTCGGGAATCTTGTCGCCATCGTCCTTCAGGATCTTCTCAGCCTGGAATACCGCACTCTCGGCCGCGTTGCATGTCTCTACAGCTTCACGCTTTGCCTTGTCAGCCTCAGCGTTTTCCTCGGCTTCCTTCACCAGGCGATCAACTTCGGCATCGTCCATGCCTGATCGACCAGTAATCGTGATGTGTTGTTCTTTGCCAGTGCCCGTGTCCTTTGCCGACACCTTCAAGATTCCGTCTGCGTCAATGTCGAACGTAACCGCAATTTGCGGTACACCCCGAGGAGCGGGAAGAATTCCGTCAAGATTGAATCGACCAATGGATGTATTGTCACCAGCCATTTCTCGTTCACCCTGCACGATGTGGATTTCAACGCTCGACTGGTTGTCTGCTGCGGTTGTGAATGTCTCCGTTTTCGAAGTTGGGATTGTCGTGTTTCGCTCGATCAATGCCGTGCGGACACCACCGAGGGTTTCGATACCTACCGAAAGAGGTGTGACATCTAGAAGGAGAACATCTTTGACATCGCCTTGCAGTACACCTGCCTGTATTGCGGCACCAACAGCCACGACCTCGTCAGGGTTGATACTTCGGTTTGGTTCCTTGCCGAATAGCTTCGTGACTGTTTCGATAACGGACGGCATTCGAGTCATTCCACCAACGAGGATTACCTCGTCGATTTCACCAGAGCCTATGCCTGCGTCTTTAAGTGCTCCATTTGTTGGGGCAATAGTTCGCTCCACCAGGGAAGCTGTAAGTTCTTCGAGCTTTGCACGGGTTAGAGTGTTCTGGAGGTGTTTCGGACCTGAAGCGTCTGCGGAAATAAACGGCAGGTTGATCTCGGTAGAAGCAACCGACGAAAGCTCAATCTTCGCACGTTCTGCCTCTACTCGTAGTCGCTGATGAGCCGAAACATCGTCTCGCAGGTCGATAAGGTTTTCTTTCTTGAATTCTTCTGCGAGGAAATCGACCAACGCGAGATCGAAATCGTCACCACCAAGGTGAGTGTCACCGTTGGTACTCTTGACCTCAAAAACGCCTTCACCCAGAGCGAGAATCGTTACGTCGAACGTTCCACCTCCAAGATCGTAAACGGCGATTGTTCGCTCGCCTTCCTTGTCGAGACCGTAAGCGAGAGAAGCTGCTGTTGGTTCATTAATGATTCGAAGGACTTCTAGTCCGGCAATTTGTCCGGCGATTTTCGTCGCCTCACGCTGACCGTCGTTGAAATAAGCAGGAACGGTAATAACCGCCTGATCCACGGACTCTCCCAGCTTCGCCTCAGCGTCTTCCTTGAGCTTGCGCAGAACCATTGCTGATACTTCCGCAGGAGGACTCGTCTTGCCATCCAAAACGATTCCGGCATCCCCGCCATCAAGCTCAGCAAGTTTGAATGAAACGCTTGATGCATCGGCTTGGACTGAAGCATCGTCGAAGCGTCGACCAATAAACCGTTTTGCCGAGTAGACAGTGTTTTCCGGGTTCGTTATCGCCTGGCGACGTGCAAGCTCACCAACGAAACGTTCGTCAGTCTTAGAGTTGAAAGCAACAACCGAGGGAGTCGTTCGACGTCCTTCAGCGTTTTCTACGATTTCTGGTTCTCCGGCTTCCATAACCGCCATTGCGGAGTTGGTTGTACCGAGATCGATTCCAATAACCTTTGCCATTGCTCTTTAGGGTTTCCTTATTACCTACTGGACCCCATCTCGGGATCCAAACTTTCGATTTAGCTGTTAAAAAATTGATTGGTTGAGTGAATTCGGTTCGGGTGAACGAATTCGTAACTAGCCTTCGTTGTCACCTTTAGATGCATCGGGTAAAGCGACTGCGATTTGCACTTGCGCAGGTCGAACTACTTCGTCATTCTTCATGTACCCGGGTCGAAGTTCGGTAATCACTGTATTTGGCTCGTGATCTGGGGACGGACTGGATAGAAGCGCCTCGTGCTTACGTGGGTCAAACTCTTCTCCGACACATTCAAATTTTTCGAAACCTTCTGAAGCCAGAGCACTAACGAAGTTTTTGTAGATTGCTTCAACACCCTCAAACCATGAAGAATCCGCTGACTCAGCACCCTCTGTCTTTAGAGCAACATCGAGTTGATCAATAACGTCTGCGAACTTCAGTACGATTCGCTGCTGATTTCGAAGGCGGGATGACTCCTGCTCGCCTTCGATTCGCCGACGGTAGTTGACCAGATCAGCCTGTGCTCTTTGGGCCAGTCGTTTTAACTGGTCTTTCTCACGGAGCGCATCTGCGAGCTCATCGTTGGCTTCTGACCCAGCATCTTCAGATTCGGAGTTTGCGTCGAAATCCACAACTATTTTGTCTTCCACAACCTCGTCCTGGGAAATCTTGTTTTCTTTTTCTGACAATGTTCTTCTGTTGAATTGTTAGTGAGTAAGAATATTTATGATTTCAGTGCCCAATAAATCAGTTAATTGGCACCAACATAGGCAAGTATCTGTCGCAACTCGTCGGCTGCTACCTTGGCGGATCGGGTTTCAGATACTTCTGGACTATTCTCGAGTAATGAGACGATATCCGTTAATGATCTCACCAGATCGAGCACTAAGCCAACCCCATTTAGGTTCAATCCCAGCTCATCTGCGAGCCGACGTATCACTCGCAGTCGTTCGACGTCCGAATCCGAATAAAGCCGACGACTACCTTCTGACCGTTGAGGTCTGACTAGTCCTTCTTTGTCGTATTTGCGAAGAGTCTGTGGGTGCATATCTGCCAATCGAGCAGCGACACTAATCACGTACACGCCTGCGATTCGACTTTGAGGTGAAGGCTCGCGCCGTGAATGCGGTCGGGGTCGCGACGACTCTAATTCGTAGCCAGTCCCAGGCAAGTGCCGTTTTTCGTCGTCGAGTGAAGTGATTTCGAAAAGATCCGAGAGTAACCGGTTCAAGTTATCGGATCTCGACCAGGTAAGGCCTGGAGAAGAATCTCCTACAGGCCTGCGAGATGGGTGATCGAAGTTTTGCGTCAAAGTCGAAACCTGTTTACGTAATCGATTCGGAAATAACGACAGTATTTGTTTAATTCCTGATGTCAGGACTTAACCGAGTCATGGTAAATAATACATCGTGTATTGTAATAGTTGATACGGATCGTGTAAACTTTATGTGGTGAATTCGTAGTTGATTCACGGAGCACTCACTGAGGTTTAACCAAAGGATTACGAATTCCAGCCTTGATATGTTGATCGGGGTGATTTTTCGTAGTATGATCTGCGCCGGATCGTTTTACGGAAGAATACTGTTACAGGATTCGTAACCGTAATCTGGACCATAATTTGTCAGGACGCTCCGACCTACTTCAGGCGGGGACGAAGAAAAAGGAAAGTAAAGTGCTTTACTTAAAGGCATGCCCGAAGTGCCACGGCGACATTGAGCTCGTGGTGTACCCGGACAGCAAGACCTTGTCATGCCTTCAATGCTCGTTCACAGTCGACTCTCAGGAGTCCGCTCGACGTGCGATGGCAGAGAGCAAGGAAGAAGCCACTTCAGCTGCATAACAACAGCAGAACGCAAACAAAAAGACTCTGGTTCACCACCGGGGTCTTTTTATTTAACGAATTCTGACGTTGTCACGAGACATACGGTGCTGACTGAATGCTATGCCAGAAGACAAACTATTTATCGCGGCTCGAGTAGCTGGCGGCGGCGGCGGCGGCGAGCACAACTGCTGCTGCAAAGAAACTTCGAAAAGCGACAATACTTCCCAAAACTGCGACTAAAACATACTGAATAGACGCGTAACTCGGTCGACGAATCGCCTGGGATGCACTGTATCCCGCGACGATTGATAATCCAATTAACACCAGACCTCGAACGATAAGTGTGCTTCCACTCTGTTCCGGTGAAGTGTCGACTAATCCAAGTAAAACACTGATCCCCCCAACGAAAAACGTTAGGGCCATGCCCAGCATACCCGCTATACGTCCTGCTTCTCGGAGACTCATCAACTCACCTTTGGGAATTACGGAAATTAATCCTCACGAACAGCATACATACCCCGAACTGAATCGAAGATGCCATTCCCGGCGCTTTGTGATACAAAACACGCAGTCCTAATTTTGCAATTATCAATGGCTATTTATAAGAGGTAAATGACAACTTCGAACAATAAATCGTTAACCGACGTTTCAATCTCCATGGTTCCGGAAGTGGTGATCCAACGTCTTCCTTTATATGTTCGACTTCTCTCGCATTTTTCAAACGCTGGGGAAGATGTCATTTCATCAGAACAACTCGGTAGCCACCTGCAAATAACTCCTGCCCAGATTCGCAAGGACCTCTCGTACTTTGGCCGATTCGGAAAACAAGGCCGCGGCTATGACGTAAAAATGCTGGAAAACCAGCTCAGAGAAATTTTAGGACTCAACCACACATGGAATGCAGCGGTTGTTGGTATGGGTCGACTCGGCCGAGCAGTAGTGTCGTACCCGGGGTTCACCCCTGAAGGCTTCAATATCGTCTCGGCATTCGACGTAAGTGACAATATTGTTGGTCAGACTATCTCCGAATTAGAAGTCAAAGCGATTTCTCAGTTGAAGAAAACGGTAGAAGAGCTTGATATAAAAATCGGTATCGTTGCGGTTCCGATTGATCAAGCTCAGGAAGTAATTGACGCTCTCGTCGACTCAGGAATAAAGTCAATCCTGAACTACGCTCCGCTGTCGCCACAGGTGCCAGAAGGCGTGACCGTGAGAGGTATTGATCCGGTTCTCTCACTCCAGTCGATGACTTACTACATCAGGTAGTGCTTCGGTTAACCCATCGCTATAAATCTTCGACGGGATATTCTTGGGGTTAGCCCCACCAATTACTAACTATTTTTTGTTAGTAACCCTTATACAAGGTAATGCTACGTTAGGTTGCTATGCCCGGAAGATCTACGATTACGGCGCATTTCCTAACCCTTACTCAGAGAAAGGATCACATCGAAAATGTTTTACAAAAACGCACTACCAAAGTACGCAACTATGGTCTTACCGACCAAGTAAGGTCCTTCAGGTTATATAAATCCGCTTACATCAAAATGTGAGTACAGCTTCTGTTAAGGTAGGAATCTCCACTTACCAGTCACGCCGACTAGCAAAGGCAATAAGCGCGTCAAGAGATCCAATCTCCGGCAGGACCGACACCAAATCGGTGCATCAACGTCCAGCTGTAGCAGCGCGCTCTACGAAACCAATTTCGTAAATCCAGTCGAAAATCCCTCCTAGGGTGTGAACTACGGCATCGACATGATTTAATACGCCCAGTCTCTAGAGGTTCTAGTTGGAAGCTACATACATATATCCAGTCGCTGGTCATGCTTACAGATCAGGAATTGTCTTCGGTCATACAGCGCCACACATGTGAAACGCTCCACTAAGTGAACGTGAGCTGGAGGTGGCTCGGCTAATCGCAGCCGGATACAGCAATAAGCAGATGGAGAGCGAACTTGGCATTAGTCACAAAACTGTGGCACATCACGTCGCGACCATCATGCGCAAAATGTCGTCAGGCAACCGAACATAAGCAGTGCTTAACGGGATTGGTGAAAGGAATCTCCCCGAGACTAAAAAAGCCCAGCGTGATTCCCGGGGCTTTTTGTGATTCACGTATTAGTGAGAAGGTCGACTAGTTCAAGCCGCGATCGCGTCGACGACGACCCAGGTTGACTCGAACACGTGCTCGTCGAACAGCTGCCATTGCTCGTTCAAGGTCAGTATCTGCTTCAGTCGAAGCCAGTCGTTCCTGAGCACGAGCGAGAGCTGATTCCGCACGCTCAAGATCAATTGCATCGTCGCGTTCAGCAGCGTCAGCGAGCACAGTTACTATGTTGTCAGAAACCTCGAGGAACCCACCACTCAGGGCAAGTGAAACTGAATCGCCCGACTGATCGAATCGTAGAATTCCTGGAGCAAGACTCGAAATCATTCGAGCATGTGACGGGAGCACTGTGAACTCACCGAGTCCACCAGGTGCGACCACAGCGTCGACCTCGCCAGAAAAGCTTTCTCCCTCTGCGGTAACAACTGCTAACTGAAGTTTAGCCATGACTGTTCGATGTCTTTAGAAGCTCGGAGCCAGTTTTAACTTGCTGCCGAAGCTTCCTCCTGCATCTTCTTTCCTTTCTCAACAGCTTCGTCGATGTTACCGACCATGTAGAACGCCTGTTCAGGCAGTTCGTCGTGTTTACCGTCAAGAATCTCCTGGAAGCCTCGAACGGTTTCAGCAACCGGAACGTATCGACCCGGCATACCGGTGAACACTTCACCAACGAAGAAAGGCTGAGTCAGGAAACGCTGGATGCGGCGCGCACGTCCAACGGTAATCTGGTCCTCTTCAGATAATTCTTCAATACCGAGAATTGCTATAACGTCCTGCAGGTCCTTGTATCGCTGAAGAACAGATCGGACACCCTGTGCAGTGTCGTAGTGCTCCTGTCCAACAACAGCCGGCTCAAGAATTCGAGAGTTCGAAGCGAGCGGGTCGACAGCCGGAAATAGGAACTGCGCAGCAAGGGCACGGTCAAGCGACACGTTTGCGTCAAGATGACCGAAGGTTGTGACAATACCAGGGTCGGTATAGTCGTCAGCAGGAACGTAAACAGCCTGGAACGAAGTAATGGAACCGTCCTTGGTCGTCGTAATGCGCTCCTGTAGGTCACCAATTTCAGTCGATAGAGTCGGCTGGTAACCCACAGCTGAAGGCATTCGACCTAGAAGCGCTGACACTTCCATACCGGCCAGAATGTATCGATAAATGTTGTCGACGAACAGGAGCACGTCTCGCTTCTCTTCGTCACGGAAGTACTCGGCCATTGTCAGACCGGTAAGAGCGATTCTAGCTCGGGTTCCCGGTGGCTCGTTCATCTGACCGAACACAAGCGCAGTCGAGTCCATAACACCGTAGTCGATCATCTCGTGCCAGAGGTCGTTACCTTCACGAGATCGCTCACCTACACCTGCGAACACGGACACACCGGAGTGTTCCTGCGCGATGTTTCGAATGAGCTCGGTAATGATGACTGTTTTACCAACACCAGCACCACCGTATGCACCAACCTTACCTCCCTTAGCGAAAGGAGTGATCAGGTCCATAACCTTGATGCCGGTTTCGAGAACTTCGGTAGTACCCGATTGCTCTTCAAAAGTAGGAGGCTTGCGGTGGATCGGCCATCGTTCTGCGTCAGCACCAACAGGTTCACCGTCGTCGATCGGATCGCCAAGGACGTTCATGAGTCGACCAAGCGAGTTCGTCCCGACTGGAACCGAAACAGGCGCACCGGTGTCGACACACTCGGTACCTCGTGCAAGACCTTCTGTCGCACCAAGTGCGAGACATCGTGCCCAGCTGTTACCAACGTGCTGCTCTACTTCGAGCACCAGCTTGCCACCATCGTTTTCAAGCTCGACGGCTGAATAAATCTCAGGCAATTCTTCGGCTGAGAACTCAACGTCCACAACCGTTCCGATTACCTGTACTACTTTGCCTTTGCTGCCCTTAGCCATTACTGAGGCTCTCCTGGTCTTTCTTGATTCTTGGGATTCGTAAGAATCTCTATGGCACGTCCTACCCGGACGGCTCTTTCTAATTAGCCTTCCAGGGCGGCCACGCCACCCACGATGTCAAGAAGCTCAGCAGTAATCGATTCCTGCCGCGCTTTGTTCAAGTCGAGGGTCAGACCCTCAACAATTTCGTTTGCATTATCTGTCGCATTCTGCATAGCAATCATCCGAGCGGAGTGTTCGCTAGCGAACGCTTCGAGAATGCTGTGGTACACCTGCGTCTCGATGTATCGAGGAACAAGCGACTCGAGCACTGCAGAAATGCTCGGTTCGTAAATGTAGTCAAGTTCTTCTAGCTTGCCTACTTCGTCTTCATCACGCTTCGGTGGCTCAACAGGAAGCAACTGACGAGCGTTGATTTCCTGCACTGCCGTGTTGATGAACTTTGCGTAGATCAAAACAACTCGGTCAACTCGCTCAGAGGAGTATTCGTCGACGAGCATGCGACCAATGGCAACCGTGTCATCCAGAGTTGGTCGGTCTGGCACAGAGAAGCTTGCGAGCAAATCTTGGCCAGTTCGAGCGACGAATCGTTCACCCTTACGACCAACAGCGATCATCGAAAAGTCGCCCTCAATACCCTGGATGAATCTTGCAGTTTCACGCTGGAGGTTGCCGACCAACGCACCAGCAAGTCCTCTGTCTGGAGTGACCAGAACAACAAGCGTCTTATTGACCGGTCGAACCTTCAGCAGATCTACAGTTTGAGCGTCTTCATCTTTGGCAGCGAGCGCAGCGAGGTCACCGAGGACGTCTCGAATCCGGTCAGCATACGGTCGACCTTCGCGTACAGCATTCTGTGCGCGGTTCATCTTCGACGCCGCAATCATTTGCATGGCGCCTGTGACCTTTGCTGTATTCGAGACCGAACGGATTCGGTCTCTTAGATCCTTAGTACTCGGCAATTCTTGTCTCTACTGATTCGCTAGTCTCTGATGGTTTCTTAGAGGCTGACTGTCTGTTTGAAAGCAGCGACAGCCTCATCAAGTTTGCCCTTGTTTTCGTCGCTTAAGTCGCCAGCTTCTGCGATCGACTGAAGAACGTCAGGAAGGTTTGCGGCGGCGTAGTCGTGCCACTGAGCTTCGAAACCTCGAACCTTCTCGACCGGAACATCGTCGAGAGCGCCTTCATTAGCGATATAAAGCAGAGCAGTCTGTGCCTCGACCGACAGTGGTGAGTTTTCATCCTGCTTCAGCAGTTCAGTAAATCGTGCACCACGGTCGAGCTGACGACGGGTAACGGCGTCGAGGTCGTCAGTACCGAACTGAGCGAAGGTTGCAAGAGCGGCGTACTGCGCCATCTCTGCCTTCAGCGAACCAGATACTGATTTCATACCCTTCAACTGAGCAGACGATCCAACACGGGTAACCGAGATACCGGAGTTCACGGCAGGTCGGATTCCAGAGTTGAACAGGTCTGGCTCAAGGAAGAGCTGACCGTCGGTAATCGAAATAACGTTGGTAGGAACGTAAGCCGAAACGTCACCAGCCTGCGTCTCAATGATTGGCAGTGCGGTAATCGATCCACCACCAGCTTCCTGGTTCAATCGAGCAGCGCGTTCGAGGAGTCGAGAGTGGAGGTAGAAAACGTCACCAGGGTATGCCTCACGACCTGGTGGTCGGCGGAGCAACAGTGACATCTGACGGTATGCCCAAGCGTGCTTAGTAAGGTCATCGTAGACGATCAGCACATCTTTACCCTGAGCCATGAAGTATTCGGCAATTGCACATCCAGCGTAAGGAGCCAGGTACTGCATCGGTGCAGGATCGGAAGCGTTGGCGGTAACAACAACAGTGTTGTCGAGAGCGCCGTTTTCTTCGAGTCGAGTTACTACCTGAGCAACCTTCGAAGCGCGCTGGCCGATTGCAACATAGACACCGATGATTCCGCTGTCCTTCTGGTTGATCAGAGCGTCAATACATACTGAGGTCTTACCGGTAGCACGGTCTCCAATGACGAGCTCACGCTGACCTCGTCCGACTGGCACCATAGCGTCAACAATTTTGAGACCGAACTGAACTGGTTGGTCAACCGACTGTCGAGCACCTACACCAGGAGCAATTTTCTCGACCGGGTACGACTCGGTCGTTGCAACTGCACCCTTACCGTCGAGCGGAACACCAAGCGAGTCGACAACTCGACCGAGCATGGCTTCACCTACCGGCACTTCGATAATTCGACCGGTGCTTCGAACCTCGTCCCCCTCTTTAATCTTCAGGTAGTCACCGAGAATCACGGCACCAACCCTGTCCTCTTCGAGGTTCAAGGCGAGCCCAAAAATATCTCCGGGGAACTGAAGAAGCTCGGAGTAGCGGACACCCGAAAGACCGTGAACCTGTGCTACACCATCAGCTGCTTCAACAACGGTTCCAACATCAACTTGCGTTATGTCACCACCGAAATCTTCAATTTGCCTCTTAATAACTGAGGCTATGTCCTGACCTCGTACTGCCATTGGACTCTCTCTCCGGGTTGTACCCGCTAAATATTCAACCGGCCTATCGACCGGCCTTATTCAAATACCCCTTTAGGGGCCCCACTAGCTAATCGATTGGCCTTTCGGCGAGGGAATCACGCATTGCCCGTAACTGTGTGCGCGTGCTTCCATCTACCAACCTGTCGCCGATTTTTGCGACGACTCCACCGATGATTTCTGAATCGACACTCTCGGTGATCTTCACTTCATTTCTACCGACCAAGTTCTCCAAACCTTCAGCAACTTTGCTGCGGCGTTCGTCGTCGAGCGGAACCGCTGTAATCACCTCGGCTCTTCCGATACCGCTATACTCGTCCGCCATCTCACCAAACATACGGTGCATGTCTGCAAATTTGGTGATGTCACGGTTTACCGTCATCAGGTTCACCGTGTTTCTTACAAGTACATCAACATCCGAGAAAAGCTTGGAGATACCATCCAGTTTGACGTTGTCTGCCAACTGAGGTGCATCGAGAAAGGCGAGCACATCTGAGTCGCCGAGAACTTCACCAGCTCGATCGAGATCTTCCAACCACGTGTCGACTTTATCTTGTTCCTTAGCGAGCTCGAAAGCTGCCTGTGCGTATCTTCGTCCGGTTGCTGCCATTGCTAATCAGAGCGCCCTAAGTAGGGATTGCTCTAGTTTTTCCTCTCGCTAAGTCCTTCTTCCAGAACCTTGTCTATAAGGCCTGAGTGGGACTCGGCATCAAGTGTTCCTTCAACGATTCTTTCAGCGGCTGTAATTGCAAGACCCGCAAACTCTTTGCGAACCTCTTCAACAGCAGCTTCTTTCTCGCGAGCGATCTCAGTCCGGGCACGTTCGAGCATCGATTCGACCTCTCCACGTGCGCGCCCCTGTTCCTGCTCCCGGAGCTTCGAAGCCGCATCGCGTGCCTCTACAACGATCTTCTGACCTTCGACACGAGCTTGAGCAATTTCTGCCTCAACTCGCTCCGCCGAAGAAGCCGCTTCAAGGCGCGCAGTCTCTGCTGCTTCCAAACTTTCCTTGATCTTCTGTGCACGACTGTCGAGCATGCCCATAATTGGGCCATACGCCAGCTTGTACAACATGAAGAACAGGATCAGGAAGCTAACTAACTGAGTTAGCAACTGCTGAACGGTTATTCCAAGCGCATCCATATTCGTTCCTTTACCCGCCTACTCCTGTATGACTGCGAATCTAATTCGCTGCCACCGGCCCGCTAGCTTCTCCTGAGCTAGGGATGATCCCAGACTCAGGGAAGTCACGCGGATTCCGATTGAATTAGACGAACAGGATGATGATCGCAACAACCAACGCGTAGATAGCGATAGCTTCTGCGAACGCAAGGGCAAGAATCATGTTCTGCTGAACAGGACCGGTCGCTTCAGGGTTTCGCCCCAGAGCTTCCATCGCCTTACCAGCCAACAGACCGATACCGAGAGCTGGGCCAAGTGCGCCCACACCGATTGCGATTGCTGCTGCCAGAGGCTTTATTGCATCTGCTTCCAACTGATTTCTCCTAGTGACTTCGTTCTATGCGTCGGTGGCCAACCACGACGATTTCTCATGTCGCCCACCACGCCATATTTAAGAGGAACGCTGTTCTCAGTGACCCCCCGCGTGGCTGTCGTGATCACCGTGACTCGCGACCGCCATGACGCCAAATACAAGAGTGAGCATTGCGAAGATGTACGCCTGGATAACGCCCACAAACAACTCCAGACCCATGAATGGGATGATTCCGATTAGCGGCAGCAAAAATGCCATCGCAATCAACAGAATTTCTCCTGCGAACATGTTTCCGAACAAGCGGAATGTAAATGAAATAGTTCGGGTCAGCTCACCAAACGCTTCAAGGATTCCAACAAACGTTGCAATCGGACCCTGCTTGATCGGGTTGACGAGGAACTTTCCTCCATAACCCCGAACACCGAGTGCTCGGAAGCCCCAGAGCTGGACTGTAAACATAGCGACGATTGCAATTGCCAACGTCGTGTTAATGTCAGTAGAAGCACCACGTAGGTAAGGGACGAGAAGGCCGGCCGTTTGACCAGTGAAGTTGTACTCGGTTTCGTTAGATCCACCCTCGTCATAGGTGAATACATCTTTTACGACACCTTCGTGAATGTCGTGTTCGATGCGTTCGTAGACGGGATCGTCAGATACGTCTTCGTCGTTCTTTACTTTCTTGGCGAGATCGTCGAGTTCCTTGTCAGTAAAAGTAACGATATTGTGTAGAGGAACTCGAGCTTGTTCACCCTGACCTAGCGGGATGAAGTTTCCGTCGAAAGCAACGAAAGTATCATTACCGTGCTCTTCGAGCAAGTGGATCAGCGCAAGTTGGTGGATCTGCTTGTCACTGTAATCCGGGTGACTCTCTCGCTCAGCTTCTTCAACGGCGTGAATGTGATGATGAACCCATTCGTCAATGGTTTCGATTCGGCCTACAGAGCCAACACCCGGAAGAATTCCGACCCAGTTGATGATTACAACAACCATGAAGATGGTCGATACAAGGGCAAGGAATCGGCGACCCGACTTTGCCCCCCCCCCGGCCACACCATCAACAGTTCCACTGAAGAACTCGTAAATGGCTTCCATGAAGTTCTGCCAGCCAGACGGAACGTCTTTTACGTTTCGACCGGCTCGCCAGGCGACAAAGAGAAGAATGATTCCACCGAACCAGAACATGATGGTGGAGTTAAGTAGAGGATAGCTACCGATGTAGGCGACCCGTTCGGCTGGTATCGAAATAAAAGGAATAGGACCGCCGAGAAATCCAAGACCGAAGGATGCACCAAGTGCCCCGCCGCCTACGGAAACGAGTAACGCTACAATGGCAGCGATGGCGATAACAAGAAGTTTGGGACTAGATAGGAGCTTTCCCAAGCGGCCTGTACCTGATTCTCTTTCGTTCTCTATTGGCAGTTACCGCCCACTTCTAATCGCGCTGAGAAGCCGGATCATGCCAACGAATGCCATTGCCACACCCAGCGCCAGCCCAACAATAGTGAGAACGGGTGCCGTTTCAAATTGTCGATCAAGCCAATACCCGCCGTAAGCTCCGAGGGCGACAGTGGTGGCGACAAACCAGCCGATTCCACTGACTCTCCCAAGCAACTTTATTGTTGCGGGCAGGCCACTATCAGCATGTTCCGTAGAACCGCCTGTTGAACTCCCTGTTTCGCCTGTGTGTTCCGATGGTTCGGTTGGCGACATTGGTTCGTCCGACACAGGAAATCCCCTGCTCCAAATGACCGCTTGTGCATGCTATCACAATCGCAACATATTCCAACCAATTTTTTTAAGAAATAGGCTCAAGTTTTTAAGCGGGATTTTTGGTGGTTTTTTCGCAGAAAGTGGACACCTACAGTGAAACAACCCTGAAACAGTTCAAAAAACATCAGGACAACCGGCGCAATCGTGATATTAACAGAGGCTTAAATGGGCCAATCGGACAAGTGAACTAGACGGCTTACCCGCCCGCGACAGGCTCGTCGACATCGGGTTTGCGACCGCCGTCTTCATCATCCATGTCGCCAAGATCGAGAGATTCGATGAAGTCGGCGAACGCCGAAAGCTTTTCGCGTTCCTGTTCACCAACAGGACCACCTGCTCTCCGTGGTGTCGCTTTGGCGGTTGCCCCTAGCTCGTCTTCACCGACGTACGCCTCTCCGCTTTCCTTATCCAGGCGAACTCCGCAGCGTTCCATCACCTCGGGTGTAGCAAATATTTGAACTCCCGCCCGAACAGCAAGTGCCAGAGCATCTGAAGGTCGAGCGTCGATTTCCACCATCTTGTCACTCTGGCGAACCACGATAGTCGCGTAGTAAGTGTCGTTCTCCATGCTCGATACAACAATGTGATCGATGGAACCGCTGAGATCCTTAATAGTGTTGTGCAGTAGATCGTGCGTTAAAGGACGCGGGACGGAAACTTCCTGGAGCCTAACGGCAATTGCATCAGCTTCAGGTGGACCAATCCAGATTGGTAGGTAGCGTTCGATATCTTTCTGCTTCAAGATCACGACGCGTTGATGGTTAAGCAAGCTAACCCGGATGCTGTCAATTATTAACTCCATCATGTCGAGATCCTCCATTCCTGCGCCGGCTAGAACCGTCCCAAAGGCAGTCCTCTGTTCAGTCGCTACAGGTTACACTGATAAGCCGTATATCAACGGTACGAAACGTCACCGGTAGTGGCCTTTAGCTTAGTCCCCAGTATTTTCGCCATCAGGTGCAGCAACCCTGGAAACCGTTCTACGTTCTGCGTTTCGGCGCGAAAGCATCATTCGTCGTTCGCAGGTAAGACACTTCATTCCGATATCAGCGCCAATGCGGTAGACCTCCCACTCGAAACCTCCACACGGGTGCTTCTTCTTGAGGGTTATACGGTCACCAACTCTAAACGGAGTTCCTTGCATACGACACCAGAAATTTAGCTACTCGAACGTCAAGGTTTCCGCTTTGAAACCACCATTCGGTTTCAGAGCGTTGTTAAGCAGATTCTTGAGTTTCTCAGATTCGTTGCGCGCCTCGATGTCGAAATCTTCAGGATTGCTCGACGCATAAATGATCCCGCGGGAAGAGTTCACGAGGAAGCCGCCACCTTGTTCATTCGCACCCGCCCTAGCGGTTTCTTCGGCGTCGCCGCCTTGTGCGCCAACACCTGGGATAAGAAAGTGGGGTTCGGGATGCTTCATACGTAGCGCTCGAAGATCATCCGGGTAGGTGGCTCCTACGACGAGGCCCACGTTTTCTGATCCAGCGTATAGATCAGCCATGTCGGCAACTCGATCAAAGACCTGAACTTTCTGATCTGTACAGTCTACAACGAGGTCCTGAATATCTCGGGAGCTAGGGTTGGATGTACGACAAACAATGTAGACGCCTTTGCCCGGGTACTGAAGAAATGGTTCGACCGAATCGGTTCCCTGGTAGGCATATATAGTCGCGATATCGACACCCCAGGTTTCGAAAAGTGCAGTGGCGTATGCAGTTGCCGTGGTTGAAATATCGCCGCGTTTCGCATCGCCTACTACTACATGATCTGGCGCCACATCTCGAATATGTTGAATCGTGCCTTCAAGGATCCGAAATCCTTCGATGCCCATCAATTCATAGTAGGCAAACTGGGTTTTGTAGGCTGAAACGACGTCTTTGGTCGCGTCAATAATCGCCTTGTTGAACGCAAGAACATCGTCGATTGGGACGCGCTCGGGTGTAGGATCGAGTCCCACGCAAACGAAACTTTCCATTTTTCGGGCAGCGGTGTCGAGTCGCTCGAACATCGTTTGCAAAGGGGCGCACTCCTAACGTGGTGGTGGACCGTTTTTAACGATCAAATTATCTCATAATCTATGACGAATTCGATACGAGAAAATCCTCTGGGCTGCTGCGGTTGATACGTCCAAGCAAGCTGACCTTATAGAGATGCCGAAAAACCCAACTGCGAAGCTCTTGACGGAAATCTACGAACGCCTCGTGAAGCAAAACGGGCTGCGCAATTGGTGGCCGGTGAAGCACAACGCCGGAGCCAATGCCGGTTTCGAAATAACGGCGGGTGCGATTCTTGTTCAGAACACCTCATGGCGTAACGCTTCGAGAGCCCTGGAAAATCTTAATTCGGCTGGCATTTGGGGATATAGAGCGATCCACGAATGCGCAGTTGACGATCTTGTAGAAGCTATTCGTTCTTCCGGTTACTACAACACGAAATCAAAGAAGCTAAAGGCCTTCGCGCAGGTAGTCGTAGAGGACTTCAATGGCAATGATTCTGAGTTGTTCGCGCTTTCGATACCCGAACTAAGAGAGAGATTACTGGGTATTTACGGCATCGGGGAAGAGACGTCTGACGACATCATTCTTTACGCAGCGAAAAAGCCGAGCTTTGTGGTGGATGCATATACGCGTCGTGTGGTTGATCGAATCGGAATTAAAATCGACGGCAACCGGTATTCGGACTATCAGGAAATATTCGAAGCGAACCTTAAGCCGGATGTAGAGCTCTGGGGAGAACTGCACGCGCAGCTTGATGGACACGCGGCAAGAGTCTGCACGAAACGGGATCCACGGTGCGGTGAATGCGTTTTGGTCGATCTATGTGACACCAGGGCGTCGAGGCATCTCGGTTGAGTGGGGCGTTGTGGGGACGGCTCTGCTTACAGCCCTTATCTGCGAGTCGAACACCATTAACCCACCACGAAGATACTGAAAATGCATTCAGTATGACGGCTCTGAAAACGATTCGGACTATGGTGCCATCGCGAGGTTCTCGAAGGACGGCAGGCTGGGGGTCGGGAATGGCGTGGACTTTCCAACGTATTTCATCACCACAGACGCTTGACCCCGATGTTCATCGGGGTGTCATCGGGTGGGTTGCAATTGCTTAGTGCTCACAGTTCCACTGCCGCCGGCGTACAACCGCGCTGTTCTCCAATTTCCCGAGCGAAGCGACAGCGGAGTCGAGGCACCTCCATTGGGATGATAACGCCGCACCATCTCCACAGTCAGCCTCCCTACCTAACGATCACTCAGGTGGTCCTAGAATTGGAACGAGTTGAGCGGCAAAGAACGCCACGTCTTTGTGTTCGCTATCCGGGGCAAACTCGATGACCGCCGAAGTCGGGAAACCGAATACTGAGTCAAACCCTAACGACACGCGAGCTGGATCCGCCTCGATCGCTTCTTGAATAACGGTAAAGAGACCATCTATCCAGTAGTAGTCCTCATCATTCGGCTCATCCGTAACCACGAATCCAGCAGGCTCAGTACCGTCAGTCTTCTCAGCGTTTGACGCCCACAAAACGTCATCGACTTCGTTTTAATCACGCGCACTTCGACGTTAGCTCGCTCGTACGCATATTCGCCGACCGTCTATTGAAATCCGAACTTGTAGTTGTTGCTTAGTCGAGTCTCCCAAAGCTGAGGGTGAAGATCGATTCCCAGCATCATTGCAGTTTTTCGGTCGACTTCAGCAGCGTCCGGAATTACTGGATCCGCACCAAGTCCCACCGGAGGTGCTGGTGTTGATGTTGGTCGCGGGGTAGCTGTCGGTTCGGGATCTGACGAACACGCCGCTAACGTCACCAGCAATAAGCTCGCCATCAAAGTGATAGAAACAGATTTTTTCATTTACTTTTCTGTGGATTTCTTACGCATCGAACACGTCGACGCTGCTTGATTTGAATATTAAAAAAACGTCGCTTCGAACCGAGATTCCAAGTTCGTTCAGGGCGCTTTCGGTTAGCTCTACGATGATTTCGGGTCCGACGTCTACTTCAGCAAATACTTTGCCGTTGCTCGACCAGATTTCTTTCACTCGCCCCTTTAGAACGTTCCTTGCCGAAAGTTGATTCGGCTCGCTCGGAGCGAGGATGATCTGGTTGGCACCTAGTGAAACGACGACTTTCTCTCCCGGGTTTTTATTTTGGTGTCGAGTCGATATCGATATCCTGTCAATTTCGATGGTAGTTAATTGATCAGTCGATTCCCCCACAACGCCATGGAGAATGTTCTCAAATCTTTCAACAGACGATCCGTCTAGAGCGGCGGTTAATAACAGTGCGGAGGGTCGATCGAATCCGAGGACACTTCCGTCTCGGATAAGCATTGCGTGTGAAGCTATGGACACGACTTCGGTTACCGAGTGAGAAACGTAAACCATCGGTATTTTGAACTCATCGTGAACGCGCTTGAGGTAATTCAGTATTGAACCTTTACGTGCAACGTCGAGTGAAGCTAGTGGCTCGTCGAGTAAAAATAACCTCGGTGAAATCGCGAGGGCGCGTGCAATCGCAACTCGCTGACGTTCTCCACCAGACAACTCGGATGGCATTCGCTCCAACAAATCAGAAAGTCCAAGCAGCTCTACGATTTCCAGCGGGTCGAGCCGTCGTTGTTCCGCCGGTACCAACTTCCACCCAAAATCGATATTTCGCCTGACCGACAGGTGAGGGAACAACGCGCCATCCTGATAAACCGTACCGATCCGACGTTTTTCGGGTCGCACCCAAATTCCATCGGCACTCGAGTAGACGTTCTCACCGTCAATCTCAATTGATCCTGAGTCAGGTCTCATTGAACCGGCAAGGCAATTCAGAAGCGTCGTCTTACCTGCTCCTGAAGGGCCAAATACCGCGGTAACGCCTTCATCGAATTGTCCTGACACATCGAAGGAAAATCCGCGACGGTCGATCCTCAAGTCAAACGAAATCATCATCCGACCTCACTGCTATCTCTGGAAACAGTAGAGGAAAGTTTAAGCAACCAGTTGTGAGTTGCGAGAGCCATGACACCGAGCAGTATCGAAACGATGGTGAGTCGCCACGCAGCATCGGAATCACCGGCAGAAATTCTCGTGAAGATTGCAGCCGGAATGGTTTGTGTCCGTCCCGGGATGTTACCGGCGACAACGATCGTGGCACCAAACTCCGAAAGCGCACGAACAAACCCGAGTAAAGCACCTGCAATGACCCCGCGATAAGCAAGCGGCAACGTGATCGTAAAAAATGTTCTAAACGAACCAGAGCCGAGACCTCGTGCTGCGACTTCTAATCGAGGATCGACACCCGCCAATGCCGCGGTGAACGACCGAACAACGAGCGGCAGTGAAACTACAGCCGCCGCGAGCGCCGCAGCGATCCATGTGAATGCGAGAGTCGATCCGAAAACAGACTCACCCAAGCTGCCGAACCAGGAATGCGTTCCAACCAGCCATAGAAGCGCATATCCCACTACGACGGGTGGGAGCGCAAGTGGCAGAGAAACAAAAACGTCCAGGGCGAACTTCCCGTGAAACTGCTTCCTCGCAAGTAGCCAAGCAATCAACATTCCAACGGGCAACGTCACGCCTGTCGCAACTAGAGCAATCTGGAACGAAAGTACGATTATGGATGCGTCTGAACTCATCAGTGATGTCCGCCAGTATCAGTTATTCGCGTTAACAAAACGTTCCACTGAAATCCGGCAGCGTTGAAAATATCCTGAGCTTGTTTCGAACTCAACAGAAATGATTTGAAGTCAGTTACGGCTTGGTGATTGGCAGCGCCAGAGATTGGTGCAAAAGTGTAAAAAATCTGATCGTATCCATCTTCAATGACCGTCAATTGCTTGAACGAGTTATTTTGGCTCGAAGTGACATCGCTCGTATAAACGAACGCAAAATCGACGTTGCCCGAGGTTACAGCAGCCATCGCAGATCGTACGTCCGAAGTCAGCACAAGACGATCCGAAAGTTGATTCCATACACCAGCACTCATCATCGCCTGTTTCGCGTAGTGGCCCGCCGGCGCTAGTTCGGGGTTACCAATGGCGATTCGCCCTTCACGGCCCGCCAGATCCGTCAGACTCTCTAACGGTAGCGAGTTATTAGTCCCGATCAACGCTATCTGGTTGAAAAGCACCGCCCCGTTGCCATCACCGTTTAGCATATCTGCAGCCGAAATCCGACTAATTGCCGTATCTCCTACCAGAAACACGCCATCGGCTGGAGCTCCCAGCTGTGTAATTTGGTTTGCCAGTGTTAGCGATCCACCGAAGCTGAATTCGATTCGTTTCTCCGTCTCGTTTTCATACAACTCGGCAGAATCCTCAAGGACATCTGAAAGAGACGCGGCGGCGAAAATTAAAGGAATATTTTCATCGTTGTCGCTGACACATGCAACTAGAGTCGTCACGCCAAAAGCAAACGCGGTAAAAACGTTGATTAATTGAGAGAATTGTCTAGTCAACAACCTACGTGTAAATCCTAATTAGTTGGCATTTGCTCTGATAGACTTTGGCGGTTATGACTCCAAGTCTTGGGTGATCTATCCTGATCGCAACGGAATAAGTACTGCGATCGCAGCAAATATCGAGGCAATAATTTGGTCACAGCGAGCGAAGAATACTCCTTCACGAGCTTCTCCAACCTTACTTTCTACACCAAGGTTAACGAACGACTGCTCGATCTTGCCGAAGTTGGCAAACAACGAAAAATTGTCGATCTTGGATGCGGAACCGGCGGCATAACTAAGCTGATCCTGGAAAGACTACAGTCGGCAAAAAACACCGCCATTTACGCTGTTGACCACTCTACCACCGCCCTAAAAGCGGCCGCCGAAGAGATCGGTGATCGCAAAGACGTTGCAATCAACTACGTTCACTCAGAGGTTCAGAACCTGACTGGCTCTGTTAAAGAAAAGGTCGACGCGATCGTTTACTGCAACTCGATCCACTACGTTCCAGACAAAAAAGAACTGCTAGGGCAGATCAAAAACAAGCTGCAGCCCAACGGTATTTTTGCGTTCAACACTTCATTTTTCGAAGGGTCACACCCGGAGGACAGCCTCCTTTTTTTCCGCAAGTGGATGATGCGATCGCTGAGAATTCTCAAGCGAGAACATGGAATGGTTCCCGAGAAGACCGCCAAGGTGCAGTCGCGGGTTCAGTTGAACGCCGATGATTACATCAACCTTGTAGAGGACGCTGGCTTCAAGGTTCTCGTTAACGATCTGAATCGTGTTGACGTTCCTCACGAAGGATGGCATCACATTTCAGGGTTCTCCGATTGGATCGAAGGCGTTATGCCTGGTGTTCCGCTCGACGTTGGTCGCAGAGCACTTCAAAAGGGACTTGCACAGACCTGGGACGAAATGAATCTCAAGACTGTTCCCCGAGTTTGGTTGTCAGTTAGCGCCGCCAAGGTTTAATTTCCCGATCACAACGCCAAACATTGACCCTGCTGCACGCAGGGTCATTTTGTTTAACATGTGGTGCATTGCGCCCTAAGATTCACCCTAGCCTCACCAGATGTCGCACAACCACACGCTCGTTCAAGAACTAAATTCATTACTTCAACAATAAACAGGAGCTCAGAAACGACGAACTCGTGGATGCCGAACTTATCCCGCTTCAAGGCGGATTCGACACCGACACGTACTAGTTCGCGGTCAGCAACGCTCCAGCTGAGTTTCCACAATCACTCGTACTGAGCCATTTCCGACACCCTCGTGAGTCGATGCGGGTAATCCGCGAATCTACGATTCACAACGTAGCTGCCAAATCTGGGCATCTCGCACCTCGGGTGCTGATCGATTCCGAGGGAAAGCTGCTGGATGGGCGACCAATTCTTCTAATGGAACGCCTCCCCGGTAAAAATCTGGGGCAACTGGTCATGGAGGACGATCCCGACGCTCAGAAATTCCCGGAACTAATGGCAATACTCCAATACAGATTGCATAAGATCGACACATCGGAGCTGCGCCGGCGACTCGCTCAGGCGCGAATCGACGTAGAGCACATGAAGCCAAGTCGGCTGCTGGAAGACATAACTGCGATCGCCAGAGCGATTAATTTTCCCTATTTCGATGAACTCTCAGGATGGTTAGCGGACGGCTTCCCGCAGCAGCATGAAAATCCATCACTGGTACACGGCGATCTCCACCCGGACAATATCCTCATGCAACAGGGCAAAGTTTCCGGATTGTTCGACTGGGCAAAATCGCTTTTCGCGCATCCTTAATACGATGTTGCGGTATCGCGGTCAATTCTCACCAATGGGCCACCAGAAGGCATCGGTGTTCCAGAGGAACAACTGCGCGAACGTGCTTGATTAGGCGACCGCTGGGTACATGAAACACAGCCGCGTACACGAAGATCTCGACAACTCGCTGATCGACTATAACGCCGTGCTCCGACTGTCACATGCTTTCTTCAAGTTAGTTGTAAAACGTCGAAACGTAGAACACCCAAACGTCGCTCATGACGGCTACGCGTGGGACACGCCTAAGCAGTACACGACCATTAGCCGAATCATTCAGGAAACGACTGGAATCAAACTGGTGTCTGCCTAGCCGTTGGGTCTACTCGTCCCCAAGATATTCGGCGAGTGTCAGAATGTTGTAGCCCTGCCCATCTGAGGCGCCCGATCCGGTTATTGAACCTTCTGCTTCAACCGCACATCGAGCCGTATCGATAGAAGTGAAGCACGGAATTCTCTGCATCACTGCTGAGCGTCGAATGTGGAAGCCGTCTTGCATTGTCGATCTGTCACCAGTCACAGTGTTCACGACAGCCTTTACAGTGCCGTCCTCGATGATGTCGACGACGGTTCTTCCGCTCCCACTTTCGAGCCGTTTTTCGACCTCGTGGACTTCAATTCCCATCGCGCGAATCATGTCAGCTGTACCCGAAGTCGCGAAGATATCGTGACCAGCTTCATCCAGAGTTCGAACCAACCCGAGAGCATCAGCCTTGTCAGGGTCGGCAATGCTCAACAGCACCGCTTCACCTTGAGGCACATCGAGACCCGAGCCAAGTAACGCCTTCGTCACTGCCCCATCGAAGGTCGTATCGATGCCCATGACTTCACCGGTCGACTTCATTTCAGGGCCCAGGAACGTATCCACACCGGCAAGTTTGGACATCGAGAAAACGGGAGCCTTGACCGCAATCAAATCACGCTTCGGTGCAAGTCCGCCTTCGTAACCTTGTTCTTTGATCGACTTGCCACGCATTACATCCGTAGCGATCCGAACCATTGGGATTCGCGTCACTTTCGATATGAACGGAATCGTGCGAGAAGACCGCGGATTCACCTCAATGATGTATATCTCTGGGTCATCTGATTTACTGCTCGCACCGCCAGGGTTGAAGCCACGATATGTGCCACCACCAGCAACCACGAACTGAATGTTCATAAGCCCAACAACACCAAGTGCGAGACCTATCCTGCGGGTGTAATCGACAATCGTTTCGACTTCTGACTCGGTCAGCGACTGTGCGGGATAAACCGCCATTGAGTCACCTGAGTGCACGCCAGCACGCTCAATGTGTTGCATGATCCCAGGGATCAAAACATCTTCACCGTCGCAAACAGCATCAACCTCAACCTCGAGCCCGGTCAAGTAGTGATCGATCAAAATCGTTTGACCAGGGAAGTCTCGCATTGCACCTTCGAAATAACGAAGCAATTCAGCCGGAGTCTGGATGATTTCCATCGCGCGACCACCAAGTACGTAACTAGGTCGGACAAGTACCGGATACCCGACATTCCCTGCAACTTGTAGAGCGCTTTCAACATCTGACGCCATGCCGCCAGGCGGTTGTGGCAATCCGTGTCGGGCGGTCACTTCTTCAAACCGACCTCGCTCAGATGCAAGGTCAATCACGTCAGGAGTCGAACCAAGCACCGGAAGATCGGCAACTCCGAGTGACTGCGACAGATTGATAGCCGTCTGTCCACCAAACTGCACCATCGATGCTGGATTCGTGCCTTCAGCACCTTCGTTCTCGATGATGTCTCGAACGCTTTCTTCGTCGAGAGGCTCAAAGTAGAGCCGGTCAGACGTATCGAAATCGGTCGAAACAGTTTCCGGGTTCGAGTTGATCATCACAGACTCGACACCTGAATTTTGCAACGCCCACGCGGCATGAACCGAGCAATAGTCAAACTCAATTCCCTGTCCGATTCGAATCGGACCGCTGCCAAGAACAATCGCCGTTTCACGCTCGGTCGGCACCGCCTCGTTCTCCTGCTCATAGCTCGAGTAGAAATATGGTGTGACCGCTTCAAACTCACCTGCGCAAGTGTCGACCATTTTGTAGACCGGCTTGAGTCCCCAACTCTTGCGCATCGCCCGGATCCGCTCAGGTAAATAGTCGGCAAGCGTGCCGATTTGCGCGTCCGAGAACCCGAGACGTTTAGCCCTCCACATGAGGTCAGGCGTAAGTTCATCGGCGAGCAGCGTCCGCTCCATATTGACGATGCGTTGAAGCGCACGTGTGAACCACGGATCAACTCCAGTTTCGAGTGTCACCGATTCCGCTGTTCGACCGCCACGAATTGCGGCTGTCAGTTTCCAAATACGGTCATCGTCAGGCAACAAATCTGGTGGTCCGTCAGTGCCCCAATCCGGGTCTTCCCAGAGCAACGTTCCTCGGCCATTTTCCAGAGAGCGAACTGCTTTTTGCAAAGCGGCTTCGAACGTCCTGTCGATAGCCATCACCTCACCGGTCGCTTTCATTTGGGTTCCGAGCGAACGATCGCCAGTAGGGAACTTGTCGAACGGCCAGCGTGGAATCTTGACGACACAGTAGTCGAGCGCGGGTTCGAACGCGGCCGTCGTTTTCTGAGTCACGGCGTTGGAAATTTGATCGAGAGTTTTACCTAGCGCGATCTTCGCCGCTACTCGCGCAATAGGGTATCCGGTCGCTTTCGATGCCAACGCTGACGAACGCGAAACACGAGGATTCACCTCGATCACGTAGTACATTGATCCTTCGTCGTCGTATCCCGCACCTTCGCCAATCTGGTCAGCAACCATTGTTGAAGGCCGATAAGCGAGCTGTACGTTACATCCACCCTTGATATTCAAACCAGAAATGATGTTTAGCGATGCGGTGCGCAGACGCTGGTAGTCCTTGTCGTTCAGAGTCTGACTTGGAGCAACTACAATCGAGTCTCCGGTGTGTACTCCCATGGGATCAAGGTTTTCCATGTTGCAAATGGTGATGACGTTACCTTCACCGTCACGCATCACTTCATACTCAACTTCTTTCCAGCCGAGTAGTGATCGTTCAACAAGAACCTGGCCAACCTTGCTCGCCGCAATTCCACCGGCAGAAATTTGGCGCAGTTCGTCCTCATTGTTCGCAATTCCACCACCGGTTCCGCCGAGCGTGTAAGCGGGTCGAATCACAACGGGGTAACCAATCTTTTTGGCAGCATCAACCGCGTCCTCTACCGTCTCTACGGCATACGACGGAAGCACCGGTTCACCGAGTCGCTCAAGCAAATCGCGGAACTGTTCACGGTCCTCAGCCATTTCGACCGATGCGACTGAAGTACCAAGGGCGTTCACGTTGTACTTTTCGAGAATGCCCGACTTCTCAAGATCAACGACAAGGTTTAGACCGGTTTGCCCACCAAGCGTTCCAAGTACGCCATTGGGGCGTTCTCGGTCGATAATTCGTTCGAGTACAGGTACTGTGAGAGGTTCAATGTAGATCCTGTCTGCCATGTCCTCATCGGTCATGATCGTCGCAGGATTCGAGTTAACGAGTACTACCTCTACTCCTTCTTCTCGTAGAGATCGGCACGCCTGCGTTCCCGCGTAATCAAACTCTGCCGCTTGCCCAATGATGATCGGTCCCGAACCGATAACCAGTACCTTCTTTGGCATCTCAGCCGAAACAGCGCCGTTAGTCAATCAAGTCTCCTGCTGCGCAACGTTGCGCCCGTACTCATCCTGCTTCTCATCTGTTGAGGCAGATCGGTGTCGAGTGGGTCGCCCCCACCCGGTAATCTCCTAAACTTTCGCGCCCATGCCTGCCTGAATGAGACCAACAAATCGGTCGAACAAATACTCACTATCGTGCGGTCCAGGCGACGCTTCGGAGTGGTACTGGATCGTCATGATCGGCAAATCGCGGTGACGCAACCCTTCAACCGTCTGATCGTTCAAATTGATGTGGCTAACTTCGAGTTCGTCGGGCAATCCGATCGGATCAACGGCATAGCCGTGGTTCTGGGCCGTGACGTAAACACGACCCGACTCCAGATCCTTCACCGGCTGGTTACCACCGCGGTGTCCGAAGTGGAGCTTGAACGTTGATGCGCCAAACGCCCGAGCAATCACCTGGTGTCCCAGGCAAATCCCCATTAACGGCAACTTGTCAGCCAGATTCTTTGCCGTAGCAACCGATCGATCGAGTAGTTCAGGGTCACCCGGACCAGGTGAAAGCATCACGCCATCAGGGTTGTGGCTAAGAATTTCGTCCGACGTGGCGTAATCCGACACAACAACAACTTCGCAGCCTCGAGCCCGAAGTGAACGAAGGATATTCAGCTTAACTCCGTAATCGTTCACGACCACTTTCATGTAGTTGTCGCCCAGATCTCGCTGACCGATACCGCGCTCGACATCGTTACCCATGCCACCCTGGCGAGCACGTCCACGTAGATCGAAAAATGCTCGAGAACGCTCCCCAGCATCACCTAACCACGCATACGTCTCGTCGGTCGAAACATCCCCAACAACATCGAACTCGCCGTATCTAGGAGAGTTTTCGAGCTGTTCTAGAGCCTTCTCAACATTCTTGTTGGGAGTAATAATCCCCATCATTACTCCGGCAGATCGAAGCTTGCGCGTAATCGCCCTGGTGTCGACACCCGAGATCCCGGAGATACCGTTTTCAAGCAAGTAGTCGTGGATAGTTCCTTCTGACAAAGGATGAGACGGTTCCTCGCAATCTTCCCGAACGACAAACCCATTAACCTGAATGCGAGTCGATTCAACATCAGCTTCGCTCGTGCCGTAGTTACCGATCATTGGGTATGTCGGAACGAGAATCTGCCCTCCGTATGACGGATCAGTCAGCATCTCCTGATACCCGGTCATCGAGGTATTGAACACAACCTCGCCGGTCGTTATGCCTGCAGCACCCAACCGTTTGCCTGGATAGACCGATCCATCTTCAAGCACCAAATAGGCATCGCCGCGAACTTCGCTCATTTGCCTGCTCCGGATCCCACGCTTGCTTCAACTGGCAACTCGAACACTGTCTCTCCCTGGTAAATCGTAGTAACAACTCGTCCCGTCAGCTGGACGCCGCCCAGAGGGCTATTCATGCTCTTCGATTCGAACTTCTCGGGCTCAACAATCCAAGTAGCGCCCGGATCAATAATTGTCACATCAGCCGAAAAGCCCTTCTTTAGTGACCCAAGATCCTTGCGAAGAATTGCTGCCGGACCCGACGTGAGTGATTCGATCAGCCTTTGGATCGAAATCTTCCCGGTTTCTACGAGTCCGAACACAGAAGCAAACGCCGTTTCGAGCACATTTATGCCATGAGCGGCTTCGTTATAAGTGCATACCTTGTCGGTTGCAGCGTGAGGCGCGTGATCTGTCGCGATGATGTCAATCAGACCTTCACTAAGCGCTTCAACAACTGCCTCCTTGTGTTCTCGACTTCGCAGCGGTGGATTCACTTTAGTATTGGTGTCGTACGCCTCCACACTAACTACCGCTGGTACGTCTCCATTCAGTCCGTAAACCCATTCGTCGTTGAGGGTTAGGTGATGGGGAGTCACCTCGGCAGTGACATCAACACCGCACTCTTTAGCTGACCGCAGCGCAACCAGCGAGCCAAGAGTCGAAATATGTGGAACATGAAGTCGTGCGCCCGTCAGATCCGCGAGATGAAGATCTCTCGCGACCATCACCGTCTCGGCTTCAACCGGCGCTCCAGGGAGTCCAAGCCTGGTCGCTACTGCCCCAGCACTCATCACTCCACCAGCAACCAGCTTCTTGTCTTCAGCGTGGTTGATAATCGGCAAATCAACGTCGACTGAATATGCCAGCGCCTGACGCATCAGATTGTCGTCGGTAACCGGGTTGCCATCGTCTGAGAATCCGATCACACCAGCATCGGCAAGTTCGCCCATTGGCGAAAGCTGTTTACCTTTCTGTCCGATCGATATTGCTCCGATTGGCAGAACTCGAATTGCCCCATCGGCGCCCGCTCGACGCACTACGTCATCAACTACAGCAGCCGAGTCTTGAACCGGATCTGTATTCGGCATCGCACAAACAGTCGTAAAACCACCGTAAGCAGCGGCACGAGTACCGGTCACAATAGTTTCTTTCCATTCTTGTCCCGGATCCCGCAAGTGAGTGTGAAGATCTACAAATCCCGGCGAAACAATTTTTCCGGAAGCATCAAGCGATTCGAATCCAGACGGAACGTCGCCAGAACTGCCTTCGGTGATCTCCTGAATTACCCCGTCCGAGATTAGGACGTCAGCTACCCTATCGATACCTTGTGCCGGGTCGATCACTCTTCCGCCAGTGATTGCAAGTTTTATGGCTTCCAAATTCGTTTCCTGTGCCTTTGCTTCTAAGACTCTTAGCCCGCACCAATTCGAGTCGATTTGCCCTGGGCGCAAAGTTTGTACAAAACCGCCATCCGAACTGCGACACCGTTTCGGACCTGTTCCTCAACAACGCTCTGCGCACCGTGAGCAACTTCGCTCGATATCTCTACTCCCTCGTTCATCGGACCCGGATGCATCAGCAGTGCATCGTCGTTGGCTAGGGACAATCGCTTGGAGTTGATCCCCCATCGATCTGAGTACTCTCTGAGACTAGGTAGATGACCTGCGTCTTGTCGTTCCTGTTGGATTCGAAGTGCCATCACAACGTCGGCTGAATCTACTGCCTCGTCGACCGACTTTGCGAGCTTGAGCCCGTTGAAACCCGCCGACTCGTCGAGCGTGCTTCCAGGCTTCCATTCGTCCGGAAGCAGAGTGTTGGGACACGAAACAACTACTGCTGCGCCCATCTTTTGGAAGGCGATAATGTCGGATCGTGCAACACGGCTGTACAGAATGTCGCCCACAATGGCGATCTTCTTGCCGGCTAGTTCGCCAACGTGATTTCGAACAGTGAACAAATCGAGTAGTGACTGTGTTGGGTGTGCGTGGGTTCCGTCTCCGGCGTTTACAACTGAAGCTGCAGCGTGACGGGCAATAAAGTACGGTGCGCCCGAATGCGGATGCCGAACTACCAACGCATCAATATCCATCGCTTGAAGCGTCTTGACCGTGTTCAGGAGCGACTCACCTTTGGAGACACTGCTTGCCGATGCGGTTACGTTGATAACGTCGGCGCCGAGTATCTTCCCGGCTTGTTCGAACGAGACCCTAGTGCGAGTCGAGTTCTCAAAGAACATCGTGATGATCGTCTTGCCGCGTAGCGCCGGAGTCTTTCGGGAATCACGCCCAACGATCTCCAACATACCTTCAGCGCTGTCCAGAAGCTCGGTAATTTCTTGCGAAGAGAAATCGTCTAGATCCAGGAGGTGTTGGCGCGGGACATCCACACTCTCACCTTCGGCGATCTGAGTCGAGATTTCCACGTCGACTAAATTCGTCTGGTTCTCAACAGTCGTCGAGTTTGTCATTACTGCTCACGTCCCAGTACAACGGCATCATCGCCGTCGATTTCTGCAATCCGAACCTGAACGCGTTCTCCACGCGCCGTAGGAATATTTTTCCCGATAAATTCTGGTCTGATTGGCAACTCGCGATGACCTCGGTCCACCAAAACAGCAAGCTGGATTCTGCTCGCGCGGCCAAAATCAAGTAGCGCTTCCATCGCAGCGCGCACGGTACGTCCTGTGTACAGAACGTCGTCCACGATCACTACTGGTTTGCCATCTACGCCGTTGGGAATATCTGATGGGAGAAGTGGTTGACCAGACGCAACATCTGGGTCATCTCGCCATAGGCGTGGATCAAGCGTACCGACAACCGGAGAAAAACCTTCGATTTGCCGAATGTTCTCTGCAAACCTTCGTGCAAGATGGACACCACGGGTTTGGAGACCAACCAGGACAAGATCGGAAGAAGCACGATTCTGTTCGAGTATTTCGTGCGAAATCCTCGTCGTTGCTCTTCGAATGTCGTCCTGCGTAAGCAGAACTCTCTCGCTGCTGGTCGTCACGTGTACCTGACTGGCGTCCCGGCAAGCTGCCGGTTGATCAATGGCACAAAAAAATCCTTGCCTGCTGACAAGGATCGAAATCGCGCGTTGCGTGACACGTGTGCAAGAAGTCCCCTCGCTATTGCATTGCGAGAAGGGATTCAGAGCGGTTTCCTTGCCAGCCTCTCTGGACTGGATTTAAAGGCCCACGAATATTCAGTTCTTAACGTTCAACGCTACCACTAACCAACATTAACTACAACGTTCAGTAGTTAAGATTTACGATTTCCACACCCTCCGTCATCAACTCTAGTACGCTGTCATTCTGAACTCGATTCAGGATCACTGCACCCCACCGAGAAAACGTTCAACTCTCCACATGTGGGCACCCAACCGCAGCCAATCTTTGCATCCCATCATCCGGAGCCCGATCGAAGGGCACGCCCTACGCTCGCACACATCAGATGCTTTCAGCGGTCATCACATTGCCGTCCACCGACAACTACGGGCCAAAGGCACTGAAACGAAGCTAGAAGATCTGTCTCGCCTACAACATCACCCACTCGCCCGGCACACCTGTCTCAGCAGGAGCAACAGCACGCCACGAACTGGGGGTACACTTGAGTCCGCAAGCACACCTGACCGAGCGCATCCGACGTTTCCGGACGATCAGCACTTTGCAGTGAACACATTTCGACAGGTATCGAACTTGCGACGTCCAATCGCTGGTTGTCACATCGACATATCGACGCGGTCGGGCACCAATCTCTTTGCAAACCGAACGGAATTCCTTGCCGTGTGCACTTGGTTTTTCGCCCCATCGGGCATGGACGATTGCGTGAGCAACTTCATGTAGTACCACTTCTCGTAAGTCGTTTTCATCACCTATCGCCAATAGACGAGATGAAATGGCGATCTGCTTTTTGGACGGCATATACGAACCGAGTGTCCGACGCATTCGACTCGATACTCGGACGGATGGAAGCGATAAACCAGCCTCGTGAAGTTCCAACGTAGAACGAATCAGTTCATCGACTCCTTCGGCAGTTGGTTTTCCGATAGATTTTCTGGCGAAATCAAAAGAAAGTTGGCGCGATCTATCTCCCCGATCACTTTTCAAAGTTTCGGAATATTCAGGCACGAGAACGTTCGCTACCTTGCCAACTATCCGTCGAATCGTTCTATTCACCAGAGGTACTTCGTCCACCGTTTACTAAAGAGCCAACCAAGTATCTAGATTCCCCGTTCGACCAGACGTCATTTCCAGCCACAGCGAAAGATAATCCGAATGCACCGTTCTGAACATGTCGAAGGGGGTGGTTTGAAACGTCCGCCCGGTGACTAGTCCCGACTTACCCAAACCGCTTTAGAGAAAATCCGCTCACGTCAATCGGCGGTTCATTCCCTGTGACGAGGGCAGCTGTAGCCATGCCCATACCGGGTCCCAGCGCGATCCCCTGGCGCCCACCACCGGTCGAGACGACCAGGTTTTTGAGCGGCAACGAAGCGTCGATTATCGGCATCTTGTCAGGGGTCATAGGTCGCAGACACGCTGTCTGTTGAACTAATTCGGCTTCGGAAAGATACGGAAGCATCTCTACAGCGGATCCGATAATGCGCTCGCGCGCGTCATAGGTCGTGCGGTCATCGAAACCGACTTCCTCTTCCGTTGTACCGATCCATAACAGTCCGTCAGATTTCGAAGTAGCGTAGTCAGTGTCCCACCAAAGCGAAATCTTCAACGGCGGACCGGGTGCGTCGAGTCGAAGTATTTGTCCACGTAGCGGTGAAACTGGCACTTCGACGTCTAGTTGTCCAAGCATCCCTGCAGTCCAAGGTCCAGCCGCGATAACTACCACATCAGCATCAACCACAGAATCACAGGTTCGAACTCCGACTACCGCATCACCCTCGACCTTCAGTCCTGTAATCTCTCGGTTGATCAGCTTTGCGCCCATGGATTCCGCAGCTTGCCAGATACCAAGGGTTAGCTTGTACGGGTCGAGTTCGTAAGCCACCCCAAAGTACAAGCCGCCGATTACTTGTGTGGAAATCCTTGCGTCAATATGGCTGAGTTCACCAAAACTCAGCCACCGACAGTCGTACTGATGGTAGTCGGTATAAGACTCGTAAACATGCTTCGACTCTTCTGCCTCTGTCTCGTCTTGGATTAGCAGGACTGAGCCTTTTTGATGGAAATCCGAATACTCTTCACCGGTTCCAGAGCCAGACAGATCGGCCGCCAGCTGTCGATGCAGGCCAATCGAGAAATCAGAAAGGTTTTGGTATTCAGGTTGGCGAGAACCGCGAATTACCGGCCTTAATCCGCCCTGAGCAAATCCGGAGGCATGGGATGCCAGAGAATCACGCTCAAAAAGCGTGACTTGATGACCATCTTTGGCAAGGTAGTAAGCAGTTGCACACCCCGCTATACCACCACCTACGATTACGACTTTCATCTTTTAGCCCTCACTGCTAAATCCGAAAGGAACGACAAAGCAAGAAGCCGGAATCATCGATGCCATGATCAATATGGTGCGATGGTGCGGTTAGCTCTGCGTCTTGAATGCAGCGTAGACCTCGTCGCCACGACGTTGACGTCGACGAGCGACGCCAGTTTGCTGAGCAGCTCTTGCGGTTCCGCGAGCTACACGCTTAGCGACATTTTTGTCGAATACGCTGGGTATGATGAAGTCTTCAGAAATGTGAGAGTCGGGAATAACGCTAGCGATTGCAGTCGCCGCGGCAATCTTCATCTCGTCATTGATCGTTGACGCTCGAACGTCCAAGACTCCGCGGAACAGACCCGGGAAACAAAGTGAATTGTTCACCTGGTTCGGGTAATCGGTTCGACCGGTCGCCATCACTCGAACGCTGTCTGGGACTTCTTCAGGCCAGATTTCAGGGTCAGGGTTGGAGAGAGCGAATACGATCGCGTCAGAAGACATTTTTGAAACTTCTTCAGCGGAAACCAATCCTGGACCGGCAAGGCCAAGCAGCATGTCAGCACCGACCAGTCCTTCGGCAAGTGTCCCGCTGAAGTTTTCAGGGTTGGTGTTGTCGGCGAACCACTGCTTCATTTCGTTATCGCCGTAGTCGCGATTGCGGTCGAGAGCACCAGTTCGGTCGTAGCCGATGATGTTCTTCACGCCGTAAGTCTGAAGAATCTTGGTGCATGCTGTACCAGCGGCCCCCACACCTGCGACAACGATTCGCAAGTTCTGAGGTCGCTTATCAACAATCTTCAACGCATTGATCAAGCCAGCGAGAACCACAACTGCGGTACCGTGCTGATCGTCGTGGAACACGGGAATATCGAGTTCTTCACGCAGGCGATCTTCAATCTCGAAGCAGCGTGGGGCAGATATATCCTCGAGGTTGATCCCACCGAATCCAGGAGCCATAGCTTTGACGGTGCGAATGATTTCTTCAGTGTCGTTCGTGTCAAGAACAACCGGCCATGCGTCTACCCCGCCGAATTCCTTGAACAACAACGCCTTACCTTCCATCACGGGAAGAGAGGCAGCAGCACCGATATTACCAAGACCAAGAACTGCAGAACCGTCAGAAACAACTGCAACCGTATGACCTTTGCCAGTCAGAGCCCACATGGCATCAGCGTCTTCATGAATCGCCATGCAAACACGTCCGACGCCCGGAGTGTATGCCTTGGACATATCGTCACGTGAAGTAACCGGGACGCGAGACTGCATTTCGATCTTTCCACCAACATGGAGCAGGAATGTTTGGTCCGAAACGCTGCGAACCTTTACGTTTTCAACGTTCTTGATCGCCTCGACAACCTGGATAGCGTGATCGTGTCCTGAGGTGTTCACGGTGAAGTCGCGAACCATTTCACCCTTAGATGTCTGGACTACATCAACACCTTGCGCGCTGCCGCCAGCCACACCAATTGCCGAGGTGATCTTACCCAGCATTCCAGGCTCGTTCGGGTATGCCGATCTAACCGTAATGCTGTACGCAACTCCGGGTGTTCGAACTACCATTTTCTGTCTTGCTCCGAATCGAATATTTGGCGAATTATATTGCTCCAAACACGCCAAAATTTATTACACCTGAATGTCTTGGGTTTCGTGCATCTGAGGGTTTAGAAAATTCACGCAAATTCTAACACCTGCCACGGTCCGTAACGTGATCCCTCGACACTCAGAATTGACGTATCTTGGGGTTTTAAGCGAATTCTAGCTTTTGAGATCACTCGAAAACGCAGTCTTTCCGGTATTCTGTAATGCGCAATTTTCGAAATTCGTACGGAGTAAACGATGGCAGATGCTACCCGCCCAACGATTAAGGGGCGTTTTACAACCTGTGAACTGGTCAAGCGCGAGGACCTAACCGAAGACCTAGTAAAGTTTTGGATCAAGCCAGCGCAGGATTACACATTCAAGCCCGGACAGTACTGCACCATTGGTGTCGAGGGTATCGAGCGACCGTACTCCATTTCTTCATCGCCTGATGAAGAGTTCATTGAGCTCTTCATTGAGATCGTTCCCGTCGAACACGGTGGGCACTTGACCCCACTTCTAGACCACCAGAAAGTCGGTGCCAAAATGACGCTCCGACCTCGCGCCAAGGGTATTTTCGTTCTACAGCCGGATTTCAAAAACCACATCTTTGTCGGCACGGTAACTGGCGTAGTTCCATATATCTCAATGCTACGAAAGTTCTTGAACGACCCAAGCTGGCCAGAACCCGTTGAGGGCGTTGCCCGCAAGGACTACCAGTTCCACGTTCTCGAAGGTGCCAGCTATCTCGACGAATTTGGTTATGACGAAGAGCTGACCAAACTTGCTGAAGAGAACGATTTCATCCACTTCTACCCTTCAGTTTCTAGACCAACCGAAGAGCGAAACGGCGGATGGTCGGGCGCAGAGGGTCGAATCAACGTCCTTATTGAGGACTATCTCGAAAAACTCGGACTCGACCCGAAGGAAACCTGCGTTTACGCATGTGGTCACCCGCAAATGATTGAGGATGTCGGAGCCCGGATGGAGTCCACCGACTACACGTTCATTGAAGAACGGTTCTGGAAAGACGATGAGTAAGTCTCATTCAAATCAATGATCTCGCTCAAAAGCGGCATAGTTGTAGAGCGTGATTTCCTTTTTTCTACAACAAGCATTCTCGTGCACACCTATACTGGCGAGTCTCAAATAGTAAATCTTTCATCTACTAGGTCACACATCAACTGAGGGATCAAACAATGGCTGAGCGAATCGGATTTGTCGGACTCGGGATCATGGGTAAGCCCATGGCAAAGAACTTGGTTAACGCTGGCAACGATGTAACGGTATTCAACCGGTCTTCGGCATCGGTCGAAGAACTGGTTGCAGAAGGCGCCAACGCTGGCAGTTCTGCCGCTGACGTCGCTTCGAAGTCGGATATTGCCCTATTGATGGTTCCCGACTCCCCAGATTCTGAAACGGTGGTCCTCGGCGAGAACGGACTACTCGAAGGTGCTTCGGCTGGCGATCTCATAGTCGACATGTCTTCGATCGAACCGGGTGTATCTCAGAAGATTCACGCCGCTTGCTCAGAAAAGGGCATCAACTTCCTAGATGCACCGGTATCCGGAGGTGAGCCAATGGCAATCTCAGGTGATTTGGCGATCATGGTCGGCGGAAGCGCTGAAGACTTTGAGCGAGCAAAACCGTTATTCGATGTGATGGGGAAGTCTGCCGTACTCTGCGGCGATAGCGGTGCGGGTAACACCACAAAACTCGCCAACCAGATCATTGTTGGAGCAAACATTCACGCTCTGGCGGAAGCACTGGTTCTGGCGACAAAGGCTGGAGTGAATCCTGAAACCGTTTTCAACGCAATCAATGGTGGTCTCGCCGGTTCGAACGTAATGAATGCTAAAGCTCCGATGATGTTCGAACGAAATTTCGCTCCTGGGTTCCGAATTGAGCTCCACTACAAGGACATCAACAACGCTGCGAAGACGGCCAATGAGCTTGATCTTCCCTTGCAAGTAACAGCGAATCTCCAGCAGGTTTTCAAAGCACTTGTCGGATGGGGCGAGGGTGGCAACGACCACTCCGGAATTCTCAGCTACGTAGAAAAACTCTCTGGCGTCACGGTTACCAACAATTAACGCAAGTTTACCTGTGCTCTCGATTCACTCCTATTTCGTGGCGGATGAGGGCACATCCAGATTTCTACAAGCCCCTCCCAGCCGCATCATTCCCCGTAAACCTCTGCGCCGTGGAAGAAAAGGCTGCCCTGGCGAACCAGAATATTTTCTCTGGAATGGATCCTAAGAAGCGTTGAGCCGTCTTCA
>DBTA01000016.1:22977-27031 GCA_002306815.1 Dehalococcoidia bacterium UBA1328 | reverse complement strand
ATTCAGATACTATCGACCCCGAATCCGGCAAAAAAACCGATCTCGGCCCAACGGCCGAAGACGGTGTTCCTAAAAAGTTTGTGAAGGCCGACTAGATCGCCCGCGCGGCGAATTCATGAATTCGTCATGACAACAATTCCTTACCTCTCTGGTAGACTTAAACTGTTACTAATTTCAACTTGAATTGACTCCTCGGCTGGACCAGATACCGTCGAGGATCGCGGAGACGATGATGGCGAAAGCCGAATTACTGGAACAAGAGGTAGTTATCGAGGCGCTTCGAGACGTTTACGACCCGGAAATACCGGTGAACGTTGTCGATCTCGGTCTTATCTACACCGTTGAAGTTGCTGACGGTGATGTGCATGTCGAAATGACGCTTACGGCTCCCGGATGTGGCATGGGACCGTATATTGCTCAACAAGCTGAGTGGCGAATAGCAGAAATCGATGATGTTGAAGATGTTCAGGTTGATGTCGTCTTCGATCCTCCCTGGACGCCTGACATGATTACCGAAGATGGCAAGCGTCTTCTCGGAATCGATTAGTCCAGCAAGCCTATCTAATTGTTTCGAAGCGGAGTAAGGCCGCGACCAAATTCCAGAGATAAAGCGATCGATATGTCGTCACCACGTAAACTCACCCCGCAAGAAGAAGCCCGCCTCGCCCAGGTTCGATCGAACTTTCAGGAACGACGTCGAATATCGGAATCGCTCGAAGGTATTGGCACTCGAATCGGTGTGTACTCAGGCAAAGGCGGAGTTGGCAAGACCACAGTAGCGACGAACTTGTCTGTGATTCTTGCCGCTCAGGACAAAGAGGTTTCGCTCTTTGACTGTGACATTGACTGCCCGAATGTGACTCAAGTACTTCGAATCTCGGAAGGACCGGTGCAGAACGGCGAAAAACTGGTTCCGCCCTCCCGGTTCGGCGTAAAAGTTATGTCGATGGCGTTCTTCCAGGACAACGAAGATGAGGCAATCGTATGGCGTGGCCCGATGATTCATAACGCCATTAACCAATTCCTTCACTCAACGGAGTGGGGAAGCCCCGACTACATGGTTGTTGATCTTCCTCCCGGCACGTCTGATGCGCCGCTTACGGTTATGCAGACGCTCAACCTCGACGGATTCGTGATCGTGACCACACCGCATGAACTCGCGGTTCTCGACGCAAAACGGTCGATCAACATGATCAAGAAGATGAACCTCAAGGTGTTCGGGATTGTCGAGAACCTATCTGGAGGAGTGTTTGGTACTGGCGGTGGTCAGGCTCTCGCAGAGGAAATGGGAATTCCGTTCCTAGGTGCGCTCACAATGAGTGCTGATTACATGAACTCGAAACTGCCTGCTTCGCTCGAATCAGATGAGGTCGGTGCAGAGTTCACCGCTATTTCCGAGGCTCTTCAGGCTCAGGTTGAAGCTTCGAAGAAGTAGTCGACTAACCCCGAATTTTTATTTGAAACCTTGCGTCGCATGACGGGCATACGAACTCGTCTTGGTTCGTACCCGCGCTCCATGGTTCGCCACAACTAAGACAGATAGTCGGTGGTCGCTCCAAAAATACGTGTGCAGTCTCGTCTGCTATTTGTGTAGGCGGGGATTCGACCTGTGCTGTTGATAGATTGATCCGATGAAGCACAGGGATCGAAACCGTTGCAGCGGCGAGCAAAATCGAAATTACACCCATGACACGCGGGAACAACTCACCACCCGGCTCGCTCCAAATTGCCGCAACTACAATAAAAGCCAGTAAAGCGTCCAATCCGTATGCAATGCTAGTAACAGGTCGCTGTTGCTTTCGCAATACTGCGAGGGAGATCAAAGATGCGTAACCAGATGCCACGGCTAGCGTGAGTATTGAGACAGTGATTCGCCAAAGCATATCGCCGCGAAAATCTGACCAAATAAGAATGATCAGCAAAGTAAATCCGACTATTGATAGTCCGATTCCAGCGGTGGGGACCTGAGCAAGATTTCCTCGCTCACGGGCCGGGAACATTGCAAGTGATAGGACGCTCGCTGCCGATACGCTAAGCGAGGTTGTCAACACCTGACCTTGTGTTTCTCCGAAATCGCCGGCAAATAGCGCGACGATACCCAGAATTGCGTTGATAGCTACAGACACAAAGAACAGCGATATCGCCAGTTTGCGAGGTGTCATTGCGTCCCTTTACTCCGCCGGATGCAACATCGCTGTTATCGAATCTTCGAGGCTTCGTGACTTGTCCACTGAGTCGACACGTTCGTGTCCAATTGATGAATCCGCGATCTTCTGGAATATCTCTGCCGCTCCCGTGTGAATGTTCGGAGTGGACCCTGCGGCACTGAATGTCGCAGCAATTTCTTCCATTTCACCGATCCACCGGAAAGCTTGAGCAGAAACTGTTTTTATACGTTCCATCTCACCTAACGTAGATTTCTGGCTTAGCTCCAACTCAGCGATCAGATCACCGTACAAGTCGAGCGATTTCGCCGTCATTAAGGTTGACGCGTAAAGAGCGGCCGTTCCCTTAGTGAGAGATGCGTAAACCATTTTCAGGCCAGACGCACGACCAATCGGACCGTCCATTACCGGCACCGATATTCCCTTACCGTCCAGTTCGCCAAGTTTCGAGGCGTGTTCACCGGAAGCATAAAAACGAGGAGTCGCACCTCGTCTAGGAGTTCCACCGATGATTCCAGCGTCGATGAATTTACCGCCCGCTGCGGTAATCACTTCACCGATCAGTGCACCTGTTTCGGGAGACACAGCGTTACAGTCAGCAAACGCGACATCGGCATCAGTTCGAACTATTGCTTCAGCTATATTTTGAGCGAATGAGTGGGCCTCCGACGGTACAAGGATCGACAACACAAGGTCGCATTGTTTAACCAGTTCATCGAGAGAACCGGCGTCTTCAAATCCTTCTTCTGCGGCTCTTTTTCGGGATGCATAACTGCGACCATCAAGGGCTGTCAGAACCCGTAAACCGTTTTTCTTTAGTGCCCCTCCGACGCCACTACCCATGTCGCCGGGACTCATTACGCCAACTGTTTCGACTGCCACTACTGATCTCCTAAGGATTGTTTCTGATTACAGTCTGGCGGTCAGCGTCGGGATTGTCACGCCGCAAAAAGAAAAGCGTCCGGTTCAACCGGACGCTTTTCTGGTTCAACTGATGAGACAGATAAGTGAGCTACTCACCACGTGCTGCCGCAGCGATGGCGTTACCCACCAATTCCGGTTCACCAGGTCCCATACCAAACACGTGAATTTCCAATCTTGGCGCATCGAGAGAAACGCGAGTCCAGATCGAAGGTTCGCCATCTCGAAGTTTTTGCACAAGGTCGTCGTTGGTAAACCCGACAACGTCAGGGTCGACGCTAACAAACACTCCGAATGGTTGATGTCCCTTCACATTCGTGTTCAGAGAAGCTGTAACGCCGGGTACCCCTTCAAGCGGTTTGAGGATAGCCTTTGATTGCGACTCGGCTTCTGAAAGCCTGTCTTCATGATTCAGAGTCAACCAACGTTGCACAGCGGCAACAACCCCCATGATTTCCTGACGGTCAATCTTGTGAGGACGACCCACCCCTCGAATTCGTCGACTCTCGTACCCGACGAAGGAGTGGCGACTCATGGCATCGATTACTTCTTTTGTTCCAAGCGCGAACCCTGTTGAGTGAGGCGCTCCCATGTACTTGGCAGCAATGCACTGGAAGTCGGCGCCCATTTGGACGTACTTACCGAAGTTTTCGAGCGGGAATATTTGACCTGCTGCATCGACCGATACTGGTTTGCCAGCAGCGTGGGTAATTTCGATAATTTGTTCTAGTGTCAGTACGTTTGGATCGACCGGTTTCTGTTCGTAAACCACGTAATGAACCGCCGCCGTATTTTCGTTTATGGCGTTGCGTAGATCTTCTTCTGTGGTTCCATTATCGTCACCGAACTCAACGAGCTTCGCTCCGGCGAGTTCGAGACAACGGTCGTACCAGTAGCGCTGTCGCTTCTGGATGAGAATCTCGTTCGGCATCCCGGTTGTGTCCGGGAGCTGCTGAATCTTGTCGTCG
>DBTA01000016.1:0-22665 GCA_002306815.1 Dehalococcoidia bacterium UBA1328 | reverse complement strand
TCCTGAATCTTGTCGTCGTCAGTTCCCGCCATAAATGCTGCGGTTGCGAGGGTGAGCGCCGACCCTGCTCCTGAGGTTATGTATGCTGCAGGGACTCCCAGCATTTCCGCGATTCGATCTCCGGCGACCTGTTCAAGTTCAATCAGCGGGATGTAAGCCGAATCGGCTGCATCCATTGCCTCTTTTACCTCTGGAACCGGGGTTGAACCACCCAGCAGTGTCACGCTCCCGGTAGCGTTGACGACGGGTCTGGCCCCCATATCTTTGTAGATTAATCCCCAATCATTAGTAGTCACTTTACGATCCTCTGATTAAACCTGAATTGATCTCAGGCTTCCCAATAAAGTCTCAACAATCTGAAACGCCAATATTTCGCGCCGCAAATATACATAGGCTGTGGAGCAAATGCACTTGTTTATCGCAGATTTATAGTTTATTGCTAGTGCAGTTTGCTCAACTCAAGTTAGTATTCACGCTCAATTGGTATTAGATGGGGATGGAACCTGGTATTCATGGTCGAAGTTGAGAAGGTAGCTGTGCTGCTGCAATCAGGCAAAACTATCGATGTTCACGCGTGGTCTGGCAGTGACAAGGCTCTTCCCATGATCATAGTGGCACCCGAATCTGCAACTTCCGACTGGCACAGCTTTGTTGAATTTCTCTCACCATCGCACTCACCGATCCAAGTAGATGTCACGTCCGCGCATGACCTGCTGCTTCTAATATGGGAGATTGGTGAACCGGCGCTAGTTCTTGCGCAAGGTCAAAGCGCAGTAGAAATGGTGGGCGAACTCGTCGTGTCATCCCCTGCCGCGGCAAGTTCAATCGTCATTTCCGACGGTGAGATCTCGGAAACCAATATTTCCTCAATTCATGAAATCGAAACGTTGATATTGCGAGGTCGACAGGGCAAGGCGTTATCTCATGAAGCGGCAGTTCGAATGCATGCATCACTGCGCAATTCAATTCTGACCGAGCCAGAAAACTGTGGCGACTTCCCAGCGAAAGACAACCCTGATGCGACAGCTGGTGCCGTGAATTGGTTCATCGGGGGAACCAGCGCAAAAATCGACAGTCCCGGCGGATCAGAACCGGTCGACCCGACACCTTCGGCACTATGACGAAAGATGCAAAGGAAATCCGTCGATTCCGACGTGATAACGCTCGAGCGTTCCCGCATCTTTGACCGTGACGTAAATGTCTCCACTACCTGCAGGACCGAACGATACGTTCGTTGGTTGTTCACCACCAACCGGAATTCTTTCGATGACATTTCAAGATGTATCGACAACGGTGACATTACCTTGTCCAACCACGGAGCAGTAGAAATGTCCGTTTTCTGCAACAGCGAATCCGTCACCACCCTTGAATCCTGACGGTTGAGTGCGGTCGACCAGATCAGCGAATTCCTCTCGGATTCCCACAGATCCATCAGAGTTCCACTCGTAGCGATAGAGCAGGCCTGACACTGTCGCGGTCACATAAAGAGCGCTATCGACGCCAAATGCGATTCCGTTGGCAAACGGGATGCCGCTGTCAAGTAATTTTGCGGTCATCGTGTTAAGTTCGATGCGAAATAGTCGACCGTCGACCGGATAGTCCTTACGCCCCTCTTCTCTCGCCTTCACAAAATCGGGACGGGGTACACCGGAATCGGTTACATAGAGAGCTCCGTCGGGTCCAAAAACAAGATCGTTGGGGAATAGAAATTTAACTCCATCGCCTTCAGTCAATACGATCTCTGAAGAACCATCTAGTCCGATCTTCAACAACGACGGAGGATTCATCGACTCGGCTACCCATAGTGTGCCTTCGCGATCTTGGACCATCCCGTTAGGTCGACCGGTTTTGACTAGTATCTGCTTCGAAATCCCGTCTTGAGAAATCAGTGAAATGTGACCAGTGTCCGTGCTCATCTCTGCAATACCCCACCGACCATCGGCAAGCAGTACAGGACCTTCTGGTTCTCCCAACCCTGAATGGAATACTTTGCTATCGGACATTCGTTACTGAACCTCTAAATTATTGCGTGGGTGTATAGAGCGATCAATCCGGCGAGCATTCTAGCCATCACAAACCATCCAGAGACAGAAAACACAACAGAACATTCGCTGAAATCTTAGAACGAATCGAACTAGCCCGAATACGGCTTATGTTGTACTTTTAACATGTTGGCTCACGAGTATCTGAGCTGTTGTCTCTATCTTCTTGCTCGAAAAACCAACAACTAGCACAGTGAGTGTGACGGCAGTCACGTAGCGACTACGGACTGGGTCGGCATGCCGATCCGTTGATCTAATCAGCGCAAAATCTACCGTCGGACTCTGAGGTGGTAAAAAGTGAAAGTTCTATTCCTGCAGGATGTACGCCCTACCGCACGAGCCGGAGACGTAAAGGAAGTCAAGAATGGCTTCGCACGAAACTACCTGCTCCCGCAGGGTCTAGCAGTATTCGCATCTGAACACGAACTGCGTCGAGCATCTAAGCTCCGCGAACAGGCCGAAGAGCGAAGACTTGCCGAAGCCAAAGAGTGGCAGGACATTGCCGACGCTCTGAAGGATCAGAAGATTCGAATCGAAGTTCGGACGGGACCGACTGGACGTCTCTACGGTTCTGTTACTAACACCATGATTGCTGCTCAACTCGGAGAAATGACTGAGCGAGAGATCGACCGAAAGGGAATCCAGATACCTGCTCCGATCCGCACAGTTGGTGAGTACAAGATCCCGGCTCGATTCGTTGAAGGTGTCAACACAACACTCGTAGTTGAAGTTGTTGCCGACGATGCATCTGTCGAGCTAAACCGCCAGATGAAAGAAGCACAGGTTCAGATGACCGAAGAGGACACCAACGTTCTTGATCCGTCGTTCGAAGACGTGCTCGCAGCAGCAGAAGCAAAGATCGACGTTGACGGTTCAGAAGAATCTGGTGACGCCGAAACCGCCGAAGAGGAAGCCAGTGAAGACTCCGAAGACAAGTCCGAAGAGTAAGCGCTGTTTCACAGCAAATTCGCACAACGACCCGGAGCATGGTGCCCGGGTCGTTGTCGTTAACAAGGTTGATCGGACTCCAAAGCTTTGAGTTGAACTGGGATGTGGATAAGCTGTGGAAGAATGTTGATATTTTCAGTTCGAATTAACCCGGTTTCGGGGTTATATTTCCCGACACTTCATCTATATTTCTAGCCTCAGATCGCCGGTTTCCCAGATACCTCAAACCGCCACCAAGACGAGCAATAGTTCCGGTTAATTTATGCAAGCTGATCGCCTCCCACCGCACGATTTACATGCCGAGGAATCTGTTCTCGGATCCATCCTAATTGATGGAATGACGATCACCCAAATAGCTGGCTTTCTTTCTGGAAACGATTTCTATCGTGAAGTAAATCGCCAGACCTTCGAAGTTTGCTACGAGTTGTTTCAAAGGGACGATGCGATCAACCAGGTGACGGTGACTCATGAACTTGAGAACCGTGACCTTCTTGAAACAGTAGGTGGAGCTGCATATTTATCGCACCTCGTTGAAGTAACGCCGACCTCTGTCCACATTGAGCACTACGCAAATCTAGTGCATCGAACGGCGACTATGCGTCGCCTCATTTCGGCCGCAGGTGAAATCGCTGAAATCGGTTATAACGACGATCCAGATGTCGATCTTGCGCTGTCAGCAGCTGAAGACACCCTCTTCGGGATCCGCCAGGGATCTCAGAACCGCGATTTCGTTCCCCTTGCAGACTCCCTGACACCCTACCTCGAAGAATCCTCACCGCTTGACCAAGTGGATGGGGAGCAAAACATATCGCCGGTCGTTACCGGGTATAAACGGCTAGATGAACTACTGGTCGGTGGTCTCCAGCGCTCCGATATGGTCGTACTCGCCGCTCGTCCATCTGTCGGTAAATCAATGATGGGCCTTAATTTCACACTGGCGGCTGCAAAAGCCGGTTTCAAAGTTGGAATTTTTTCGTTGGAAATGGGTCGTGACCAGATAGCTATGCGTCTACTTGCGGCACAGTCACGTGTGAACATGCAGCAGATTCGCAACCGCATTCAGTCGCCCAGTGAAGAAGACCAGATAATCAACTCGATTGGTTTGCTCTCTGACCTCACGATTTATGTAGACGACACACCTTTTCAAACGGTCACCGAAATGCGCGGTAAGGCGCGTCGTCTACAAATGACTCACGGTCTCGATTTCTTAATTGTCGACTACATGCAGTTGATTAACGGTGGTACCAGTGGTGGACGTGAAGGCAACCGTGCCCAGGAAGTGTCTGAAATATCCAGACAAATGAAGGGCATGGCAAGAGATCTGCACATCCCGGTTCTCGCTATTTCACAGCTCAGTCGTGCGGTTGAACATCGCACCTCACACCGACCGATGCTTTCCGACCTCCGTGAGTCGGGATCAATTGAGCAGGACGCCGACGTTGTGATTTTCATTCACCGAGAAGACAAATTCACGAGCGAGGAAGAATGGAATAAATCAAACCCGACAGAGCCTTACCCCCGTGACCGTGCATCGCTCATTATTGCAAAACACCGAAATGGTCCCACAGACGAGGTAGAAATGCGGGTTCGTGACTCGGTTGGAGTGTTTGAAGAACTCTCATTCCAGACCGCACCATCGCAGTCATTCGCTCCCCGATCAGGAGCGGTTAGGTGAACGAAGGGTTCCCACGCGGGGTTCAGTTCACACCGGTTCCTAATCCACTGCTAGCCTCGCTACTTGAAGAGATCGACTCGCTCGATGAGTTGAAAGTCACGCTGCGAGCGATTCACGGCCTACACAAGCAAAAAAAAACACCAGCATCGCTGGGATTTGAGGACCTATTTTCTGATCGCACCGTAGCGTCAATGCTCAATGCTTCCGGGTCGGATTTGGAGTCTGTTGTCGAATCGGTAATCGACTCGGCGGCAGCACGTGGAATTTTCCTTGTTATCGACAATGAACACGGACCTTCAAGAATATTTCTGAATACTGAGGCGGTTCGCAGAGCGTTAGTGAGACAGGGAATCGATCTCGCGGCACAAACAAATAAGCCATCTGAAACATGGGCTGATCTTTCTGCATCAGAACCGAAACAAGATGTAATTACGTACTACGAACAAAACATATCAACGGTTACCGCTCAAATCGCCGAAAACATTCACCATGCACTTGAGCAGCACCCAGAAGACGAAGTAGTGTTGGCAATTCGAAAAGCGGCCGAGGCCAACGCCAGAAGCTGGAACTACGTAGCCGCAATACTGCGCCGCTGGGCGTCTGAGGGCAGACCCGAGGAGCTTAATGATGGACGGGATGGAATCACTGAACGATATTCTGCAGAGGATCGGTCAGACCAGTTCTACGAGGAGTACCTCAAACGACAACGAGCCAGAGGAGCAAAATAGCGTCGAAATCCACTGCGATATTTGCGATGACAAGCGTTGGTTCGTGGTGGCTCCGAATGAGAATGCTCCAGCGTCTTCTCGCACCGTAATTCCGTGTCAGTGTCAGGAACAAGTTTGGGGTGTCAAATCTTCAGACCGTATTCGACAGTATTCAGATCTTGGCCCGTTAGAACGGTTAACTTTTGACACCGTCGAGCTTGGCACGAAGGACACGTTCTCAGAGCCCTCAAGTTTCAGAGACGCTTATCACGCAGCTCAACGGTTCGTTACCGACCAGCAAGGCTGGCTCGTCCTATGCGGTCCGTCGGGCACAGGAAAAACCCATCTAGCGGCAGCTGTCGGCAATGCCCTGATCGACGCAAATCAACCTGTTCGGTTTGTTTCGGTGCCCGACCTGCTCGATCACCTGCGCTCGGCATTCGATCCAGCAATTGGAGCCCAGTTCGACGAAGTATTCATGCAGGCGATTGAGGCGCCAGTGTTGATTCTTGATGATCTAGGTGCACAGTCCTCCACCGCTTGGGCAGATGAAAAGCTCGATCAGATACTTACTCATCGATTCAACCGTCGACTTCCAACGCTTGTTACGACCGGAAATCGATTCGATGAATTGAATGATCGTCTTCGTACGCGTCTTGGCGATCCATACTTCTCGACGGTAGTTCACATAAAAGCTGGCAGCGGCAAACCTGACCTTCGAGATTCAGGATTGGAGCCGCGGCTGGCTGAATCTATGGCGTTCGACTCGTTCAACACCAAGGGTGCGGCAGGGGCGACGGCAGCTCAGCGACATTCCCTTACTGAAGCCTACGAGGCAGCTAGAGTTTTCGCCGAGCACCCGTCCGGCTGGTTGTACCTCGCAGGTCCCACAGGTGTAGGCAAAACGCATTTGGCGGCAGCAGTCGTTGGTGAGTCGATAGCGCAAGGACGAGAAGTATTGTTCCGATTCGTTCCTGACCTACTTGACGACCTACGCCGCTCATATGGTCCTTCAGGCACTAAAGGGTTTGATCACATTTTCAGCCAGGTTCGAAATGTCGACATTCTCGTCCTCGACGATTTCGGTGCGGAAGCATCGACTGCATGGGCGGAAGAAAAGCTATATCAACTGATAGTCCAAAGGCACGATTCGATGATGCCGACGGTATTCACGAGCCGAACAACTCTTGAAGCAATTAATGGACCCGATCCGCGTAACGCATCACGATATTCTGATGCGATTATTTCTAGACTGAGCGACGCGAACGTCGTGGCTGAGCGATATCTTTCCGCGCCTGATTATCGCCACCGCGGTGCAGCTCCCCGTCCGACCGCTCGAAAGTCTGGAAACAGGAAGTCATAACGCAAGTGACCTTCGATTTACCAGATGTCGATCCACGCGATTGCATCTTCTGTTCGATTGTCGATGGATCCGCGTACGCTCAATGGGTGAGAACTCCGACCGAAAACTCGGCCGTTGTGTGCTTTCATAACCGTCTCAACTGGGTGCCTGTGATGCTGCTCGTTGTACCGGTCCATCACACCACCCAATACGATTTTTGGACGGGATACGATTTGTTAGAAGCTACGAAAATGGCGGTGGAGCTTGGTGATGAATACTGCGCTGACGACGGCTATCGGGTGATCTCAAATTTCGGTTTGCAGGCTCACCAGAGCGTAACGCACGCCCACATACACGTCATATCGGGAGCATCTCGAATTATTGAATCGGCGACGGTCAGCGGAGAAACGTCGGTGCGTGGCAATCTCACATTTACCGATCACGAAGTTGATGAGACTCCATACGCTGCGCGAATTGCCACGCTTACAGGAGAGTCGCAACGCGAATTTTGGCAAGGCGAGGCGATCCTCGAAGCCGCGGTTTTGACGTCGAAATTCGCTAAATCTAAATCACCAGAAGGATTCAGATTTATGTCGAGTTTTTCGCCCGGTTCGGGTTCCGAACAACCGGGCAGCAATCCAGCCGGAATATTCTTGCTTGGCGGTGGTCAACTCGGGCTTTACGGAAGCTCTTACTGAGATCAGACGTATCGCGCTGCAGCCATTGTGCTTACCGCAATGATTACGAGCATAGCATTCAGGTAGCCGAGCAAGGTCAGCTTTCCGCGGATGATCGCCAGTTCCTGACCATCCAACTCCCCGGAGTCAAGTCCTCTGCGCAGTTTCGCGGTTAACGCGCCGGCTGCTCCTGAGATGAAGAATGCGGTAACTGACATCACAAGACCAATCAGGATCATCATGCCCCACGCCGTATCGCCCAACTCGGAAAAACTTCGACCGGGAGTCATCGAAACGAGTGCGAATCCGGAAAACATCGTCACTACGGCTGCGCTAGTGATCCACACACTATTCAGTTTGCTCGTTCGGTTAAGCAGTTGTCGCTCAAGATCTACGGACGTCGACCTAATCCTAGGTTCAAGCAAAACAGCGAGGTAGATCGCTGCACCAATCCAAAACGACCCAGCGAGTATGTGAATAATCCGAGTGATAATTAAGCTGACGTCCAATTCGATCTTTCTTATTTAGTGCTAAACGTGTTGAGCCAGAGCCATCACAACAATTACCGCGGTTACCAACAATGAAGCAATCTTTATCACCATCATCGATCGGCTCTACAATCGTGCTATCTCCGCACCCTGCTCACAGGTGGTTGGACCTTGCAAGCTCTTATCCAGGTCCATAATCCTCTTTCTCGTCATCCCGGGAATGGTTCCAATTACGTAGCCCACCATCGCGAAGATCATCGTCAGCCATACCGATGCGCGAGCAGTTATCAGCATCGGCTTGAACATGTTCGGCATTATTGCGCCAGCATGTGAAGGACCAATGATCTTCAACGCTGGTTGAAAAACAAACGTTAGGAATATCGCACTACCAACCCAAACCGCACCCGTCACAATGTGCAACAGCCTGAGAATGACAATCTCTGGATCCATAACCTACGCACTGTTCGGAAATCCGAATCCGTCTCAACCGGAAGAATTTTCTGTGAAGCCTACCATCTTGGCTTCGCGTAGTTAGGGAAGTTGAAGCCGGTCCAGGACCCGCTTCGAGGCTTGGCATCAGGATCAATCGAGAGAATCATGTCCTTGCGGTTGTCGGGCGGACCAGCTTTGAGTGCTTCGTGCCTTTCTGCGAGCGCATCTTCATCAATTTCTATACCAAGGCCCGGTTTGTCTGGTACTTCCATGTAGCCGTCATTGAACTGCAATTTTCCACCTTTGATGATGTCGCCGTCAGTGTCAGTCCAGGGGTAGTGAGTGTCTGGCTGGTAGTTCAACTCAGGAGTCGCCGCGCAAGAATGAAGCATCGCCGCCTGCGACACACCCAATGAATTGTTTGAGTGACCGGAGAGTCCCCATCCCATCACTCGGCAGAGCACACCTGTCTCTTTATAGGCAAGGATGCCACCCCAATGGTGGTGGTCACCAAGGATCACATCTATGCCTTCGATTTGAGCGTTTGGCTTGACATGAGAAAACGCTGATACGCACATGTTCGACGCCGTCGGGATATCCGTGTGCTTTTTCACTTCAGCGTGGTCGGCAATACTGTCTGTCGGATCTTCGAGGTACTGCGGCTGATACTGCTCAATTTCTTTTGCGACGCGGATAGAAGTGTCGATTGTCCATACAGCATTAGGATCGATTCGAATTTCGTATCCATCTTGTTTTGGAAATCGTTTTCGCAACAGCCTGAATGTTTCAATATCAACATCCGGGTGGAAAAATCCACCTTTGATTTTTAGAGCCTTAAAGCCATATCGCTCAACGAATGCTTCCGCCTGTCTGACAAATCCTTCAGGATCCAGCGCTTCATCTGTCGAGATTTCACCCTGGCCATTCTCGTCTGCGAACTTGTAAAACAGGTACGCTGCCCATTCAACCCGGTCTCTCGCTCGCCCGCCAATGTAGTCGCATACTGGCATTTCCGCCTGTTTGGCGGAAGCATCCAACATTGCTGTTTCAACCGCCGACCAGCCCTGTGGAGATCCTTTCCAGCTGAGTCGTGCCTTTGTCATTTGTCGAGGATCGTGCCCCTCGATCCAGTCGCGGTTAATTTCTATTTCTGAAGTTTTGCCGCCGTGTGTTTCGCCAGCTCCGGTATACCCGTCATCGGTCATGATCTGGACGATAGTTCGTTCTCGATATGACTCATGGACTCCGGTGCTGTTGAGAAGCGGTTGGTCGTGAGTTGCAACTGGGGTGATAGTAAGTTTAGAAATTTTCATGTGACTCGATCTCAAAGCTAGATGGTCTAGGCGATGCCGCATTCTTTCAGTAACTTTCGGAATGTCAAAACAAAATAACATCTAATCGCCACCTATATCGACCGCTGCGGAACATTGACACGCATTTCGCTGCGGAGCACCATCGCCTGTACTTCAGGAAACATACTCCCTTGTAGCACCGAAATCCCATGAAAATCACCAATGTAACCGTCTTCCCACTGGTCAGTCAGCGCCCGGAACTCAGGGTCGGTAAACCGATACACCCGAGCTGGTGGGGTTATGACCAAACACTGATAAGGATCGACACAGAAGCTGGGAAATCCGGCTGGGGCTGCACCGGTGTTAGATGGGAGATGGCCGAAGCGACAATGAAGGTTCTCTGGCCACACCTGATAGGCGAGGATGCTCTCCAACCGGAATCAGTTACAGAACGTCTTCACCAGTGGACATTCTGGTATGGACGTGGCGGTGCAATCACGAGCTACATTGGTGCCGTTAACCACGCGCTGTGGGACATCCTTGGCAAGCACACTGGACTTTCGATTTCGCGATTGTTTGGAGGGCGGTACGTTGAAAAAGTGAAGCCCTACGCTTCGATGCTGTTTTCGTGGCCGGTCGATGAAATGGTCGGTAGCCTTGAGTCAGGTCTTGAACGTAATTTCCGTGCATTCAAGCTCGGGTGGGGCACGTTCGGCAGGGAGAGAGACCTTCGTCACGACGAGGAGTTGGTCAAAACAGCCCGTCAAACAATAGGCGACGATTCGGAGTTAATGGTCGACCCCGGAGGCTCAGACGTTTTCTGGCACGGTGACCTCAAATGGGCGACCGAAGCGGCCAAGATGCTGAAGGACTACAAGGTGACCTGGTTCGAGGAACCGCTCCGTGCCGATGACGTTGAGGGCTACAAGCGACTAACCGAAATATCACCGGTCCACATTGCTACCGGCGAGGTGATTCGAGGTCGATTGAACTTCGAACCGTTCATTAGTGAAAAAGCCTGTGACATTCTTCAACCAGACCAGACCATTTGTGGCGGACTCTCCGAGTCTAGGAAAATCTGGCAAGCTGCGTACGACAACAACGTACAGGTAGTCATGCACGGCTGGAACACCGCGGTTGGAGCAGCGGCAGATCTCCAATTATCTGCATCTATGCCGAACGGTCGCTACCTCGAATACTGGCATCCGGCGCCTTACGTAAGCGGCATTCTCGCAGAACCGCTCTTACTCGATGACGACGGAATGCTTCCTATCCCTGATGGTCCCGGACTTGGCATCGAGATCGATGAAGATGCCGTCGTCGCTCACGGACAAGGTGCCGAAGACTTCGGTGCCCTCTAAGCTCATACATCTCACTACAAAAAATCGGAATTATGGAGAATCAAATGGCAATCAACGGCAAGTGGCGATACGAAGATCTGACATGGCCAGAAATGAACCAGGCGGTTGAGGCTGGCCTTATCCCTGTATTGCCGGTTGGAACGATGGAGCAGCACGGTCCTCACCTGCCGGTGAAGATGGATCGCTGGACTGCGACCGAAGTGGCGAGAGCTGCCTCAGAACGACACCAAGACCGTCTGCTGTTCATGCCGCCGGTCGCTTACGGCTACACCACACATGTCATGGACTTTCCAGGATCAGTGACGATCCACCATGAAACGTTTATTCGGTACATCGTCGACATATTGAAATCGCTGGCGTATCACGGCTTCAGCAGGATCATCGTGATTAACGGTCATGGATCGAACATGCCACCTCTAGACCTGGCGTGCCGTCGTGCGAACGTCGAGACTGACGCGAATGTGGCGCTTACATCATGGTGGAACCTTACGGTCACCGATCCAGAGTTCATGAAGACCTGGCGCGAATCGGAATTCCCCGGTGGTTGCGCACATTCAGGCGAGGCAGAGACTTCGATGGCGCTTCACATGAATGCTGACCTCATTCAAATGGACAAAGCGGTCAACGAGGAGATCAAATTCCACGAGCACAAATCTCCTTACCACTGGGTCGATTTATGGGGTGAAGGCCCGGTATCAGTAATCTCATGGACAAGTGAATACACCGACTCTGGAATTTGCGGTGATGCTCTGCTCGCCAGCCCGGAAAAAGGAAAATTACTATTCGAGGAAGCAGTGAAGAACCTGATCGTGTGGTCGGATGAGTTCTACTCTAGAGAAGTGCTCACGAGGAAAGATCACCACACCACCCAGCCGCTTTCCGATCTGCCGGGGTAGCACTCAGCTAGGCGACATGATTCGGTGCCTAGTCGAACGTAATGCCCACTTTTACAGCACCATCAGTTCGCTCTCCGGCGACCTCGAACGCTCGATCAATTTCACTGATGTTTATTCGGTGCGAAATGATCGGTTCAACGTTGATTGCGCCAGATGAAATCAAGTCTGAAGCTTCGGAGTAGCTGGTAAGCCCAGGTTCGTCCTGCGACCCGAGGACGGTGAATACGTTCGCCCTGCTCTTAAACATTTGCGAGTAATCGAACGGGACACGATCGTCCGATTCGGGAAGACCAAACAGGACTACTTGTCCTTCGTCACGCACGAGGTGGAACGCCTGTGAAAGGGTCGGCGTCGATCCGACCGCTTCGATCACTAGATCGGCGCCGACACCATTGGTAAGATCCTTCACGGCAATTACGGCAGCGTCACCTGTGACATCTATCGATTCGTCCACACCGTACGAATGTCCGAGTTTTGTGCGCCAATCAAGCGGCTCTATTGAAATAATTCGCTCCGCCCCGAGTCGATTTAGAGTGAAGTCCCAGAACAGTCCGGCACTCCCCTGCCCAACGACAACGCACGTCTTGCCCTCCAGAGATTTCGGAAGCCGCTTAGCGGCATACACAACCGTGCCCAGCTGTTGCGCCAGTGTCACACTGTCGAAATCGACTGACGGATCGAGCTTGAGAACGTGAGCATCATCAACTGCTTGATAGTCAGCGAAGCAACGAGAGTTCCAAATATGAGGTGTCGTTAAGACGATATCTCCGACCGAGAATTTTGAAGATTTTGAGAAAACCACCTCACCCGCGGCTTCGTGACCAGGATGACCAGCCATTGCCGGGAATGCGTGCATCGCCCAACCAGTGTTGACCATGTGGAGGTCGCTGCCACAGATTGAAGCGGATCGAGTCTTGACCAGCACTTCGCCATCGTGAGTTGGTGGAAGACTGACAACGTCACACCTGACAACCCCGCGCTCAACCGCGATAGCGGCTCTCATTACGAATTCGTCGTCCATTCTTGTAAAACCTATGAGTAAGCAGCGAGTTCGTCGCCGTGGGCTTCCCACATTTCGTCGAACATTGAACGGATTGCACCGAGCGACAGAACCGCAGAGGTAAGTGGGTCGAGCGCAATAGCGTGGAACGCAGCTTCTCGATCCCCGTCGAGGATCGCCTGCGTTGCCATTTGCTGCACAGCCTGGTTCGATCGGCTAAGTGCAGCTAGCTGACCTGGTAAATCACCAACTGCCATGGGATGAAACCCGAGCTTGTCGATGAGAATAGGCACCTCGACGCTGCTCTGGTCAATTAGGTTGTCGATCAATCCAACGTTCGGCACGTTTCCATTGATCACCGTCGGCCGATCTGACTCCATCGCCTCGATGATTCGGCAGGCGTATTCCTCTGACCGTTCAGCGGTGAGTTTTCGATCAGTATTGGCATCTTCAAGCAGTTGCGTGTAGTGGTCATCGACACGTGTGGTGCGGCGTTTCAGATCCTGTCTAATTTGGTCGAGATTGAACTCGTCGATCGTCGCCTCATTTGTTCGGAAGTACGGGGTGTACTCAGACATATGGCGCGTCGATTCGGTAACGAAGTATCCGAATTGCTTCATCACCTCAAATCGAACTGTGTCGCGAGAGAATATTTCAGGATTCTCCATCGCTTCGAACAACTGCGGGTATGCGTCTTTACCGTCAACCTCGAATCGAAGGAACCATGCAAGGTGGTTGATTCCTGCAACCCATCCTTTCACTCGATCTTTTGACACGCCAACGTAGTCGGCAAGATCGGCAGTGGTGTGTTGCACGCTGTGGCACAAACCGATTGTTGGAACGTCTGTAGCTTCTGCAATCGCCCAACATGCGATCGCCATCGGGTTTGTGTAGTTCAGGAGAAGGGCGTTTGGCGCTAGGTCCTCGATGTCTTCGCAGATCTCCATAAGAACCGGAGCGGTTCTCAGTGCCTTGAATACGCCGCCTGGTCCAACTGTGTCACCCACTGATTGGTCGACGCCGTACTTCAAAGGAATTTCGATATCTCGCTCGTAGCTATCGCCCACTCGAATCGTGGCCAGCACATAGTCAGCCCCCGCAAGGGACTCTCGCCTGTTGGCAGTCGTTTCAATCTTAATGTTCGTACCAGTATCACGAGCCAGCTTCTCAGCGAACTTGCCCATAAGAGCCAGTCGCTCGGCGTCCGTATCCATCAGCGATACTGTCGAGTCTGAAAGCTCGGGGACGCAAACGATGTCCTGAAGAAGTCGCCGTGCGAACACCACACTGCCCGCACCGATGAGAGATATTTTTGCCACGCTTGATTCCTTTTCGAGTAATTGCGACCGGTCTTGGATTCGAGTTACGGCACGCTAGCACATGTTGTGAGCATCCGACTACTCATACCGCGGTGCGTGAAGCAGAAGTCCGTGTGGAAATTATTCGGCGAGACCTTAGATGGCGCCAAGCTCTCTGAGGATCGCCTGACCGCGGCGAATCGCGCGAGCATCGAATCTGGCTTTTGCGTCGAACATTCCGCCCGAGCTATTCGCCGAAACAAACGTATTTGAATTAGGCAAATCTCGTCGGAATCTTCTAGCAAACTTGTTCGGTTGAGGTTTGTCGGTCGAAACGAAAAACGCATCACCAATCCGCAGGAGTCGGATTCCAGCGTCATCGTCATGGCGTACTGCAATTTCTACGTTGCGTCGTTGGATGGTATCTACTGCTCCGTTCGCCGCCTGTGTGGCCAACAAAAGGCCCAATGCATGAACATCACGGGGCTGTCTTTCGGCGTGCGATGGATCGTCGTTTCCGTCCCACCAGTCGTAAGGTCGAATGTCATGAGATGGAGCCTGAGAGAAAAGCGTCAACCCACCGCCATTTTGCTCAACCGCCCACGCTGCGTACCCGGGGTAGTCTGCGGTCCATTGAGTTCCTGAACCTAGGATCGTTGCCGGGCATGCGAAATTAATGACCCGCGCAATACCACTCCCGTCAGCACGGTTGATCGCCATCACAAATAAGGCCTGGTTCCCGGGTCGTCCCGGACCTTCGGCGAAGGTTGATACATCGGGGAGCAATGTGCCGGTCGAACCCATCGAGGCTGGCTCAAGTACCCCGACTGCCATTCGAGTCGCGCCAGCTACCTGTTCAGGCAGAAATGCTCGATAGTTGGCGTATTGCGACTCATCTCTCCACAAAGGCGGACTCGTCGCGTTCCCTGTGGTTGTTAGCCATACTGAGGTCGATTCGATGTCAGCTGCATAAGCTACTGCGGCTTTGAGATCGCTTGCGATCTGCCGATTCAAGCCCCAGACGTCAAGGCTGACTAGTGCCGTCCTCACACCTTTTGATTCGAGAACAATCACTCGAGCGAGAAGATCATCGAGGATTCCGGTGGACGCTCTCGAACCGTGTTCAGGACCGTCGATAACGAATCCAACCGGGGGAGTGATAACCGCTCTCCCGGCACCTGCTCGAAAAAGATCAGGATCGGTTTTGCCTGCCATTTCCAGAACCATCAAGTGTCCAGTCTGCGAACCATTGAGCTGTCATCGCTCTTTCGCCTGCTAAAAATCAGTTAACCGATACTACCGGTTGTCGGCGCAAAATCGTGTGCTAATTTCGTGACCGGGTGGTACGCTCCCCATCGTTATCGATTACGGATCATACACGGAGAGTTGTAACCATGAGTTCGAACAAGAATTTTGAAATATTCGATGATGATTTCCAACGAATGCTTGGAAACGATCCTGAACTTGTTCAACTTGCCGACGGTCTCGCGTTTGCCGAGGGCGTTTGCTGGGTGCCGTACAAGAACAAGGTCATCGTTAGCGACATTCCGAACAACCGGATCGTTAGCTGGAGCGAGTCCGATGGATTTGGTATTTACCGAGAGCCATCTGGGTGTTCTAACGGCAATACGGTCGACCGGGAAGGTCGAGTGCTTTCATGCCTGACCCGCGGACGAACCGTCGTACGCGAAGAACAAGATGGATCGATGACTACGATTGCCGATTCCTACAACGGCGGCAAGCTCACGTCACCAAACGATGTTGCGGTTAAGTCCGACGGTTCGATCTGGTTTACCGATCCTGATTACGGGTTCCTGCACCCGGAACTAGGGCATGGCGATAAGCCAGAGCAGGATCGCAACCGGGTATTTCGGGTCGATGGAGAAACCCTGGATATCACCATGGTGAGTGAAGATTTCGACAAACCGAACGGCATCACATTTTCACCAGACGAGTCGATTCTCTATGTCGGTGATACTGGCAGAACTCACGGCGAGTTTCGCCCACATAATCTAAGAGCTTTCGACGTCTATGGAGACAAACTTACCGATCCGCGACTCTTCGTAGACGTTGAACCTTATGTCCCTGACGGTTTCCGAGCTGACGTCGACGGCAATATTTGGGTTGCGGTTGGCGATGGAGTTCACTGCTACAACCCGGCGGGTAACTTGCTGGGTAAAATCCTCACCCCAGAAGTCTCAGCGAACTTATCGTTCGGTATGTCCGACAACCAGACTTTGTTCATTGCTGCAACCAGTTCGATCTGGAGCATAAAGCTAAATACTGCCGGTGCTACAAGACCGGCCGCCTAACAACTGAGAATTAATCCACATCTACTAGACCGACTTTCACGAGAAACACCTGTACATGACAGCTGAAAACAAAACATTTGAAAACCACCGATCCGAGACGCCACCAGAAGACCTGCGAATCGGAATTGAAGTTATCGACGATAAGTTTCTTGATCTGATAGATGCATATTCAGAAATAACTAAACACTTCACCGGCTGTGAGTGGGCAGAGGGACCTGTTTACTTCCCCGAAGGCGACTACGTTCTATGGTCGGACATTCCGAACAACCGCATCCTGAAATACGACGCTCAAACCAAGGACACAACGGTTTTCAGGGAGCCATGTAACAACACGAATGGTCACTATCGCGACCACCAAGGTAGACTTGTTTCGTGCGAGCACTCCGCAAACCGTATTTCTCGAACTGAAGCAGACGGAACGGTTCACACGCTTGTCGACAATCTAGAAGGCAAGAGACTGAACTCACCCAACGATCTCGTGGTGAAGTCTGACGGCACTATATGGTTCACAGACCCACCGTATGGAATCCTGTCGAATCGTGAGGGTAATCAACGCGAATCTGAACTCGACGGGAACTTCACCTACCGGTTCGATCCCGAAACAAATGATCTATCGGTTGTCGACAATATTGGAGATCGCCCAAACGGACTCGCTTTTTCACCCGACGAGAAGTTGTTCTACCTCGCAGACACAGGCGAACCACGTGATATCACCGTGTTCGATGTTGCTGATGACGGAAAAACTCTCAACAACCGACGAAAGTTCGCCGATGTGCGCCCCGGTGCGTCAGACGGCTTCCGAGTAGATGAGCTAGGCAACATTTGGACCAGCGCCCGGGATGGCGTTCAGTGCTATTCATCTAATGGCAAGCTGCTAGGGAAGGTACTTATCCCCGAGCAGGCGACCGCAAATCTCGTGTTTGGCGATCAGGATGGCAAGCGCATCTACATTGCCGGTGATACGTCGCTGTACTCGGTTCGAGTAAAAGTGGCTGGTGCTCACCATTACTGGTAGTTCAGTCCCGTTCAAAATCTGGGGACATTATCGGTTCGGCAGTGGCAATAAAGCCGGAACGCGCCGAGAATGATTGGCAGAATTATTCGTATACTGCACAAATCACACACAGGCTGGAATGATATGAAGGTAGCTATTGGTGCCGATCACGGCGGTTACGAGCTGAAATCCGACATGGTGAAACTGCTCGAATCACTGGGACATGAAGTCGTCGACAAAGGCGCTCACGCGTACGAGGCCGAAGACGACTTCCCTGATTTTGCGGCTCCAGTTGCCGAAGCTGTTCAATCGCAAGAAGCCGAACGTGGCATTGTCATTTGCGGCAGCGGTGTGGGCGCAGCGATCGCAGCTAACAAGTTCTCCGGGGTTCGAGCCGGACTCTGTCACGACACATATTCAGCGGGTCAAGGTGTTCGCCACGATGACATGAATGTGCTCTGTATGGGAGCGCGTGTAGTGGGAGTCGCGCTTGCCGAAGATCTCGTGAAATCGTTCATGGCAGCGAATCTGGAAGCCAACGAACCCCGTTTTATAAGACGACTCGACAAAGTAACGGCAATCGAAAACGAGCAACTTTCGAAAGGCAGCTAACAGCAGTACATCACGGCTAATTCTGCGAACAGATACCAAATGAATAACATCCAGAAAGCCCTCAAAAACGGTCAATCGATCTGGCTGGATTCGATCAGCCGAGACATGATCCGCTCTGGTGAACTCCAGAGTTTTATTGATCAGGGAATCACCGGGGTAACGTCGAACCCTTCCATTTTCGACAAGGCAATCGCCGATAGCGATACCTACGACGAGGCTCTTAGAGAGTATGCGAAAGATGGCGCTGATCAACAGACGATTTTCGAACGGCTCGCAGTAGATGATATCCGAGATGCAGCAGACATTCTCCGGCCGGTCTACGACAAAGCCGGTCGCAAAGACGGGTTTGTCAGCATCGAAGTTTCTCCAACGCGGGCTAGCGACACCGACGGGACGGTCACCGAAGCACGGCGGCTTTGGGAAGCCATTGATCGACCAAATGTGATGATCAAAGTCCCAGGCACGCCCGAAGGAATTCCGGCGATCAAAACACTCATATCTGAGGGTATAAACGTCAACGTAACGCTTCTTTTCTCAATCGACGCATACACGGCCGCTGCAAACGCCTACATCGAAGGACTATCTGAGTTCGCCAGTTCAGCAAGAGGTATTCCGTCTACGGTGGCCTCGGTAGCATCTTTCTTCGTGAGCAGGGTCGACACGTCGGTCGACAACGCGCTGCCAGAAGGTCACGAACTACGCGGCAAGATCGGAATTGCAAACGCCAAGCTTGCCTATGCGAAGTTCGGTGAATTGTTCGACCGAAAACTCGGTGGTGGAGGATCTTTCTTCCCACTTCACACAACCGGTGCACAAGTTCAGCGTCCACTCTGGGCGTCGACAAGTGTAAAAAATCCGGATTACCCCGACACGCTTTATGTCGATGGATTGATGGGACCTGACACGGTCGACACTATCCCGGAGGCTGCTTTGGAAGCGTACAGCGATCACGGCAATCCGGGCACCGGTCTGCTTGACGGTCTGGACGAAGCAAGGCAGCAAGTCGCTGCTCTGGCGGATGCGGGTGTGTCGCTTGGTGATATCACAGACGATCTACTAGACGCTGGAGTTGCGGCATTCGCCGATTCGTACGAATCTCTTTTGGGTCGCATTGAAGAAAAACTCCAAAAACTGAGCGTATAGCAGTCCGTACCTCTTATGCTTAGAGGCGTCTTGACCTGATATCAAGGAGCAACTGATCGATATGCCAGACGAGTCGATGACGGAAAATCAGGTTCTTGAGAGACTGGTATCCGACTCATTCGCATCCCGGCTCTGGAAGCGTGATCCATCACTCTGGCCTGAGCCGTCACCCGGTGGCGACCTGGCTGAAAAAACTCTCGGTTGGCTCGGTTTACCGATTCAGCTTTCAGGCTTAGGCCAACAGTTTTCCAGCCTTCACGATCAACTGGTAAAAGACGATTTCACTGACGTTGTCGTGTTGGGCATGGGCGGAAGCTGCATGACCCCGCTGGTTTTGAGGGATGTGTTCAAAGAAGAGCTATCTGGGGCGATCAATATCCACACGTTGGACACGGTAAACCCGACGATGGTTTCCAATTTGGCGAATCAGCTCGATCTTGAGAAAACCCTGTTCTTCGTATCAAGCAAATCCGGGACCACAGTCGAGACATTAACCCTCGAAGCCTATTTTCGGGGTCGACTGTCGCCTAGCGAGGACATACCCGCGGATCGAAGAAACTGGCTGGCGCTTACAGATCCCGGAACGCCGTTATCTGAGAGAGCGAGAGCTGGTGAGTTCGGGACGTGGGTATCAACGCCTCAAGATGTCGGCGGCAGATTTTCCGCTCTCACCTCATTCGGAATGATGCCAGCTGCCGCGATCGGGCTAGTTCTTACTAAGTTCGCCGAATCTGCGACAGCTATGGCGCAACGCTGTAATGAAAACGATGTAGACAACCCCGGTCTAGTTCTCGGTGCGTTTCTCGCCGCCAACATTCTCGCAGGGCGTGACAAAGTAACGCTGATCACAAGCGAAAAATATTCGAGCCTGGGTATGTGGGTCGACCAACTTCTAGCTGAGTCCACAGGAAAAAACGGCAGCGGTTTAATACCGGTGACCGGTGAACCACTGCTGGATCTAGATAGATATGGCGATGATCGACAGTTCGTATTGTTCAATGACGAGGGCGAAGAAGTTTTAAATGATTTCGCCTGTGATCTTGGAAAAGCCGGACATCCGGTACATGTCATCGAGTCGACTGATTCGAGTCCGTATCAGATTGCCGGAGAGTTCTTCCGCTGGCAGGTCGCAACTGCCGCAGCGTCGTCCGTGTTAGGTATCTATCCGTTCAACCAACCGGATGTCGAGGCGGCGAAGGTCAAAGCTCGAGAATTACTCGTTTCTCCAGGCATCGAGATCGAGTATGCGTCTTTGGACACCGCAATCGATGAGATAAAGAACGCGCTGCCACCCTGTTACGTAGCAATAGCAGCGTTCTTGCACGAATCAGATGAACTCACATCAGAGTTTTCTCGTCTGCGTCTTGCGATTTCGAATATCACCCGACTCGCCACCACGTTCGGGTACGGGCCTCGGTACCTCCACTCAACGGGTCAGCTGTATAAAGGTGGACCACAAAACGCTATTGTTCTGGGATTCGTATCAGGGAAATACGATCATCTTGCCGTACCGGGCGAGTCATACACGTTTGGAGAGTTGACAAGGGCTCAAGCCGGTGGCGATTTTATGGTTATGAGTGAAGGTGGACAGAAGGTTATTCCAATTGAGGTTGGTGCAGAACCGATCGCAGATTTGAAAATCGTAATCCAGAAACTAGCTGAATAGATTGGCCAAGTTACGTGGATACCTTCGGATGACAAGCTCGACTATGACTACCGATCTCAACTTCATCCTAGCTCTGGACGACCGTGTGGATTTCTGTGCGGACGTTTTATCTACCGGCGTCTCCTATTCGGCCGCGGTAAGAGAAGAGGCTGCCAAGCTAAAACGCGTCGTCTTTGACGGTGTGACGAAAGCGATCGAGAACGGAGTTCAAAAGTCCGAGATAGGGCTGTGGGTCGACACAGACCTTGGAGAATCAGTTCTGCTGCGTGCAAGAGCGATGTCGCTCACGACTGCGTCATCACCCGACAAGGGAAACCACTCTCTCGGCAAGTTAAAAGTTGACTACACCGCGGTACAACTCACCTTGAACCCTGATGGTCCTGAAGAGGCAAGGAAAGAACTTCTAACACGCCTGAAGACGGTTTCTGATCTAGCACGCGAAGAGTGTGTACCGTTGTTGATAGAGCTCAATTCGTTGCCCACAGCTACTCAAGTGGAAATGTATGGGGGACGCGCCGAGGCGCAGGGGATGCTATTGCTTATGGCGATACAGCAGTTGCAAGATGCGGGAATAACGCCTGCAATTTGGGCGTTAGAACCAACTCAAGACGACGATGTACTCGCCGAGGCGATTGCCGCGCAGGCCGCACTAGATGATCATAGAAGCATGGTGCTGCTTGTCATCGACGGTTATCTATCATCTGGCAAGATTGATACCAGCATTGACCGATCCACCCGCCGAATTATTGAGCTGGCAGCGAAAAATACGGGGATCGCTGGAGTGCTGGTCGGCCCAGGTGCTTATTACCGTCACATTGTCCAGCTCAGCGAAGGTTTGATCACGCGAGGCGAAGCTGTGGACAAAATTGCCGGTTATCTCGGTGATATCAACGATATCTTCACCAGGTCACGCGCCGCATCCGAGGTTCACTAGAGCAGCGAATGTCCGCAACAAAAGCCTCTGGTGGGCGAATTAGAGCGTTCATATTTGATCTCGACGGAACTCTCGTTGAAACCGAACGACTGAAAGCGAAGTCATACGCCACAGTGGTCGGGCGCCTAAATGGTGCGAACGCCCCTGATCCAAGAGCAATAGAGCTATACGAGCGCATCGTGGGATCCACTGATGAGATGGTTTGTCGACAAATGATCGACGAGTTCGATCTATCTGACGCGTTGGAGTCGCGTGACAGTGAGCTTTGGAAGCACCTCCATGAAATCCGTATGGAAGAGTACAGAGCGACTGACGGTGCTGCGGAAAGACTCTTGGAAAACACATACGACCACAACATCGATCTTCTCCGGACTCAAAAAGCCTCCGGCAGGATCCTTTCCGTAGCCACGTCTTCTTTCAGCGATGAAGCGAAACGAGTCCTAGACGTGCTCGGAGTCAGGGTGCTTTTGGACGATATCGTCGGGCGTGAAATGGTTACAAATCCTAAGCCCGATCCAGAAATATACAGGCTCGCGATGGATCGACTTGAGCTCGAACCCGAAGAAGTCGTTATCGTCGAAGATTCACCAATCGGATCGAAAGCTGCCATGGCGTCAGGCGCATCTTGGATCTGCGTCAGCACGCCATTTTCTCGTTCAGCAATTGAGTCAACAAACTGGCTGGACCCGATGTGGGTAGTTCACGATACCGATAAACTCAATCAAACGGTAAATCGACGCATCGAATCAGTAGAAAACGCCTGAACTGAGTTCCTACTTCCAGTGAACCAGACCATGGTGTCGGAGTAAATGAATGAAACTCGGGATGGTTGGTCTAGGTCGCATG
>DBTA01000064.1 GCA_002306815.1 Dehalococcoidia bacterium UBA1328 | reverse complement strand
CTGACGGAACCGTCGGTGGCAGGCCTGGCACTCAACGAGAGGGTCGCTGAAGCTTTCGAGGTGACCTGAAGCTACCCACACGTCCGGGTGCATAAGAATCGATGCGTCAAGACCGACAACGTCGTCGCGCTCACGCACCATCGACTTCCACCAAGCGTCTTTTACGTTGCGCTTCAGTTCAACTCCTACGGGCCCGTAGTCCCACACGCTGGCGAGTCCGCCGTAAATTTCCGAGCTTTGAAAGACGAATCCACGTCGCTTAGAAAGGGAAACGAGGGTATCGAGACTGGTGCCGGGAAGAGTGCGCTTGACCAATTTATTGCTCCTACAGTCCACACCGGGCTGCCGTGTCTGCACAAAAAAATACGTCCGCAGGCTGCGGACGCTAGATAAATTTTACAGTCGCATCGTGAGAAAGACAGTCCAATTCACGAGCAAGGAAAAACAGCGTGATCTATTATGCGGCGATTACGATTCATATCCGGGTTCGTGATCGAACCTCGGTATACACCCATGGGGACCTAAATCATGGCAGGGGCAATGGCAGGACAGCTTCAGGACAAGGTCGCACTCATAACCGGTGCGGGACGTGGAATCGGCGTGGGAATAGCGCAGGTTCTCGTCGAGCGAGGCGCCGCTGTCGCCGTTTGTGACCTTGATGGAGCCGCCGCACAGGAAACTGCTGATGCAATCAACACTGCCGGTGGTAAGGCAATTGGGGGAGCGGTGGATGTCACCGATCCCGACTCTCTCGATCATTTCGCCGGGAGAACTATTTCCGAACTGGGCGGGATCGACATTTGTGTACCGAACGCCGGTGTAATTGGTGGTCGAGGATTCAACGAGCGCCAGGATTTCACGAAGGAAGACTGGGATCTGACCTTCGCGGTCAACGTGCAGGGTCTTACGAATACCGCCGATGCGGTGAAAGAGCACATGAAGGATCGAGAAGCAGGGAAGATCGTAATCATTGCTTCGCACGGTGGCAGGAAACCACGTGGAGTTGGCGATAAGGGGCGCGGTAATGCACAGCATCCGTATCTCGTGTCGAAAGCCGCGGCGATCCAGTACACCCATCTTCTCTCAATGGAGCTCGGTAGCTACAACATCAACGTGAATGCCGTTTGCCCGGGCCGACTCTGGACTGCCATGTGGGAGGCGATCGCCGTGAATCACAAAGAGCTAAATCCGGCATTTGCTGAAATGACTCCGTACGAAATATTTATTGACCAAATCAAGGCGACCATGCCATTGGGTCGACCGCAGACACCTGAGGATATCGGCAAGGCTGTTGCGTTTCTGGCATCGGATGACGCATCAGAAATCACCGGTCAGGCTCTGAACGTAAACGGCGGTGCTGCATTCGACTAAGGATTCGCACCTAAATGGGGATCGATCACGAGGGAGGGAGAGAGTTACGCCAACGATTTCTGCAACTGAATCGGGAACGATAAACAAACCAGCGACGGTTATTTGGGATTACATGGTTGCGCCGGAGACACTTCACGAGTGGGTCACGGATGTGAACTCACCGGGTGAGTGGATTGACTATGGCAAGCTGGACGTGATCGGTTCGCTGTAACGGATCGACTACGCCTACGGAAAGAAAGTGAACGAGATCATTTTCAAGGTACGAGCCACTGAGCGACCGACTCTATTCGAGGGCACGACGGTAGAAGGTCCGTATCCGATCGATTTCGACTACCGACTGGAAGAGTCGAGTGACGGTGAATCGACAACGGCGAATTGGCGACTGACCGCTGGTTCCGACAGTAAGGTCACCGCCGTTGCGTTCGTGCTCACGGGGTGGTTTGCAAAATACTTCATGAAGCGCCGGATGGTCGGCGAACTAAAACGATTTGCGATCTGCACTCGAAAGATAGAGACATGTGGAGCGTTTGAACCAGCGATTGATTCGGGAGGTATCGGTAAATGAACGATCGAGAGTTGATGTTTTTGCCGGCGCACAAACAGCGCCAAATGATCGTAGATGGCGAAATATCGTCAGTGGAAATGATCGAAGCTTCGCTGCGTCGAATTGCAGAGTTTGAACCACAACTGAATGCTTTCATTACCCTTGATGAAGAAGGCGCCCTGAAATCTGCTGAGGCAGCCGACACCAAACTTGCCAGTGGTGACGCTGCGGGGCCGCTTCACGGTGTTCCTGTTGCCGTCAAAGATCTCGAAGTTACGAAAGGTCTGCGAACGACATTAGGAAGCGCTTTCTTCAACGATTGGATTCCTGACTACGATTCGGTAGTTATCGAGCGGCTTCGAGCGACTGGAGCTGTGATTCTCGGCAAGACCAATACTCCCGAGTTTGGAAACCGTGAAGAGACGTTCACTAGCATTGCTGCGACATGCAACAACCCTTGGGACATCGAACGGATGCCAGGCGGTTCGAGTGGCGGTACTGCGGCGGCTATTGCTTCTGGAATGTGTTCGATTGGAACCGGTTCGGACGGCGGTGGATCGATTCGACTTCCCGCATCGTTCTGTGGAATCTTTGGGCACAAGCCGACCCATGGTCGAATCCCTCGCTTTGGCGGACAGGCAAAGCCGGCGTACAACTCAGCTGGAACCAGCGGTCCAATGTCTCAAGACGTGAGAGATTCAGCGATCTTGAACCGGGCGCTAGCTGGTTTTGATCCTAGAGATCCGGGTTCCGTGAAATCAGATGTCCCTGACTACCTTTCTGAACTCGAAGACGGTGTTGCAGGGATGAAGATTGGCACCACCATGACTCTTGGTATTTCTGATGTGAACGATGATGTTGCCGGGCCGGTTGAATCGTCGTGGAGTGCGTTCTCGGAACAAGGAGCTGATCTTGATCCGCTTGATATCAGCTTCGATCCGATCCCGAGGGACGCGTGGTGGACGCTCTGGACGGCAGGGCAGGTAGCAATGTACGGACACCTAGCCGAGGAGAGTCCGGAAACGCTAATGCCATACACGCTCGAAATGATCAATCACGGTATATCGCTGTCGGGTGCGGATGTATCTGCAGCGTTACGCGATGTACAGAATCTTCAGTTGAAGTTACACCAGCTTTTCGAAGAGTTCGATCTGGTTCTTGCACCTACCAACGCCGCGGTTGCATGGCCGCATTTGGATCCGCCTACCGAGATCGGTTCCAGGCGCAATGACGACGAAATGGCGGGGATCAACTATGGAGCGATCCCGTTCACGATGATCTTCAATTCATCTTTCAATCCCGCTTCTTCAGTGCCTGTTGGCTTTGGTGAAGGTGGAATGCCGGTCGGGATGCAGATCATTGGCGGCTACGATGAAGACGCGACGGTGTATCGAGCGAGCAGGGCGTTTGAGAAGGCGCGTCCGTGGACCGGAGTGCGTCCGGCGGTTTCGTGAGTGGCGCGCGACCCCGCATCAGGTCCCTCCTTGCGTCGGGACATCGGGCTTGTCTTTCATGAGGATTCCCTTCAAAAGCATCGATTTCCCGAGGTACTCGAGGGGTCTCTGTTAGGCGGATTGGCTCTTGTGGGCGATTCGTGTGCATAGGTGATTGACCTCCAATGGAGATCCCTCCACTTCGCATTCGCTACGGTCGGGAAATGGAGGCGGGAATCGTGTGGAGAGGGGTGAGGTTCCGGGCTCGCTAGACCTTAACGAAGCGACCAGATCAGTGTCGATCTGGCCGCTACGTTGTTAACAGGTTCGCTTCGGACCGGTGACTACCAGTCTGCTACCGATCCGTCGTTGTCGTAGTAATACTCGCCGCCGAGCTCTTTGTGATAGCCGTATGCGTCGCCATCGTAGGTCTTGGTCGCTTCAGCTTCGTCGAGTTCGACTCCGAGTCCCGGGGTAGTCCAGAGATCAATGTGACCTTCTTTGACTTGCCATGGGTTCTTGAGGAGTCCGACACCAAGACCAGCGTCAACCTGTTCCTGAATTAGGAAGTTCGGAACCACAGCGTCGACCAGCATGCAAGCCGCAAGAGCCAGAGGCCCAATTGCGCAGTGAGGCATGATGTGCTGGTAGTAAACCTCTGCGTAGTTGGCGATTCGCTTAAGTTCGGATGGGCCACCGCAGTGCGCAACATCGGGTTGCAGGAGAGAAACGGCTTGTTTCTCGATCACTTCTCGGAACTCCCAGCGTGAAAGCAGCCTTTCACCGGTTGCCAGAGGGAACGGAACCTGTTCCTGAACCCGTTTTAGGGCATCCGGGTTTTCCTGCGGAATTGGCTCCTCAACGAACATTGGGCGCATGCCCTTTATCTCGTTGCAAACTTCGGCTGCCAGACCTGGAGTCATCTTGCCGTGGAAGTCGAAGCAGAGTTCTACATCGTCGCCAACCCACTCTCGCATCAAGTAGGCGGCCTTCACGAATTCGTCGATTCGGGACGGCGGTTCGTGGGCGCGCCACGTCCCTGCAGGTCCTGCCTTGTAGCCGGTGTAACCACTCTTCTGGAGCATGTCGAGTCGCTCTCGTGAAGCTTCCAGTCCCTCATCAGAAAGGTCACGAATTCCCCAGTGAGCGTACACGCGGATTCGATCTCGAACGTTTCCGCCCATCAACATGTAGCTCGGCACGCCGAAATGCTTTCCGGCAATGTCCCACAATGCCGCGTTGATCGCAGCGATCGCCGACATGTTGTTAGCACCACCTCGGAAGAATGATGATCGATACATCTGCTGCCAGTGGTGTTCGATCCTCAACGGGTCTTTACCGATCAGGTATTCGGCAAACTCGTTAATAGCTGCAGGCACACTCTGAGGTTTTCCCTCAAGGGTGCTTTCTGCCCAGCCTTCAATTCCGGTGTCGGTAGCGATACGAATCAGCCGCGTGCGATTTCTCGGTGCGAACTGATCAACTCTGGTGATTTTCATGGTTTGTTCGATTAGGTCGTATGTACAGGACGTAAATATCGCGCGAACACCCAAAAGCTGATGTCACGACATGGCTAAAGCTCGACACTATTGCCGAGCCGGTAAGATAGTAGACCTGTTCCAGCCTTTTTGGGTGATCTTGGAGTGAGATTTCAGTTTGACCCGGAATAACCGATTACCTAAGATGCTGGTATGTCCACAGAGTTATCGGTTCCACAAACTGGCGCAGAAGTTCGGAAGCTAATCCGAGAGGGTAGATTCCGTCAGCCAACCTCAGGTGTCGCTCCTCACCATGTTCAGGCGAACGTTGCGATCCTACCGAAAGAGGTAGCGTTCGAGTTCCTCTTGTTCTGCCAGCGGAACCCGAAACCATGTCCGGTTGTCGAAGTTATTGAGCCGGGGCAGGTGGAAGCGTCGTTGACTGCTCCCGGTTCCGATATCCGAACCGATGTGCCTCTGTACCGCGTTTACAAAAACGGGGATTTAGTGGACGAGCCGGACACGTTAGAACATCACTGGCGGGACGATCTGGTCGCTTTCTTGCTCGGATGCAGTTTCTCGTTCGAACATGCTCTGATGGCGAACGGTATTGACCTGCCTTACTACGGATCAGATCGAAATGTGCCAATGTTCATCACCGATATCGAAACCGAGAAATCGGGACCTTTCGGTGGCCCGATGGTCGTTTCTCATCGATGGATTCCGCAGGACAGGCTTGTGCGAGCGGTCCAGGCGACTTCTCGCTTCCCGGACACTCACGGCGCGCCTGTTCACATTGGCGATCCCGCCCAGATTGGGATTTCAGATATCAACCGTCCCGATTTCGGGGAGGTTTGGGAACAGGAAAGCGACGATCAGGTACCAGTTTTCTGGGCATGCGGAGTTACCCCGCAGTCTGTAGCCATGGCATCAAAGCCCGAACTGATGATCACTCACTCGCCGGGGCACATGTTTGTAACCGACTTGAAAGATGAAGATCTGGCGGTTATTTAGACGATCCGGTAGCGCCATCAACCAACTCAATCTTCGGCATTTGCCGGAGGAGCCTCATGCCCGACTCTGTATTTACTCAAATTGAAGACATCATCCTGCAAGACGACATTCGCGGGATGAAGACGCTGCGTGAGCACATGAGGGAAGACTGGCTTGAGCGATCGGCGCAGTTGCTGCTCGATCATCCCGGCAAAATTCTCATTGCGACTGGGTTTTACATTCTTCGCGCTGGTGAGCCCGAGACTGATGGTCCTCCCGGAGCGATCGCAATTGGAGAAGCGCTCAAAGAGTTGGGCAACAAGGTTGCTTACGTGACCGACGAAAAATGCTCGACCGCAGTTCGTGCTATCGCTGGCGACGACGAAGTGATCGAGTTCCCGATTACGACTCACCATGAGTCGAGCATGTTTGCACACCGACTTCTCGTTGAGCACGCTCCGTCGGCAATCGTGTCTATTGAACGGGCCGGACTTCTCGGTGATGGGACTTACAGAAACTGGAAGGGAATCGATTTCTCAGAGCACAACGCCAAGATCGATCACATGTTCGAGGAGCACCCTTACACCGTTGGAATTGGCGATGGTGGGAATGAGATCGGTATGGGCAATATGCGCCATGTGATCCCCGATATCGAAAATCTCCCAGATGATCCGTGCGTTACGACCACCACCGAGTTGATCACCGCGAGCGTTTCTAACTGGGGAGGTTACGGGTTGATTGCTGCGCTTTCGGTCAAATCAGGTAGAAATATGTTGCCGTCAGTAGAGCAGGGTTATCAGTGGGTCAAGGACATCGTGGAAGTTGGTGCTGTTGAGGGGATGTCTGGCGAGTCTAAGGACTGGGTGGACGCTCGAGCGCCAGAAGATGACGCAACGTGCCTACGAGATTTGCACGCGTTGCTGGAGTCGGAAGGCTTGTAAAGGCGGATTCTTTTCGACTGGAGGTTGGCTCAGGACCGAGCTCAGGGTCGTATTCAAACGAAACGCCCCCTCGTTTCGACCGTAAGCTGAGGAACCTTGGTCGCCTGTTGTAGGTCGATCGAGCGTGATCCCGTGAATGCGGACGGTTGTTCTATAAGTGATAGTCTCAGGTCTCTCCGCTGTGTTGTCGCTCCGGTCGAGACGAGGGTGATAGGGGTGAGTGTGCCGTCCTTCTAGTTCCTCAGGATGGCATTTGGGATTTATCGAAGGTCCCTTACCGATGGTGGAGCGTGCTGTCGTCCTAGATTCATTTTCAGGGTTTAGTTGTCCACTTGGAGGATTGGTCGATTCTGGTTAGTTATCTAGCAGCTTTGTCCGAGCCGCTCGCTGACCTCGGCCTTCGGGTCATTGTTTCTTTTACAACGAAGATCAGCATTAGCGCTCCGAATGCGCCGATTCCGGCTGTAGCAATTGACGCCATTCCGAGGCTGAGGATTTGGGCGATGCCACCAATTGCGATTGGACCACTTGCACCACCGGTGTCCGAGATCAGCCGCCAAACGCCAAGAAATTCGCCTGGGCTTTCTTTAGGAGCTAGATCGGTTCCCGTGATGAGAACAAATCCGCTCGAAAGTCCGTTCCCAAGTCCAGCAAGTAGGCTTACGAGCAACAGCGCACCAAACGAGCCCGTGAGCGGTATCAACACCATCGAAAGCCCAAGAATTATGAACGCTGGAAGACCGGTCGATTTGCGTCCCCACTTGTCCATCGAATAGCCCACGATAGGGAAGAGCATGGAGTCGATGGTGAATGAAGCGGTGGCGATGTACCCGATCTGGTCCTTACCCAGACCAAGCTCACCACCCCAAACCGGTATCAAGAACTCCCGACCTGCTCGGAGGAACTGCAGTGCTACGGCAGCAACGCCAGCCGTGGCGAAATCGCCCCGGTGGCGGGTGACTACTGATCCAAGCTCGGCAAAAACGTTATGACGGGAAGAAGACGAACGAGTCTCAACGAGATTTCTCGTTGTAGCTATTACCATGATTAGCGTCAGGATGGCAACGACGGCCTGTGCGTAGAACGGGACACGAATTCCAACATGTTCAGCGAGGATTCCACCCATCAAAGGGCCGAGAATAGTGGCAATGCGAGAAATTCCACCGAAGAGGGATAGCGCACGACCTCGTACATCGATTGGTACAACCGTCGCTATGTATGAGTGTCGCGATATGCTCCACAGGGCAAAACTAACTCCCGCCAACACACGTGCCGCCATAAGTGACGCAAAGTTCGGTGACAGTCCTGCCCATATCGCAGAAATACCAAACAGGATCACACCTGCGGTCATGGTTTTACGCAGTCCGAGCCTGCTAACGAGGATGCCGGCGGGAACATCGAACGCCATCGTTCCAAAGTGCCGGGCAGCGACTACAAGACCAATCAGGCCAATCGTTGCCGCCATTTCTTCTTCTGCGAAACCGGGTAGGACTGGGATCAGAATTCCCTGTCCCATGGATAGCAGAAATGAAGGTGCGTAAACAGACCACACGAGTGATCGTATGGTTGAGCGAACCGAACTACGGCGCGGTCCGGAATGACGCTCCTGTGACGCTTCTTCCAATGGCATATCGACTAAGCGTATTCTCGTCGAGACCGGTTCGCCGTATCAGCAGCCGATTGTATTGAGCCAGTTTGACAGATAATGTCGATTAACTCCTGAAACTAATTCTTCGGAAGGGCATCGCATTTGGAATATCTCTACGAACGAGCGGTCAAGGTCACGCACGCTACTTTATGGCAAGCTCTGACCGATCCCGCGTTGATCAACGTCCATTTGCGCAACGGCGTAAAAATTTTCTCCGACAGTCCGGGGGAATATCGTGTTTCAATGAAGGTTTCAGTCGGGTTCATGCGCCCCACAGTGAAAGCCGACGTTCGTCTTGGTGAAATTCGAGAAACGCAAGGATTCGATCTTTCGATCTCTGGAAAAGCGATGGGTGCCAGTGTGACCGGCGCGGGAAGCGTGAGACTTGATGCCGTCGCTGGAATTAGCGAAGTGACTCTTTTCGCTCTCTCCGGTTCTATCGAAACAACAGGGTTGCTCAAGAAAATTTCAGACGAAAAGATCCACGCGGCAACGACCGACTTTCTTAAAGACTATTTTTCAAGTTTGGAAAATGCGGCAGGTATCTAGCGCTAAGTCGGGTTAGAGCAGGACACCATTTTCGCTGGTGTAACCGTTTTCGTCTACCGTACGAGGTGTGTCGGAGTGATCGCCCCTGTTGGAAATTTCAATTCGGTTGCCATCAGGGTCGTGAATGAACAGGAACTGCTGGCCGTCGTGACGGGTACCAATACCCTCTACGATCTCAACATCCGCTTCAACCAACGCAGCTGCAGTCGACTCAATGTCTTCTACCTCGAACGCAACGTGCTGGCGACCATCGCCTCGAGGACCGATGGACTTAGGAGGGTCGATCACGTGAACCATCGAGCCATCAGGCATTTCGGTCCAGGAAAGCGTGTTGCCGTCGATCTGATGAGGTATGACCTTGATGTTCAACAGATCGCGATACATCCCCATACAGTCGACACGGTCGTTGATCGGAATACCAACGTGGTTGATGGTGGTAACATTGATCTTGGATGGAGAATCGACGACAACGTCCTCGCCCGACTCCGACGTGTAGCCGAGTGCGTCGACGACACGCGTTGAAGCACGCAATCCACTGGCAGTGGTGAATTCGAGTCGGTTCCCGTCGTTGTCGTCAACGAATATGCACTTTTGACCGTCATGCCGTTCACCCGGATCAGAAAGCTCTGGATATCCTGATCCCCGCAACGCTTCAACGGTAGCATCGAAATCTTCAACCTCGAATGCCGTGTGAGGTCCAACGAGATTTTCGCCATCAGCAGGTTCGATCAGATGGACCATCGTGCCATCAAGCGTTTTCGTCCAAACAATGTTCGGCGAATCGACCATCGAGGGGATCACTTGTAGACCAAGGATATCTCGGTAGAACCTTAGTGAGACTCGGCGATCCCAAACTGGAATTCCAACGTGATTTATAGTTTTTACTGTAATCGGCATGCTTACGGTAATCCTAGACGCGACGGAAGGTTGCAAATAACTTGAGTCGATCAGTTATTTCAGCTCAACGATCATTTCAATCTCAACAGGGATCGCGCCTGGAAGGCTTCCCATCCCTACTGCCGAGCGTGCGTGCTTTCCGTTCTCACCGAATACAGAGACGAGTAGGTCGGAGCAGCCGTTGATTACTTTAGGTTGATCGCCGAAGTCTGGGGTGCAGTTCACCATTCCTAGCAACTTAACGATGCGATTCACGCCGTCGAGGCTGCCACCAAGGTGTTCTTTCAATGCTGCGAGTAGTTGGATCCCGACCAGTCGCGCCGCCTCGTATCCTTCATCGACCGATAGGTCTGATCCCACTTTTCCCGTCACAAGGGAGCCATCTCCCTGATTCGGTCCTTTGCCTGAAAGGTAGACCAGTTTTCCGGTGGTAACTGCAGGTACATAGTTAGCGATCGGACCAACCGGGTGGGTAAGATCGAGACCGAGTTCTTCTACTTTTGCGTCGGCACACATGGGCGCATTCTCCAAATCAGTAATAGAGGGTTAAGTACAACGAGACCGGCGACAGTATGCACCGGTATCGTAGGATTTTCTATTAGAGCAAACGTAATTTGAGTGGACTAGGCCTTAGGTTCTGTCATCGAAAGAGGTTCAAGGACTTCGTCGAGCTGTTCATCAGTCAGGTCGGTAACTCGAAGGGCGACCTGTTTGATGGTTTCACCACTCTCAGCTGCATCATGCGCGATACCGGCGGCGGCGTCGTAGCCGATGATCGGTGCAAGAGCTGTGCAAATTGCTAGTCCTTGCATCACCATGTCGGGGCCCTTGCTTGTGGCAACAAGTCCGTTTACACACTGACGTGCGAGATTCTCGGATGCGGATGCAAGCAGGTTGATAGACTCAAGAAGGTTGTGAGCTGCAACTGGCATCATCACATTTAGCTCGAAGTTGCCAGACTGACCGGCAATAGCGATTGTGGCATCGTTACCTATCACTTGCGCTGAAACCATGGTCACAGATTCAGCAATAACCGGGTTCACCTTGCCTGGCATGATCGATGATCCCGGCTGAACCTCGGGAAGTGCAATTTCGCCAATGCCGGCGCGTGGTCCTGATCCGAGCCATCGTAGATCGTTGGCAATCTTCATCATGCCCACAGCAATCGACTTCAATTCGCCTGAAGCAGCCACTGCGGCGTCGAGCGTGCTCTGTGCCTGGAAATGGTTGGTCGTTTCGGAAAGATCGAGACCCGTCAGTTCGCACAACCGGTTGATTACCCTAGTTGCGAACTCAGGGTGCATGCCAATACCGGTTCCAACTGCCGTTCCACCTAGCGCCAATACGGATAGCTCGGCGAGAGCTTTTTCAGCGCGCTTACCGGCGAATTCGATCTGACCCGCGTAGCCGAGGAACTCCTGACCGAGTCGAATCGGAGTTGCATCCTGGAGATGAGTGCGACCGGTCTTCACGACATCCCAGAACTCTGCGGACTTAGCTCGTAACGAGTCTTCGAGTTCTTTGAGAGCAGGGAGTAGATTATCCTTGATCGAGCCCGCGGCCGCGAGGTGGATGGTTGACGGGAACACGTCGTTAGACGACTGCCCCTTGTTCACGTGATCGTTCGGGTGAACTGGGTTTCGTGAACCTAGTTTCCCGCCCAGTGCTTCGATAGCGACGTTTGAGATGACCTCGTTAGAGTTCATGTTGGTCGAGGTGCCTGAACCCGTCTGAAACACGTCGACCACGAACTGGTCGTCGAATTCGCCATCGATTACGCGCTGTGCGGCATCAATGATCGCATTTGCGATCTCTTCGTCGACGGCACCAAGTTCGAGGTTCACAACCGCTGCCGACTGCTTGATCTGGCCGATGGCCTT
>DBTA01000014.1 GCA_002306815.1 Dehalococcoidia bacterium UBA1328 | reverse complement strand
GCACTTCCCTTTTTGTTTGACGCTGACTCTTTTTACTATCAAAAAATTGATTTGTAGGTCAATTTTCTCCAAAACCATTCCATTGGTCCGAAACGAAAATTGTCCAACCAAATTTTGGAATAAAGCAACTGTATTGCCCATACAGCGACTACGAAGATCACAATTTCTTTTCTAGCGAAATCTCTATGTTCGAACAGAACTGTGAAGAAAAGGACGCCCAATATGCTTTGCAACAAATAATTTGTGAAAGCCATCCTGCCACATGCCCGTATTCGAGAGGAAATCTCGTTGGAGATCCGCTTATCAAGTAAAGAAAGAATCCCGACATAAGCGAGAACTAAAGGAACTATCCCCAGTTTATTTGGTATTCCGCCTAAATAAGCTAATCCTGGGCTGTAATTTTCAGAAATCATCCAAAGCGTACCGCCAAGTGTTATTGGCAATCCAATAAGTAGGCCGAATATAGCCATTCTTCGATAAGTCTTTGGATCTAATGTTCCTTGGATCACATTGAGTCGGTATAAAACCACCCCTAAAAGCATCATTCCTAGAGCTCTCAAAAATCCATCAACGATAAAAAATAACGAGACTAAGTCTCCTGCTTTTTCCGCTTCCTTAAACCAGAATTTACCTAATCCAAGATTCCATGTTTTGGAGGCATCTGGGTCCCTTAGGGCATCTATAAGATTCCCTTGAGAATCGAACATAGATTGCATAAAAAACGAAAGAACTACTGGCAGCAACATGCATAATGCGCTCAGAGAAATTAGTTTCCATAAGCCACGGTTACACAAAATAATGATTATTGGAGCGCATATCGCATAGAGCGTTAAGACATCTCCCTTCCAGATAAATGAGATATGAATCAAGCCGAAAACTAATAGCAGAAAATTGCGTCGAAAACTCAGTAATCGAGGCCTGGCGTGTTGACGATTGCGGGCTGATTCAAGAAATAAGACTATGCCTGCCCCAAAAAGCAGTGAAAAAAGCCCCATCATTTTTTGGTTGAAAAATAGGTCAGAAATGATGACTATCGTCCAGTCAATCATGCCGTCATGACCAGCAGAGGATGGATTGGAAAGTGCTGACAAGGGAAGCCCGAAAACAACGGAATTGATCATCAGTATTCCTAGTAACGCAACCCCTCTGATGAAATCAAGATTTGTGATTCTTGGAGGATTGAGACTTTTGGTAGTCATTCCAAATTAAATTCCTATAAAACGGGGTGGCGGAGGTTCGAATTCTCAACTGTAAAGCACACTTGATTTAAACTCAGAGAGTGCTCACAGAAATGCGGAGTTTTTTCGTGAGCTATACCTAAAACCTCAGCGGCTTTTTTGAGTAGCTAGTTTTATACTTATGGGTCGCTAGCATAGCTAACCCGCTGACAGCGGCAGATCTATTGTCATGTCACTATCAGACTTAATCTTGGATGTTCAACTTGATCAACCGTAAAAAATCTTTATTCGTCTTGCCATTGGCAATGGTGCTATTTGCTTGTGGGCTAGTAGACACCGAAGCCGCCTCCGAAGCTCTCGAGCTTAAGGAGCAGGTACTGATTATTCAATCTGAAGAACTAGAGCCACTTCTTGAACAACTTGATGAACTCTCAAACTCAATCCGACCATTGGAATCAGAAATAAATCGGCTCGAAGCAGAGCGAGAGAATTTATACGACGAAGCTCGAAATATAGCGGATGACTTCGAAAGAGAGATGGAAGATCGTTACTCAATCGTTTTTGAAGACGAAGAGGACGCTAAAGATAAATACTTTGAAGCGCTCGAAGAACAGGTTAGAGAGCTAGAAGATCAATACGAAGAACTTGAAAAACAAAGGCGAGAATTAGATCGAGGCCAACAAGACGTATGGCAGCAGATGGACGATCAATCAGGGGATATGTGGAGGGAATGGGAAGATCAGTCTAAATCCAAGCGAGATGAAGTCGATGCCGGATTTGAAGTATTCGATGACCAGTGGCAAGCGATAGAGGACGAGCTATCTGAACTCCGTGACAAAGAGCGTGAAATAGAGACTCTGAACATGGAAATCAACTTAACTCAGATGGATCTCGAAATGCGAAGAATGGAACTGGAAGAGCAACTCGATCCGCTTTGGGAGCAGCTTGAGGAATTATGGGATTTGGAGAGAGAGGTTTGGGAAGCTGAATCCGATACTGACTACGCAGAGCTTAGAGAAGCAAAGTACGCGCAGATCCGAGACATGCAAGATCAACTAAGGATCGCATGGGACGAGCAACAAGGTGCCCAAGAAGTCGATTGGGCTGAGAGAGAAGCTAGACGTAACCAAGCGCAGGAATTTCATGAACAAACTTTAAACAAAATCAACGAAGACCGTTCTGCCAGTTACTCTCAGGCTGAACAAGCTCAGGTTGGTGCAAACGCCTCAGAAAAGATCACAACTCTTAGAGACCAATACAACACGCAGAGAGATTATTTCCAAGGTCTACTCAATGAAGCAAAGTCCAAAGTAAATTCGCTCCAAAGTGGTGGAGGTGGCTCTGGCAGTAGTCTTGTACTAGCTGAGCTTGAGAGTGCCAGAGCTGATCTTGACAGTGCGAAAGAGAATCTACAAAACACTGCGCAATTTATCGAGGGCCAGGAGATAGAAAATCCTGACATGGTTGCGGCTGCTACGAATCTTACAAACGCACAGACGGTCTTAGCATCCGCAACTGCTACACGAGATGCGGAAGCTGAACTAGATGCGGAAGGCAACCCGAACCCAGCGCGTGCAGATGCTCAAGCAGCCGTTGATGCGGCGCAGGCTGAGGTAGGGGCAGCTGCGTTGATCGTTGCAAATACACCATCAACAATTACTACGGAAGATCAACCGAATCCTGACTACACAAATCTGGAACAGACTGTTGCATCGCTTGAGGCAAGAGTAGACGATTTGGAGTCACAGTACGCGGCTTCAGAGGCATCTGGGGATATTGAATCAAACCCGGAATTGAGTGCTACATATACTGAGCAACAGGAATACGAATCGATTCTCAGAGAACTTGAAGCGAACTTCAGCACAGAGTTGGCCACATTACAAGAGCAGTCTGCGAATGCAGGAGCAACTGTAAACATAGATCAGGCCGAATCCGAATTCGATCAACGGGTTAATCAAGCGGATGAATTGCTGCGTCTTACCTTATTGCAGATAGACGAAGAACAGAATATGACCGATAGCACAAAGGACATCACTGTCACCACGCTTGAAGATCAGATAAGGCTTTTGGAAGATGAGGCAAGGGCCCTCGAAAAACAAGAGCAATTACAACACAAAAATAAGGAAGCCAGATCTAAGGAAATCAGAGCCCAACAAAGGGACATAGAAGATAACCAGATTGATCCTCTACAAGATCAACAAAAAGAAATTAATAACGAACAACGACCCTTACGCAAGCAGCAGATGGTTCTAGAAAAAGAACGAATGCTTCTCTTTAGCCAATTAGCGCCTATTGAAGAAAAACGAGATCCAATAGACAAAGCTAGACGTGAATACGAAGAAACTGCTTGGCCTGAATACGAAAAGTGGGCGGAAGAATCTAGGCGACAAGTCGAAGATCAGATCAATGACCTACGTAGAGAAGTTGAGAATGAAATGCAAGACAAATTTCAGGCTCTTGAAGATCAAATGTGGGAACTCAATGATCAACGGAACGAGATTGAACGCCAGTACATGGAAATCGACAACGCATTTGAGGACGAACGAGAACAAAGGCTTGCCGAGCTAGATGAAGAAGTAGATAACCTTAGGGAGCAGAGCATGGCTCCACTCGAAGATGCCGCTCAAGAACTCGACGAAGAAATTGAAGCAAAATGGATTTCGCTAGCAGCCGTTTACGATGAACAAGAAGCTCTAAAAACTCAGATCAAGGAAGTTGAGAAGAGAGTTAGGGTACTCGATCGTCAGGCTGAGTTTGGTGTTTTGAATGTCATTTCTGGCGCTTTAGAAAACGCGGAAGAAATGGAAAAACAAGGTGGGATAGGTAGCTTCGATTCATTCTTGGACTTACCCATAGGTGGTGGTTCTGACGGACCAGGACCGAGTGATGGCCCAGGTGATGGTCCAGATGAAACAGAGCAGCCTGATTAGCGATAGGCACCTCGTCAGCCAATAGTTTCGAATAGGTAGGCGATTCCAAGACGACAAACATCATCCGATTTGTCGTTATTCCAGCCGTTGTGGGGATTACTTGGATAGTTGGGTTCAGCGTCGGTTAGCTGCCGTTATACCCACCGTCTATACGCGCCACGAACTAAGGCAAACAATGGAGATTTGTGTGCCTATTACGGCTGATTCAAGAACGCTTATCAACTGTCTGATTGAAAACATCAGCAAGGTAATCGAAGGCAAAAGCGATACTGTTGAACTTGTACTCGTTGCACTGAAAGGTGGCAATATTCCCGCAAGATCAGACTCTGAGACTGGCGATGACTTCGTATTCCCATTGCGACCGTTCGCATGGGCAGGCGGAGTCATAGGGTTGGTTCTGGTCGGAATGTTCTTATGGTGGCTGAGTTTGCGCAAAATGGACGCACCAACCCGAGCATACGCGAGAATGTCGAGAATAGCGTGGCTTTTGGGCATGAAGCGACGGCCTAACGAAACTTCGATCGAATTTGCCACGAATCTCGGTGGTCGCACTGTCGATGCGATGGAACCTGCGACACACATTGCAATCGAATTCCAACGACGAGTGTATTCTGGGCCTGTCGGAAGTACAGATCGGCCTGATGATTATGAAAAACAACTGACCCGAGCATGGCGCAAGGTAGCACTAGCGCTTGTTGTACACAGGATCAGACAACTTGGTGGAATCGGTCCCTAGCTCGGCAAAAGTAGGAACGTATAAATGATCACCCAGTCAAAAACTGATCAACTAACTTACGACGTGTTCGAAACGGACATGGGGTGGGTCGCCATTGTTGGGAGTCAGCAAGGAATCGTCCGTGCGAGTTTGCCTGAATCGACGCCTGAAGCTGCACTCGACGTTGTTCAGCCTGAGATTAATGAAGCAGAGCATGTACCAGAAGAGCTTGTCGATGGTCGAAAGTTGATCACCGCCTACTGCGCTGGGGAGGACATTGATCTTGCTGGTATTCCGATCGATACACGTACGGCAACTCCGTTTTTCAGGAAAGCGTGGGATGCTTGCCGATCCATACCTCCCGGAGAAACTCGCAGTTACGTTTGGATTGCAGAGCAGGCAGGTAACTTAAAGGCTGCACGTGGTGCGGGCCAGGCCATGGCGCGAAATAAACTTGCTTTGCTGGTTCCGTGTCACCGAGTTATAGGCGCGAACGGAACTTTGCACGGTTTTGGAGGTGCGGGATTGCCTTTGAAAGCTCGACTGCTCCAAATGGAAGCGAATCGTTAGTTACTGCGGCTTCGATTAATCGAGTTTTTCGGTAAGCTCTGACGAATCTGTCCCGATCGTAACGTAAGTGTCTAATATTTCCTGAGCTGATTCGACATCGGACGCACTAACCATCAATCGCACCGGAAATACGGACACTCCGAGAAACCCAACGGCGTCTCCAGGTTGGAGCTTACAGTCTATGCCCGCAGAGCGAATTAGACTGCACCATGACTCAGCGATTAGTTGGTTTGGAGCGGTTGTTAGTACTTCCCACTGCATTTCATTGTGGCGTGAATTAAACCACGGCGGAGCGTACCGCTCCATCTCCGAGAAGCTCGTGCAAGCGGCTCTTCAACGGAGTTCCTGACTGAACTTTGAAGGGCATCTCCAGTCGAACGATTTTGTCGCCAGTTTCAATTTCGAGAATCGCCTGATCTGATCCTGAGAACTCTACGAACAATCGCATGATGTCCTCGAGACGATAGCGGTCGTCGGCAGCGTCACCTGTTTCTTTTACGCGCACCAAAACGGGGCCACCGCTCTGCGTATCGATGGAGTGATCGGTGTCGGTAGGAGAGGCAGATTCTGTTGTCAGCGGAGTGTCCTCGGGTATCGATTCGATGTACTGTCGAACCGTATTTTCGTTTATTGAATCGGTTGGGGTACAAGCGTCGGTCGACGCTGAGCCGTTGATAGTGCCAGTGCTTTTACTTAATATCGGGTCGTTCAGTACCGGTCGAGGCTCACTTGCTTCGTTGAAACCAGCTCGAACCACTGGTGCAGGCTGATTGCGTTCTGACTCGGCTTGCGACTCAGCCTGGCCTTCACCTTTAAGCAGATACTGGTTGGCCGTTTCTACAGATAGAGAAACTCTTCCAAAGCGTTCGCGAACTTCTCCCGTGACAGATACAAAATTCCCATTCTCCCAGAGTCCAGAGTTTTGTTCCAGAATGTTCGGCCAGACTACCATTTCGATGTCACCATCGAGAAGAGTTAGGTTCAAAGAAAGAAATTTGTCGCCACGCTTGGTGGTCAGCTCTCGAATGCCGTTTACCTGACCGAGCGCAGCCTTCTTTTCGCCAGACATGTCACCTGTAATATCGTCTGCGAATACGACAATATTGTCGGGCTGTTGGCGCATTTCGCGAGTGAACGGACTCTGGGTGAGCTCGACGCCCAAAAGGTCTCGCTCCCACATCACTCGTTCCTGATCCGTGGTGTCGTCTTCGCCAGAAATTTCGATTTCGACCATTGGTGTTGGGACTGAGTCACCCAGCATGTCGAACATCGAGGTTTGTCCAGAATCTCTAAGCTTTGTCTGGCGCTGCACAGCAGAAATAATTCGATCGACCGATTCGAGTAGGTTGCCCCTTCCGCCAAATTCGTCGAACGCACCAACGCGTATGAGACTTTCGAGTGTTCGTCGGTTTAGAGATTTTGAGTCGACCCTTCGACAAATATCTTCAATGTCTTTGAACAAACCCGCGGACAGTCTGATTTCTACAATGGGATCGACAGCGCCGGCACCGACGTTCTTTACTGCTGCCATTCCGAAGCGGATAGCGTCATTTCCATCAGCATCTCGTTCAATCGTGAAACCTGATCGTGAGTAGTTGATGCTCGGAGGCTTGACAGAAATATTGAGTCGATTGGCTTCTCGAATCGCTGTTGCGACCTTTTCAGGATTGCCGGAAGCAGAATCCAGAACAGCAGCGATGTACTCAGTTGGGTAATTCGCTTTGAAGTAGGCCGTCCAGTAGGCAATGTAAGCGTAGGAAACAGCGTGCGCTTTATTGAATCCGTAGCCCGCGAAAGGCTCCATGAGCTTGAATACCGTGTCGGCCTGTTCCTTTGTGTATCCCTTTTCGAGTGCGCCTTTAGAGAATTTTTCGTACTCGGCCTGCATCACCGAGGCCTTTTTCTTTCCCATCGCTTTACGCAGTATGTCGGCTTCACCAAGGGTGTAACCGCCAAACGCCTGGGCGATCAGCATCACCTGGTCCTGGTAAACGAGGACGCCATAGGTAGGTTCAAGCAGCTCTCGTAGGTCTTCATGTGGGTATGAAATTTCGGCTCGACCGTGTTTCGCCTCGATGAACGTGCCAATGTGCTCCATCGGACCAGGGCGATACAAAGCGATCATCGCAGCAAGGTCGTTGATCGTAGTTGGTTTCAGCTGTTTGATGTTCTTGCGCATTCCCTCAGATTCGAGCTGGAACACACCGAAGGTGTCGCCTTCTCCAAGGACTTCAAAAGCCTTCTGATCGTCGATCGGGACGTCGTAAACGCCCATGTGCTCGCCGGTTGTTTCGGCGATGAGCTTCACGCACTGATCAAGGATCGACAAGTTGGCGAGACCGAGGAAGTCCATCTTGAGCAGACCAACATCTGCTACGGGATGCATTGAGTATTGCGTGGTCGGACTCGAGTCTTCTTTTCCGCTGGTTGATCGTTGGAGTGGTACGAAATCAGTTAGAGGTTCTTCAGAAATAACTACCGCAGCGGCATGAGTACTCGCGTGTCGAACAGAGCCCTCGATCCTGAGAGCCATATCTATTAGTTCGCGGGCATCGCGATTTCGATTAATCTCTGATTTGAGCTCGGCGGATTCCTCAATAGCGTCAGCGAGTTTGATATTGAGTGTTGGTGGCACCATTTTGGCGAGCTTGTCACTGAGATCGAGTGGTAGTGCGAGCGCGCGCGCTGTATCACGAATCGCAGCCTTCGCACCGAGGGTTCCAAACGTTATGATTTGAGCGACGTGGTCACGCCCGTAGTGGTCGATGCAGTACTTGATTACTTCTTCACGACGGTCGTCCGCGAAGTCCATGTCGATATCGGGCATCTCACGTCGTTCGATATTGAGGAAGCGTTCGAAGAAGAGATCGGCCTCTAACGGATCGATCTGTGTTACTTCTAGACAGTAGAGAACCAGACTAGCCGCAGCCGAGCCTCGCACGGCGGAGAGAATACCGCGCTCGTTTACGAAATTGAATATGTCCCAGCAAACCAGGAAATAGTCGGGAAATTTGGTTTCTTCGATGATGTACAGCTCGTAATCGAGACGTTCCTTGTACTCATCTGTTGGGTTGTCAAAACGCTTGTGAAGTCCCTGGTAGCAAAGTTCTTTCAGATACTCCATTGAAGGTTTGTTTTGCGGAGTGGGGTAGCGTGGGACGTGGGTCTCACCGAACGTGAGTTCTAGTTCGCACGATTCGGCGATTTTGACCGTGTTTTTTAGCGCTTCAGGAAGGTGCGACCACTCTGCATACATTTCTGCTGTTGAACGTAGATAGTACGTAGTATCTTCCATATGAAGACGCTTGGGGTCTTTTACGTTCGAGTTTGTCTGGATGCAGGTTAGGATGTCCTGCGCATCACTATCTTCACGTCGAACGTAGTGCGAGTCGTTCGTAACGACCATTGGCAGACCGGTCTGGTTACTCAGTTGGATGATTTGTTCGTTGATCTCGGCCTGTTCTGGCACGTGATCATGCATCATCATTTCGAGGTAGTAGCGATCTTGGAAGACGTTGCCGTACCACTCGAGAGTCTCGTGGGCTCCTTCCATGTCTCCGTTCTTGATGTAACGGGCGAGTTCACCAGATGGACAGCCGGAGAGGATGATAATTCCCTCGTTGTATTTTTCGATAATCTCCCGGTCCATTCGAGGTCGATAGTAAAATCCTTCGATGTGCGAAGCGGTTACAAGCTTCATCAGGTTCTGGTAGCCGGCGCGATTTTGCGCGAGCAGTGTCATGTGGAACGGGAAACGTTTTTGCGGGTTCCGTTCGCTGCGAGGACCGCCTGCAACGTATCCCTCAACACCGATGATGGGCTTGATGCCGGCGCGTGTTGCTGACTGATAAAAATTAATGGCGCCGTGGAGGTTACCGTGGTCAGTTAGGGCTATCGCTGGCTGTTCGAGTTCTGCCGCCCGGTTCACCATATCGTCCAGCCTGCTGAAACCGTCGAGCATTGAGTACTCAGAGTGGTTGTGTAGGTGGACGAACTGGTCGGTCATAGGCAGATATATCTCAATAAATAGGGTGGAAAAGTGCGACCAAAGGAGCATAGCTTTCCCTAAAGATTGAGTCGACCCCGTAAAGCGGTTTATGACCCCAAGATAGCCTATTTCGCCGCGAAAACAGAGTGACGGCGGTAGATTGTATGGGCGCAACTATTAGGGAATGCTGTTGCCGGAAAATGTAACGAATTGTCGGTGTCTAGTGTTATAGCTAGGGAGACGCAAAACGGTTGGTGAGTGATACAGTCGACAGGATCGATTTTTGCCACTGACGATGATGCGTCGATATCCTAACTGTACGGGCAACCGCAGAGAATTGTTTTGACTTCAAAAATTATTGGTGGTGGCCAGAAAATACTCGTTGTTGACGACGAGCACATGTCCGACCTGATGCGATCGGTTCTGCGCAAGCTCGAAACAGATGGGTTCAAGCCGGTAGTCGTTGCTCCAGAAGGTGAACACATCACTGGAGAGGACTACGAGGCTCAGGCTTTGTTCGCGATGGAGGCCGAGCGCCCTTCAGCTGTTCTGCTCGATGTGCGCTTTGGCGAATACGACTCTGATCGATTCAAGGGACTGTCTATTTTGAAGAGCATTGTTGATCGTGACGGAAGCATGCCCGTTCTAATGTTCACGCAATACACGCAAGGGCCGTATCGAGATACCGCAGTGAGTGCCAGTTTGAGCGTTAGTGCTTCGGTAGATTTCATTGACAAGCTAGCGAGTCCCGAAGAGGTAGTTTTGCGTCTGCGTCGTTTGATCGGGAGCGCACCTGGAAATATCAAGATCGGTTCGTTGTTTGAGCTGGATCCAGAGAACGCTGCGGTTTATGCAGTTTCTCACGGTCAAAAAGAACTTATTCGAGAAATCCAAGGTATGAAACTCGAGATTTTCAACGAGTTGGCTTCAGCAATGTACAGGTCGGAAGGCGAATTGGTGCCGTTTTCGCGTTTGGAAAGATTCTCCGACGGCGAAGACTCAAGGGCTTCGTTACGGGTAAGAATTCGAGAGCTGAAAGTTTCTCTCGGACAAGCGGTCAACAGACAATTTGGTGCGAACGAACTGATTATCAACGTGAGGAATCGGGGCTACCGAATGGTGAGTCCTGAGGACTAGATTCAGCTGTAATACAAGCTTCATGAACAGGAACGAAGCTGATTGAACTGGCGAATGCTCAGAGTGCTAATAAGGACGAGCGAGGTAGTGGCAGGAATTGGACTGCTGTTGATCGTGCTATCCATTTTTGTTGGTGAATCTGTTTCGGCAGGGACACTCTGGTATATCGAACCTATGGCGTATATCGGTGCTGGAGTGTTCATCGTTGGAGCAGTAACTACAATCGGTGTGTACCAGTTCAGCGCACGAAAAAATCCTGTAGGTATTTCTGACGACCGCACATGGAGCCAGGTGACCCAAGACTACTTCGACACTTTTGCCCACGACATTGGACGTCCACTTCGGAGAATTCTCGGTAAACAAAGAGAGGCTCGAGCACTCTTGAACGAAACGGGCGAAGTCAGCCCTCACATGGTTGCAGAGTTGCTTGATGAAATCGAGAACCAGGCTCCTAACTTCAGGCTGATGATCGAGAATGTTCGGGTACTCGTTGATCTGGAGGATCAGCGAGCCGAGCCCGCAGTCGAACCGGTTGATGTTGCCGCTATTGTCCGCAACGTTTCGGACCGATACCGCCCTATTGCGAGAGAAAGAGGACAGGATCTCGTATGGTGGTGTGAACCAAGCGAGTTCGGTCTTGTGTACGGTGACGGATCAGCTTTCGATCACATGATCACTAACCTGGTCGACAACGCTACCAAGTTCGCTGATAAACACATCGAGGTACGCCTGACACGAACTGAAGATTCGTTCTTGGTGCGTGTGTGGGATGACGGCAAGGGTATAGCCGAATCTCATCTTGATCACGTGTTTGACCGTGGATGGACTCCTGAGCTCTCAGCCAGAGCAGAAAAGCAAAGTTCAGGTTTGGGATTGTTCATTGCGAGCACGCTATCTAATCGTTGCGGTGGTGAACTGCTAGTTGAGTCGCAACAGGCAAATGGAACGGGCGAACACTCAACCATATTTACGCTTTCGCTTCCCCTCGATAACCGCTCGCTAGTTTCCGGGTGATCACAGTGAATTTTGATCTGCCGTTCCCTGACAGGATTCGGACCTACGGACAGGTGGCCTTTTCAGTAGCTGTTTTAGTGATCGCCGCAGCCGGGTGCGTCGAGAGTCGACCACGCTATACTCCGGTACCTGCAATACCAACATCAACATCTACTCCGATTCCGAAAACTCCGATTCCGACGGCTACACCAACTGCAACACCTCTACTGCCGTCGCCAACTCCATTTCCGACGGCAACTTCGGTGCCAACGCCGGTAATTATGGCTCCTACCGTTGGGCCAACTCAAATACCGACCGTTGCCGTGTCGACTGCAGTTTCGTCCGGGACGTTCAATCTGGCCCTCGATTTTGAAGGATTGAATGATGAAAGCATCGTTTGGAGTGAAACGGTTCTTTTGAGGGGAGTTACTTCAGCGGACGCGATCGTGAGTGTAAATGACATAATTGTCGAGGTGCAGGCGAATGGGACGTTTGAGCTAACGCTGACTCTCGATCCAGGACCCAACTTCGTAGACGTGGTGGCGAGCGACCTTGAAGGCAGTCAAATCAACTCGTCGTTGGCGATTATTTCGATCCCACCGGAGCAGACTCCATGATCGCCTCTATCCTACGGAATTTCATTCGTAATTTCAGAAGCATTACGAGTAACACAAATGTAACGACGAATTACGCAATATTTAATCGTTGCAACGAACCCTGTTCTGACGAATCAGCCATGAAGATGGCCACATCAAAACGACCGATATCCTTTTCTGTGCTCCGCGTTCATGTCGCGGTGTTGGTGGCGCTTGCCTCTACTATATTTTGGATCGACGCTGGTACGGCTAGTGCCGATGTGAGGTCAGCAGACATCGAAGGAGTGTTTGGTACCGCTTTCGAGATTCGTCCTCCGAGCGCAATTATTGTTGCTTCTAACTCAGGGCTGGTCACATTGAATTTCACTGCGGATTCGGATCTTCGAATCGGTTCTAACAAGGCCGATGTTTTAGAGGTAGCTGAGGGCGATCGAGTGGTTTCCACCGCCACTCGAAACGATGACGACCAGCTCGTGGCACTAAGAACTCTAGTCCGAGTTGCCAATGGACAACCGATCACCAAACACGTGGTTGGTGTGGTTACAGGGTTATCAGAGGGCGAGCTTTCGATCCAAACGCGGAATGGTGGCGTAGTAAACGTGTTGGTGCCGGCCGGTATTGATGCACCTCTCGTTGGTGATGGCATAACCATGGTGGCTCGTCTCGACAGGTCGAGTGGAATTCTTACGGCCGTTGGTTTCGAACTCACTAGCAAGACGGTAGAACGAATCCAGGATGCTCGCGATAAAGCGGCGGATCAAGCTGAGTCAGATCGCCTTGCTGAGATAGCGATTGAGGCTCGAAGTAAGCATCTCTCGGCTCTTGACGATGCCGCCAGGGCGATCATGCGCGTGATCGATTCGGACAGAACTGACAAAGAGACATTGGAAAAGGCGCAATCTCAGTTATCCGAAATACAAAGCAGATTCGACGAGTTGAAGGGTATTTACGAATCTGCGGCACGAAACAGAGGTGAAGAACAACCCCTGTTGAGGGTTTCCGGCGGATTGGTAGAAGAGATCGGACTGCGTTCGTTCACGGTTGTCCCCGAAGGAGGGCGAGACACAAATCCGTTCTCGGTTGAACTGACATATGACCCTGACGAGACCAAGGTAGACCTTCCAAACGCATTGCTGCGTGAGATTTCACGTTCTGCCATAAACCCGCAGTTGTTGAGCGACGTTCGTGCTCTGATCGAACCGGGCAGTGAGTTGGACATAAAGTACTCGATTAGAGACAAAGTCCGTACCGCTGTGTCCATTAAGGTCAAGCCCCCTCGACTGGTCGAAGAACTCGAAGCTGTTCTGGAGCTCGAGTCACTACGAGCGTTCCATGGTGTGATTACTTTGGTTGAGATAGACGACTCTCTTGCCGATGCCCAGGGAATCGTAATTGCGGCAAATGAGAAACAAGGTGTTAAAGCTGCTGCCAAAGTGACCGACCAAACCGAAATTACTCTGAATGGTCGAGTCACCGCTCTCACTGAACTGGACACTGGGCAGTCCGTAGATATCCAATTCGAATCGACCGACGGCAACTCGATTTCTGACATAACAGGGTCTGCTATCACGCTCCGAGCACTCGCGATTCGCGCTAGGTCTTCAGTGCCAACCGAGGAGGAGAATATTTCGGGTGTTGTTGAATCAGTAGATGTCGAAGGTTCGGCGATAGCGATTCAGCCGACCGATGGCGAAATTATCACACTGACGGTTTCCGATGACGCACCGATTGTTCGGAATGGCGCAATCGCCACCTTGGGTGATGTGAGCGAAGGGGATCTGGTTGTAACCGCAACCATCGTCGGCTCGGAATCGGATCAATTGAGCAGTCTGGTGGTTGTGGCGCGCAGGAATGTGAAGTTCTCAGGAACGATAACCGGCGTTGGTCAGGCCCCAGAGCGACTGCAAGTGACGACCGACAGTGCCCAGGTGTTCAACGTTCTTGTGACGGACGAAACCTGGGTAATTGTTGATGACCGAAGAGTGAAGTTCGAATCGCTTGAAACGGGTATGAACATCGTGAACGGTGCTTACTCTGTGACAGGCAGAAATGGCACTTTGTACAACGTGGCGACGATCATTTCTATCGAGTCGCCAAAGGTTGTAAAGGCATCTGGAATAATTACTGAAATAAACGTTTTGGAGGGCACGTTAACTGTGCTGTCAGGACGATCAACTGAAACCCGGGTGATCAATCTCAAGGTGCCCGAGACTCCATTCGGCGAGAACCTGATAAAAGACGGTCGACTGATTCGTTCGCTGCTAGAGGTTGAGCGGGGGGACCGCGTCGATATGGTGTTCTATGTGCTGGAAACAGGTGAGATCCAAAAACTATCGATCGTATCCGATAATTTTATTCAGTCTCGCGGAACGGTAGTCGAGATTTCTGAAAACAATCGATTTGTAGTTGTTGAGTTGGCGAATGGTGACTTGTTCGACCTGTGGGTAAGCCGGAACTCAGTCGCTTTTTTGAACGGTCGCCGGATTCAGTCGTTGGCTTCTTTGAACGCACTGATGAACATCGGTAATGAGAAGCAAGAAGACCTCACGGCGGTAATTCCTGAGGTCTTGTTTATTCGAGATTCAATCGATTCAAACCTTGGAGTGATCATTTCGATCAATTTCCAGGTGAAGGTTGATCCCGATGATGGATCAGACGGAAATGATCAACAGAACGTGGTGATTGAAACTACCTTGTCTGGGGTGATCGAAGCAATTGACGGTAACCGTTGGGTGATCGACGGTGAAGTGTTCCGAGTGGACGAGAACACTCGTTTCCAGGGTGGGACGCCTAAAGTAGGCGAAGTTGTGGTCGCAGTGCTGGTGAGTCGCACGCACGGCGATTTTGTTGCACGCACGATCAACATTTCACGCAAATCCAGCCCGATATCGAGTTAGCTGGATTTTGGTTCACTAGCTTTTGGATGTCGACTCGAACGGATTACGCTCGCGTAACTTTTTACTCGTTAGCTGTCGCGCCTTTGCCGCCACTCGACTCGACGGTTCTAACGCCATTGCCATTGGGATCGAGATTACTAGCACGACTGCGAGCATCGTAAATCCGAGTCGGTAACTACCTTCTATGTCTCTGATCAAACCCACTATAAGCGGTCCGCCTGCGCCGAATAACGCGTTCACGGAACTGGTGAGTCCTACGATTGATCCGTAGCTTCCCCTGCCGAAGTAGTCGCCAAGAATCGAAAGCCGAAGCGGGATGGACGCTCCGAAGCCTAATCCGAAGAAAATCACGAAGAACGGAAGAGGCCAAAGCCCCAAATTTACTCCGAGTATTTCGGCATTAATCCCGGCAAGTCCAGCGACACCGAGGGTTTGCATGACCATGGCGATGGTAAGCATCATTCGCTTATCAAATCGGTCGCCAACCACAGCGACCCCTGCTCGGCCGGCGAGGTCGCCTATCGCGACTGCTCCTGCTGCTGAAGCTGCAAGGGCGGTGGTGATTCCATATTCGAGTAACGCACTGAAGTGAAACAGGTTGGTAGAGCTGACCAATTGGCCGAGACTGGTGACGATTGCCAGTTGCCAAAAGAACCGGAGTTTGATCGCTTGACGCATCGTGATCGAGTACTCGCGGGTTCGTGTGAACCTACTTTTGCGTTCTCCGGTTTTTGGTTGATCTTCTCCTGGACTACCATCCGGGACCATCCCGTAATCTTCAGGTCGTTTCCTCATTACCAACGTTGCCGGGAACCCGATTACCCAGAAACCAATTCCAGTCGCCATGAGCATTTCACGCCACCCAAAGGTTTCAATGGAAGCAACGAGAAGCGGAAGCGTTAAACCGCCAACGGCTGAGAACGACATGAGCGTCGCTAGTGCTCTAGCTCGCTTCCGAACGAACCAATTGGCGACAGTGACGACAAAGACGATGAACGTACCGAACGACATGCCCAGTGTGAGTAGACCGATTGCAAGATAGAAATGCCAGAGGGTTTGCATCTGGCTCATGAATATGAATCCGCCTCCGGTCACGAAAACACCGAACGCCATCGCTTTTCGAGGTCCGTAACGGTCAAGAAGAGCACCAACGAACGGCGAGATCATCCCGCTCTCGCTACGTTGGAGTGAAATCGCTGCTCCCGTAGCGCCACTGCTCCAGCCAAACGTGTTCAGTATGGGAGGGATAAAAGCCTGGAATCCTCGCCAGAAAACGGCGGAGGTGTACCACTGGACTAGTCCACCGGCTCCTACAATCCACCAACCGTAGAATGGTTGCTTCAAGAAACTCATCCAGAGTATTCCGGATTATGGTTGAGGTCAGGCATCGGATTAATCGAGTTTGGGTGATGGTTTTTCGGATAGGAGCATGATAGTCCTCTCGTGGAACCGGTGTCGGCGTAAAGCCGAAACCCCCATGAATCTCGTATCTTTGAGCAAATAGGGCGACTATGAGCTGCGAACGGGTATAGGGTTACGTCCACAGCGAATTGCGATCACTGATCACTTTGGCGGCTTTTGTGAATCGAGTTTCATCGACTTGCGCGGATCTATAAAACTTTTCTCAATATTTGGAATACCGGTGGATATCAACGCCACCTGGTTAATCGCGTTTGCATTGATCACGTGGTCGTTGGCCACGGCCGCTTACCCTTCGTTCTTCGGATTCTGGTCTACGACCCAGTACTGGATAGCCGGCGTATTGACCACGATTTTGTTGTTCACCTCTGTGCTTGCGCATGAGCTCGGGCATTCGCTGGTTGCTGTCTCTCAAGGGCTTCGAGTAAGAGGAATTACGCTTCTACTGTTCGGTGGGGTATCGAAGATTCAAGGTAAGGCGACTCGTCCGCGTAATGAGTTTCTAATTGCGTTCGCTGGTCCCGCCGTCTCACTCGCTATTGGGATCGTGCTTGTTCTCTGGTGGGTTAATTTCAGACCCATCTATGAAGATCAGGTGAAGTTGATACACGGCGTGATCTTCTTCACAGGGTGGATGAACATCCTCGTTGCCGGATTCAATATGTTGCCTGGATACCCAATGGACGGTGGGAGAGTTCTTCGATCGGCAGTTTGGGGATTTACTGGTGACACCGAGAGGGCTTCACGCGTTGCGTTCCGGGTTGGGCGCATAGTGTTCTACCTGTTGATTGGATGGGGTGTGTGGCAAATCCTCAACGGCGATCTGATGGGTGGGATTTGGGTCATCTTTATAGGCTGGTTCCTAATGTCTTCTGCCCGTGGAGAAATCGAAGGAGAGCAGGAAGGCCTCGATCCCGATGCGATTCACAAATTCGAGAAACTCGATTTTGAATTAAAGCGGGCTGCTCGACCCATGCCGCCAATGTTGGAGAGCAGCTGGTCAGTTGAACAACTGCTCTCCCATGGGCTTCCCGGCAACCCTATGACGTCGATGCCGATCGCAAGCCAAGGTGAGTTGATCGGATTCATATTGCGTCGTGACCTTGATTTTGTTCCGCCGGAACATGCCGCTCAGACTTCGCTCGGCGAACTCATGAATCCTGATAGTTTGAGGGTGATTTCAGCTTACGAGCCGGTTCACGAAGCGCTCAAATTCATGGATCATTACAAGGTGAACCAACTGGTTGTTATGGACGGTGATTACGTCGTCGGGATCGTGACTAGAGAAGACATTATCAAGGCGATGTTGAACATCCGAGGCCAGGATGGTCTCTTAAAGCGGTCTGACACTGAAGATAGATCAAACCCTTAAGACTCTCTCTAGCTGTTGACAACGGGTTGTGACAGCCAAATTTCTAACAGTTGATTGTCCAGCGAAATCGATCCGTGGCACCAACAACGGAAATCGAGTAGAACAACGAGGTATCTACATTGATCAACTTGATCGGTGAGTCAATACCGAACGGCGAAAATTAGTCCGGTAGTCTTACGAGTTTTTTCGAACTTGCGCGTAAGCGTTGACCGGTAGAGCGCGAGCGTCGTTTAGAACTTCACGATTGCGCGCCGATGAAAACCGGTGCCCACTATTGTGCCGTTGTAGCGGGTTTCCACCTCAAATTTGAGTTTACGACCGTCGATTTTTACAAGTGTTGCGGTAGTTTCAACGGTTTCTCCCGCAGGTGTGGGAGCTACGTGTTTTACATCGACGTGAAACCCGACAGTTGCGCCGATCTGAGAAAAAATAGCGTCCACGCACGCCAGTTCCATTTCCATGATCATTGCCGGGCTAGACAGGACGGAATGCTCATTTTTGCCGGTAGGACTGTACAGGTTTGGCCCCTCTACAACCAATGTGCGGGTTGCAGAAAGACCTTCGGTTAGCGCCTCGGGAGTTTCAGTCATATGTTTTTATCCCGGAAGTGCGCTTTTAGAGCGCAATTATTCCGTAACCGGCGTCCACGGGAACAATGGATCCTGTGATGCCGGAAGACATGTCGCTCAAAAGGAACAGAGCTGTGTCGGCGACTTCTTTGTGATTGATATTTCGACCTAGTGGGGCTCGCTCGCGGTGAGCACGTGTCATGTCTCGGAAGCCTGGGATGCTACGGGCGGCAAGAGTTGGGAGTGGCCCGGCTGAAATGGCGTTCACCCGTATATTGCTGGGTCCGAACTCAACAGCCAATTGCCGGGCTTCATTTTCAAGTGCCGCTTTGGCGGTACCCATGATGTTGTAGCCGGGGTAGACCCGCTGTGACGCATCGAATGTAAGTGTGATCGCAGATCCACCTGATTCGCCAAAGAGCTTAGCCGCTTTTCCGATCACTGGCATTAGCGTGTAAGCGCTGGTTTCCAGAGCAGTACGGAAGCCTTGCAGGTTGGTTGTTGAGAAATCACCACCGAGGTCATCTCGTTCAGCGTAGGCAATGCAGTGAACGACGAAATCAATTTCTCCCCAATCGTTTTTTATGCGGTCGTACACCGCCTGTACTTGGGATTCGTCGGTTGCATCGCACTGGACCAGTAACGGGGTACCCAGAGCTGAGGTGGCTTTCTCTACCCCTTCTTTGACCCGTTCATTCAAATAGGTGAATGCAAGTTCAGCGCCAGCTTCGGCAAGTCGTTCTGAAATTGCCCAGGCGATGCTGCGCTGGTTTGCGACGCCCCATACGACTCCACGCTTCCCAGAGAGATCTATAGATACTGCCATTGCCGTTGTTTACCTTCCTTTAGTTCGTTAGTGTTGTATACGAATTTTCGGATGCACCCAATGTAACAGTCAGGCAATTTGGATGGCGAGAACCAGATTGTCATTTTGGGAATGTGACGTGAACGAGTCTTTAGGGGATTAGGCGTTAATGTCCTAGGGGGTCCACCCTGTAACTCCTTCACATTCAGGGAGTCAGGACATTCGATCACGATATCCAGAGGTGACAAGGGAACTATGGCGGTGTCGCACTCGTTCGCAGTGCATGGAGAGACTTGTCGCTACGCGGATTGCCAAGTCGTTCGTTCCTCATCCCTCGCAATGAGAGGTGTAGGAAGGAGGAACGAACGACTGAGAGTGATTTACCAGTTGGTGTGCGAGCCATCGGCGCGGTGTGGGTGTGGGGCTTCCCAGAACGCGAACGGTTCGGTGAGTTTGCTCTCGTCGACATCCACACCAAGGCCTGGGCGATCGTTCACAACGTATCCGCTGCCGTTGAATTCGACCTGCTCCGGGAAGAGATCGTAGTCTGGATTTTCTGCCCGTTCCATGTTCACTTCGAGCCAGGCAAAGTTCGGGGTCGCTGCGCCAAGGTGGACCGAAGCCGCCGTACAGATTGGCCCGAGCGGGTTATGCGGCATTAGATCGATGTAGTGCGCCTCTGCCCATCCGGCGACCTTCATGGCTTCAGTGAATCCCCCCACATTGCAAATGTCTACTCGTGCGTACTGTGTAATTCCGCGTTCAATGTATGGCAGAAACTGCCATTTAGAAGCGAACTCTTCACCAATAGCGAACGGAACGTCGGTCAATTTCCGTAGAGCTTCGTAACTTTCCGGGGATTCATCACGGATTGGCTCTTCGAGGAAATCGAGAGTGTGGGTTGGCATCATCTGGCAGAACGAAGCTGTTTCAGCCGGTGAGAGTCGGTGGTGGTAATCGACTCCGATAATGGCGTGATTGCCAAGTGCTTCACGAGTCTTGATTAGCCATTCCGCCGAGTTTGCAATCGACTCGCGTGGCTCAAACAATCCACCGCTCTGTATATCCATGTTGTCGTACGACAATCGGAAGGCGTTGATTCCTCGAGCCATGAACTCTTTTGCCTGCTCGATCATGTCGGGTCCATAAGGGCCGGCCGTAGTGGCGAAGACAGGAACGGTGTGGCGGTGTTTGCCGCCGAGAAGTTCGTATACGGGTACGCCGAGTTTCTTACCAGCAATATCGTGAAGTGCGAGATCTATCGCGGATATAGCGGCCGTGAGAGTTCTTCCGCCTTCGAAGTACTGACTTCTATACATTTCCTGCCAGAGGGCGCCTCGTGCCATTGGGTCGCGACCTATCAGGAACTCGCGGTAGTGCTCGACTATTCCTTTGACACCCAGTTCACGTCCGGAAAATCCGGATTCACCCCAGCCGTATATTCCTTCGTCTGTTTCTACTTTGACGAGCATTTGGTTTCGGTGTCCGACCCAAACTGCGTATGGTTTTACATCTGTGATTTTCATTGCTTTGTTCTCCTGGTTGTTTCCGTTGAGTACTGATAAAGCGGGTTGGAATTACCAGTTGGTGTGCGAGCCGTCGTTTCTTTTCAGGTGA
>DBTA01000049.1:9676-10158 GCA_002306815.1 Dehalococcoidia bacterium UBA1328 | reverse complement strand
TATGGATTAATGGTTAGATCGACGTGAAATTCCCGGTTCAAATACCAAGAATGGTATTACCATGCTCGAATTCAGATCTGGCACGAAATTCAGTAGGCATTTACGGAGTCAAAATGAAGGTCGCGACATGGCGCGGTGGCAGCGAAATAACGATCGATGAGGTTCCAACCCCGAAGCCGGGACCCAGCGAACTCGTTATGAAGATTCTGTCATCCGGTATTTGTGGAACGGATATTCACAAGACTCAGGGTTTGTTTCCCGCTGAGCCGCCCGACATTCTTGGTCATGAGTTCGTCGGACCAGTTGTTGAAGTCGGTGAGGGTGTCGATGCGTCGCTTATCGGCAACGTGATTGGCTGCACGCTCAACCCGGCATGTGGCGAGTGCCAGGGCTGCCTTACATGGTCGGCAATGCACTGCGAGCGCAATAAGCGTTACTCGGGCGGGTTCGCCGAGTATGTTCTCGTTGACCATCGGCAGGTC
>DBTA01000049.1:0-9364 GCA_002306815.1 Dehalococcoidia bacterium UBA1328 | reverse complement strand
TGTTCTCGTTGACCATCGGCAGGCGCACATTGTTCCCGACGGACTCAGCCACGAAATCGCAGCAATGGCAGAGCCGCTGGCGTGCGTGATCTCGACTTTCAACATGATCGAAGTCGAAGAGGGGTGCGATGCGTTAGTCGTAGGTGGCGGTCTCCTTGGACTGCTCACCGTGGGGATTCTGAAACTACGGGGTGCGAAGAACATCATTCTTTCCGAGCCGAACGAAAAACGACTCGCTATGGGCGAACAATTCGGCGCCAACTATTTGAACGATCCGACGAAGGACGATCTAACAGAACTCGTTAACGACGTTACCGGTGGGTACGGCGTCAAAATCGGTGCCGAGGCGGTCGGTGTACCGCAGCTTGTAGCCAACGTTTCCAAGTTGATTCGACCCCGAGGAAACCTTGTACTCGTCGGCGTTTCACCGCAAGGTTCAGCACTTCCCGTTGATCTCTACGACCTTCACTACAAAGAAATCACCATGAGCGGTGCGTATGGTGCCGGCGATGCTTTTGGAGAAGCGCTGGAAACCCTTCCGAAACTGGATTTCACCGGTGTTGTCAGCGGTAGGTTCTCTCTCGACCAGACTGCTGAAGCGTTGGAAGTTTCGGCGAGTGGCGGCGGGGTGAAATACATGATCTCTCCGCACGATTAGCATCGATCGAGAAATCCAAAAGTCAATCCGACACTGCGAAAACGTTTGCGACTCTAGTAGCGGAACGACATATCGCGGGTTACTCTTCGGTCGCTCAAAATAAGACATTTAGCACGCAAGTGCCAGGTTAGAGGATTCAAATGGCAAAACTGTCGGGCGGAGAAGCTCTCGTCAAATCTCTGGTTCGCGAGGGTGTCGAAGTTATATTCGGACTCCCGGGTGTGCAAATGTACGGAATTGTTGACGCACTCCGACAGGAACCGAGTATTAAGTTCATCGTCACTCGTAACGAAACCGCGACCACTTACATGGCCGACGGCTACGCTCGAACCACCGGTCGACCTGGAGTTGCGATGGTCGTACCGGGGCCCGGCATCTATAACGCCGGAGGTGGACTCTCAACTGCTTTCTCGCGTTCATCGCCAATTGTTCTAATTGCAGGACAGATTCCACGGGCGGCCATCGGTAAGAACTTTGGTGGTCTTCACGAAGTCAACGATCAGAAAGAGATCACGAATCCTGTAACCAAGTGGCAAAAACAAGTACTTCGACCGCATGAAGTACCCGAAAACATTCATGAAGCGTTTAGGCAGGCGCAGTCAGATCGACCGGGACCTGTTCACTTCGAGTTGCCGCCAGAGACCATGGTGGAACGGGAAGAAGTAGAGCTTCTCGAACCTGCAGCGATCGAGCGAAATGTTCCGGCAGATTCGGTCATTGAACAGGCAGCAAAAGAAATTGCCGCGGCTCGAAAACCTGTTATTTACGCTGGAGGTGGAATCGCCCGCTCCGACGCTGAAGCCGAGTTTGTTGCGTTTGCCGAAAAGCATGAAATCGCCGTGCTAACTTCCGCGGGAGGGAAGGGCACTATTTCAGAAAAACACCCGATGGCACTTGGTGGCTCTCTCGGTCCGGCGGGTCTACTAAAGGACTACATCGAAGACGCTGATCTCGTGATCGGGATTGGTACACGCTTCTCAATGCGAAATCAGGCAGCCGAGAACGCTCGCCTGATCCATGTTGATGTCGACCCCGAAATGATCGGGCACGTTCACCAGAACTCACTCGGCGTTGTCGGCGATGTGAAGGCAACACTGCCGAAGCTTTCGGCCGCCATTACCGCCGCAGGAGGCGGCAGTTGGAACTCTCCGGCTGCGGAAGTAGCTGATATTCAGGCAAAACTCGCGGTTAGTGAAGAAGAACTGAACCAGCCGCAGGAAGACTACATTCGGTCGCTTCAGGAAGGTGCGCCTAGCGATGCCATAATGGTGTTCGGAATGACGCAGCTTGGGTACTACTCTCGCCCTCGCTGGATTTCAGAAAACCCGAAGACTTACATTGACTCTGGATACTCGGGAAACCTCGGGTTTGCTTTCCCAACAGCTCTTGGAGCGAAAGTCGGGAACCCCGACAAACCGGTGATTTGCGTATCAGGCGACGGCGGGTTCATGTACAACTCGTCGGAAATTTCCACCGCTGTGAAATACGGCATTAACCTCGTGACCGTTATCTACAACGACGGTCACTACGGAAACGTTGCCCGAGACCTCGACGACGACTTCGGTGGCGCATACGAAACGGCCTTCGTAAACCCAGATTTTGTGAAGTTAGCCGAAGCTTACGGTGCTGTGGGCATACGAGCCGAGGGGCCGCTTGATGTGAAGAACGTTCTACCGAAAGCATTGGCGATGAACAAGCCGGTATTTATCGATGTACCCGTATCACGAGTTCCTCGACCCAAGCAGATGTCTGCCCGAGCACCGTGGACGAAGCCGCAAGACGGGCTTATCGACTAATCGGTCGAACCGCTTTCATGAAGTCGTAGAGCTGCTTCAATGGCGAAGTTGGCAGGGGTTGGTACGCCCAACTCCTTTCCCATTTCGACCACGCGGGCATTGAGCAGACCGATTTCGATTGGATTGCCGGCTATGAGGTCGTGGCCCATCGAACCAATGATGAACGGCTCACGAGCCTGGGTGGTCTTCAGGGTTTGTTCGACCATTTCTTCAGTGATCTTCACGCCCTTACCACGAGCTACAGCCGCTACTTCGGAAAGCACCTGACGGTACATTTCGGTTGTAGAAGGTTGGGCGAAAATTTCACCGATCGGCTTGCGAGTGAGAGCCGTCATTCCACTAAGTGCGCAAATAAACGTGAATTTCATCCACAGTGCCAATTCCACGTTGTCGTTGGATTCAGCCGCTAGACCGGCATCGACACAGCGCTGAACCAATTCACTCACACGCTTTGAGGAACCACCGGTCATTTCGCCAAGAACGATAGAACCGGGGCCACCAGCCTGGGTCACCACACCGGGATCGGTAATCATCGCGGAGACTGTCGCCGTACAGCCCAAAACGTGTTCGGCTCCGAACCCGGCTGAAAGAACCGGCTCGCTATCGATTCCATTCTGGGTCGAGATGATCAGCGTTCCGTCGCCAACCATTCCACCTGATTTCATCGCCTCGATAGCAGCGTCGGTACCCCAGCTTTTCACAGCGAAAATGACGAGATCGACGCGGTCTACGGACGACATATCGTCAGTAGCTCTGCACTTGACCATAAAGTCGCCAAGAAGAGCTGAGTTTAGTTTGAGTCCCTTGCTCTTGATCGCCTCGAGATGATGACCACGCGCGATCATTGTCACATCCGCACCAGCGCGTGCCAGTGCGCCTCCGTAATACGCGCCCGTTCCGCCAGCGCCAATAACCGCAACTCTGAAGTTTTTCTCGCTCAAAATTAGTTCTTTCTGGGTGTGAAGACGTCGACAGTCCCGCAATCGTAAATCAAGCTCGACCGACTTGGTAAACGGATTTGGTCGCCGGGAAGCCCAGCAAAGAAACGTTTAATAGATCAAATTAGGGCGATAATCTCGTCGTTTCACGAGCTATCATCTCTCCATGATTCAACTCCTAATTCATAACGCCCGCATCGTCGACGGCACAGGGTCACCGTGGTTCCGCGGTGCCGTGCTCGTCGAAAACAACACTCTTACGATCAAGCGCGGAAAAGTTAGCCCTGACGACTACGAATCGGAACGGGTAATCGATGCTGAAGATCGAGTGATATGTCCCGGTTTCGTCGATCTTCACTCTCATGCCGGTCTGACTATTCTTGGCGAACCTCATCACGATCCCAAGGTCCGGCAAGGCGTTACCACTGAATTGGTCGGTATTGACGGCATATCTCACGCTCCGTTTAAAACCCGAGAAGAACTCGAACGTTACATATGGCTCGACGCCGGATTGAACTGGTATCCGCCCGAACCCGACTGGTTGTCGACCCAGGATTTGTTGAACAAGTACGACGGAAACGTTGCGGTGAACATAGCGTACATCCTCGGTAACTCTCCGGTGCGGATCTGGGCAGTCGGATGGGAAGATCAACCAGCGACTCAACCACAAATCGAAAACATGAAATCGGTGATTCGTGAGTCGATGGAAGAGGGTGCATGGGGGATTTCTACCGGGCTCGACTACCCACCTGGTGCGTTTGCGTCCACAGAGGAGCTCATTTCGATCTCCGAGCAAGCGGCAGCGTTGGGCGGTTTCTATCACACCCACACACGCGCTTCTTTGAAGTCACAGGGAACGTATGCTCCGTGGGAAGAAGCGGTCGAAATTGGTCGGAAGTCGGGAATACCGATTCACCTGACTCACTATCGTCAACCCAAACAAGGGGAAGGCTCGCATCTCGGTTATCTTGGACTTGTCGAAGACGCTCGGGACGAAGGAATTGACGTTACGTTCGACTGTTACACGTATCCATATTCGGGAACATCGGTAACGATACAGTTGCCTTTTTGGGCAAAAGATGGTGGACCCGAACGAACTATGGCCGCACTTTCTGATCCTGATGATCGAGCACGGATGAAACGGGATATGAACGTTCGCTCCGACATTCAATCGATCTGGCGTGAGCGGTGGCTCCACAACTTCCGGCAACCTCACAACGAGAAGTATGACGGCAAGTCGATCCTTCAAATATCGGAAATGCGAGAACAAGACCCGGCAGATGCGCTGTTTGATCTCCTCCTGGAAGAACGACTCGGGATTAGTGAGGTCGGAACGGGCACAAACGCAGAAACCCTACCTGCTTTCGTGTCGCATCCTTTCGGAATGATCGCTTCGGATGCAATTCTTTTTGGCGAGTATCCAAATCCGCGGACATACGGCTGTTTCCCTGTTGTGCTGGCGGAGTTTGTGCGTGCCGAAAGGCATCTCAAACTGCCAGAGGCGATTCGGAAAATGACATCGTTCCCCGCTCAACGACTGGGTCTACGAGATCGAGGGGTTCTCAAAGACGGTTTTCGCGCAGATATTGTGATTTTCGACCCCGACACAGTCCGTACCGACGCTACCAAGGATGATCCGAAGCACTATCCGGTAGGCATCGATTACGTGATCGTGAACGGCGAAGTTGTGATCGAGAATGGAGAAAACACTGGAGCTACACCTGGACTTGCGCTTCGAAGAGGTCGGTAGTTCTGCGCTGAAACCCTGGCTGATATGTTGGGGTGTCTGCACATTCCAGCGAACACAACGGTTCTCACGCAGGGAATTCTTGAAAAATGCGACTAGAATTTAAAAATGTCGCAAGATCACGTCCGCAATTTCTGCATCATCGCTCATATCGACCATGGCAAGTCGACTCTCGCCGACCGGTTCATTGAGCTAACGGATGCCGTCTCGCAGCGAAACATGACCGCCCAACACCTCGACACCATGGATCTGGAGCAGGAACGCGGTATCACGATCAAGGCACAGGCGATTCGACTGCAGTACAAAGCCGAGAATGGCGTCGAGTACCAGCTGAACCTGATCGACACACCAGGCCACGTCGATTTCTCTTACGAGGTATCTCGATCTCTAGCGGCGTGTGAGGGAGCAGTTCTGCTTGTTGATGCGACGCAGGGCATACAGGCTCAAACAATCGCCAACGTCTATCTTGCGCTTGAGAGCGATCTTGAGATCATCCCTGTCATAAACAAGGTCGACATGCCTGCGGCTGAACCCGAACGGGTCTTAAACGAACTTGAACAGACCTTCGGGTACAGCGAAGACGAAGTGCTCAATATCTCGGCTAAAACGGGTGATGGCGTTCATGAGCTTCTTGAACAACTCGTAACCCAGGTTGAACCACCAACCGGGGAATCTGAAGAAAAATTCCGAGCGCTCATTTTCGATTCGAAGTACGACCAGTTCAAAGGCGTGATTGCATACGTGCGAGCGATGGGTGGTTCGCTGAAATCATCCGATCGCGTAAAACTCATGGGAACTGGAGTTGAGGCCGAAATCCTCGAAACGGGATTTTTCAGTCCTGTACTAGAAAAAACCAAAGGACTCAAAACTGGCGAAGTCGGATACGTTGCTACCGGTCTAAAAGATGTGAAAGCTGTCCGAGTCGGTGACACTATGACCGTCTCATCTGACCCCGCCGACGAGCCGCTACCTGGATACGCGCCGCAAAGTCCAATGGTCTTCACGGGAATTTTCCCGACAGAAGGCGAAGACTATCCCGAACTACGTGACGCACTTGAAAAGCTTCAGTTGAACGATGCCGCCCTGGTTTTCGAACCTGAATCTTCGGCAGCACTCGGCTTCGGGTTCCGTTGCGGATTCCTCGGTCTGTTGCATATGGATATCGTTCAGGAACGTCTTGAACGTGAATATGACCTTGGTCTGATCGCCACCGCTCCGAGCGTTAGCTACGAAATTCGGATGAAGACAGGAGAATCGTTCACAATCGATAATCCATCGAAACTCCCTGAATCAAACTTGATCGATTCAATTCTGGAGCCTTGGGTAAATATCACCCTCGTGACCCCCGGTCGTTATATCGGCACGATCATGGAGTTGGTCACTGGCAAACGCGGTGAGTACAAGAAGATGGAGTACCTCGAACCTGCTTCTAACGACGAAGACGGCGGAACGGTTCGAGACGCCCGTGTGATGCTCGAATACGATATTCCGCTTAGCGAGATCCTGGTTGATTTTCACGACAAACTGAAGTCGGGAACACAGGGTTACGCTTCGATGGATTACTCGATGATCGACAATCGTCCTGCCGATCTCGTAAAACTCGATGTGCTGGTGAATCACGAGCCGGTAGATGCTCTTTCGATGATTACCCACCGAGCCGAAGCAGCTCCCCAGGGTCGCGCACTCACCTCGAAACTCAAGGATTTGATCCCGCGACAAATGTTCGCCGTGCCGATCCAAGCAGCAATAGGTGGAAAGATTGTTGCTCGAACGAACGTCAAAGCACTGCGCAAAAACGTTCTTGCGAAGTGTTACGGCGGTGACGTAACGCGGAAACGAAAGCTTTTGGAGCAGCAGAAAAAGGGCAAGAAACGCCGCATGAAGATGGTTGGCTCAATCGAAGTCCCTCAAGAAGCCTTCATGGCAGTTCTTTCGCTCGATTAGCTGTTCTGTCTATCGACTAACTCCAGTGTTGCGCACAGAATGGCGTGCGCATGACAACGCAAGTTTCCTCGAAGTCACATACCCCTACCTTTTCTCGACCGCGAGGACCGTTCGCCGCTTTCGCGTTTCCACGCTTTCGAAAAGTATGGATCGCCTCGGTCGTCTTTTCTCTCGGAAACTGGGGAGAACGACTTGCGACAGGGTGGGTCGTACTCAACGAAACTGAGTCTGTATTTCTGGCAGCCGCTACGTTCGCTGTAAGGCAGGCTCCTCAGTTGATTTTTGCGCCAATTGGTGGCGCCGCCGCTGACCGTTTTTCGCGCGGCAATATCATGTTGCTGGCAGGGATTTACAAAGCGATCGTTTTATCTGCGCTTGCTCTGATAACTGCAAACGGACTCGAACCGCTGTGGGTTGTATTCGTGATTCTCGCTTTTTCGGGAGTTGGTCATTCATTTGAATTGCCCGCTGTGCAAGGAATGGTCACTGGGTCAGTTCCTCGAAATATCAGGATGAACGCGGTCGCTGTGCAATCGACGGGAATGCGAGCAATTGGTGCGCTGGGCGCTCTCGCAGCTGGTTTCGCAATCAATCTTTTAGGTGTGCCTGTGACATTCCTCGCCTCCGGCGCGTCGTTCGCGTTAGGCGGCGTTCTGGCATTGTTTGCCAACAAGGACTTGCAAGCAGGGGGCGCCCAAAGGTCGGGTTCAGTAGTTCGAGACACGATAGACGGCCTGAAAATTATGTCGACGATGCCCATAGTTCGAATGATTCTGATTACTGCAGTGGTCGTGGAAATATTCGGATTCGCCTACGGTGCAGTAATGCCTGCGGTGGCAAAAGAAGTGCTTAGTGTCGACGAAAAAGGTCTTGGCACTCTGACAATGATGGCGGGATTCGGATCTATGTTCGGCACGATATTCCTGATGTTGTTGGGCGATTTCAAGAGAAAGGGACTGTTGCTCATCGGGATAGCGTTCGCCTATGGAACGTTCCTGGCGACATTTTCAGCATTCGGATCGTATGCAATCGCGCTGTTGCTGATTATGGGAGTTGGGGCTTCAGCAGCGGCTTTCGACGCTATGCAGTGGACACTTCTCCAACTCAACGTTCCTGATCAAATGCGAGGGCGTGCGGTCGGTGCCTGGGTGTTCGCCATTGGTTTCGGATGGATAGGACATCTCGGACTCGGGGCTCTGGGCGAACTAATCGGCGTTCAATGGGCGTTGGCCGCTGCTGGTGCAATAGTAGTTGCTACAGGCATGCTCGCTTTGTTCTCTCCATCGCTCAGACGACTCTAGTCACCCAGCGCTTGCTTCACTATTTCGCGAAGCTCAGGGTCCTGTTTAGCGACATGTATTGCCGCCTGGAGCATTCCACCGGGATTTCCCGTGTCGGCATGGAATCCAGATATCTCACGGGCGTGAATCGGGCTTTTCCCAAGTAGAGAGGCGATGGCGTCAGTTATTTGTATTTCTCCACCGGCCCCTGAGTGCTCTTCCGCGAGATAGTCGAATACTGCGTTGTCGAGAATGTAACGTGCGACAATCGCCAGATTACTTGGCGCTTCCTCTAGAGATGGTTTTTCAACCAGTTCATCAACTGCCACGATACGCTCACCAACCGCCGAACCACCAACCACACCTTTGGTGTGAATGATCTCGTCAGCGGCCTTGTTCACCGCGATAACCGAACCGCCGTGTTCTCGATATACCTGCATTAGCTGTTCAGTCGCAGATGTGTCGTTGATGATCACGTCGTCGGGGAAAATGGTGACAAATGATTCACCGTCACAAAATTCTCGTGCTTGCAAGATGGCGTGTCCGGGTCCTTTGGGATCATGCTGATACAGAGTCACCACATTGGCGAGAGAAGCAATTTCAAGCTGTTGTTCGAGGAGTTCGTCACGTTCTCTTGCTTTGAGTTCGCGTTCTAGAACTTCCTGATGACCGAAATAATCTGTGACCGACTCCATGCCAGGCGACATCACGATAGCAATATCAGTGACACCCGCCGCTGCTGCCTCACGTACCGCGTATTCGATGACGGGAACATTCAGTACAGGCAGTAAAGGTTTAGGCACCGTCCTTGTTGCCGGCAGGAACCGCGTGCCGAGTCCTCCAACGGGGATTACAGCTTTAGTAATTGGGGCAGAGGAGCCTGTTTGAGATGACATATCGGGATTCTAACGGGAATATCGGGCTTATTTACGAAGCATTCGAGCGACTATTTGATCGCTCGGTAGTACGATTAACAAGATCGTGCTAGGTGGGGCGTTAGC
>DBTA01000011.1 GCA_002306815.1 Dehalococcoidia bacterium UBA1328 | reverse complement strand
ACCGGAAGGTAGCAGCGGTAAGCGATACACCTCGGGTGCCGTGGGAACGCCGGGCTAGAGTCGGTGTTGATATCTATGTCATATGTGGCTGCCGAAACAGGGATGCACGATCATATTTTCTTAATCGCCTCGTTTGCAGCCGATAATTTGGGGCTCCGAAACAAACTTCAGGGGTTGCAACGAGGCAAGGATGACGGGTTGGATTAGCCCATGCCCCCACAACGACTGGGTCAGCATTTTCTTGAAGACGAGACCGTCATCGACGCGATCATTGACGCTGCTGACTTACAACCGGATGACACCGTCGTAGAAGTTGGACCTGGACGAGGGGCGCTCACAGGTAGGCTCGTAGAGGGCGCAGGACGTGTACTCCTGCTCGAATACGACCAGGAATTAGCGGATCGCCTCGCAGAAAAATACGATTCGATTCCCAATGTCCGAGTTATGCACGCTGACGCACGTGAGTTCGGCTCTGATTCCGATCCCTGGCTGGTCGATAACGATTACAAAGTCGTTGCCAACCTGCCTTACTACGCGGCCAGCCCCATCACTAGAAATTTCCTCGAATCCACTCGAAAACCCGAATCGATGGTCATCATGGTTCAACGAGAAGTCGCCGACGATATGTCGGCAGAACCTGGCGACATGAGCCTTCTTTCGTTGGCGGTTCAGATTTACGCAACCACAGAACACGTCGTTGAAGCCCCGCCAGAATGCTTTAATCCTCCTCCAAAGGTTCACTCGATGGTGCTTCGACTGATTCCTACTGAAAACGAACGAATCTCTTTCGAGTCCGCCGATGATTTCTTCAAACTGGCGCGTAGCGGTTTTAAGAGTCCACGCAAGCAACTGCACAACTCGTTGTCCGATGGACTGTTTATCCCGCTGGAAGATGCTCGCGGTCTGGTCGGAGCCACAGGATTTGAGACCTCTCGCCGACCCTCGACACTCTCACTAGAGGATTGGCAGGTTCTGTACGACGCTTGGGTGGAAGCCGGACGACCAATGCAGGTTCAAGGATCAGTTCGACGAAAACGACAAAAGGATCGCTTTCGCGGTGACCACAGGGCGGGTGTTTAGTCTTGGCACCTGAATTCGTGATTCGTGAAAAAGCGTTCGCCAAGGTAAATCTCACGTTGGAGATTCTCGGAAAACGCCGTGATGGATACCACAACCTCACTTCGGTAATGCAAACCGTAGATCTCTTCGACGAAGTTGATCTGCTTGAGTCTGATTATCTGGACGTTGTTTGCGAAGGTATAGATATTCCGCCGGAATCGAACCTGGCACTTCGAGCCGGCCAAGTTTTGCAACAGCAGACAGGTTATTCAAAGGGTGCTCGGATTGAAATCAAGAAGAATATCCCCGTTTCGGCCGGACTTGGGGGTGGATCAACTGATGCTGCTGCGGTGCTACGCGGGCTAAACAAGCTGTGGCGACTCCAACTTTCACTCGATGAATTAACGATAATTGCAGCCGAAGTAGGCTCCGATGAGCCGTTTCTAGTTCGTGGAGGAACCGCTCTGGTCCAGGGCCGAGGAGAAGAAGTGACGCCGATCTCCGCTGCAAAAATCGATCGGTTGCTGATACTTACTCCTGATTCCAACGTAGATAATCCAGTAGCTAAAACTGCTTCTGTCTTTTCTCACGTCGTACCGGCGATGTTTACCCGGGGTAACCTCACTCACAAACTCGCGGCTCGTATTCGTTCCGGTGGCGACTGCCCACCTGAGTTTTTCTTCAATCAATTTGGGACGATATCCGAAGAACTATTCCCGGGATGGGACGCACAGCGAGATCACCTGTTGTCGCTCGGAGCCCGAGACGTTGTTTTGTGCGGAGCGGGCCCGTCGATGTTCACTGTTCCTCCGACGAAGGAGTTGGGAACCGCCTGGCATTTGCTTTTGACTTCCGTTCACGGAAAAAAAGCGTTCCTTGTCGAGCCAACATTGGCAATTGGCGAATCGGAGAGTTAGATCGTGGAAGACCCGTTTCGCACGGTAATCGCCGGAATGATCGGTGGAGCGTTGATGGGAATGATTTTTGTCACCCATCTTGCGTTACTTCTGGTTTACAGTCCGCCCGGGGTGTTGCGCGAGCGGGCAGTCGAATCTAACGTTTCGAACCTAATCACGATGACCGCTCTCGTGACTTTCTTCGGATGGAATTTGCTCGCTGTGGCAATGTCATTTGCTGCTCAGGCATTGTTCTCGAACAACTCACCTAGTATTTCACTCGCGCCCGCTCCGGTGTATCTCTTTGTTATTGTGTTCGTTTCTGTGCTCATTGCCATTCCTGCACTAATAATCTTCCGAGATCGCAAACGCCATCTATTGGGCCAACTAATTGCCTTTGTCGGAGTGTTTGGGTTGCTGATACCGAATCTCGTTGTCGCGCTACAGCGAGCGCAAATTTAGGTATCGCTGGAAACCAAAGACTCGTCTGCAGGTCTAAACTTTGCGTTCACTTCGAGCTCTTCGGGAAGTCATGAACTGACCACGGGTTCGTTTCAAAAGATTCAGCAAGAGAAAGAATAGTCACGATATGTCGTTGCGATTTGCCAACCGATTCGATGGCAAGGTTGCGCTGCTAACCGGATCAGCCGCCGCCAACAAAGATGAGTTGATGGGTTTTGGGGGCGCTACGGTTTGGCGATTCTTGGAAGAAGGCGGAAAGGCCGTGGTTATTACCGACGTTCAGGACGAAGTCGGAGAGAAATCCGCCCAGCAACTCAGGGATGCTGGACACGATGCAATCTATCTACACCTCGACGTTACTGATGAAGACGAATGGAAGTCAGTCGTAGAGAAAACTATCGATCACTTTGGTCGTCTCGATATACTCGTGAACATCGCTGGAATCCTCGATCCAAAGTCGATTCTCGACATTGAAACCGAGGTCTGGAGGAAGACTATGGAGATCAGTACTGTCGGAATATTCCTTGGTACGAGAGCAGTGGCAGACTCTATGGGGGAGTCAGGCGGTGGCTCCATCATCAATCTCGCTTCTATGGCGGCGAAACAGGGTTCAGGCTCGTACGGGTCCGCCTACTCGTTCTCCCGGGGAGGAATGTTGAACTTTACGATGTCATCTGCACTTCAGCTTTCTCACCTAGGGATTCGAGTGAACACCATCATGCCCGGTTGGGTTCACACGCCGTTTACTGACTATCTGTATTCCGATCCTGAACAGAGCAAGTACAGAGTGGATAGAGTTCCACTCAAACGATGGGGCAAGCCAGAAGACATTGCAGCCGGAATTCTCTTCCTGGCATCTGAAGATGCGTCGTACATGACGGGCGCTGAGCTACTCATGGACGGCGGTGTCAGTGCGGGCTCAGTCCGACCCGCCAATCCTCGCTCGAAAGACTAAGCGATTACATCTTGCCCGCCCTCCTTCGTAAGTAGGGCGTCGCGCGATCCCGGTGCTCCAACACCACAGCGAATCCCATCGTTTATGAGACACGTAAAGTCCGAACCAATGTCATCTGAATTCATTTTCAGGATTTTGAGCGGGGCTTTGTGGTGCGTGTGGCTGGAAGCGATATTTCCTTAACAAGATCGGCGCATCGCTGATAGACCACGTGACCCACACACTAACCCTTCCCCTGCGAGGGAGAAGGGAGTGGCGATTAGTGCGTGTGGGTTGTGCAGTCGGCGTGGGTGTGAGGCATCTTGTTGTTTACGGATTCGATGGCATCAGTGAACACCTTGCGGATCGCAGAATGACGTTCTGCGTCGGCTCGAGTAGCCAACGTTTCGAGCCACTCGATTCCGCCTTCCATCGTGGTAATCAAGTATTGACCCAGAGCAGCGTCGAACACGTCGGTACGACCGGCTTTTACGTAAACGGCAGAAGTGTGCGCTGCGAAATTGACCGGCCACACGTGCCATGCAACGTGGTTGCTAACGGCTCTTGCGGCTATCCAACCGCTTCCGGGAATATCCAGCGCTTCATCAATGGCGAGCAGCTTCGAACCCTCATCTGAACTTGCCTGCGCGATTACCTTGCCGTTGAATACTATTTCAAGCTTGTTGATCGGCATGGCACAGGTGGCAGTTGCTGTTACATGTACCGATCCACCGCTTTCGGGCAGGGTTAGTTCGTCTCCCGGACGTAAGCCCTCGACTGTGAAGTCCATAAGAGGACCACTGGTGGTGTAGGTTCTTCCGGCGCGAACAGCGTCGCTCCATG
>DBTA01000009.1 GCA_002306815.1 Dehalococcoidia bacterium UBA1328 | reverse complement strand
CTCTTCTCGATTTATAAGGTTTGGGGGCCTGTTAGTGATCGGAATCACAGTTCTCAAGCTTTTCCTATACGACAGTTCAGATTTGGAAGAAGAGTTGCGCGTTATCGCGTATTTATCGTTGGGAATGCTTTTGATTGCAGCAGGTCTTGTTTATAGAAGAAACGCAAATAGATTTGAAAAATCTAACTCAAATGAAAAAGATGTAAACTCAGCTTAATCTGTCCGATCACTGAATTTACTGGATGAAGCGATAGTCGCTAGGTTCGATATTACAACGGGTAATCGTAGTGTTATTTGCGAGTGCTTTTCGTCGCAAAATTGGCGCTTTGTAAACTTTAGGAACCGTGGATCTTTATGACTTCTGAAACCAAACGAAATAGTGATGAAATGTATTGTTCTTCATGTGGGTCAGTAATAAACAAAAGCGCTGATTTTTGTCCCAGTTGCGGTGTGAAAATCCGATCGCAACCTGGGCTGGGTGTTGGTACTGAAGAATATTCCGAGAAATCTAGAATTGTTGCTGGTGTTCTAGGTATCGTCCTTGGCGGCTTAGGCATTCACAGGTTTTATCTCGGTAGCGTAGGTATCGGTATTCTCCAGATTATTTTGTCGATAATTACGTTCGGTATAGCTGGGCTATGGGGATTTATAGAGGGAGTAATTATTTTGGCTGGCGGTAAATGGAGAGATTCTTCCGGAAAGCCGTTACGTCCTCACGGGCAGTAATAAACAGTTGTCCAGCGTGCTTTACTCAAAGAGCAAACTGGCATAAACATAACGGCGCCCGATCTAGATTGGACTTTTCACCGCTGGTTATCCCGATTCGCTCCATCGTCATCTATGTGTATCCGGTTATTCGCCCAGCATTTCCTTGACTAACTCGTAATACTGATTTGGCATTTCTATCCTGATTCCATGACCGGTATCAAACTCACGAAACGTAACTAGAGGATTCAGTTTTTCTACCTTTTGCATTACCTCTGACGGAATCATGCCGCCTTTTTCAATGTTTGCGCGTGCAATATAAGTTTTGACGTTTAGCCCATTGCAAATTTTTTCGTAATCCTGATTATCTTCAGCATTAAGTAATCGCATGCTATTTAAAGATGCTTCATAAATATTGAGCGAAGACACGACTGAATCCACTGTCCAGGTATCTTTGGCAGGTCCATTTATGCTGTAGACAGCATCTAGCGATGTTTTCCAATCTTCTTTATTTTTGAGGGCAAAAGGTATAGGTCCCCAGTCTTTAATATCCGTGCCTTCGTATGTAATTACCCATCCAGGATCTTCTGCTAATAACCCCGATAGTTTTTCACCGATTTGCATACCAATTTCACAAGCCATGAGTGCTCCATATGAATGACCTATGACATACGAGTTGGGATGATCGATTGATTCGATGAGTTCCACCATAGGGTGGACCAAGTGTTCCAAATCAAAATTATCTAGATCACCGCTTTTGCCTCTGCCAGGAGGATCAATGGCATAAAGTGAGTACTGCTTGAAATCCTCGGTGAATTTCAACCATGATCTCCAGTCGCTCCAGCCACCAGGGATAAGGAAAATCGCTACTTCAGATTCAACGTCATTATGGAAGTAATTTAGGTTCGTTTTAGTTGCTTCAAAAATGTATTCGGTCATTGGAGTTTCCTTTGTTTATTTGTTCACTCCATATTTCGTTTTATGAATTCGATAGAAATATCCGTAACCTTTTTGACCGCGCTCCAACAACTCATATGGTTTAACCCTTCGAGTGAAACCATTTCGAAATTTGAGTTGTCTTTTGGTTTTTGACTGATTAGGTCGTAATTGTGTTCCTCTGCGCCCGAATAGATCAGGGTCGGACGTTCAAAATTCCTTACAGCGGGCACTATTACGTATGATTCATCAGGGTATTGGGTAGCGGCGATGATCGCATTGGTATCCATCGACAAGATCTCTGAACGCCTGTCATCAGGGACAGTTTTACCACTTGATTCCGACATTTTTAGGAACGCCTTTGGACCTTGCTCTAACGCTTTAAGGATTGGTCCTCCCGCAGGAATTTGATAGGGCTGCGCACCGCCTAAAACGAGGCTTCGAATTCGATGAGTTGAATTTAGCATCAAACCAAAACCGATAGATGCCCCCATTGAATAACCCCAGTAATGGAAGTCTGTGATATTCATGTGGTCGGCAACAGCTATTACATCTAATGCACGTGTCGACAAACGATAATCATGTGGTCTATCTGATTTATCGCTTCTTCCATGACCACGACCATCTATCAAAATTATCTGAAATTTATCTTGGATTGCAGTTAGGTAACCGGAACGTTTCCAGTTCTGTCCGGAACTTGTTAGTCCGTGATGGAGTATTAATGGGGGGCCATTTCATGCAATAACTTCATAAAATATTCTGAATCCATTGTTGATTGCAAATGGCATTTGAGCTCTCTCTTCTTTCCTATTCTTAGCATACCGCTGCGATATTTGCTGAGACGAGACTTTCTTGACAAGCCCCCACCGCCACACCGACGTGGCTGTGGGGGCTGGTTCTAAGCAGCTAGCTCTCGGACAAAGATCCGAATTTCCTTTTCACTTTGAAAACGCCACGTCGAATGGAAGTCATGTTGCTCATCCATTCTTTTACGTCGTCCGCAATGTCAGTTCTCTCCATTGGTTTTGACATCATGAATTCTTCAGTAGCTTCTATTGATGGCAGTGCTACTCGAAGAGCAACACTATTCCAATTATTGCCGGAAAGTGCCCTCAGTAATTGTGACCCAATGCCTTGTGATAGGCGTTCTGGGCCAGTTTTTTCTATCACGCGTGATCCACAAGCGATCACATCAGCCATCTTGCCAATTTTCACCACACCTCCAGTTAGCACAACGTAACTATGTTTGCCTAACAATGTGCGTTCAGGATCGTTGCTTGCTTCGCTCGTTATGAATGCCTGGTCGGTCAGTTTAATGTCGTGATTTCTAGCTATCTCTGGTAGTCCTGCTGAAAACAGTTCTTCAGAATGTGATTCAAAATCTGCAAGTGAATCAAATACCGAAAAAACGAGAACTCGAGATGGGATAGATAAGGCATGGAGTATTTGGACGTTTGTTTTTCCAAGTTTGTCATTGAGAGCGTTCACAGCATCAATGAAATCTCTTGCCTTGTGGGTTTCGATGGCACGGTACAATCCGATAGGCATATTTTCCCTCCTGAAGCGAATTAAATATAATCTATGTAAATAAAAATACCAAAAATAGGTATATATTTACCTCGGAATGAATCATATGGTTTCAAGTTAATCAACACAACTATGTTTCAGCGCTATTCGGTCAACTTAAGGTCAACAAACAGAAAAGCCCCCACATTTCTGCGAGGGCTCCTCTAGTTGGTTTGTAATTGGAGCGGGGGACGAGATTCGAACTCGCGACATTCTGCTTGGAAGGCAGATGCTCTGCCAGCTGAGCTACCCCCGCGCAGCTGAGTTCAGTAGAACCGAATGCTGTAATAAAGGTAGCAGAAATTTGAACTTATTTCTTTCGAAAACTTGGAAATAAGTTGCTCGTTATCAGGTGAGTTAGGGCTGTGGGGCAAGGCGAATTTCCGGCGCTTAAACACATACCCAACAATCACTCAGTGATCGTTATTTCTCCGTTAGAGAGTTCCAAATGACGTTCATAAGCTTCGGTGTCTCCTCGTTGTAAATAAAGAATAGCTAGGAGCTGGTGCGACAGCAATGCACCTTCGGCGCCGGGTTGTTTTTCAGTGGCGGTCGTGAGAACAGCAATAGCTTCATCGTCCCTATTGAGCTCGATCAAAGCTCGCCCTTTGGCGTACCAGGCTTTTGACCACGGTTGCGTCGTCTGTTCTGTGGCAATTGCCATGTCGGCATATTCGATCGCCAGTTCATGGAGTCCTACACTGGTCAACGCAGTAGCTGATGTTCCAAGGATTGTCGGGTACGCAGGATTTGCCTCGGCCATACGGATAGCACGGTCAGCGAGCTCTTGAGCATATTCATTGTGACCCCAAGCGATTAGTGTTGATGCGGTTTTTAACAGACCGGTTTGAGTGTCCAGTTCCAGTGGATCACGTTGTTCATATTCGAGCAGCATGTCTCGCCCGAATAGCATGAGCCGTAGAGCTTCATCCTTGTTTCCTAACTCGTGCTGCTGCCGGGCGGCTTCGTCATATTCCTCAAAAAGTGTGAACGTAAACGATTCACGTTCGGGTACTCGGCTCTGAACGTTTGCCCATAAGAGAGCCCGTTCCTCCTGAGACGGACTGTCGTACCCGATAGCTAGAGCGTGACTGGCAGTCAGTCTTCGCATATCCCACGAAATAAATATAGATATTAGCGCGACCGTCACGACAATGGCAGCCAAAAGGTTCGCACCGACGAGCGTCTGGCTGGGTGCTGTCAACGCGTATACGGAACGTGCGCGAGTTCGAGGTTGAGGCTCACTATCGGAAGCAAGAGTGCGACCTGCGATCTCATAGAGAGCTATGACTCCGCCAAAAAGAGCCATATTCATCGCAAGGTCAGAGACGCGCGCCACGCCTGACTGCATTTCTACCAGCTTGCCGATAGTTGCAGGAGCAAGAGCGAGCAATAAAATCGCCAGCGGATCAAGTCCGGCACCACGAGACCGAAACATAAGTGTCAATCGAACGGACATAATTACTATTAGCGTGGACAGACCTACAAACGCTGTAAGACCAGCGAATCCCTGCTCCATTAGAATCTGGAGTGTGTAGTTGTGAGTGTGATCAACAAGCGCTAAGCCAGATTGCGGTTTTCCGACCAGTGGGAACGAATAGACATACATGTCTGGACCGAGTCCGAACACAGGACGTAAGAGGCGGTTCGCAGCAGGCTCTTTGATCGGTAAATCCCAACCGGTGACAATCTTGAGTGATGAACCCCATATGTTAAATCGTCCGTCCAGACCGCCTTCGATATCTGTGGATGAACTGTTTGTGCTGAACTGAGTCCCGAGACTCTTTATGCGCTGGAGACCGACGTCACCTTGCTCGGACGGTATGGCAGCAATCCCCACAGCTGCAACTGAACAAAAGATCAGAATCATAAGCGCTAGGGCAACTTTCTTAATCGGCAAAACAGCGACACAGATCAGGAAGAAAGTTGCAATCGAGGCGAATGCGGAAACAAAAGGTCCTCTTCCTCCTGAAAACCAAAGTCCGGTGAGTTGGAGTGTCAGGGCAACAGCTACCATAGCAATCCAAATCCACCAGTTACTTGGGCGTTTGTAGGCGAGTGCAAGAGTGGCGGGGATTGACATCACCATGTATCCGCCAAAGTTGAGCGTGTTCCCGAAACTGGAAATTACTCGGGTCCTTCCAGCATTGCCGCCCAGCGGGTCCCAACCAAAATGTTGAGCGATTCCGTACGCCGCCGCGGTAGCACCGGTGATCACAAGCGTGTAAATCAGGAGGTCCAAGGATTCGCGTGATCGAAATCTTAGCGCGACTGAAACCAACAGGACTGTGAGTGAGAGGCTGTCGTAGAGGTTGTAACCGGAGCGGGCCTCGTCACCACCGAAGAAACTGATGATAGGGAGCGGGGAGAGAATGGTTGACGCTATTTGTGCGAAGACCCAAATCGCAACACATATCAACGCCCATCTGGCAGGATCCCTGCCAACCCACCCTGCTAAATCCCAGGATGTTTTAGAGTCGTTCAGCGATGGAGCCTGGACTCTTCCAATTGCGGCTTGCCAGGCCCAGAGGATAGCGATTAGGCCCGAAATTAGGTGTAGTGCTACAACTTTGGGTTCGTTGAAAACAGCAACTACTTCGAAAACGCTGAATGATAAAGAAGCCGTCACCAACCCGATCAACGTCAACCATACGATTATCTTGTTGACTCGGTCGTTGGACAATCGTGAGTTATAGGTAATAGCGCGGTTGAGTTGCATTTGATGGAATCGATTACGTGAGCGGTTAAGCGGATACTGAGTCTAACGAATTCCCGCCTATATTCTGATTTATCAACTGCACGAAAATTGAACGAAGCTGTTGATCGGGTAATTGTTAGTCTTCTTCAAATATCTCACCTAATGGGATGATTGGTTGATAGATAAAATCAAGTACCGATTAAATCCGGCATTGAAATCGGTTCCCACGGACAAACGTGAGTCAGGACGAATTCATGTACTTTCGGTAGGTGCTTATGAATTTGTTGCACAGGGCTAGATCACCATTGTTTACGCTGAGCGCGAATTTTCTGCCCACTGTTCTGACCATGCGAGGAAGATCGAATTAGATGTGTGGCGTATTTGGCGTCGTTGACTTAAATGAATCGCCTCCCATTCGGGAGGAAGAATTACGCGCCATCTGTCGAACAATCGAACACAGGGGACCTGACGGCACACGCACTATGATTCGTGGGGCTGTCGCGTTTGGTCACACTCGTCTCTCTGTAATCGACACAGAAACAGGATGGCAGCCGATTGCGAACGAGGATGAAACGGTTTTCGTGATCCTCAACGGTGAGATTTACAACTTCAAATCGCTTCGCAGACAGTTGACAGAAAACGGGCATAGTTTCAGCACTAACTCTGATACTGAGGTCATCGTCCATTTATACGAGGACGAAGGTTTGAATTTCGTAGACCGGCTAGATGGTATGTTTGCTTTGGCAATCTGGGACGAACCAAAGAGGCGTCTCGTGCTCGCCAGGGACAGGCTTGGTAAGAAACCTATGTATTACCAGCTAGGTGCCGGAAAAATAAAGTTTGCGTCCGAAACGAAGGCGTTTACTGGCGACGACAATAAAGATCGTAAGGTAGATCCTGAGGCTTTATGTTGCTATCTGACATATGGGTACGTGCCCGAGCCCATGAGCATTTTCAAAGGCGTTGCCAAACTGCCTTCGGCGCACATGTTGGTGTTCGATGAAACCGGCGTCAGTGTCAAGAAATACTGGGAACTCAAAACAGATATCGACTCAACGATGACGATTGAGGATGCGGTTTCCGAGACTCGTAGACTGGCCGACCAGGCTGTTTCTTCAAGACTTGTGAGTGATGTGCCTCTAGGGTTTTTCCTGAGCGGTGGTCTTGATTCTTCGGTCGTTGTTGGTTCGGCTGCCGAGGCCTCCTCGTCGAATCTAAAGACATTTTCCATAGGGTTTGAAGAAGACTCGTTCAGCGAACTTGAATATGCGAGAACGATCGCGAATCGGTTCAACACGGATCACGAAGAGTTCGTTGTGACATCTGATTTGGTTGACGATCTTCAGGCGATCGTGCGCTTCGCCGATGAACCGTTCGCAGACTCATCAATGGTTCCGATGTATTACCTGTCGCGTCAGACTCGTCAGCACGTGACTGTGGCGCTCAGCGGTGATGGTGGTGATGAAGTATTTGGTGGCTACGACCGCTATATTGGATTGAGGTTCGCGGAAAAGTACCACACCGTTCCGGCATTTGTTCGGAAGGGCATCGTCGCTCCTATGGCGAAAATGATTCCCGAGTCACCAGGCAAACGAAGCAACTTGCGTCGCCTGAAACGGCTCATGTACCCGGCAACAGATTCGGCCCACCAATGGTATTTGGGCTGGATGCAGCAGTTCAGGTCGGAGTCGCACAAGAATGAATTCACCGATGAGTTCAGATTTCAGTTGGGGCGTTCCGCTGGTTGGAATGACCACATGTCCACCAGGTTCGAAAATGTCGTGGATGTTGAGTCGCCCAGATCTGCCCAATTGGTTGACACGACAACGTATTTACCAGGCGACCTAATGGTCAAAGCCGACCGGATGTCGATGGCTCACGGGCTCGAAGTACGAACGCCATTCCTCGATCATCGCTTGGTCGAATTTGCGGCAACGATTCCCAACGATTTCACAATCGATCGCAGATCGGGGAAACAGGTGCTTAAAAAAGCGTACGCTGATCTGATTCCCGAACACATAGTCAATCGAAAAAAGGCTGGGTTTACCGTACCTGTCGGAGCGTGGATTAACGGCCCGCTACGAGAAATGACTCAAGAACTGTTAGTTTCTAGAGGTGCTGAAGTTCACAAAGTTGTGAATCCAGAGTTCATCAACAAGATGATTGATCAACATTCATCCAACAGACAAAGCCACGCAGTCCGCCTGTGGAATCTGATCTGTTTGGAGACATGGGCAAGCGCGTTTGGTGTTTCGCTTGATTAGCCCGACTAGAAAAATCAAAGTATTCCATCTGATTACAAGCCTCGAAGTAGGTGGTGCCCAGCGCGGTCTGCTTCTGGGTTTGCCTAGGTTCGACAATGAGAAATATGAACACGCAGTGTGTTCGATCACGGATCGAATGCAAATGGCTGACCAGTTCCGCAAGGTCGGCGTTGAGGTTCATTCTCTTGGTCTGAGTCGAAAAACAGATATAGGTGTGGCGTTGCGATTGCGTTCACTGCTCAAGGATCTCCGCCCCGACATTCTTCACACTTATCTTTTGCACGGAAACGTACTCGGACGAGTGGTTGGACGTTTGGTAGGCGTACCGGTGATTATCGGGTCAGAACGAACGATTGGTCAGGCTCGTGGTTGGGGACGGCTGGCTACTAAACTAACCAATCCGTTAACGGACGCAGTCGAGGTTAACTCTGAGATAGGTGCCGTATCGATCTCACAAGACCTGGGCGTTCCCAGGAAAAAGATCGAGGTCGTTCGGTCAGGTTTAGATCTCGAAGCGTATGAGAATCATGCTCGGCGTGACGAAATTCGGACTCAACTTGGCGCATTATCCGACCACCATTTAATCGTGTATGTCGGTCGCCTTCGAAAGGTCAAGGGTGTCGAATTCGGGATTCGATCCTTCGCTTCAGCGATCACTAGAAATCCAAATCTTCGATTTGTTTTAGCAGGAGAAGGTGACCAGCTCGAGCGGTTGCAAAACGTTGCCTCAGGGCTTGGGATCGACGAATATGTTTTATTCCTCGGCGTGCAAAACGACATACCTGGTTTGCTCTCGGCTGCTGACAGCGTACTGATGCCTTCACTAACAGAAGGATTTCCACGAACAGCGATAGAAGCAATGGCTTCTGGAAAACCAGTGATCGCCACTAACGTCGGCGGAACTTCCGAGGCAGTAATAGATGAAAAAACGGGTTTGCTCGTAGGATCGAGAGATGTTCAAGCGATGTCTAACTCGATTATCCGATTGGCTGGAGATGCCGATTTGCAGAAGCGACTGGGCTCCGCAGGTCGTATCCTATGCACAGAAAAATACTCCGCTGATCAGTACGTATCGCGTCTCGACGAAATGTACAGGTTCTATCTCGGTGTAGCCGACGAAACATCGTCGATTCACTCAGCGTCAGGTACTTTTTTATAGTGTTTTCAGCGATTCTTCGAACTGCAAGATTCTTCAGAACCCCCCGGTTAGCGACGAGATGGGCGACTGAATTCATTGATGATCGAATAACTACGCCGCGGCACAGGAGGCACCTCGAGTATTATTCCACAAGACAGGTAGCTGTCCCCGAAGGTGTTGCGGCGGCTCTAGGGATTGAGCTCGCGCAGGTCCAAGAACAGCTGGCCAACTTGCCTGCCTTCTTAGTTGGCGAAAAGAAAGCGCCTGGCATGTCCATTAAATGGTCAGCAACTTCCGAACTCGCGGCCACGACGTACTTGCTGATTCGACTAACGAACCCAGAAGTAGTTGTGGAAACCGGCGTCGGCGCGGGTGTTAGTTCCTGGACTATTCTCAAGGCTATGGAGGAAAACGAGAGAGGTCGACTGATCAGTATTGATCTTCCGACACCCAATTCTGAACTTCTACCTGAGGTTGGCTACCTGGTTCCAGACGATCTAAGACGCCGGTGGGACCTGAGAACCGGTCCATCTCATCGACTCTTGCCAAAAGTGCTTGATGAACTACGCCAAATTGATATTTTTCAACACGACTCGCGTCACTCTTACTCGAACCAAAAACGAGAGTACGAAGTCGCTTGGCCACACATTCGATCGGGCGGGATACTTGTTTCTGACGACGTTAGCAATGATGCGTTGCATGACGTATGCAAGACTTTCGACGCGGAACCGACGATTATCAAGCAAAGCAAAGAATCCCCGGTCGGACTCGTCCGAAAAGATTGATTTTCGATACCTTTCATGGACACACGGTCAGGAAACAAGAATTCTCGAATAATCGCTTTGGTAGCCAACCAAAACGAGATATTTTTTCGACTCAGGATGCCTTGGGTCAGATTCCTACTGGAACTGGGATACAAAGTGCACGCCGTGGTGCCTGACGGCGTCTGGACTGATCAGATTAAAGAGTCAGGTGCAATTTTCCACGATTGGAAGTTGAGTCGAAGCGGTCGTAACCCTTTCAACGAATTTCTGTCTGTGTTCGGGTTGGCGATGATACTTCGCCGTATCCGTCCTGACATAGTTCAGAATTTTCATACCAAGCCGAATATCTACGTTCCAATCGCAACTAAGTTAGCTGGCTCTCCAGTCACAGTTTCGACAGTGACCGGACTGGGTTACACGTTTGTTGAACGAACGGGTCTGAAATCCAAATTCGCAAGAAGGTTGAACTTACGTTTGTATTCGATTGCCAACCGCCTTGCTTCCGAAATCGCTTTCCAAAACCCGGACGATTTGAACATTTTGCGAGAAGCGAATTGCCTGCCAGGTGAAAAAGGACGGTTGCTGGCTGGAGGTTCTGGGGTCGATATTTCTGAGTACTCACCTTTCTCTCAAAACTCAGAGAAATCTCTGGAACTACGGAAGACTCTCGGAATTTCTCCTGACACGTTTGTTGCCTTATTTTTAGGTCGACTGCAGCTCGACAAAGGACTCGAAGATTTCGTGGAGGCTGCTCGAATCTCGAATCGACATAACAAAAACATTGCGTGGGTGATGGTTGGTGCGCCCGATCCCGGAAACCTTCGATCAGTTACTGAGAATGTACTTGAAACGTGGAAAAGTGAAGGCAACGTTATTTTTCCGGGTCGACGTGAAGATGTGCCTGCGATCATGGCTGCCTCAAACGTCGTGATTACACCGACCTTCTATCGAGAAGGTATCCCTAGGACTC
>DBTA01000026.1 GCA_002306815.1 Dehalococcoidia bacterium UBA1328 | reverse complement strand
ATTGATTGTGGGGGTCAGAGTGCTGAGGCTGCTTCAGAACTGTCTTATTAGTTTCGGCGACACCGATCGACAGGAGTGTGGTAGGTTTTCGCCATTGATGCCGAGATGAATCAACAGACTCAGATGACCAAACACCTCTTCATAGATAACCACGAGATCGAAGAGATCTGGAACCTCGTGCGCAAGCTCCACCAGCCCGAGAAGTTCCACGCTAACACCATCATCCGACCCGAGCATCGCTGGGAGAACATGTACGTCCGCATGTGGGGCGGACCCGTCTGGGACCCATTCGAAGAGCTGTTCAAGATCATCTACCTAGGCACAGCTGCACAGGACATTTCCACACTCGGCACCGGCGCTGCAGTTTCGCTTGACGAAACCGGAGCATCCGGCACCAGTGGCAACTACTCCTGCTACGCAACTTCCAAAGACGGCGTGAACTGGGAAAAGCCGTTCATCGGGCTCTACGAATATGACGGCAAGCTTTGGGACAAGTCGCCCATCGGCACAGACAACAACATCATCCCGTCAATCAACGGCCATATCCGAGGCCCCGTATACCACGCTACGGAGCCCGATCCTAACCGGCGCTTCAAAGCCCAGATCTATCGTGACAAAGCCCTTTATGCCGCCGCCTCACCCGACTGCATCCACTGGCAAGAGTTAGACGAAATCCCACCCCACGACAGCTTGGACGTATCCGAGCTATACTACGACGAGACCGAAGACCTCTTCATATCAACGATCAAGCACCGCACCTATTACGGTCGGAGCTTCTTCCTTTCCACCAGCAAAGACTTCGAGAACTGGACCGAACAGGAGCTAATCTTCCACGCGGACCAGACGGACCAGGAAAACGGCTTCGAACGCCTGCAGAAGTTCTTCGACGACGACCGCTACCTCACACCTGTTCACAATCGTCCCGAGGAGTGGCGCACCGACATCTATCACTTTCCCGTCTTCCGCTACGAAGACATGTACCTAGCTCTTCCAACCATGCACCACTGGGCGGGCAAACATCCACCCCTCTACGAAAACGTCGACAGCCGCAAGTCCGTCGAGCTGGCCTCCAGCCGAGATCTCCACAACTGGCATCGCGTAGCCAACCGGGCTCCATTCATGGAGCTCTCCCCGATCGGGGAGGGGCGCTACGATACCGGCGCGATCGGCGCCACAAACGGCGTAATTCGCCGTAATGACGAACTCTGGTTCTACTGCATGGGCTCAAAACAACGCAGCCTGCCAATCGCCGACGCCTTCAACTTCGGTTACCTCGACTCATCCGCAATCTCCATGGCTCGCCTCCGCCTCGACGGCTTCGTCTCACTTAAAGGCGGCATCGAATGGGGCAACGTCACTACAAAACCCATCGAGGTAACCGAATCCCAACTCCACATCAACACCGACTCCTGGCGAGGCCGTATAAAAACAGAAGTCCTCGACTCCGAATCGCTGGACCCAATCCCCGGATACAGTGAAGAAGATTCCATAGCGACCAACATCGACTCGATCGATGAAATCGTCCGCTGGAAGGACAAACGCGACTTCACGGGACTCCGTGGCAAGACCGTGCGACTCCGCTTCCACCTCTGGCAGGCTGAGCTCTACTCCTTCTGGATTGAATAACTCGCTAGCAAGAACGCGCAATCTTGAACGTAAATTCGACGTTTTATCGGCAGTATTTCGTGATCCATCGTTTTGACGATTCGTCCAGTTGATCAGTTACATAAGATGCAGTTGTTTCCGAGGGGCGCTTATATGGAAAGTCCGCTCTGCCTGATCGATGGGAGCCTAACTTGAGAGCTAGAACAAAAGCGTCTGATGGCGATAAAATTTTCGAGCTAGCTAATAGAAAGATCCACGGAACAATTTTTCCGTCAATTAAGCTGTGATATGTTGTTGACCCAAACTAGAGTTTCGTAATGTCTATAATGCTGAATCTAGGCGGTATTTGTTGTTAGGCAGTGTTATCAAGATATATTTGTTGTTGCTAATTACGTTATTTGCATTGCTTGGCGCAAGTGCCTGTGGCGATGCTGGCGACGGCGATGCCGGAAACTCGGCTGAAAACTCAGCCGGAGACTCTAATCCACAGTCAATTTTTCATCCAGAACAAACTTTTACGACTGACTCATTTGTAGCTGCTGGTTGGAAGAAATCTAAAGAATATGACACCTCTACAGTCCCGGGTTCAACTGAGATTTGGTATGGATTTTTTGATCAGAAAGATATCGAGATCAGACTATATGAGACACATACATCTGCTTTAAAAGATGGAGTGCCACTAGCACAGGAAGCTTTACTAATAGATCCGGGTGCGAGGATTGGCGGCGTAAATACGGTTAGAACCGGATATAGCGCCTATGCCGTGGTAGGAAACGCCGTGATGATGTGTGAGCTGGCGTTATCTTCATGCGAATCACTTATCAGTGCTCTCGACGTTTCCGGGGCACAATAACCTGATCATGGGTTTATGTTTTTTGCTGTTCGCAGGAACGATTTCTGATAGGT
>DBTA01000012.1 GCA_002306815.1 Dehalococcoidia bacterium UBA1328 | reverse complement strand
GCAGAAATGACGAGGTGGTCGGTCGGGATCGGAGTCATAGTTTGTGTATAGAAATCCACGAACTCTTCGTTGTGAAGGGTTGCTGTTAGCTCAAGCGAATTGGAGTAGACGCGACTGATGCGGACTGCGGCATTTTCTCCGAAAACCTCTACTAACGCGCCACGACCCAGTTCAACTTCGACTGTTCTGGTACGTGTGTCACCACCAGAAAGTACACACACAGGCGCCATTGTTGCTAACGCAATAAGTAAAACGAGCAGTGTGCGGATTCGAGAATGCATTTCTGCAGGTCCGTTCGATACACGATTATTCTGTCGTATAGAGTTCAGATGTTACACCGTCGGGCTTGAGGCCACGTCCGAAAGGGTGTTTGGCGTACATTTCGGCGGTGGCGGAGGTGATTTGGGTGGACTAACCAAAGATGAGCGACAGATTACTCTGATTCGTCTGGTCGTTGAGAAGCAACCGCTGTGGATTTTCGATTCGCTCTGATAGGTAAGTCTTGATTTCTGCTCTCGTATCCGGATACTGACGAATGTTCTCAGCAAGAACCAATGAAGTAAGCATTCAAGGCAAATTCAATTGAGTGAATTTTCTACAGGTAAGGTTGGGTCAACGGACGATTTTGTTTGTCGGTCATCTAAAACGACGTATGGGATGATAGTTTCGCAAAACGTGATGATTCCGATGCGGGACGGCGTTCGTCTGTCGACCGATATTTATCGCCCTGCAGATGAATTTGGGAACCACGCGCAAGGGCAGTTCCCCGTGATTCTGGGTCGTACTTCTTACGACAAATCGAATCCTGTGATCTGGATCGATGCCGTGGCGCGTCCGTTCGTAGCAAACGGATACGTAGTGATTCTTCAGGACTTGCGTGGTCGAGGTTTATCGGAAGGCACAGGGGACTATTTCCACACCGCAAATCAGAAAGAAGGGCTCGATGGTTACGACACGATCGAGTGGGCGGCTGAACAGGAATGGTGCAACGGAAAAGTGGGGATGGTTGGCGCTTCACATGGAGGCATTGTCCAGAACATGGCTTCGCTGTATCGACCACCTCACCTTGCGGCGTTGTGGGTCGACGTAGCACCAACCAATGCGTTTCGTTGGGAGGTGAGACAGGGCGGAGCAATGGCTTTGCACATGTATGGTGCTTTGTACCTGCACGGATACGATTCCCAAGAAATTGCTGGAAATCCTGAGGCGATAGCCCGTATTGAAAGAGGCGCCGAAAGGCTCAGCGAAGAAGTGTGGAAACAGCCGTTTCGAGAGGGCGAAACGCCGATTGCGGCGGTGCCAAATCTTGAAAAAGTGTTGATGCACTATTACAGGGATGCTCGATACACCAAATTCTGGCAACAGGAGTCTCTAAACCACGCTCAGCACTACGACCGAATGGCGGATATTCCTGCTGTTTACAGTTCCGGCTGGTATGACCCATTTGCCGCCGAAACCAGCGAGCAGTTTGCTCACATGGCCAATAAGAACACTGCCACGCAAAAATTGATTCTTGGTCCCTGGAACCACGTGTCAATGCGAGGCAAAGGTGCTTCGCACGTCGGCAATGTCGAATTCGGAGACTACGCTAAGTGGGGTGACGAGGTTCTAAATGCTGAAAGATTTCGCTGGTTCGATAGGTGGTTGAAGGACGAGGAAACTGGCGTTGAAGAAGATCCATCTGTTCGGATTTTTGTGATGGGTGGCGGCACAGGCGATTTCGACGACGCAGGACGCATAGTCCATGGTGGTGAGTGGCGAGATGAAAAATCGTGGCCGCTTCAAAGGGCTGTAGACACCCCCTTCTATCTGATCGATGGAGGTGGTTTGGAAAAAACACCTCCATGCGAGGTAGGGCTAGCGACCGAGTGGATTCATGATCCGGCAAACCCGGTACCTTCGATCAGCGGAAATGTGACCGGGTTCTACGAGTGGCTTGTACTCCCTGAAGATATCGATAGCGCTTACATGCCACAACGGGCGCGGATGCGTTCCTTGATCCCGGACGGTCCGCTTCATCAGAAAGAATCTGAGTCAACGGTTGTCGCGAGCGATCGACCATCAGACACGCCAGCGTTGCTGGCTGATCGGTGCGATGTGAACGTATTTCAAACGGAGCCGTTGACCGATGACATCGAGGTCACAGGGTCAATAAAAGTGAACTTGTGGGTTTCCTCTGACGCTATTGATACAGATTTCACTGCCAAGTTAATCGATGTATACCCACCTAGTGAACGATATCCTGAAGGCTTTCATTTACCGCTGGAAGATTCGATTCAGCGAGCGCGATTCCGAGATGGATATGATGAGGAACGTTTCATGAAGCCTGGCGAAATCTACGAATTGCAGATCGAGCTTCCACCGGTTTCCAATCTGTTCGTCAAGGGACATCGAATCCGGATCGATATTTCATCGAGCAACTTTCCACGGTTCGACGTGAATCCAAATACCGGTGAACCAATTGGTCGACACACTAGAAGTCAGAGAGCGGCCAATACGGTTTACACAAACATGGAAACACCATCTCATATAGTTCTGCCTGTGGTGTCTCGCGACTGAACGAAAGACCGGGGTTCTAAAAGTTTTTCAATAGTAGATTGGGGCTGAATATGTCGAAATTAAGTGATGCTGAAATTGCCGAAGCAATGCATGAAATTCCGGGTTGGGCAGTGGTTGAAGAAGAAGGAATGATGCGATTGCAAAGAGACTTCACTTTCGACGATTTTGCCTCGGCGCTGGAGTTTACCAACAAAGTAGGCGATTTGGCTGAATCAGAGAATCACCACCCACGGATCGTCACTGAATGGGGACGTGTGATTTTGACGTGGTGGAGTCATGAGCAGCGTGGTATGGTCGCCGCCGACGTAGAAATGGCGAAAAAGGTCGACTCACTCAGCTAGTTTGAGGCGGGCACAGATCGGATAGCGTTTACCTACGAGCCTGTTCGTTAGAGAGCATCTCGATTGCCTGTACCAACGCCTGATGTCCCTGAGAATCGGCATCCGGTTTAGAAACCTCAACAGATCGGTAAAGCTGAGCGATTAGAGCACTGGTAGGAATAGCCGTTCCAGTCTTCGCTGCTAGTTGGTCGGCGAGCCGAAGGTCCTTTTGCATATGTTTCACCATGAAACCCGGATCAAAATCACCATCTAATATTTTGGGCCCCAGCGTTTCGAGCGCCCATGAGCGTCCTGCGCCATCTTTGACTGCTTCATAGAACGCCTGCATATCAAGCCCGGCCTTTTTCGCGAGTACGAATGCTTCCGAAACTCCGGCGAGTGCTGCCGCACCGATTATCTGGTTGGCAATTTTGGTCGTGTGCCCAGATCCGACGGGACCCATATGTGCGACATTTCCACCAAGCACGTTCAGAACGGGGAGGCTACGTTCAAAAGCCGCAGCGTTTCCGCCAACGAGAATCGACAATGTGCCTGCTTCGGCACCCATCACTCCACCTGTAACTGGGGCATCGACGAAGTTCGATCCCTTCTCTTCGATCAGGGCAGCCATTTTTTTACCCACCTCGGGATCAATGGTGCTCATGTCGATAACAATTGATCCCGGGTTGAGCCCTACGAGAATGCCGTTTCCCCCAGCGATTACTGCTTCAACGTGCTGCGAGTCAGGGACCATAGTGATCACG
>DBTA01000057.1 GCA_002306815.1 Dehalococcoidia bacterium UBA1328 | reverse complement strand
CGTTATTTTTCCGGGTCGACGTGAAGATGTGCCTGCGATCATGGCTGCCTCAAACGTCGTGATTACACCGACCTTCTATCGAGAAGGTATCCCGAGGACTCTCCTAGAGGCGTCAGCAACCGCGCTACCGTTGATAGGTACTGATATGCCAGGTGTTAGAGAGGTCATAACCAACGACGAAAACGGCTATCTTGTTCCGTTACACAGCCCTGAGCGAATAGCTGCTGCGGTCGAAGAACTCGAAGTAAATCCCACCAAGGCCGAACGGTTCGGGCGCGTGTCCCTCAAGCGAGCGCGTGACATTTACGATCACAACAAAGTTCTGTCCTCATACGTTGAAATGTATGAAGGATTGCTGAAACAACCCTGTGAGTAACTCATCCCGCAAACCATCACTGCTCCTCCTGTTCTCTCACGGAGTTGGATTGGCGCGTTGGCGGCAAGCCGGATATTTCGAGCGAGAAATTGGATACTACAAACGTCTTGCTGAAGATTTAGCTCATGTTGAATTTGCTACGTATGACTGCGATCTTGTTGATTCTTCAGAAGTTGAGCCGATACGAGTCACTGCGCAAGGTCGGTTCCCAAGTCACCGAATTTACGGATTGATAGCACCCCTGCTCCGTTGGCGAACTTTTCGAAACGCCGACGTTGTGAAGTCGAATCAGTTTGCTGGATCGTGGACTGGTGTAATTACCAAGTGGTTACACCGTAAAAAATTTATCGCTAGGTGTGGATACGTTTGGTCGCTCAACGTTGAAAGGTCAAGTTCTAGCCGATCGCGTAAGACCATGACTAAACTCGTTGAAAAAGTTGTCCTACGGCAATCCGATGTGATCGTAGTACCGGATCGCCTAGCACTCAATTATCTAGCAGTAACACATGGAATTAGCGAAGACAAATTCGTCGTGATACCGAATTTTGTAGATACAGCCCAATTTGTAAGTGCACCTTCTGACGAGCGAAAGAATTCAAAGTTTCTTTTTGTTGGCAGACTGAGCCGGGAGAAGAGACCTGAACTAGCTGTGGAAGCTATGAAAATCACGCCTGATGCAACCCTTGATCTCATTGGCGACGGTCCACTCAAAAAAAAATTCGAAGAATCTACGTCGAACCTTGCGAATGTCGAAATTGTTGGCAGACTCGAGCACGCCGAGCTATCTAAGAGAACTCGCTTTGCTCGAGGGCTTGTAATCACCTCAGAATACGAAGGAAGTCCGAAGGTAGTAATCGAGGCGATGGCTTCTGGGCTGCCGATCATCGCAGTCAAAGCTCCTGGACTTGATTACATTGTTAAAGATCGTGAAAACGGTTTATTGGTCGACCCAAATCCCGAATCGATCGCCGAAGCTATCAAATTACTTATGAACGACCAAAACTTATGGTCTCGGCTATCGACGCGTTGTCGTGAACTGGCTGAAGAGAAATATTCGCGTGACGGTGTCGCAAAGAAAGAAATCGAGCTGATCAACTCTTTGTTTGGTGACTCGCACTGAAAAATGTTGGATAAACCGTAATTTTGGGCAAGAACCCAGAAATCAGCGTTGTAATGTCGGCTTACAACTCAGCCGGCCTGATTCAGCGCGCCATCGACAGTATTCTCGGTCAGACGTTCGATAACTTCGAGTTAATAATCCTAGATGATGGCTCGACCGATGGAACAGCTGATGTTGTTCGTGCTAATACCGATAAACGAATTCGGTTGATTCTTTTACAACACGCTGGGCTTCCTGTCGCATTGAACCATGGGATTTCTGTATCCGAAGCACCGCTAATTGCTCGGCATGACTCAGACGATTTTTCCCACCATATCCGCCTCGAAAAACAGTTAGCGGAGTTTTCAAACAACCCGAATTTAGACGTTGTCGCAACTTGGCACCACGTTGTCGATGAGATGGGTCATTTTCTGGGTCTGAAGAAGACTGTCCTCGACGACTCATCGTTGAAAGCAATGCTGGCGCGCCGAAATCCGTTCGCTCACGGTACGGTGATGATGAAAAAAGCGGCTGTCGTAAATGTCGGTGGGTACAACGAGCGCCTTTTTTACTCTCAGGACTATGACCTCTGGCTGAGGATTGCCCACGCAGGATTGAGGTTTAAGTGCATACCCGAATCACTGTACAACTACTCGATAAGTCCGGATTCGATAGCGAGGGGTTGGACAAAGCTTAGTTACGCAGGCGAGATACGAAAAAATTCTGCCCGCGTTACTGAAGAATTCACGACACCTATTATTTCATCGGTTTCGACGCGACGAAAGAATGCACTTTGGAACTACGCCATTGGTTCTCTAGCGCTGGAAAATGGGAGACGATGTAGAGCTTCCAAGTTTTTTAGAAAGAGCCTTATGTCTGACCCAACGTTCTGGCGGGCGGGCTTGAGATTGGGTTTGTCGATTCTTCCACATTCATTCTCCGAACGCTTGTCTAACCTTCTCAGGCGGCGGCGATAGCGATATGGGAAAGTGGATTCTGAATCATGAATATTTTTACTAGAAATTTCTTCCGACCATCAAGTAAATGACCAACACCAAATACGACAGTGTTTCGCTGATGAAAGTATCTGATTTCATCGGCTTGCTTTATGGCGATTCCGGGGCGAGAGATTGGTCTGAGATGCGTCGGTTCGCAAACCTGACCGCTCTTAGAAATCATCCTGATCACGGGTATTTCGTTAGTAATTTTTGGAGAGGGCCACTTCTTTACTCTCTAGTTAGGAAGCTGCATCCAAAAATAATTGTCGAGCTCGGAACTGGACGTGGGTACGGCGCAGTCGCCATGGCAGCTGCAGTGCGAGACGAAGCTTATGAAGCGCAAATACACACGATAGACCTCACTCCTGAAACCTCTGAATTTGAGTGGATTTATGCTGATGAGAATGGGATTGAAACATCTCGAAGCACTTCGCTCTGTAGCTTCTGGGGTAAAGAGTTACCAGCCGAGCTCACAAACAGAATCTCGTTCCACTGTGCCGATACGGCAACGGTTCACTCGATTCTCGAACAAGAAAGTCTTGAAGCTGATCTCGTGTTCATAGATGGTGATCACTCGTATTTCGGTGTTGCATTGGATTTTTACTCATCTCACTCTCGTTCCGCCGAAGGCGCGGTATTTGTTTTTGATGATTACAGCGATCGTTCTGGCTACGGAGTCAAACGCCTAATCGATGGACAGTTAAGCGATCTCTACGAAATACAACCGCTTGACATGGAATCTGATTCTGCATACGACGTAGAAATGGACCACCGAATGGCAGTTGTTAATCCCAGAGGGCATTCTGTTGATGTTTCCTTCCCAAAACCTGGAAGTCTACGGTTCGCTATGTTGGATCTACGCCGAAACATCCGTTCAATCTTGGTAAACATCGTTCGGAGAGTTAGGTCGTGAGGACACCGAAGCGCTCATCGTCTCAAAGCAGCGGGAATCAAATAAAATGAGCAACTCTGAATACGCGAATCAGCCCAAAATCTACACCGTCCTTGAAGGCTCACGGTTGGTTTATTACCAGATTGACAATCATGATATTCCTGAAGAATTGTGGGCGGCG
>DBTA01000035.1:32605-38947 GCA_002306815.1 Dehalococcoidia bacterium UBA1328 | reverse complement strand
CGCACTGCACTGGGGGTGCAGAGGTCATAGGTTCAAATCCTGTCGCCCCGACCACTGTCGAAATACTAGATAGACTCGTCGTTAGGCGAGTCTATTTTATTCGGTCACTTAGGTGAACCTTATTTCAGATATCTCAGGCGGGGACTTGATCAGTCCGCACTGGTTTTTTGATAGTCAAAAAGACCGCTGCCGCCGCGATAAGAAGTCCTGCGCCTACCCACAGGACCAATTCGTAAGAACCAGTTACGTCTTTAACCCAACCCGCCGAGACCGGCATAGAAAACAACGCCACGTTGTAAATGGGTGACAGAAGTCCTCGAATCGTGGCAAAGCGTTTCCTGCCGAAGAGATCTCCGACTAACGCCCAGTTCAAACCTGAGCCAATCTCTGTTCCGGAAAACAGCAACAGTGCAGCAAAAATCGGCCAAGTTCCATCAACGAGGTTGAGTAGCATGAGGGAAGTTGCGGCAGACAGGTAGCACCCGGCGAGCATGCGGGGTCTGCCAAGACGATCGCTTAACCATCCAAACACGAGAATTAGAGGAACTGAAGCGAGCGCCAGCAACCCGATCAGGTTGGCGCCCATTTGCTGGGTTTCGCCCTTCCAGACCAGGATGGGCACGAAGTGAACAAATATCGTGCCATGAACCGACATCCTGAGAACGGTCCCTAAAGCGAGCGTCCAAAAAGCACGAGTGCGGATAGCGTCTTTGGCGGTCCAATCGTCTTCGGTATCGGCGATCTCTGAACAGGGTGATTTGGTTCCTTCGGAATCTGAATCTGAATCGTTCGCTTCATGTTCGGTAGACAGCGCTGGCAGCGCATCACCATCGGGTCCGGCACCGATAGATTCAGGCGATCTTTTGAACACAATGCCCATTGGTGCAATGAAGACAATCATGCCAATTCCAACCCATATTGCTGTCGTCTCCCAGCCGAAACGAAGAACGGCTACGGAGAGCAACGGAACCATGAAAGCTCCACCGAGACGGAATGCGGCGCTATTTATCGACATCACCATGCCGCGACGACGCGAGAACCACGTGTTCAACGCCGTTGTCGAAGCCTGCATAAATCCCGTCGTTGATCCGAGCGAAACTACGAAAACGTAGACGAGCAGGAACGACAAAAAGGTACTGGTTTGTGAAAGAAGGATGTAGCCGACCCCGGTGGCAATCGTCCCGCCAATCAGGAGTCGGCGAACGCCATACTTATCGAGCAGCCAGCCGCTGACCGGTCCAACCAGGCCATTCTCAACTCGTGAGAGAGCAAACGGCATTGCGGTTTGTGCTGTCGTTAGTCCCAGGCTTTGCGAGATCGGGATGAAAAAGACAGTAAATCCCTGCCAATGGATCGATCCACCAAACCCATTTATCGCTGCTGAAGCAGCGACTATGTTCCAACCGTAAAACCGCTTCTTCTTTTTAGCTGTTGCGCCTTCTGAAGAAGAAGATTCGGTATCAGGAACGGATGAACTCAAGCGTCTCGGTTTCTTGTCGACTTTGCTAAGCGGTCGTACATGACGATGTTTACTGTCATCCCGAGGTTTAGTGACATGGTTGTCGGAATCTTAACGACGTACTCGCACTTCGCAAGTATTTCGTCACTCACAGAGCCGTTCTCTGGACCAAAGATGTAACAAGCTCGCTCTGGGTGAACGAAGGTCGTAAGATCTATCGCATCGCCCGTGAGCTCAACCGCAACCGGAGTGCAATCGTTGGGCATCGCATCAAAAATATCCGCCACTTCTAAGACCGGAACGTGACGGTAAGCTCTTCCTGGATCGGTCGAAAGTTTGCGAACGTTTATCGACGAGTCTTTGTCGCCAAGTATGACCATTCTTGCAGAAAACCCGAGTGCAGCGCGAAGTGAATGACCAACGTTCACCCCATCTTTGGGACGATCGAAAGCAAGACACGCGAACCCGCGCTGAGCCAACGTCGATTTTCGCGTTACGTGTCTTGCTAATTGACGCTTAGAGCGTGGTGTGTAACTGGAACTCAATTTACTGAAGGAATATCTTTCGGCTGACGCCGGTGCCAGTCGGTGAGATGCTCGTAAGCGTGCCCCACCCTCAATACTGTCGATTCATCGAACGGATGGCCTGTGATCATCATTCCGACCGGCATCTCATTACTGGTGAATCCACAGGGTATCGAGTGGGAGGGCTGGCCGGTGACGTCAAATACGCCTGTAAACATGGGAAGCTCGCCTCCTCCACTGGGATTTCCCCGCGAAGGCATGCATTCTTCGATGGTAGGAGTGGCAATGGGTACCGTCGGTGTTACCAGCACGTCGACTTGCCGCATGGAATTCGCAATCTGGCGGTTGAACCACTCGCGTGCCCGTTTTGCTCGCACGTAGTCAATGGCTGATACGTTGAAACCTGACTGAATACGGCTACGAACAGCGGGTGTGTAGAGGTCGGCGTGTTCGGCGAGCATTTTCGCGTGAATCGACACTGCCTCCGGCAGGATCACACCGAGGTTGATTGAACGCCCTTGCGATACCCACGGCATCGATAATTCGACGATTTCGGCACCATTGTCCGCCAAAACTCTAATCGCAGTTCGTACTGATTTCTTGATTTCTGCATCCACGAAATCATCGAAGAAATAATCTTGCGGGACTCCGATTTTCAGCCCTTCCACTCCTTCGTTAAGTCCGACTGTGAAATCCGGCACTGGCTCGTTCGATGATGCGTGATCACGCAAATCACTCCCGGCGAGCGTGTTCATCATCAAGGCGCAATCTTGCGTGGTGCGAGTCATGGGACCAACATGATCCATACTCCAGGAAAGATCGAGAATACCGGCTCGTGAAACGCGCCCGTACGTCGGCTTTAGCCCCGCGATACCGCACAGAGAAGCCGGCATGCGAATTGATCCACCCGTGTCGGTTCCTATAGCTAGAGGGACCATTCCGGAAGCCACTGCAGCTGACGATCCCGAACTGGATCCTCCGGTGACTCGGGAGGTATCCCATGGATTTTTCACATCACCTGTGTGCGGGTTAAGTCCTGTCGTGCCAAAGGCGAATTCGACCAGATTCAACTTCCCAATCGGAATCGCACCGGCATCACGTAATTTTGTGACGATAGTGGCGTCGAAACCAGCGGCGTTATCAGCAAGTACCTTAGACCCGCCGGTGGTAGGCGTTCCCGCAACGTCGATCAGATCTTTGAGTCCAACCGGTATCCCGTGTAAGGCTCCTCGATAGTTACCCTTGGCGATTTCATTTTCAGCGACCTCAGCAGTTTCCATAGCCTGATCGCCCCATACGTCCAAAAACGCGTTGAGAATAGGGTCAACTCGTGTAATTCGATCCAGGCACGATTTCGCCAGTTCAACTGGAGACAACTCCCCGCATTGAATCATTGGAGCCAGTTCGGCGACCGACTTGTAAGTAAGTTCCATGTGATTAGGTGTAATCGAGTTGCATCTACGGACTAAGCATCTTCCCGTTTCGACGCGGTCGGCACAAAAATGGCGGTCGGTTCAAATCCGGTATCTTCGATCTTTCGGATCGTCGCGTAAGCAGCTTCAACAACTGCGCCAAATCCGCCAACTTCCGAGGCGTGTTCGACGGAGATTGGGAGACCATTCTCCTCGGCACGTCTAACAAATTCTTTTGCGTCTTCAGATGAGGTCATTTGCAAGACTTTCGAAATCGATTTTTTCAGTTGCATGGCAGTATAGACCCGGAAGCATATTCTCGTGCTAGTCTGATCTTTCTATGCAAATTACAGACACACTCGCAAACCTCGTTTCAGAAGCTCTTGAATCGACCCAGACAAGCGGTTCCTTACCGGCTGCGGGGGATGTCGAAGTAAAGATCGAGCGACCGAAGATGGCTGAGCACGGCGATTTCAGCACGAGCCTGCCGCTCGCGCTCGCTCGTTCGATGCGTATGGCACCCATCCAAATTGCCGAAGCGATTGCGTCTGCCGTCCCGGAAAATGAAATGGTTGGGAAGGTCGAAGCCGCCGCACCTGGTTTCGTGAATTTGACGCTGTCGACAAGATGGCTCCAATCACAGATCAACACAGTTCGAACAGCTGGTGCTAACTTCGGATCGACCACAACTGGTATCGGACAAAGAACACAAGTTGAATTCGTAAGCGTGAACCCCACCGGACCTCTGCACGTTGGACACGCTCGAGGCGCTGTGATTGGTAGCAGCCTTGCAAACGTACTCGAAGCGGCCGGCTACGAAGTTCAGCGAGAATACTACGTAAACGACGCTGGAAACCAAATGCGAGTGTTCTACGACACGCTCTACTCTCGCTACATGCAAGCGGCTGGACACGATGTTCCACTACCTGATCCTGCCTATCCCGGCGAATACCTGCAGGAACTCGCCACCGATCTTCTAAACGATCTTGGCGATGCAGCTGTCTCAAAGAACAAAACTGACGCTATTGCAGATCTCGCCCCCGAGTCATTGAAACGAACACTCGACGATATTCGCAGCGTGCTCGAAGATTTGAACGTTTCCTACGATCAGTGGTTCCACGAGAGCAGCCTAATTTCATCAGGTCGTTTCGACGAAGTTCTCAACGTCCTCGAAGACTCAGATCTAGTCGTTGACCGAGACGGAGCTAAGTGGTTTGCAGCGACCAAGCTCGGATTAGAAGAAGACATCGTGGTGATTCGAAGTGGAGAGGGTGGGCCTACCTACTTCGGTACCGACATTGCCTACCACCACGAGAAATTTATGTCGCGCGAATTCGATCGGGTGATCAACGTTTGGGGTGCAGATCATCACGGTCACTTAGCCCGGATGAAAGCACTGCTTCATGCGTTCGGGCTCGATCCCGATCGACTAACAATTATCTTGAACCAGATCGTGAATTTCTCTAACGAAGGTGAATCAGTCAAGTTCAGTAAGCGTAACAACGTGATGGTCACGGTCGAGGAGTTGATCGAGGAAGTTGGAACCGACGCATGCCGGTTCACGTTCCTTAGTCGATCACCTGAATCGCATATGGAGTTCGACCTGGGTCTAGCAAAAACTCAATCATCAGAGAATCCTGTTTACTACGTTCAATATGGACACGCCCGAATAGCTTCAATTCTGCGAACGGCAGAGGAACGCGGAGTCTCATTCGAGAATGCCGACCTGTCGCTTCTGACTCACGAGCGAGAGCTGGGACTGATCCGAAAAATCATCGAACTCCCAGCAGTTGTTGACCGCGCGGCGGAACGGCTCGAACCACATCACCTACCGCATTACGCCATGGATCTTTCTCGGTCGTTGCAGCGGTTCTACGAGGCGTGCCGCGTTGTCTCATCTAAAGAGAGTGAAATAGAGATTTCACGTGCTCGACTTCAACTGGTGGAAGCGGCCAAGTACGCACTCAGCCGCACTCTCACCCTCATGGGTATGAGTTCTCCAGAGGTAATGTAGGCGAGACAGCTGAGCTGTCTACGACGGAGCGTGATGCAAGTGACCCAGGTCTGCTGCCTTGTAACGCTCGATTCGGTTCACGTATGACGCTGCTGCGCGCAGCATAAGCTCTGTGTGTCGTTCCCGAACAGTGCCTAATGCCTTACCAGGTGTTCCGCGAATTAGGGCGTTGTCTTCGTAGATCTTGTTCTCGTTCAGGACGCTTCCGGCCGCCACGAGCGAGTTTTTGCCGATCACCACTCCGTCATTCAGAGTGCAGTTATTTCCAAGAAGGCTGCCATCACCGATTTTTCCGGCGTGACAAATGACGCCGTGACCGATCGTAACGTTGTCGCCTATTTCGGCATCGTCGTCGGCGTGGAGTACCGAGTTGTCCTGAATGTTCGTTCCTGCCCCAATCTTTATCTTGCCCGAATCGGCGCGAATCACGACCCCCGGCCAAATACTTGATCCCGGACCGACTTCGATATCTCCAACCAGATAGGCCGTTTCAGAAACAAAAGCGGTGGGATCGATAACCGGCGATTTACCGTCGAGCGATCGCAGCATTGAGAACTCCTCCAGAATCATGACTTTAGTTAAAGTCGATTTTGGAACGGAAGTTTAGCTCTCCGGAAGCCTAGGGAAGGTCAAATCGAGCACCTGGTTAGTGGGTTTACTGAGCGTATTCCACTCCCAGGTTTCTTTCGCTTTTACGCGGTCGCCATTGCGAGTACCAAGGTAAAAACTGATTGCACCGTGCTCTAAATCGTCAACGCTTACGGGCCCCAGAATCACATGGATGTACTCGCCTTTTAGCGTTTTAGACAACTGTGAACCACCGTGAATGAACTCAGCGTAGATGGTTTGATCTTTGGGGCCAGGTTTACCATCAACCGTAAATTTACCTTCGAAAATGATAGGGAATATAGGCGGGCCGGCAATCGGTGTGAA
>DBTA01000035.1:0-32200 GCA_002306815.1 Dehalococcoidia bacterium UBA1328 | reverse complement strand
CGATCACAAGTAGTACTGAAGCAACGAGCCCGATTCTAACAAGCTGAATGTGTTTTATCACGAGTTGAAATTACCTGCGTCTGTCGCGTCAGATCAGTGGGTGGTTCTGGTGCCAGATCGTAGCACGCTCATATGCTGCTGCTGCTCGTATTACCGCTGTGTCACCAAATTGTGGTCCTATGAACTGCAAACCAACCGGGAGTCCGTCCGACATTCCACCGGGGACGGATATAGACGGTAGGCCGGCAATGTTCACAGGTATTGTGCACACATCATTCATGTACATCTGGAACGGATCATCCACTTTGTCGCCTATCTTGAACGCCGTGCTTGGCGACGTTGGAGTAACCAGCGCGTCGAACTGTTGGAATGCTTCGTTGAACTCTCGGCGAATCAATGTTCTGACCTGTTGCGCTTTCTTGTAGAAAGCATCGTAATAGCCCGCAGAAAGCGCGTACGTTCCGAGAAATATTCGACGCTTGACTTCATCTCCGAACCCGGCTCCACGGGCAGCTTCAGTTGCCTGCGCGGAAGTGCTGGCATTAAGTTCACCAAGTCCATACTTCACGCCGTCATATCGTGAGAGGTTCGCAGAAGCTTCCGAAGGCGCAATGATGTAGTAAACAGCTAGAGCGTGATCGGTAAGTGGTAGCGATGTCTCGCTAATCTTGGCTCCCTGGTCTTCCAGCGTTTTTAGTGACTCTTCAAATGCAGCGCGCACTCCAGGCTCGATGCCGTCGACGAGATATTCCTTTGGGACTCCGATGTTCATACCGGAGACACCTTTGTCGATATCCACAGCAAAATCATCAAACGGTGCGGCAACCGAAGTTGAGTCCCGATGGTCATGACTGGAAATAATGTTGAGTGAATCAGCACAGTCAGCGACACTTCGAGTAAGCGGACCGATCTGGTCTAGAGACGATCCGAAAGCAAGCAGTCCGAACCGGCTTACCAGACCGTAAGTTGGCTTCATCCCGACAACGCCACACAGAGCAGCAGGTTGCCTGATACTTCCACCAGTGTCGGATCCGAAAGCAACAAATACTTCACCTGCCGCCACGGCAGCACTTGCTCCGCCCGAGCTTCCGCCGGGAACCCGCTCACGATCCCATGGATTACGCACTGGCCCAAACGCAGAAGTTTCGTTGGATGATCCCATTGCAAACTCATCAAGGTTACCCTTACCGAGGATCACAGCTCCGGCTTCCTTCAAGTTGCTAACAGCAGTCCCGTCATACGGAGGCACATAGCCCTTGAGAATTTTGGAGGCAGCCGTGGTTTCGACACCCTCAGTGGAAAAGTTGTCTTTGACCATCACTGGTACACCAGTCAGTGCTGTTGTTTCTTGACCCGATCCCTGTAATCTCTGGTCTGCTGCCTCAGCGTCTGCGATCGCCCGTTCAGGTGTAACCGTTATGAACGAGTTCAGGATTGGTTCCAGAGTAGAAACCCGATCCAGCATCACCCTGGTGGCTTCGACGGATGAAATCTCTCTGGCATCGAACTTTGCTCGCAGTTTGCGTGCTGTAGAGAAGTAGAGATCAGGGTTGGCAGACTGTGTGGTCATTCGTTATTCAGCGTTTTATGGGAAGTTTTTTTTCGGACTGGTGGAAAGGGAGAGCAGGAAATCTTGGCTATTCAATAACTGGTCGGACTCGGACGAATTCTCCGTCCCGATCTGGAGCATTCCTTAATACATCTTCCTGATCCATTGGAGTGTACGGTTCGTCGTTACGCATCACGGTGCTTGCATCTGTGGTATGTCCTGTTGAATCGACACCGTTAGTATCGACGGTAGACAGTGAAGTGAAGTGTCCGAGAATATTCGTGAGCTGAACCCGCATATTTTCAGACTCTTCTTCTGAAAGTTTGATGTATGCGAGTTGAGCGATGTGCTCAACGTCTTCAGGAGTTAGTGGATCCATCTTGTTACAAGTCGTGTACGTAATTATTTGCTGTTAGAAATTCGGCGTTTCTACAGGTGGTAAATCGCCTGCAATTCGCGCCCGACAATCGAGTGTAGCAGCGGGTCGATGTGTGGTGGTCGGATAAAACGGTCGGAAAGCTAGCCTGTGAAGTTTGACACTTTAGATTATCGTTCCCTAGAATCGAGTTCCGTGTGGGGTCGAATTCAACGAACTTTATCTGTTCGTAGCCCTGCCCGAGGATGCGAGCAATCACCGCGAAGAACCGCTTTAACCAGATATCGATTTCGGTATTAAGTTTTACCTGCAGCGACAGGCGGTTCCACTCCCCCTCAAAATTCCCTTCTCAACAGTTGTCCGTAATCGAATCGACGCGCGACCAGTTTTCGAATTCCGTAAACAACGCGCAGCGGCTGGAGATATCGCATGAGTAAGTTCATTTTTGTTACTGGCGGTGTTGTTAGCTCTCTCGGCAAGGGAATCGCTGTTGCATCTATTGGCAGGATGTTGAAGAGCCGACGACTGTCCGTTTCGGTTCTGAAGCTTGATCCATACCTGAACGTCGATCCGGGCACCATGTCGCCTTACCAGCACGGCGAGGTGTTCGTCACAGTCGACGGCAGTGAAACAGATCTTGACCTTGGACATTACGAGCGGTTCATCGATGTTGAGCTAACCGAGCTTTCAAACGTTACTGCCGGGCAGATTTATTCAGAAGTTATCGCTAACGAACGAGCCGGTCAGTATCTGGGTGGCACGATCCAAACAGTTCCTCACGTGACCAACCTGATTAAAGAGAGAATCCTACGACTTGCCGACGAATCGAAAGCGGATGTGGTTGTCGTCGAAGTCGGCGGAACAGTCGGTGATATTGAAGGTCAACCATTTATCGAGGCAATTAGACAGGTTCGAAACACTGTCGGTCAGCTAAATACCTTCTACGTACATGTGACCTTACTTCCCTACCTCGGTGCGACCGGAGAGCTGAAGACGAAGCCCACCCAGCACAGCGTCAACACGCTGAGAGGAATGGGAGTCCAACCCGACGCTATTTTGTGTCGAGCTGACCAGGAAACCGGTGAAGATGAGCGCAGGAAGATAGCGCTTTACTGCGACGTTAAACCAGAAGCGGTAATTTCACTCCCGACGCTACCAAGCGTTTATGAAGTTCCACTGCATCTCGAAGCTGAAGGGCTTGGAAAGATTCTGGTGAACGGTCTCGAATTACCGGATATGGCTCCTGATCTAGAATCATGGCGAACTATCGTTCGCGTCGACGAAGAAGAACACCCCGAAATCGAAATTGCGCTAGTTGGAAAATATGTCGAACTTCAGGATTCATATTTGTCGGTAGTTGAAGCGTTGCACCACGCTGGACTCCACAACGACCGCAAGATAAACATCGAGTGGATTGCGGCAGAAGACATAGAAGAGCATGGGGCGGAGCAGCTACTTTCATCGGCCCGAGGAATTATCGTGCCCGGCGGATTTGGCGAACGCGGTCTCGAGGGCATGATTGCTGCAGCCAACTACGCCAGAAAATCCAACGTCCCTTACCTCGGGTTGTGTCTCGGTATGCAAATCATGGTGGTCGAGTACGCCCGTAACGAGTTGGGTATTGCAGACGCCACGTCATTAGAGATCGACCCCGAAGCAGCAAACCCGGTCATTGCGTTCATGGACGGACAGGAGGAACTCCACTCAACCGGCGGGACCATGCGGCTTGGCCTCTACCCGTGCGCGCTAAAAGAGGGAACGAGGGTTCGAGAGGCTTACGGTGAGGAAACAGTCGACGAACGACACCGCCACCGATACGAATTTAACAACGAGTATCGATTGCAGCTTGAGGAAGCGGGATTGGTCGCATCTGGTACTTCACCCGACGGATCGCTGGTCGAGGTGACAGAGGTTTATGGTCACCCGTTCATGGTTGGCAGCCAATTTCATCCAGAGTTCGGGTCACGCCCGGAACGCCCACACCCACTGTTCAGAGAGTTCATCAAAGTTTCTCGATCCGTGCTTAGAGAGGGTGGCCAGCACGACTTGTTCGAAGAACAGGAATAATAGTCCGGACGTGCTGTTCAGCGAGGTTCTAAAATGCCGCGCTGGAATTGTTGCCCATCAATTTGATAACATTGGAGTCAGCGAGCGAATGAGCCACTTCTGGATCTTCGTTCTCCCTGCCCAACAAGTTGTGGTGACTGATCACTGCTTATGGGCTTTCCCTCACACAGGAAATAGGTAATCGCTCACGCGGGCAAATCCGGTCGGATATAGCCCCCATATGCACACAAAAACTAAGGCTCGTCAGTATTGCGCCCAACATGCGCCACATAATCTGACAAACCAAGTCTCACACTCTCACTAATTTTTCTAAAGAACTTTCGCTGGACTCTTCGCGTACACCGTTGACCGAAATTGCCAGTTTTCGTGCGGAGCAATTCAGTCGCTTTGCTCGGATACCAGCAGGAGGAACCTAAGCTGACTACCGAAACTAAATCTCGATCACGTGGTGGTAACCGCCGTCGATCCGGTCGACGTCGCCCCCGCGGTGGCGGACGCCCCAGTGGACTGCCTCAGGATAATTTCGAGGTAGACGAGAGCACGCTTCCCGATCTAGGAAATCTCGGTGCTAAAACAAACGATGCGTTGCGCCAAATGGCCATCGATATGGGCATCAAACGGGTGCCGACACAGCGAACAGAGTTAGTTCTGGAAGTTCTGGCTCGTGTCGCAGAATCAGCCGATCAGTTGGTTGGTGCTGGAATTCTTGACCTCCTCGGTGACGGCTACGGCTTTCTCCGCACACCGGGTAAACGCAACGGCACAGAAGACATTTACATTTCACAAAGCCAGGTTAGACGTTTTGGACTACGACAGGGCGACATGGTCGCCGGTCAAGTCCGACCTCCAAACGAAGGCGAGAAGTACTTAGGCCTTATTCGAGTCGAGCTTGTAAACGGCTATGACCCTGAGTCAGCAATGAAGCGACCGAAGTTTGATCAGTTCACATCGGTCTACCCTAACGAGCAAATCAACCTATCGACAACTCCAAAGATGATGTCCACGCGACTCGTCGATATGGTCGCTCCGATCGGAAAAGGACAGCGTGCGCTAATCGTCGCACCACCTAAGGCAGGCAAAACGGTTCTCCTTAAACAGATCGCTGCTGGTATTACTGAGAACCACTCAGACATTTACATCATCGTTGCACTGATTGGTGAACGCCCTGAAGAAGTGACGGACATGCGCCGCACCATTAAAGGAGAAGTGTTCAGCTCTACTTTTGATGAGCCTATCGAAGATCAGTGCCTAACTGCAGAAGTTGCACTAGACCGTGCCCGACGACTCGTCGAAAGCGGCGAGAACGTTGTCGTACTTCTCGACAGCATCACCCGCCTCGCACGCGCGTACAATCTATCCGTACCTTCCAGTGGCAAAACCCTCTCGGGTGGTATGGATCCCAACGCTCTTTACCCACCACGCCAGTTCTTCGGCGCAGCTAAGAACTGTGAAGAAGCTGGAAGCCTGACGATCATTGCTACCGCATTGATCGACACCGGCTCACGCTTGGACGACGTCGTATACGAAGAGTTCAAGGGCACCGGAAACATGGAGCTCCATCTCGATCGCCGGATGGCAGAGCGGCGATTGTGGCCAGCCATCGATATTGAGCGAAGCGGAACGCGCCACGAAGAACTGCTCCAGGACGACGCCACACTTAAACAGGTATGGCTGCTACGCCGCATGATGGGAATCATCGGTCAGGACTCAAACAGTCCAACGGAAGCTGCAGAACGAATCCTCGAACGAATGGCTCGAACTCAATCGAATGAAGAGTTTCTGGGCTCGATCACAAAACCTGAGAAGGTATAGTTCGTACTTTCCCAACAACAAAGCGAGTTTGTCACTGTCACGAGAAGTGTTAAGTCAAATGTAATTCTCTGGTAACGCAAACTCGCTTTAAATTGTTATGGGAACCGTTGAATCTCGTTCAATTTGCTCTCTATAGTTCGCTAGAACCGACTTTTACGTTAGGTTGGCGCTCATCCGGTGACGGATGTGAGGACAACATATTCAAACGTGAAAATCGATATAGGGCATATACCGGACGGGTTGACATCGTATTCATTGCGGTGGTTAAATCGCTTTGGTTTGTCCCGAAGTCAGTTGTCGCGCGCGCCGGTTAGGTGGCATACGGACAGGACAGAATTATTGGAACCGGCAAGCCCCTCGCAATTGCGAGGGGACATAAATATGGAGATCTCCGGGTTTCGTACCACCTGGCAATGGCAGAAGTATTTACTGTTCTGCCTTCTGCCATTGTTGTGGGAGATACGCGGATGCAAGGAGGACTGAAGCTGTGAAGCTATCAGTTAAATTGCTTTCCGGGCTTACGCTTATTGCGTTGGTTGCGGTAGCTGTTGTAGGCCTCTCTCACTCCGCCAGTGCTGCAGCGGACGGCAAGGTGTACGTCACCAACAAAGCGTCCAATCTTACGACTGAAGGGTCAGGTAAGCCCTCAGGTCGTACAACTGCCAGCACGGTGTATGGGACTTACAAATCAAGCGTTACGACAGGTACAACTGCTCGTGACATCGTCACTAACTCGGATCGATTCATCGTGACGGTTATTGACTCGGACCTCAACACAACAACTACGGTTACGTCTAACAACACCAGTGGATACGACGCTGACCGCGGTACCGCTGCAAATGACGTTTCGCAGCTGACTGGTTCAGGTTTTGACTCTACTGACGACAGCGTGCTTATCACGATAGACGACACAAAAACCAAACCGATCATTGGTTCCAACAGTGACATCAAAGTTGTGGTTCACGGTTCGTCTAGGGTAGTTACAGGTGTTAGCGCTACGATTCAATATGCTGGTGACGGAAGCAACGCACCGCTTATTCGACTCGATGTCGACTATGGCACCCACCATAACGATGTGAAGTACAACATTCTTTACCCGACATCTGCAGTAGACAAGACTACAGCGACAGTTAAGTCAGTTGTTTACACTGGTAGTGCGGCGGTTGTGACTCTCACAGAGACCGGAAGAAACACTGGTCGATTCGAGGGTGAAGTACTCGTCAAAGAGCGAACCTCAGGATTCACTACGGGTACAAATGGTGGAAGCACCGGTTCCCCTGCACAGATTCCTGCAATCGGTGGACCTATTACAGTCACATACGTGGACGTCGCTACCTCTGGTACTGCGACCAACGTAAACCGAACTGCTTCTCTATCGCTCGACACAACTGTGCCGACGGTTTCTATTACCAGCCCGACCAGTGGTTCTGAAACTCAGAATCGCCTCCCGTCGTTCTCTGGTGGTCTGACAGATAACGAGTCTGGTCTAGATGTGAGCACGTTCGCATTACGTATCGACAACACCACTGACAAGGCCAACTCTAGTATGGTCATCAGTGCTGGTGGAAGCGATAGTGCTGCTACCAAAATAGGTAAGGTTGCAAGCATTAGCACATCTGCGTGGTCAGACGGTGCTGCATCGCAGGACTGGAGTTACACTGAAACTGTCGTTCTTCCGAACAGCACCATTGCCACCCCAGACCACGTCGTTGACTTCCAGGGTGAAGTAGCAGACCTTGCTGGTAACTACGGATACTCCGACTCTAGCTCTTCGAAGGGCAATGACGGAACGGGTCGACACGGTAACCAACCTCACACAGTTAAGATTGACCGGGTACTCCCAACGATCTCAGCTGCTGAGACTGGTAAGGCTTGGGACACGACGATCGCTACTCCGGCTGAGAAGTCAAACGTACGAGACTCTCTCGTTGTCAGATTCGATGGCAAGGTCAATGAAGCCTCGATCAGTGAATCTGACTTCCAGGTCGTATTGAGTAACGGTGCCGGAACATTCGTTCCTGCAAGTGTGGTAGTCCAGGGAGCTGACGTTTACCTCGACATCGACTCGACCATTCCGTCAAACAACAAGCCAACAGTAAAGCTTCAGGGCACTGTAGAGGACATTGCTGGTAACTCAACTAGCGCTGGTTCTGCAATTGCATCAGACAAACTTGCACCAGTAATCACCGTGACACGCTCAGGTGGTTCGGGTACAGGTACAGGCGCCGAAGCTTCTGACAGCCTGACCAAGAGCAAGATGACCATCAGTGTTTCGTCAGATGAGAATCTTCAGGCTGCACCGACGGTGACAGTTAAGAACATCACGACTTCCGCTACAGTGGCAAATGCAGTTAGTGCTGTTGCCCAGGGTGGTAATGTCTGGGAACTTACTGTAACGGCCGCTGCAGACGGTAGTCATTCGGTTTCTGTCACAGCAACCGACTCTGCTTCTAACTCTGCCACCGAAGGCAAGGACACTGTAAAGGCGTACGTGAGGGACGCGACTCTATCGGCCCCAACTTCGTCTCCAGCTAACGGATCTACCGTTACTGAGTCGAACCCGTTCCTTGTGTCCGACTACTCAGCCGATGCGTCTTCGATTACGATCACCTCAGCCGAATTCAACGGCGATGATGTGACCGCGAGTCTTATCGCTTCTGCTGACAGCAAGACTTTCTTCTACCAGCCAACAACTGCGCTCGAGAACAAAGAGCACACGTACAAGGTGAAGTCTAAGGACGCTGCTGGTAACACGAATACGACAACAACTAAGTTCACAAAGAAAGATCGAACTAACTTCGTTCTCACTCTGTTCGCAGGTTGGAACGCAGTTTCTGTTCCTTCTAACCCAGTGGACAGTGACGTAAACTCAGTTCTGTCGAACTCAGGTGTACAGCAGGTTGTTGCATACGATGCAACCACGCCTTCACAGCCGTGGAGAATTGCATCTAAGGTAGATGATTCGTTCACTTCTCAGACCACTCCAGGTCTGACAACTATCGAAGCTGGACACGGTTACTGGGTTGAAGCTTCGGACTTCGAAGACCAGAAGGTCGCTCTTGAGGGTCCAACTGGTCCTGGCGATTCACGACCAGCCGTGACTGCGATTGCGACCGGAAGCGGTTGGAACTTTGTCGGTGTGATTGACCAAAGCCGAATTCAGACTCAGTCTGGCAGTAAGGGTGCAACCCTTACACGACCGAATGAGGCTGGTTCTGGCGTAAACGTAACCCACGACTCGTACTTCAAAACCGTGAACAACGGTCGAACGTACGCTTTCGACACCGTGACTTCTCAGTTCAATGAGCTGGAAGGCTCCGATGTTGTGAAGATCGGGTTAGGTCTTTGGGTCTTCATAAGCCCACAGGACAACGGACAACTCCCACACCTCGTTCCGTAAGGATCGCTGCTAAGAGTTAGTACGTGATAACGGGCGCCCCCCTTCCGATATGTCGGGAGGGGGGCGTTCTGCTGATATAACTATTCGAAACTCACCACCTGCAACAGGATTGAGATATGAACTTAACTAGATTGCTCGGAATGCTGATCGTGACGGCCGCTCTGGCTGCGATCATGGCATCTGCAGGCGAACCAGTTAACGCGCAAGGCGAGATTCCAAGCATCTCTGCGCTTACGCTGCATGGTCCTGTATTTATTTCTGATGGAGCCGATCCCAATGGAATGACGCTAACAGCACGTATTGATGACTGGGAATCTAATCCGGTCATCATTGGGGACCAAAACCCGGACACCTATGTAGGTCTCTTCATTCACGCACCTGCGCAGTACATTGGCAAAGACGTTTCGTTCTGGCTGGAAGATCAGGTACAGGCAGATGAAATAATCGCATACGCGTTTATAGATCAGTTTGGTAATGAACTTTTAGACTGGGGGTTACCCCAGCTCAGAGAAGAAAGTCTAAGTTTCGCTTTTGCTCCAATACCTACGCCGACTGCCACACCTGTTCCTCCAACGGCAACTGCTACGCCGGCGGTAATTCAACCAACCTTCTACGAAGGGCGAGTTCGAGCCGGGTCTTTGCCGCCACCTGATGGGACTCTAATACATGCTGTTATTGGCGGTTACGTATCTGAATTTGCATCCGTGTTCGGTGGTGAGTACTTTCTAACGGTTGATCCAGCAGAAGATATCTATGTTGGTCAAACCGTAGAGTTCTACATTGGTCAAACCAAGGCTCTTCAAACCGATGTGTTTGAGGATGGAATAAGCAAAGAGAACTTCCTACTCGTATTCCCGGCACTGCCAACCCCAACGCCTACACCGACGCTCACGCCTACACCGACGCCAACTTTGACACCGACTCCTACTTTGACGCCAACTCCAACGCCTGAGCCGACACGAACGCCAACTCCAACACCGACGCCAACTCCCGTTCCAACTTCGACCCCAACGCCGACACCTATTGCAGACTTGACTGCAACGGTTGCGGCCCAAGCGACCGCCACCTCGGTTGCTGAAGAAGCGGAAGGTGGCTCGTGTAGCGCTCGTGAAGGTGGCCCTGCGGCTTTGGGCAACATTGCGTTGCTACTAGCACCTCTGGCGCTGTTTGCATGGCGCAAGATAGAACGAAACGTGATCTAGCGAGCACAATGATGATTTTCCGACGGGGTAATCCTGCGGAAGCTCTTCACAAAGTTTCATAACAAAAAATCCCCTCGCCTAACGACGAGGGGATTTTTTGTGTCTGGCGAAACAGAAACAGGAAAAGAAAGTAAAACGTCCGGGTCGTTACTTTGTTAGAAACAGCAAATGTATGATCGCTATGGTCAGGTCACTCCTAAACGAACAGAGGCCCTAGGAGCTTACCTGAAGAACTGCAACCGCTCTTTCGTCGGGCAAGCTGCTCTTACTTACCGTCAGCTTGGAAGCAGCACTGAATTCTTTCACGCCGAGCTCTGTGAGGAACCTCTGCATTGCCGCGCTAGGCTTCCCCGAATCGGAATCATAGCCCGAAGGAACGATCATTTTCGGCTCAAGGTTCCTGATCACTGCAGACATTTCTTCTGGTTCAAGCCCTTGAGACTCCGTGTTGACTAGGAGAATGTCGACCTTACTGATCTGTTGAACCGATTGCGCCGACGGCTGGTGTCCAGGATTACCAAGAGTCGCAACCTGCAAACCATCGGCATCCACTACATATACGGTGTTTATATCCCGCGAGACTGATGGATCGTCTGCTGGTGTAGCGACACCACGAACGCTTATGCCGCCGATCTCATATTCACCCGGGCCGGTAAGCACCTGTGAATCGTTGTAGGAATGGCTGTTGTGATCACCCTGGCTATACGCGAAAACCGTGTTCTCATCAGGCAGTTTGGATCCTTCAGGTATTTCGCCCTGGAGATCGACCACAACGACCCCCACGGAGGATCGAATCTCGAAGGTCGAATTTCCAAGCCAGCGAATCTCCATTTAGATGTTCCTTTGCAGAGGTCTTTCGCGCCGAATCAACACGTACGTTTACGAACTCAACCGCAGTTCAAACATTCATTTAACTATGTGCGCGCGAAAGCGTCAATTAAATTGAAGGCCAAAAGCAAATTTCAACTGAGATCACCTGAGTAATCAAGATCTTTAGTAGTTCCGAGGTTTCTTTCCCACACTCAGCGTTGTATCAAAGTCGATCGGTCTCGATGAGCGCAACTACGTATCTAGCCGATCCCAAGCACTAAACGCGAGAATATTGAGAAGTGTAAGGTATCCGGACCATTCTGCATGAAACACGCTCCAGTGATACTCGTACTGCCCCCAGTTCCAGTTGGCTCCCAGCTTCCGTTCGGTCTCTGAAATTTAATCTCGTAGTCGAGTACCAACTCCTCCGATTCGGTTGTGAGTTGATCTGTTGGTGATTCGCCGTATTTTCTCAGATGTCCCACTATTTCAGCTCCAGGGTTCGATCGTTTTAGAAAGCCCAATGCCCCGTAGACTTGTCCTTAGTTCCACCATGGAGTATGTGGATAATAATCGACGATTGATACCGTTGTATCCCATCCGCCAATTGCACGATCGAAATTACTCTCGAAATAAAAATAACGTTCGTTACCAACGTATGATCTGCAGGAGTTTCCAGTTCGGTCAGAACCTGAAAAGAGCCAGAGTTTGCCATAGGCGAGGAGTCGGACATACTGAAATCTGGTTCGATCGCATGACCAAATCTGCCATTACAGTTTTGAAATTTAGCCAGTTAGAACGACTCACGAGACAATCTTTTCATTGTTCCGACCCTCGAGCCTTTACCCTTTTAGCTGTGCATTAATCATCCAATAGCGATAAATCACCGTGTTCTAGCAACGTTCCAGGCGATTGATCAAATTAAACCGTTGACGCTCGGGAAAACCGCATGCTAACTTCACGACGTTTTATCATTTACCGTGTAAGCCATATCGTGGCGTGGGAACAGCGCTAAACCATCTGCTAGGTTTTAGCTGAAGTAACAATGCCGACTCTGACAGATAGAAAACGAGAGATTCTAAAGTTCATCGTTTCTGAACACGTTCAGACTGCGTCCCCGGTTGCCTCGAGCAAAGTCGCCCGTTCAACAAATCTGAAAGCTAGTCCGGCGACGATTCGCAACGAAATGGTGGCTCTGGAAGAGGACGGATTGATTCATCGCCCTCACGTATCGTCTGGGGGTGTTCCCTCTGACAGAGGTTACAGACAGTTTGTTGGTTCGCTCGATCCGGATGCCACTCTACATCCTCGGGTTTCATCACGGATCGATCACGAGTTCCAATCCGCCAGAACGCACGTTGAAGATTGGATCGAATCCGCCTCAGATATCCTGACTGACCTGATGGACACACTGGCCTTCACCACATTGCCGCGTACGGCTCCTGCACCCGTCAAGAGTCTCGAACTCCTCAAGCTACAGGAAATGCTCGTCGTAGTAATCGTGGTACTTCAGGAAGCCAGCGTGTACAAGCAGGTGATCAATCTCGATGCCACGGTTTCCAACTCAGAAGTAGAACACGCCAGAAACAAACTCAGCGAAGTGATCGTCGGTGTACCTGCAAACCGACTCTCCTCGCGATCCAGTCATGTAAGTGATGGCCTGGAGCGAAAGGCGTTCGAATCCGCAGTTACCGCCGTTAGCCAACACAACGCGGTGTCAGGCAACGAGAAGCGAATCAGCGGTATCGGAAAATTGTTCCAACAACCCGAACTGCTCGCCGATCCAGCTCTTTCACTAGGTGTCAGTTGGCTAATCGAAGATTCGTTGGCGACATCAGTATTTGAAAATGCCGCAGAATCGAGCGGTATGACGAGTGTAGTAATCGGAGAAGAGAATACGGAAGAAACAATGAAACACTTCTCCGTTGTGTTCAGTCGATACGGCTCGTCTAGCAGTGCTGAAGGCATTATTGGAGTCGTCGCTCCAACTCGCATGGAGTACGAAACGGCTATACCTGCAGTTAGCTACCTCGCAAATCATCTGAACAAGATGACTATGACGTTCTACGGCTAAATCCGCTCACTCAACCTCAACTTTTACCGTAGTTGGGTCCCAACCCTCACTCGGATCAAAACAGACTCAGGTCTATAATTGAGACTTTAGCGCGCGTTTCAGGCGCAAACTCATATTTCGAACTAAAACATATCCTTCCAACGAGGTAAGCGGCCGCTTTTTATGACAACTAGTAAGCGAGATTACTACGAGGTCCTCGGCGCAGCGCGAGATGCCACCCCTGAAGACCTGAAAAAAGCGTTCCGAAAACAGGCGCTCAAATATCACCCTGATCGAAACAAGGCTCCAGAAGCAGCCGAACAGTTCAAAGAGGTGAACGAGGCTTATCAGGTCCTCAGTGATCCTAAGCGCAAGGCGCAGTACGACCAGTTTGGTCATGCCGGAGTTAACGGCCAGGAAGGTCGCGGCTTCGACGGTTTCGAAGGATTTGGAGGGTTCGGGGATATTTTCGATTCGTTCTTTGGGGGGGCTACCGGTCAGACGCCCGATCGCGGAGCGGATCTGGAATTTCAGATCAAAGTATCGTTCCGTGATGCCGCTTTCGGTGTTGCACGCGAGCTCGAGCTAAACCGAATGGAGCGATGCGACCGGTGCGACGGCAAGCGGGCGGAACCCGGCACCGACATAATCGAATGTCCAACATGCCATGGCGAAGGTAAAGTACGCCGAACCCAGCGAACATTCTTTGGTCAATTCCAGCAAGTGACAGCCTGCCCAACATGCAATGGTCAAGGGCAACAGGTAAAAACTGCATGCAAGCAGTGTTCCGGACGTGGAACCGAACGAAAATCCCGAAAGATCGAGGTACAGGTTCCTGCCGGTGTTGAGCACGGAACACGACTCCTCATCCACGGTGAAGGTGAATCGGTGGGGCAAGGTAACCGGAACGGCGATCTATACGTTCACATTGGTGTCGAACGCGATAGAGTATTTGCTCGAAAAGGCAATGACGTTCTAATGACTGCCGAAGTGAATATGGCAATGGCAGCCCTCGGCGGAATTATTAATGTCGAAACACTCGACGGTTCGGCTGACTTAGATATCAAACGAGGGACACAGTCGGGTTCAATCACTCGAATCAAGGATGCAGGAATTCCACACATGGGAGTTACCGGACGTCGAGGTGATCAACTCGTCGAACTGAAGGTTGTAACTCCTAAAGATCTCAGCGCAGAACAGACCCAACTATTCCAACAACTGGCGGAGTCGTTCGGTCTTGAGCGAGTCAGCGATAATTCTGGCAATGGCGGTTTGTTCGACCGCTTCAAAGATGCGTTTCGTGGTGATGGTGAGTAACCACGTCTACAGTTGACTGATCGACTAATTCCCTCTTGCGAACCAGACGCGAACGAAGGCATATAAATGCGCTGGCTACAGCTCAGCATCCAGGCCCCCCCTGAATACGCCGAACCACTCATCCACCTCTTCAACATGCATGGAGAAGGTTCAGCATCAGTTGAGGGTGGAGGCGGTTACAACCCCGACGAAGGTGAGAAGCCGGATCCTGCGGCGTGGGTGACGATCAAAGGCTGGTTGCCCATTGATGCCACTACGCAGAGCCGCAAGACCGCTATTGATGTAGGCGTGCGCCTGGTGCGCCACCTTGTCGAACTTCCAGAAATTGAAGAGAGGAAAGTTAGCGAAGATGACTGGCGCCACCAGAAGTTTGAACCGATCAAGGTAGGTAAGAATCTGGTCATACTCCCTCGTTCAGCTGATTACGAAAGAGAACCGAATGACATCGTCGTCGAGTTGGAACCAGGCTTGGCGTTCGGAACCGGCCACCACCCTACGACGCTAATGTGCCTCGAAGAGATCGAGAAGGTCGTGAAACCCGGTGATCAGTTCCTCGATGTTGGTTGCGGATCGGGTGTGCTGTCGATCGCAGCGCTGGCCCTTGGAGCCGAACACGCAGTTGGAGTCGATATCGAAAATGATGCAGTCACATCGTCGCTTGCGAATCTCGAAGAGGCCAGCTACTCAGATCAATCAACCATTCTTTCTGGTTCTATTCCACATCCACAGGTTCCCGACAGGCAGTTCGATGTCGTTGGCGCAAACATCGCGGCAAACGCACTTATTGCACTCGCAAAGCCTCTAATGGCGACCGTGACTGATGATGGAGTGATAGTGACTTCCGGTGTTCTCGAAAGCCGTCTCAGCGACGTAATCGAAGCTTTTGAGGCCGTCGGAGGAGAAGTTGAGTCGAGTCGTCAGATCGAAGACTGGACCGCGGCACGAATCACGCGAGCAAAGAGTTAAAACTAATGCATCGCTTCTATGTCACAAAAATCGATCCGTCGGACAGATCCATTACGTTGGACGGGGCGATCGCTCGACAGTTACGCTCAGTTCTTAGAGCCGAACCGGGCGAACATATACGACTATTTGATGAATCAGGTTACGAATGGGAAGTTGAGATTGATTATGTCGGTCACAGCGAGGTTGAAACCACGCTGATTTCAGCAGTTAAGCCGGTCGTCGAACCAAAGACCAAAGTCACCATGATGCTTGGTCTCGCCCGACCCGAAAGAATTGAACTTGCGATTCAAAAATGCACCGAACTTGGAGTCGTACGCTTCGTTCCGGTTACTTCCGAGCGCGTGCAAGGTGGAAACACCGGCACGCCTTCAGCGAAACGACTCGAGAGATGGCAGCGAATCGCTATTGAGGCGGCTGAGCAGTCAGGACGAACAGTCGTTCCAGATGTCGAAAATCCAAAGATGCTAATGGAAGCCGTCATCGATATTGTTTCGGAACAACCTCTTCTTTGCATGTGGGAAGAGACGGCAACACAATCTCAGCCGCTTAGCCGAACGTTACGTACCCTACCCGAGGTACAAAATGAACTGGCGGTGCTAATCGGGCCACCAGGCGGCTTCAGTGCATCCGAGGTTGAAGCAATAACAGAATCTGGAGCATCACTCGTTACACTCGGTGAGCGAGTTCTTAGGAGTGAAACGGCTGCGATAACCGTGATGTCGGCGATTCTGTACGAACGAGGCGACCTCGGCGGATAAGACTCGATCAGTACCGAACTTCGGGCTGCAACATTCGTCCCATCAGTTCTCGAATCGCCTCTTCAGGTGACGCCCCTTCGAACAGCACAGCGTGTGTGACGTCAGCAATTGGCATTTCTATGCCGAGCTTTTTCGCAAGTTTCACGGCCGCTTGAGTGGTTGGTGCCCCTTCCGCGGTTTGACCGAGCTCTGACAGTACTGACGGCAGATCTTTACCGGAGGCGATTCCGAGACCAAGACGATAGTTTCGACTGAGCGTCGAGTAGCAGGTCGCAATCAAGTCGCCCATTCCGCTGAGACCAGCAAAAGTGTCAGGGCGTGCACCCATGGCAACGCCGAGCCGCGTAATTTCATGAAGACCGCGGGTTACGAAAGATGCTTTCGTGTTTGCACCGAGACCAACGCCGTCAATAAACGCTGCTCCAATCGCGACTATGTTCTTCAACGCACCGCCAAATTCGACACCAATGGCATCGTCGCTTCGATAAACCCGGAAGACATCGGAACTCAACACTGCTTGAACGTCTTTAGCCATTTGAAGACCAGGAAACGCCACGGTAGCGGTCGCCGGGTTACCCGCTGCAATTTCAGGGGCAAGATTGGGTCCAGAGAGTACGCCAATGTGACGGGGATCAAGCTCTGGTAACTCCTCTGAAATCACCTGACTCATACGCTTGCCGGTCTCGATTTCAATTCCTTTGGTGGCACAAACGATCCGGCTGGTCGTCGAAATAGCAGACTTAATCTGCTGGATGTTCTCTCGAATCGTCACAGATGGGACGGCAATTATTACAAGATCGGCGTTGGCCACCGACTCGTCGATCGACCCGGATATGCTCATCTGGTCAGGAAACTCAACACCGGGCACGTAACGATCGTTAACGCGAGCTGTCTCCAGTTCGTTCGCTCGAGCTTCGCTGCGAGACCAGAGGATGGTTTTATTTGCTGTGCGGGCTAGAAGTATCCCGAGGGTGGTCGCCCACGCCCCAGTGCCGACGATTCCAATGTGTGTCACAACAGAAGTTTACGGGGTTCGTTGAGCCCTGCGCGGCGTCGCCTTGTTCTCAAGCTTTGATTCGCCACCTTTTGCGAGTCGATCCACGTTCGATCGATGGCTCCAAAAGATGAGAACCGGAACCGGCATTGCGAATACCAGATAGCCGATTTCGTGATCCCATCCAAGGATTTCAATACCCAGCACGCTGCAAACTATCAGAAGTCCCAGACTGAGACCGCTTCCGATAATCGAACCCAACGACACGTATCGAGTCACCGCCGCAACAATAACTCCGGATAGGGCGACAGCGGCAAAAACTGGGGAAACAACGGCCAGAGCACCGAGTCCTGTCGCCACGCCCTTGCCACCTTTGAAGCGAATGTATACAGGAAACATGTGTCCGAGAACAGCGACGGTACCGGCTGCCGCGATGAGCCAGGCTTCGCCATCGAACACAAACTTTGCAAGCGCTGAAACAATAAGTCCTTTTCCGACATCGGCAATGAGTACCGCTGCCCCAGCTCTTGCTCCAAGAGTGCGATTTACGTTTGTAGCACCCGAGCCGCCACTTCCATAGCTGCGGATATCGACGCCACGCCATAACCGTCCAATGATCACTCCGAACGGTATAGCGCCTACGAAGTAAGCAATCACCAGCGAAGCTATTATTTGCGCCGAATCAGTCATCGTCTCGGGTTTTGAAAGTCATTCTTAGCGGCGATCCGATGAAGCCGAATCGCTCTCGCAACCGGTTCTCCAGATACCTGCGATAACTGAAGTGTATTAGGTCTGGGTTCCGCGCGATAAATTCAAACGTTGGAGGCGAGGTTCGGCTCTGGATGCTGCGATAGATTCTCGGACGTTGACTACCGATGCCTGGCAGCGGGTTCTCTCCCATTGCGTCAAATATCGCCCGGCTAATTTCAGAACGAGGAATCTGTTTCGAAAACTCTTCGTAAACGTCGAGAATAATTGGCAGTACTTTCTCCACTCCCCATCCGGTCAACGCGGAGGTGAACAGCACGGGCACGTTGGGTATGAACCGGAACCTGTTGCGAACCGCTTCAACCGCGTCCGCTTTGTTAAGTCCGAGTTCCGGCGCAAGATCCCACTTGTTGATGACGATAACCGCCGCTCGGGACGCGTCGTCAATGTATCCACCAATATGTTGATCCTGCGCAGTGACAAATTCAGTCGAATCGAGAACGAGCACAGCGACATAGCACCGCTCGATCGCACCGATTGTTCGAATGGCGCTGTATTTTTCGAGCCCGGATTCGACACTTCCTCGGCGCCTTAGTCCCGCAGTATCTAGGAACGTGAATCGAGTTCCTTCGAATTCGAACAGCGAGTCGACGGTGTCCCGAGTCGTGCCTGCTACAGGACTAACGATTGCACGTTCCTCACCTGTCAACGCATTGAACAGTGACGATTTACCGGCGTTAGGTCGTCCTGCGATCGCAACTCGAATCGAGTTTTGCCCAACTGGTTCGTCTTCGAACAGAGGCATCTGCTGGAAGACATCTTGCATCAGATCGCCAATGCCGGTGTCGTGATAAGCGCTGATTGGGTGAGGGTCGCCAAGACCAAGCGAGTAGAACTCATAGATCATGTCTTCCCGTGAAAGATTGTCGGCTTTGTTCACCGCCAGCACTACGGGCTTGCCTGACCGGCGCACGAGGTTTGCTGAATCCTCGTCAGCATCGGTAACACCATCGTTGATATCAACCATGAAAATGATGGCGTCGGCCTGGTTTAGTGCAACTTCAACCTGAGCGCGAATGTCGCTCCAAAGAAGCTCATCGTGTGGTCGATCCTCCACACCAGCAGTATCGACAACGAGATAGCGATGTCGTCCCCATTCTGCGTCTATCGATACCCGATCACGGGTCGTGCCGGGAATATCGCTGACGATCGCGATTCGTCGACCTGCCAACCGATTGAACAGAGTCGATTTGCCGACGTTGGGTCGGCCGATGATTGCGACGACGGGGAGTGCCATTTTGAATTAGAAAGTTAGAGTAAAGAATGTGTTGTGGACGACAGGAAACAGATCCTGTTGCCCATACATGTAAGTTAACAGGCAATCCTAGGACTAGATCAGCTTTTCCATTAGAGCAGCTTGCGCCCAAAGACGATTTTCTGCCTGGTCGAACGTTACCGATCTATCGTCATACAGCAATCCATCAGAAATCTCTTCTCCGGGATGAGCGGGAAGATCGTGCATGAACTTTACGTTCTTGCCAGCTTTGTCGAGCAATTCTGGATTCACCTGATAGCCATCGAACGCTACAAGGCGCTTAGCCGTTTCGGCTTCCTGACCCATGCTAGTCCACACGTCTGTGTAAACGATGTCCGCACCAGACACGGCTTCTTCAGGACTCGTTACCTGGGAGACAGATCCACCCGCAGATGCGCCATACGTGTTGGCACCTTCTAGATCTGCAGATGGGAGCTTGTATCCGTCTGGTGATGCAACGGTCATATGACCACCCAGTCCGGCAACGGCGTAGCCAAGACTCACAGCTACATTGTTGCCATCGCCAATAAACGCCACCTGCGCCCCTTTCACGCTTCCGAGTTGCTCTGTGATCGTCTGGGTGTCGGCAAGTGCCTGGCAGGGGTGCTCGGCGTCAGTAAGGGCGTTGATCACAGGAATGGTCGAGTCCACGGCAAATTCTTCGATTGTCGATTGCTCGAAGGTACGAATCACTGCAACGTCTGACATGCGAGACATGACCTGGGCCACGTCTGCTACCGGTTCGCGTTTACCAAGTCCAACCTCTTCTGGAGCGAAGTAAACGGGATTTCCACCCAGTTTTTCGGTTCCGACCCAGAAGGAAAGTTTGGTGCGTAGTGAAGGCTTTTCGAAAAGGATTGCGACCGATTTGCCACTGAGAGCGCTACTAGGTGCACCTTTTTTCAGGGCAATGGCGCGATCAAGTATTGGCTGGATTTCCTCGGGCGCGATATCGCTGAGTTTTAGAAAGTGATTAACCATGATGTTGAGAGACCTCTACTCGAACTAGAAAAGAATTAACAGGACGCGTGTGTTTGCGGGGCGCTTATGCACCCTTCGTTCGGTGTCGTCGCAGTCGGCGAAAGTTTGCGCCCACGAGTACCAACGTTAGTGATCCCGTAATAATGAGTTGAGGTTCGAAAATCGAATAAGAATCGCTAGCGAACTTATCGATAGACCATCAATTCTAACCCGCCAATGACGGCAAGACTACGGGTTCAAGCTCGCTGAGAGTTCAAGCCGGTGCGAACTTCAGGAGCGTGTGAGCGTTTTCATTGTGATCAAATACTGGTTTTAGAGCCATTCCGATCTGGAAGCTTTCTGGTTCGGGATCGACACCAACAATGTTCGTCGGGACGATCACTCCTTCTTCAAGCTCAACAAGTGCTGTTACATACGGAAGATCTCCCACAAATCCCGGATGAGGCGCTGCGTGGACTATCGCGAATGTGTACAGGGTGGCATTGCCTGACGCTTGAACCCACTCAACCCCTTCCGGTCCACTTGCAGGATCATGGATAGAGATTGCTCGCGGGTAGAACTGGTATTCACCAGTTTTCTTTGAACGCTGGAGCCAGATTTCTTCAACCTTGAGCCCGTCCCAGTAGCGGTCAGATTCTGGCTGCGAAACTGGCTGAGGCTTAGGGGTCGCGTTAGTCATACTTAGTCGCTCCCCAGAATTACTGTGCCTGTAGATGAAAGAAGCCCACCGGTTCCGTGTGCGACTGCCAGATCGCACTTATCAAGTTGCCTTTCTCCCGCCTGACCTCTCAGTTGACGCGCCGCCTCGACCAGCGTGAATATTCCGTACATTCCGGGATGTGTGTAGGACAGTCCTCCACCGTTCGTATTTAGAGGGAAGTCGCCCCCGGGCGCAGTTCGTTGACCGGCCACGAAATCGGGACCTTCACCGGGCTTGCAGAAACCAAGATTTTCGAGGCTAACCAGAACGGTGTAAGTAAACGAGTCGTAAACCATTGCCATATCGAGATCGGAATGAGTCACACCTGCCATATCGAGGGCTTGCGGTCCGGTGTATTGACCAAAAGCCCAGGTTAGGTCCGGCATTTGCGATATTCCGGAATGATCATGCCCTTCACCTGCGCCTAAAATCTTCACACTCCCGTTTTTAGCGTCTCTGGCTCTTTCGGGTGTCGTAATCACGATTGCTGCACCTGCGTCGGTAACCAGACAGCAATCCAACAGATGGAATGGCCACGCCACCCATCTCGAGTTGTGATAGTCGTCGAAGGTCGCAGGGATGTCGTAGAAGTACGCTATCGGGTTGAGATTTGCCCATTTGCGAGTCGACACTGCAATCTCGGCCATCGCTTGCCTGGTTCTGTCCTCTCCGTATTCGTGCATGTATCGCCTAGCCGCCATTGCATACGAAACAGGAGGACCGATGATGCCGTACGGAGCCTCGTACTGTGCCATGGGTGCACCAGGGTTGCGTGGGATCGGTGCTCTGTCGGATCGACCGGACTGACCGTGGGTAATCAATGCAACTTCGCAGTAACCCGCAGCAATCGCCGCCAGGGCGTGAGCGACGTGAATCACGAAAGACGATCCACCTACGGAAGTGCTATCGGTGTACCGGGGTTGAATCCCGAGGTACTCGGCAACATCGAGCGTCGACCAGCCTGCGGTAAACAACGCGTCGACATCCGATAGCTCCATGCCTGCATCAGCTAGAGCGTTCACGGCTGCTTCAGAATGGTGAGCGAGCGGAGATTTTTCAGGAACCTTTCCGAGCTTGTTCGACTCGCCAACCCCAACAATATGGGCTTGTCCTGAAAGGTTGTTTAAGCGTTTAATGTTTGGCATCGATTGATCGCAGTTCGAGTTTGTCGGGCAGCTACGCGGATTGGAATCTACTGCATTGGTGAATAAGGCGTTGGCACCAACAGCTGGTTACGTACGTTCTTCACTATTAATCCGTCTCGGTGCGATTCCTCAGTGACTTTCGCCCATTCAGGATCGTTGCGGAACGCTTCCCACGCCGCCATTCGCTGGTTGGCATCTTCGAACGCCACCATGTAGGTCAGTTCGTGGTTGCTTTCACCAACATCAGTTGTCCAGTAACCGATGTTCTTGATGCCGTGCTTTTCGAACAGCTTCATAGTGTGGTTGGCGAAGCGAGAATTTATCGCCGGCAGTCGACCCGGAAGGCATTCGTAAACACGAAGTTCGTACAGCAATGTGATTTCCTCTCACCGGTCGGCTGATGATTGTGCGTGGAACCGACGGATATCTGGCGAGATTCTGAATACGAACAGGCTATCCGTCAACCTACGAAGCCGTTCACCGAGGCAAGGATTCGACCCAAAGTGGGATTTTGCGGCTGGTGCACCATGGTCATTCCATCAAGGGCAGAAATAGCGACCTTGTTACGACTCAACACCTCAATATCTGATCCGGGCGTTGGAGTATCACCGAGAATGTTGATCCACAAACCCGAGAAGATTTCGTAGCCGCCATCACTGTGCGCTTTCAGTTTGCTCATGAACTCGGTCGGCTGAGGAAACGCTCCTTCTGCCCCAAGATACTCGCTGCCTGCGGTGTCTGGAAAGTTAACGTTGAAGAGAGATCCCGTTGGTGTTTCTTCACTAAGAAGCTCAGTTGTGACTGTGGTGATCATTTTTGAGGCAATCGGATCTTCGAGGTCACCGCCTAATCCCATTGAGAACGCTGCCGCGGTAACTCCTTTGCCAGCGGCCTGTATCGCCGCGCCCATCGTCCCAGAGATGAACACGTTACGGCTCGTGTTGAATCCAGGGTTGACACCGGAGACTACTAGGTCAACTTCGCCAAGAAGAACGTGTTCGATACCGATAATGACCGAGTCGGCTGGCGTACCGCCGACGGCGTAGCACGACACACCGTCTACTTTGCTTGGTGCGCTGTTGATATGCACTGAACGGCGAAGTGAAAGCGCAGTACCCACGCCAGACTGATTATTTGCAGGCGCAACGACTGTGGCGTCGCCCAGATCTTTCACGGCACGGACTAGAGCCCAAATGCCGGGATTATCGAAGCCATCATCATTTGTTACGAGAATGTTCATTCATCAAATCCTAGACCTAACCCCGCAACAATGGGCGCATCATTTGAGGTTTGACGACCAGGATTTTCGCGAGTTATAGGCGTGGCGCTGACTGAATTCCCTATGGAACGAGGGATCTGTGGTGGTGGGGGCGCGCTCGGACGGTCTCCGGCGGGGCCAGTGTTGAGATGGTCGAATGAAACGAACTGACGTTGAGTCTCTGGCGACCTACGCCAACAGCATATTGTCTATGAGCCTGGCAGGGCCAATACGAACGGCGACCAGCGCCCGCGCTGTATCGAATACTTCGTCCAGTTCAAGAAACGTATCTACATCGGCAACCGAGGCGTACTCAACATTCGCCAGAGGTTCATCCTCAAACACGGCGAGCATTGTGTTTCGGAGAACATCTCCAGATCGTTCACCAGAAGAAAATCGTTCAGCGGCAGCCATCAACGCCTTGAACAGCACCACTGCCGCGCTAAGCTCGTCAGACGACAAATACGCATTGCGACTGCTTACGGCAAGACCATCGGATTCTCGAACGATCGGGATTGGAATTAGCTCAATATCTATACCCAGAGAATCGACAACGTGGCGAATAATCCGTAACTGCTGAGCGTCCTTCTCACCGAAAGTCGCCTTGTGTGGCTCGATTATGGAAAACAGTCGAGCGACAACTGTTGCGACGCCCTCAAAGTGACCGGGTCGGTGCAGTCCTTCCAACACATTAGCTACTGGTCCCGGATCCACAACCGGAACTGAGCCATCCTTCGGATAAACCTCGGCAACTGGAGGTGCAAACACAATATCGGCACCGTGTTTCTCGAACTCGCGCAGATCAACGTCTTCGATCGCCGGGTAACTCGACAAATCCTCGTTTTCTCCGAACTGCGTTGGGTTGAGGAAAAGCGATCCGATCAACGTGTCACACTGCGGTCGAATGACGTCCATGTGGGTGGTGTGGCCAACGTGAATCCCGCCAAGAGTGGCAACTAGTCCTACCGAACGAGAAAGTCCGGATCGAACGCGCTTCATCTTTTCAACTGTGCGAATTACCTGCATCGCAGTGCTCGGGACGTCCCGCCTTTCCCGCCGGGAGAGGGATGGGATGAGGGCTTAATGGTGATTCACTGAATTCGATGGGTTCAAGATCACAGAACGCTTGCACCTCAACCTAGCCTTCTGCCTCGGGGAGGAGCGACGAACTGTGTGATGATCGAAAATGGTTGCCAAGGCAAGTGTAGGTATCGAAGAGTTAGTCGGTAGTCCTGGAACTCTCGCGAACGCGTGACTCGTCGGAGTAGAACGACTGAGCGTCCGTTGGGAACGTCCCTTCCCGCACGTCATCGCCGTAGCGAACGAGAGCGTCTTTGATCACCGGCGCGAGATCAGCGTACCTACCTGAGTGTCGCGGTCGGAAGTCGGGATCCAAGCCCAGCATGTCGTGAAAAACCTGGACCTGACCGTCACAGTGAACTCCCGCACCGATTCCAATGGTTGGAATGTCGAGAGTCTCAGTGATCTTCTTTGCCAGTTCGACGGGGATCAACTCGAGCACAACGGCAAAGGCACCCGCTTCCTGCAGTGCAAGCGCATCTTCAAGGACGCGGTTTGCCGAAGATTCAGTTTTGCCTTGTACTCGGTACCCACCAAGTTGGTTTACATGCTGTGGAGTGAGACCAATATGCCCCATCACTGCAAGACCGGCTTCCGCCAATCGACGCACTATTGGCGCAACAGTCTTTCCACCTTCAAGTTTTACCGCCTGAGCGCCACCTTCCTGAATTAGACGAGCTGCGTTTCGGAGCGCAGTTTCTGCGTCGATCTGGTAGCTGAGGAACGGCATATCAGCGACGATGAGCGGATTAGTTGTGCCACGCACGACCGCTGCTGAAGCGGTGACGATATCGTCGACGGTAACCGGAATTGTTGAGTCGTGTCCAAGAACAACATGTCCCATGCTGTCGCCAACAAGGATCATTGGGATCCCCGCCGCATCGACAATGCGGGCTGCCGTGTAGTCGTATGCCGTCACCATTGGGATCGGCTCGCCTCGCAGCTTCATCTGCTGAATCTTATATGTGGTGATTCGTCGTACTTCCATTGTGTACCTCCGCCCCGGTCGACTGCCACTTGCTAGCCGCCAGGCCTTAGTTCACTTGCTTTAGGTCATTATGACCTATTTTTGAAACATTATGGGCGTGTTAAGTTTGATTTTCGTTCGAAAGTAACGATTGGATCCGTTGAAATGCCGAATCGGATAACCCGCCTTGCTCTTTCGCAATGTGCAATGAAGCAAGCGCCAGCGCAGCGTAGGCAGTTCCGGTTTCTTTCGATTTCGACTGTGCAGCGGCGTGATGCGCGGCGATTGTGTCGACATCACCACGTACGAACGGGCCGGTCATCGCATTCGGGAGTCCGCTCTCATCGAGAGCATCAATCGTGGCTCGCATCAGTGGAATCAATCGTTTCAAAGCTTCTTCACGATTAATCCCCAACACCTGCCACATTTCCGCAGCAACACCTATCCATCCGGCGACCATGCCGCATGCCATTACGCCAGACGCGTGATAGGCGGCTCGTTGAGATGGTTCGATAGGAAACGTCGAGCCACCGAGATCGGTTGCCAGGGCTTCGAGCCATTTGTACAGATCACGATTCGACGCTTCAGTCGCGAACGAAACGTCAGCAAGTCGGTCGTGCGATTCGTTTCTTGGAAAAGTTTGTAGTGGATGAAATCCGGCAATCGCTGCACCGGAATCTGATGCACTATGTAGTGCGGAAACAGGCAGCACTCCAGCGCAGTGAACCACTGCCTGATGTGAGCGCCACTCCACTTGGTTGCAAATTTCTTCAACAGCGGCATCCGTGCCGGTAATGAAGACGATATTCGCTACGTTCGAGGCAGTTTGAAGGTTATCGACGATTACCGAATCCGGTAATTGGCCAGCAAGCCACTTTCGATGGTCTGCCCTTCTCGAAGTGACCGCAGCGACGTTGTAACCGGCGTTGGTGAGCGCAATGGCAAGACTCGATCCCAATCGACCTGCAGCAAGAATGGCGATTGTGGACTGCTTGTTCAGTTCTGGCAGTGGGCTCATGAGAATTTCGCCTTGGCTTCTTGCGCCGACAATACTCCGCCAAGGCTTTCAGCAGATTGAATGGCGTTCAAAATCGCACCGGAAACAGCTTTAAGAGCGGCGGCGTGAAGTACATCGCCTGGAACGCGATCAGGATGCGTCCCTGTTGAAAGACCAAATATCGTGTCGCCATCGTTCGCGGTGTGTGCTGGTCTGATGGCAAGTGCTACGCCGTCTTGCCCTGCCATTGCCAATCGTGTCGCACCAATCTTGTCGAGAGGAGCATCAGTGGCGACAACTCCGATAGTCGTATTACGAAAGAAACCGCGTTCTTTCGGTGGTGTATTGAGCATCAAATCGACGGAGTTGGCAAAACCGTTTTCGGTCTGAGGACCTGCAGCAATCTCTCCTGTGTCAGGATCAATCACATCACCGATAGCGTTTACAACTATCAATGCTCCAACAGTCGCTCCACCGTGAACCTTCACGGATGCGGTTCCGATCCCACCCTTGATGGAAGCTGGTTGCCCGAGCAATTTCGCAGCAGTAGCGCCGGTACCAGCACCGACGGATCCAGTTTCGAATTCTGGGCTTGCAGATTTCGCTGCGTTGTATCCATCTTCAATAACTGGACGAACTTTGTGGTTGATGAAGCCAAGATCGAAGATCACGGCAGCAGAAACGAGGGGGATAGTGATCCGCCCCATCTTGATACCGACACCTTCCTCTTCTAGATATCGAATCACCCCTCCAGAAGAATCGAGACCGAAAACGCTCCCGCCCGTGAGATTTATTGCGTTGATCCACTGCGCTCCCGCTACAGGGTCAAGAAGCTCTGTATCCCTGCTTCCCGGTGCAGCGCCGCGAACGTCGATCCCACCGACCGCATTGTTTTTTGAAAGAATCGCCGTGCAACCGGTTCCGTTCACTAGGTCGGTGTGGTGACCGACCGTGATACCAACGACATCTGTTATGGAACCGGAGTAGTTCAAATTTGCTATATTTCAACACCATTCGTGACGGGATAATTCGGTGAATTAGGCCCGGGTGCACCATTCAGACTAGCACAGCAATTGAGGAGAATATCCGGGTATTAACTCACCGTTAACTTCAAAGTGTACTAACCGCGAAACGTGGGCGTATACTGAATCTGAATTTACCTGCGGCGAAATTCGTAATCACCTCCGGACACAGACGTGCCGGAAGGCCAATTTAAAAGTAGGAAAAAGTAAATTCGGCTTGTAACCGATATGAGGAGTTCAGAAGGTGCCACGTAACTTCAAAGAACTGAAGCCCGCATACGGATTTGATGATGTAGCCATTGCCCCCGGTGACATCACGATTAACCCCGAAATGGCTGACCTGACGACGAATTTCGACGGAACCAAGCTCGGCATACCCTTTATTGCCTCGGCAATGGACGCCGTAGTCGATCCGAAATTCGCAATCGAAATGACCAACGCCGGCGGTATGGCTGTGATGAACATGGACGGGCTACACACCCGCTATGAAGACACCAGAGAAATATATGAAGAGATTGCTGCGGCAGATCGAGAAGACGCCACAGCGCTGATGCAGAAGATCTACTCTGCACCACAGAAGCCAGAGCTTATTGCGAAGAAGGTAGAAGAAGTGAAAAAAGGCGGCGGAATAGCTGCCGTTTCTTTTGTGCCGCAAACCGCAAAGCGAATGGCACCGCTGGCTGTTGAAGCTGGTGCCGAAATAGTGGTGGTTCAAGGAACGGTAGTCACCGCACGCCACTCATCGAAGAGCCTGAAAGGTCTCGTGTTCTCAGACATGATTGAGGACCTCAAGGTACCGGTGCTTGTTGGTAACACCGTTTCGTACGAGGTCACCAAGGAACTGATGCAACAGGGCATTGCCGGCGTGATGGTTGGTGTTGGTCCAGGTTCTGTTTGCACAAGCCGGGAAGTTCTCGGAATCGGTATCCCTCAGGTCAGTGCAACCGTTGAGTGTGCGGCGGCTCGTGACGACTTCTTCAAGGAAACCGGAAAGTACATCCCTATCATCACTGACGGTGGCATCCGTACCGGTGGTGACGTATGTAAGTCGTTCGCCGCTGGCGCAAACGCTGTAATGATCGGTAGCCCGTTCGCCAAGACCGAAGAAGCTCCAGCAAAGGGGTTCCACTGGGGCATGGCAACTTGGCACGATTCGCTGCCCCGAGGCACTCGAATCAACATGGGTACTGAGTACAGCTTGCATCAACTTCTTTACGGACCGTCATCACGAACTGACGGAACGCTTAACCTCGTTGGTGCACTGCAGGTTTGCATGGGCTACGTTGGCGCTGAAAACCTTCGAGAGATGAACAAAGCTCGAATGGTCTACGCCCCGGCAATCAAGACCGAAGGCAAGATCTACCAAATGGCAGGTCTAGGCAGCTAGAGCCGAAAACGCACCTCCCTTTTACCTAACACGGAGAGGGGCGTGAGCTGGAATCTCGTCTTCCACTACAGTTGGAATTTAGCTAGAGAAGCTCTCGCATAAATGTGGGGACTTTTCGCGTGTTTGCACCAATTTTGCACCAATAGCACCAAATAAATAGGTGCTTCAAACGTGAGAATCATCACCTGATTCGTCGTGATTCCAGCAATAGTGGTGATTGCTTGGCTAGTCGGACGCAGCTTCGGTTAGCAGCCGTTGCGCCCACCGCCGATAGCCACCGACGCCTATATGTTTTATTGATTCTGGGGTGAGAGTCGTTCAAATTACGTAGTTGGTGCTAACTTCTGAAACGAAAAAAGATGCCTTAAACAATCCTGATCTTTTATGAAAGTTGAAAATTTTTCCGATGCATTAACTTGATGCTATTGAACTAAAAATTTTCAATTCAAGCAATAAATTGAAAATCGTTCGTGACACCAAAATTTAATCTCACTCTTCACGGAATGAAGAAGCAGTTGTAGATTGGTGGTCAGATACAGAAAGTCATACTTTCTTATTCTCAAGTTAAATTTTTGTAGATGATTATTAATTGATGGAGATTATGGTTATGAAGCAATCACTACTTAACACACTAAACGAACAAGTTAATCGAGAGTTTTATTCAGCTTATCTTTATCGTTCAGCTGCGTCTTTTATGGCGTCAGAAAACTTTCCAGGTATCTCCGACTGGATGATGGCTCAATCTGAGGAAGAAACAGAGCACGCTGAAAAGATCGTTAAATTTATTGAAGATCGAGGTTCCAGAGTATCGTTTCTAGCGATCGACGCGCCAGAAGCTGATTTCAATTCTCCTCTCGATGCATTTGAAACGTCATTCAAGCATGAAAAATTCATTACCGGAGAAATTAATAAGCTTTTTGCTCAGTCGGTCAAGGAAAAAGACTACGCAGCGCAAGTTCTACTCCAATGGTTTGTTGAAGAACAGGTAGAGGAAGAAGCGGCAGTAGGTCTTCTTGTAGAGAAATTCAGGCTTGCAGGAGACAATTCGGCAGCGCTATTGATGCTTGATTCTGAAGTTGGAACAAGAAAAAACTAATAATGTTTTTAAGCAAGTTTTTTTAGGTTTATTGTCTTTAAATAGGGGTTACTGTTCTAATCTAGGCGGACAGAACCGGGCTTGGCATCGAGATGGACANNTGTGGGTGTCAGGGTGCTGAGAACGGTTGCCTAAACACGTGAGAGACAATTCATTTATCTCTTTTCGATAGTCACTTAAACTCGTAACGTGTTTCCATCAACACAGACCTCTCCTTACTGCAAATGCTCCAGATCAGAACTACGCCACCACCGGCGTAGTTACAATCGAAACTCCATGACTAGGCAGTAGGGAGAGGCTTTTTAATTAATCTCTGTCAACTGTGCTGATCTTACTGATTGAGCCGATTGTTGTAAATTTGTTATAACCGTACGATTTAAAAGGGACTCGTAATGATTATCGAAACTTGCAGAAGCGAGTACTCACTCCCCTGCTCAAGGAAGCGGGTGTGCCTCACCTGACATGGCATCACCTTCGACANNAGCGCTATTGATGCTTGATTCTGAGGTTGGAACAAGAAAAAACTAATAATGTTTCTAAGCAAGTTTTTTTAGGTTTATTGTCTTTAAATAGGGGTTACTGTTCTAATCTAGGCGGACAGAACCGTAGTTGTCACAGATACACGTTGCATGCGGCCAGAGTGCTGAGTCGGCCGAATACCTCGGCTGGTTACACCATGGCAATCCGCGATGTTAATTTTATGCCCGTCGGGTCTCTGGCGTCGACCCGGGGGGATTGCCTGGCCGGGATCTATCTGTCTTTTATCCGCCCGGTCTCTAAAACGCTCAATAAAAACATGGCCGTTGTTAATGTGAGCAACACCATGCGGTTATATATGGACATCAGTTCATTTCTAATAGACGATGCCATCATGTCCCCCTGGCTAGCTGAACCTTGGAGATTCTCTGTTGAAAATTACTAAAGTTACGCCGTGGCTTATCGAAGCCCCCCTGTCGTACCTCGACACCGCCGATGACGACAAAGACTCGGGTGTCATGCGTGAGTATTTGTTCGTAGAAGTCAGCACAGATGAAGGCATTACGGGTTGGGGAGAGGTCACTGCCAAGGGTACGCGGGCGCGCCCAATCTGCGCCGGGCTGAAACATGTGAGCGACCTGATCGAAGGTGACGATCCCCGCCTTATCGAAAAGATCTGGAACAAAATATTCCGGGCGTACACATTTATGGGATCGCGTGGCTTGACCACTAACATGATCAGCGCGGTCGATATCGCTCTCTGGGACATTCGCGGCAAGGTGTTGGGACTCCCGGTATCTGAGCTATTCGGCGGTCCGGTGCGTGATGGGGTCCCGATTTATTGCCACCCGAAGAACGGGTCATCGGTCGAAGATACTGCGCAGCACGCCAGGGCGATCGTCGAAACTGGCCAGAAAGCGATGAAGCTCGATCCTTTCGTTCCGAAGCATGAAGAGGAGTTGGACGGGTACCTGACCGGCAAGCTCAGCGCTGAATCAGAGAATCTGGGTGTCGAACGGATAGCCGCAATTAGAGAAGCCGTTGGTCCCGATATTGAACTTATGGTCGACTGTCACGGCCGATTCGATGTTCCTACTGCAATTCGTCTGGGGAGAGCCCTCGAGCCGTACACTCTCACGTGGTTCGAAGAGCCGGTGCCGGTAGAAAGCATCCACGCGCTCAGACAGGTTCGTGAGAATGTTGGCGTACCCATCTGTGTCGGTGAGAGGCATCACACCCGTTGGGATTTTGTGCCGGTTCTTGAGAATGAATTGGCAGACTTCATCATGCCGGACGTTACGTGGACTGGCGGTATTTCCGAAATCAAAAAGATTGCAACCATGGCGGAGGCGTACTACATTCCTATCTCGCCTCATGACGCGGGTGGTCCGATAAATGTACTGGCGGGAGCACACGCGATGGCATCAGTGCCGAACCACTACCGGGTCGAGACCTGGAGGGCCAGACTGAACTCTTACGACGTGATGATCGACCACCCTCTCGACATCAGGGGCGATAAGATCTACCTGTCAGACAGACCCGGGCTTGGCATCGAGATGGACAAGGATTACATGCGAGCGCATGTCATTGAAGGCTACGGTGGATAGCTACGCTCGAAGACTGCGAACCGCTCTCAACGACTAGAGTTGGAAGTTGGTGTCGATAATGTCACCACCGTGCTTCCCAAGCAAAGGGTCGCGAGTTCGATCCTCGTCTCCCGCTCCAACTGAACTTGAACTGAGGAGTCCTCGCAGAAATGTGGG
>DBTA01000024.1 GCA_002306815.1 Dehalococcoidia bacterium UBA1328 | reverse complement strand
CTGATGAAGAAAGTTGTAATTGCTCCACAGGGTTTCAAACAGAGCCTGACCGGCATGGAAATCGCCGAGGCTATGTCAATAGGTGTGAAACGTGTTTGGCCAGAAAGCGAAACGATACTCAGACCGGTCGCTGACGGCGGTGATGGCACACTGCAGGCTCTGGTAGATAGCTCTGGAGGTGACATTCGAACCGCTCAAGTTGAAAACGCTATAGGAAAAACGATCGAAGCCCACTGGGGTGCGCTTGGAAACGGGACCACGGCGGTGATCGAAGTTGCCGATGCTGTGGGATTGGCTCGACTTGGACAAGATGAGCGAGACATTCGAAACGCGTCTACCTTCGGGATTGGTCAGCTGTTCCTAGAGGCGCTCGATGACGGGTTCACCGATTTCATCATTGGAGTTGGCGGGAGTGCCACCAACGACGGCGGCGCCGGTATGATCCAGGCCATGGGCGGCAAACTCACCGACAAAGACGGGAGCGACATTGCTAGGGGCGGTATTGCGCTTTCTACACTCGATCACATTGATGTATCCGGTCTTGATCCAAGAATGGCAGATGCGAGCGTAGTTGTTGCCTGTGACGTGAATAACCCTTTATGCGGGCCACGCGGAGCTTCAGCAATTTTCGGCCCTCAAAAAGGTGCGACGTATGAGGACGTTCAAGAGCTCGATGCTGCGCTGGGCAACTTCGCGGAAGTTATTACGAAAGATTTGCACACTGATGTAGCTGACATCCCCGGCGCTGGTGCTTCCGGTGGACTCGGAGCAGGTCTCATGGGTTTTTTCAACGCAAGATTGCGACTTGGAGCGGATATTGTTCTGGAAGCCGTTGAGTTAGAAAAACATCTCGAGGATGCAGACCTTGTAATCGTCGGTGAAGGTCAGTTCGATCGATCGACGGTTTTCAACAAGTCACCTGTCGCCGTCGCCCAAAGGGCTAAGCGCAACGGCACACCAGTTATTGGTATTGCTGGATCTCTCGGTGCCGGTTTCAGAGAAGTTCATGAACACGGCATTGACGCGATCTTCAGTTTGGTGAATCGACCGATGTCCCTGAAAGCCGCGATGGAAGACACGTCACGGCTCGTTGCGATCGCCACCGAAGAGGCTTGCCGGGCGATAAAGATTTCGGTCTGATCAGACGGCTATTCTTCGCCGAGAATTACCAGATGGACTTCCAGGGGACCATGGATTCCGGTTACGGTCGTTCCTTCGATGTCGGCGGTCTTACTCGGACCGGAAATAAGGTTCATCGAGCCTGAGAGTTCGCCATTGATGAAATCGTTTCTCTCCATAGCGAACAGTTCGTCCATGGAGGCCAGTACCTCACCAGGGCACAGCACCGCAATGTGGGTTGGCGGCGCTAATGAAACCAATCTGGAGAGACCTGATCGCGGATGCAACACAACAGTACCGGTCTCCGCTATTGCATAATCAACGCCTGTGATTCCAACGTCGGTGGAAAATGCCTTGGCTTTCGATTCCTCTATCTCTGATTGTCCGTATTTTCCGTCGTGCGCGGTGGTTTCGATGTTTGCCCCGGTGCTTGTGACGGCTTTATCAACAACGATATCATCGAGTACTTTGTGAGAAGAACGCAGGACGCTTTTTGCGGATTTTTCTTCACATATTCCCGCAATTATCGAACCTGCGTCTTCGGCATTGGACGCTCGATGAACTTTCCAACCGATCGTTTCCGCTGCCAATGCCACTTCATCGGCAAGTTGAGTTGAATATTCACGAGCGTCGGATATCGCAGTCTGGGCATTTGTACGAATTGTTTCAGCTGAGTCGAACCCTGCAGTTGCGTGATCGAGAGATGGGTCGATAATCGAGGTTCTTCCCAGCGCCTCGGTGACTTTCGAGATGAATTGATCCCTATCTGCCACTACTTCACCCTCCGCAATCGGTTGCTAAGTCGAGATCGAAGTGACTTTGATGCTACCGCAGGGAAGTCGCGTGTTGATGTCCAGCCTGAGATTGGCGGCGGCGCTTTCTTCAACCAGCCTTTTCTTGTGAACGGTCGCAATGCAGTCGCTACAAGTCGAGCACCCAGGTCGAAGCGACTTCTACCCATCATGCCCATCCTCCACGCTTTCCACACACCACGTTCTTTAGCTGATGATGTTCTTTCTTGTGGATCTGTTGAGCCTTCGGCCGTTCGATAACGAAGCTCTAATAGCATTCGAGGAATGTTGATCTTTACAGGGCACGCGTCGTGGCAGGCGCCGCACAACGAGGAAGCGTTCGGCAAATTGTTTGCATCTTTGAGACCCGTCAGTACAGGCGAGACGATGGCACCGATCGGTCCTGGATACACCCAGCCGTACGCATGCCCACCCACTTTTCGGTACACAGGGCAGGCGTTCAAGCATGCTCCACATCGAATGCAATTCAGAGCTTCGCGCGAATGTTCATCTTCGAGCAGCTTCAGTCGACCATTATTCATTATCACGAGGTGAAACTCTTCGGGTCCTTCTTCCTCGTCGACCGTACGTTTACCGTTCACCATCGTGACGTAGGTCGATATCCTCTGCCCTGTCGCTGATCGAATGAGAATACGCAACATGGTGCTGAGATCTTGAATAGAGGGAACGATTTTTTCCAGACCCATCACGGCGACATGAACTCTGGGCACTGTTGTCGACATTCGACCATTACCTTCATTGGTCACCAACGCGATCGAGCCAGATTCAGCAACGGCAAAATTGGCGCCAGTGACAGACATGTCGGCTCGCGCAAACACTCCCCTAAGTTTCTCTCGCGCCATCATGGTCAACTCTGTGGCATCTGGTATGGGTTCACTATCGCTGAAATTGTCGTCGAGAAGCTTGGCTACATCACTTCTCGATTTGTGAACTGCTGGTGCGATCAGGTGGTAAGGCGTTTCATTCGCCAGTTGAATAATGTATTCACCTAGATCCGTTTCGATGGTTTCGAAGCCTTCTTTGTTCATGGCCTCTGCCAGCCCCATCTCTTCCGACACCATCGACTTTGATTTGATGACCGTCTTGATATTGCGCTTGTGGGCTATATCAATGATGTGCTGTCGGGCCTCTTCAGCGTCGTCGGCGAAAAAGACGTTTCCACCGTTCTTCTCAACGTTATCTGCAAGTTGACTTAGGTAATAATCGAGGTTGGCGATCGTGTGATCTTTGATCGCCTTGCCTTTAGTACGAAGCTCTTCCCAGTTGTTTGTGTCAGCGGCAGCGTTCAACCTGCCCTTGAAGAAGCCGGTGTAGACGTGCTCAATCGACTGTTGAATCTGCTGGTCTTCGAGTGTTTCAGCGGCTTTAGTGCGGAAATTGGCGGTGATCGGCTTCATCGTGCGTGCCTCGTTTTGGCATGCCCCCCAACGGCGCGTGATAATGCTTCGGCTATATGGATGACTTGAATCTCAGATCCTCGTCGGCGCAATCCACCCTGCATTTGAAAAACACAACCGATATCGGCGGCGACTACCGCTGCAGCTTCGGTGGCTTCGATGAAATCCAATTTTTCATCAAGAATTGCCGAGGATATGTCCGGCATTTTTACTGAGAATGATCCACCAAAACCGCAGCAAACATCGGCTCGCTCCAAAGGCTTTAGTTCCAGACCTTCGATAGTGGCGAGCATTTCAACCGGCTGTTCATCGACTCCGATTTCCCTAAGTAGATGACAGCATTTGTGATAGGTCGCTGTTGTCTTTAGGTTCCCATTTATTGCCTGAGTCCCGAAGAATTTACTTATGAATTCCGTGAATTCGTAGAGTCGGCCGCTCAGACGCGAAGACCTCTGGATCAGATCCGAATCGCCTCTGAAAAGATCTTTATAGAAATTGCGAACCATTGCGGCGCAAGAACCTGATGGAACCACTATTGGCCCTTCGACACTTTCAAACAGTTCGACAAATCTTTTTGCCACAGGGAAGGCTTCGGAACGAAAACCGCTGTTGAACGCAGGTTGTCCGCAGCAGGTTTGATCTTTTACGAAAACCACTTCAAGCCCCAGATACTCAAGGACATCCACAGTGCATTCGCCGACTGACGGCGCTACCTGGTCAACCATGCACGACGCGAAGAGATTGACTCTTGACGGTTTCGATGTGTTGGCTGGGCTTTCTGACATGGCGCTCATTATCAGTTTCATCCGGCGATTAAGCGAGCACAAAAAGTTACTTACGCCGATCTGCTGTGATATTTTTGGCAGATCGATTTCCGAAAGTGAAAGAAAGTACGAAGTGCCTTCAATTAAATACGATCTGATCGTCATAGGGGCCGGAATTATTGGTCTCTCCACGGCAATGAAATTGTTGGAGCGTTTCCCTAACACCAAACTGGCGATAATCGAGAAGAACGAGAAGGAAGGTACTCAGCAAAGCGGTCACAACTCTGGAGTTATTCACTCCGGAATCTACTATCGCCCAGGCTCATTCAAAGCAGATTTCTGTGTTGCCGGTCGTTCGTCGATGACGCAGTTCTGTCTAGAAAACGAAATTCCAGTCTGGACTTGCGGAAAACTGATCGTTGCCAGCGACGATGCGGGGGTCGATCGACTCAACACTCTGGAAAAACGAGGAACTGCCAACAAGGTTGAAGGTCTCCGGATGGTCGACCAGGACGAAATGAAGGAAATCGAACCTCATGTCGTAGCCAAAAAGGCTTTGTACGCTCCTGGAACGGGAATTGTGGACTACCGCAATGTAACCGCCGTATACGCGGACAAGGTGCGAGAAGCCGGTGGAGACATCCATTTCAACACGGCGCTTAAGGGTTCAAAAACTCTAAAGGGCGCGACTATTCTCAACACCACATCGGGCGATTTCGAGACGACCAATACGATCAACTGTGCCGGCTTGCACTCAGATGTGGTCGCCGAGACGATGGGTGTACATACTGGGTTAAGAATCATTCCCTTCCGAGGCGAGTATTACAAGCTCCGCAAGGAGAGCGAATATCTCGTCAAAGGATTGATCTACCCCGTTCCCGACCCCGCATTCCCTTTCCTAGGAGTTCACCTCACGCAAACCATGAAAGGTTGGGTCGAAGCTGGACCCAACGCGGTGCTTGCGACAAAACGGGAAGGATATCGGAAGCGCGACTTCTCGATGAGCGAGTTTTTGCGCACGATCACGTTCCCTGGATTCTGGAAAATGAGCCTTCGAGAGTGGAAAATGGGTGTCTGGGAAATCAATCGATCACTTCGCAAAGGTATTTTCCTCGACAGTCTGCAGAAACTCGTTCCTGAACTTACAGCGAATGACCTTCACGGAACCGGATCTGGCGTTCGCGCTCAAGCGGTTGATCGCGATGGAAACTTGCTAGACGACTTCCGAATCGAAGAGTCACGCGGCGCAATTCACGTGTTGAATGCCCCTTCTCCCGGAGCGACTTCGTCACTCGTTATAGGTGACTACATTGCCAATATGGCGGTGAAGAACTTTGGACTTCAGTCGTCGAAGAAAACGCCATTTAGCTGATAATCTGGCCGGGATTTCTTACTTAACGTATCCGGTTCTCGCCGTTCCACATATCAGCGTTGGAGCCGATTATTTCCTTTACCGGCTCGGTCGCATCATCTAGTCGCTGCCTGACGCCTCCTGACAACTCGTACTCGAATGCAGGGATATTTAGATCGAGTTCTTCCGGAGACCTTGCGCCGACGAGCAGAGAAGTTATTCCGGCCTGCGCTCGAACCCATGCAAGCGCGACTTTTGCCGGGTGCTGACCTAGTTCATCGGCAATTGCAATCACCTTGGCAATCGCATCGAACGCTTCTTCCTCACAACCATCTTCGCCGTGTGCAGCTAATGGTCGGCTCTGGTTGAATAGTCGTGAGCGTGACAATCCATCTGGAACATCATCTGAAGTTGAGTATCGCCCGGTGAGAAGTCCCTGTGCCAAGGGGCTGTAGCATATTAGTCCAATATTGTTATTTCGACACGTAGGAAGAATCTGAACTTCAATCGGTCGCCAGAGCAGGTTGTATGGCAACTGATTGGTCACCAGTTCTGCTGTCTCCAGCGCATCAGTGAGATCCTTAACTCCGAAGTTGCAAACCCCTATTGAACGAATCTTTCCAGAGTCCTTCAGCTTGAGCAGTGCAGCCATTGAATCCTCTATCGCAACATCGTGGTTAGGCCAATGGATCTGGTAAAGATCGATGTAGTCGGTTTGAAGTTTATGCAGGCTTGCGTCGCAGGTCTCTTCTACAAGCGATGGAACAAGGTGAGGCGGGCTAATTTTGGTCGCAATCACGGCTTGATTGCGACGCCCTACTAACGCTTGTCCGAGCACTTCTTCCGAGTGAGAATCATCGTTGTAGCCTTCCGCTGTGTCGAAGAAATTGATTCCACGATCTAGAGCGGCGTGAACCGTTGCAATTGAAACTTCATCGTCCTGTGGTCCCCACACACTACCGCCTGCGAAAGGCCAGCAGCCCAGAGCGAACTCGGATACTTCGATATCGGTATTACCAACTTTTTTGTACTTCACTGATTGAGCGCTCCAGCTGGGATAAGTTTTAAAACGATGGAACTCTAGCACCGACACGCAGGGTTCATTCGACAAATAGCGCGAAAAACATTGGTTATCATCTGACGTGTACTGAACGTCGCTGACAGAAAATCTAGGAGAATGTAGTGATCAAGGTAAGCATTGCAAGCACGAGGGATCGGTCTGAAGGTGTGCACGAATCACTCAACCTGATCGAATCAGAAATAAAAATTCCTGATCTCCCTGTGATGGTGAAGCCGAATTTCGTTACGACTTCTAACCAACTGGCGGCGACCCACGTCGATACAACCAGAGCGACTCTCGAATATCTGAGTAATCGCGGGGTGGAAGACTTCGTAATTGCCGTGGGACCTGCGATAGGCACTCCAGATTCGGGATTCGAAAACTACGGTTACCGTGCGCTTGCCAATGACTTCTCTGTAGAGTTTCTCGACCTTAACTCCGACGATCGAATTCCAGTTCCGGCGTTCGATGAGAAGCTGAATCCGCAAACCTTGTACATGTCGAAACGACTTTCAGAATCGTACGTGGTTTCAGTATGCCCGATGAAAACTCACAACAACGTTGTGGTCACTCTGGGTTTGAAGAACATTCTCGTTGGAACACTATCGGGTCGAGAAGAAAAGGTGAAGATTCACAAAGGCAGCAAGGCGATCAACCTGACGCTCGCCAAGATGGCTCAACACGTTGTACCTCATCTCACCATTATCGACGGAACGGTCGGCATGCAAGGAAACGGTCCTATAGATGGTTATGAGATCCATTCAAACGTAGTTGTTGCGTCTCATCACGGTATTGCTGCCGACGTCGTTGGACTCCAGATTATGGGTTACCAGATCGAACAGGTTGGCTACCTTCGATACGCAATGGAACTCCGAAACCTCGGAGTCGAAGATATCAATGTAGTGGGCAAATCCATCGACGAAGTCCGTACTGTATACGCAGATCACAGGGATATCGAGGAACAGCTGACCTGGCCATTGAAGGATGATTGGCGCGCTGTTTTCGAATGCTAGTCAGATTACTCAATCGAAACCACAATTAGCATAGTTTCGTACCTGCGCTAAAACGGTCGTTTCGCCCGATCGAATACGCTGTTTCAAATTCGGTTCACTAGTCATATTCCTCTAACAAGGTAGGTGTGATTTGGAGAGAAAAGTTACCACTAGAACCGAGAGTGAGTTTGATGCCCTGAACTGGCCCAAGGCGCCCACTGGTATGAAATCTATCGCGATAGGCGTCTCAGCTGGCGGGAGTGCAAGGGAGTCGAACCCTCCGCGCACGCCGAAGGACGCACGCCAGCGGAGTTGAAGTCCGTGAGGCCCACCGGGACCCATCCACTCCCTCTCCGTTTCGCCATGTGGAGGGAGGCGTAACAAGGATACATTCTCCGATGAGGCTTCGAGGTGCTATCCGGCGGAGTGATGAAGGAGTTTTCTAGGCGCCGGATGGCCCTGGAATAGAGTTAAAGTCAGAGTTATCTATGTTCGAATTTCGGAAATTGTGATTTGATTGCAGTGAGATGATCGATATTCTGAATGAAGTGCACATTGACATTTATGCCACTTATGGATGTTCCATAAGCAACGGAGTAACAGGTTTGTGTATCGATCGAGGACGAACTTCTACAATCGGTCTAAATACCAGCAAAAAGAAAGACCCTAGCTATCTCGCCAGATTCTTTTATAGATTTGAGATCGACTAGACGGTGATTGCGTCTTCGAGTCGTGCCTGAAGCACGCTCTTCGGAACTGCACCCACAACCTGACCCACCGGGGCACCGCCCTTGAAGATCAATAGTGTTGGGATGCTACGGACACCATACTTCGCGGAAGTATGCGGATTAAAATCCACGTTCAGCTTTACGAACTTAGCTTTTCCGTCGTACTCACCGGCCAGTTCCTCAACAACAGGCGCAATCATCTTGCAGGGACCACACCATTCCGCCCAAAAATCGACAAGCACTGGAAGAGCAGAGTCGATAACTTCGGCGTCGAAATCGGCGTCATTTATGTCCTGCGGTTTTGCCATTCAAATTCGCCCCTTTAGCGATTAGTGACTTTTCAGCTGACTAGTTGGAGTCGGCTGAAAAGGCCATCTTCGGGATGACCCTCGAAATATTAGATACAGATTAGTACAAAAAGGATGCGACAGCTGAGTAAATTGGCAGTAAAACAAGTTAATCGGCAGCCGCACCTGTTCCCTGTCCAACCGGTGCAGCTTCCAGTGTAGCGCTTGATAAGCCTAATCCCGGCATGTGTGGCGTCCAATCCGCCGATTCAAGCTCGTGCATTTCGGTCGCCAGTTCACCAAACAACGTTGTTGACCCGACTAGACCTACCTGCGGAGATTCGAAGACGGCTTTTCCTCGAGCGAGCACGTGACCATTGTCTGACTTGACCTGGATCATGTCGCCTTCGTTCAATCCAGCAGATTTTGCGTCATCAGGGTGAATCTGAATCAGCTGTTCACGATCAACGTAGTTCATTTCGGCTGGCTTACGGACGACGACGTCACGTTCCGGTTGATTCAAAACACGACCGGGCGCGAACGTGAGTTTATCGCTGGTGATTGAACCAGCAAGTTCATCGTAATCCGGGTTACTTACTGAGATTTTTGAATCAGAATCTGAGAACAGAATTTCTGAGTTTGGGGTAAACACCGGGTATTGAATTCCTCCCGACTGGAGGAGTTCATAAGTGAGGCCAGCATAAACAGCCACGTTTTCGGCAATCTCGTCGAAAACCGTTGAAGCTGATGAATATACGAATCCGTCTCCACCCATTGCATTAGCAATAGAAGCAACGGTTTCCCACCCGGTTCGTTCTTCGTGTCGAGGTTCTGCGGTTACTCGTAGTAGTTGTACGCGGCGTTCCAGGTTAGTCACGGTCGAGTTCTGTTCTGCGTAGGTCGCAGCCGGAAGAACAACATCGGCATGATGAGTAATTTCTGAATCAAACGCTGCCGAAACGACGAGGAAATCTAGTCGTTCAAGAGCCGCCGGCAGCGACCTCAAGCTCGGAGTGAATCCAGATACACCGTCAGCCATGATGAGTGCTGCCTTAACATCGCCAGACGACATCGCTGAGATCATCCCCTGAATATCGCGTCCTTTGTCACCGGCTACAGCACCGACGTTTCGGGCCCCAAGTGTGTTTGCACCCTGGTACAGTGGGAATATTCCTGAAGATGGTTTACCAAGGTTTCCAGTAATTGCAGCGAGATCAACCGAGGCGTCGACCACTCGTTCAGTAGTTGAGTCGGTGAGGCCATCATTTCCAAGGATAATTGCGCCAGCATCCGATTCGGCAAAGACTCGTGCAGCTCGGCGAATTTGTTCTTCGTCAATTCCAGCATCTCGTGAAACTTTAGCAAGATCGAATTTCCACAACGCTTGCTTGAGTTCCTCTGCGTTCTCGATACGGGAGCTTACGAAATCCTGATCTTCCAGCGCTTCATCCAGAATTGCCCGGCTGATTCCTGCGATTAGCAACGCTTCCGAACCGGGTCGAGGACGGAGCCACTCGTTCGCGTATCGTGTGAGTTCAGTTTCGCGAGAGTCTATGACAACGAGTTTTGCACCCTCACGAACCGCTTTCTTCGCAGGAACAGCAAGAACATTTTGCTCTTCGGTTGGGTTACCAGTAACGACCAGCAGACTCTTCGCACCTTCAAGATCCCAAATTGGGTTGCTCGCAGCGCCCGTCCCTATTCGAGTCTCAAGTCGTGATAACAGAGCGTTGTCGGCATTGAGAGCCGAATCGATATTTGGCGTCTTCAGAACAGTTTTTGCAAACTTCGCAGCTACATAATGGTCTTCGTTTGATCCACGAGGCGAAGTGATAACTGCTACTTCGTCAGCAGCATGGTTGCCGAGACCAGCTGAGATTTTGTCTAGTGCCTCTGCCCAAGTTGCCTTTTTGAGGATTCCGTCTTCGCGAACGTAAGGTCGCTTAAGACGCAACGAATCGTTGGTGTACTCATATCCGAATTTACCGGCCATACACGCCTGACCGTTATTGGCGGCACCAGCAAGATCAGCTTTGAATCTAACAACTTTCCCGAACTTATTGACTTCTGCGATCATCTGACAGCCAACCGGGCAGTTAGTGCAAACGGTCGTTACTTCGGAGACAGCCTTTTCCCACTTGTAATTGCGTTCAGTGAGTGAGCCGGTGGGACATACGTCGACACAAGCACCACAGAACTCACAACCTGATTCAAGAAGTGAGGTTCCGTGTGAAGTTCCAACTAGCGCGACACCTGAACGAGAAGTCAGTGTGAGTGCAGTATCAAAGCGAACTTCATCACAAACTCGAACACAACGCGAACAAACAATGCAGAGGTTGTAGTCGCGGTCGTAAAACGGATCATCGACGTGAATCGGGAGATCTCGCCGGTGGTAGTTGAGCGGTGTTCGTAAATCGAGTTCAACAGATCGAACGGTGTCTTTGAGTTCACATCGTTCGTTCTTCGGGCAAATAGTGCAGCGGTCAGTGACTGTGACGTGGCGCTGGCAAATGTCCTGCGGACCACATAGCTCGATTCGGTGACACGTCAGGCAGCCGTGTGGATGTTCACTCATTAGAAGTTCAACTACGTTACGGCGCAGCCCTTGAACTTCCTCGCTGTTTGTCGTTACGTCAGCGTCCGGCATTGGTGGAGTCGTGCACGAAGCAACGGTCATCTTTCGACCGTTGGCTTCAACTTCAACCATGCACGCCCGACAGGAGCCTTGCGGCTTCATCTTTGGGTAGTAGCAGAGGTACGGGATGTATATTTCCTCGTCCATTGCCGCCTGCAGGATCGTTTGGCCAGGTTTTGCGACTACCTCGCGGCCATCAATCTTGAAGGTTGTTCCATCGGCCATGCAGTTATCTCCGAACGTATGGGCACTTGGTGGGGCGCTAGTCTAGGGGCGGGTTCGTGTAGGTAGAATCATCGTGCCATCGCCGTAAACGCCACCTGGGGCGATTTCACCGGCAAGGCAAGATTTGATCTCGTCTCCGAAGTACTTCAGAGCAGATGCAATGGGGTTGAAGCCAAGTTGACCGTGCCCACATAGTGATCCGGCTTTCATGCTGGTACCAACTCTTTCCAACAAGGCTAGGTCGGCTGACTTCGCTTTGTTCTGGCACATTCTGTCCAGAATTTCGAGCATATGAGTGTTCCCGAGTCGGCAAGGGAAACATTTTCCACATGATTCGAACTGGTTGAACGCTATAAGCGACCGAAGCAGGTCGACCACATTGACCGTCTCGTTTCCAACGATAATGCCGCCAGAGCCAATAGAAGCTCCCGCTGCCGACATCGCGTCGAAATCGATCATGGTGTCAAAGGCTTCTTCGCCAAGTAGTCCGTTGAGCGGTCCGCCAGCCTGAAGAACTTTGATGCGTTCGCCCTCTGAAACTCCCCCACCGACTTTTTCGAGCACTTCCCGGATGGTCATGCCCATTGGCACCTCGTACATTCCCGGGTAAGTGATATGTCCCGATAAGCAAACAATCGCAGTTCCAGAAGTAGTTTCAGTACCAATACCTTTGAACCACTCAGAACCGTTGCGCACGATCTCAGGTACGTAAGAAATCGTTTTTACGTTGTTGATATTGGTTGGCTTTTGCCAGAGACCTGCAGCGGCTGGAAACGGAGGCTTAAACCGAGGTGTCGAACGCTTTCCCTCGATCGCTTCCATGAGCGCAGTTTCTTCACCCGCAACGTATGAGTCGCCGGTCAGTGAAACTTCCATTTCGAATGAAAAATCTGTTCCCAGAATGTTCTTTCCGAGCAATCCGGCTTCATATGCATCGGCAATTGCCTTGCGAGCGGCTTCGATTGGAAGCTCATGACCGGTTCGAATAAATACATAACCGTGCGTTGAACGTGTTGCGTATCCGTTGATGATCAACCCTTCTATCAGGGTGTGAGGGTCGTTCTCTATGATCCCTTTGTCGTTGAAAGCACCCGGGTCGCCCTCTTCACAGTTACAAAGAACGTACTTCACCGGCGCTTTCGACGGAGCAAGGAAGCTCCACTTCACACCTGCGGGGAAAGCAGCACCACCGCGGCCACGTAGTCCGGCAGCTTTTACTTCGTCGACGATCTCTTCCGGGGTCATTTCCGTGAGAGCTCGGTTCAGAGCCGTGTAACCGCCATTGGCGACGTACTGGAGTAAATCGTGAGGATCGGTGTCACCAAAGTTTCGAGTGGCGATACGTTGCTGGAGAGCAACTGTTGGCATGCTCTTGAGTTCGGGAAGGTTTCCAAATCCCGATCCGTCACCTCCAGAGTAGGCAAATGCTCGTTCAGTGAGTGGCTCACCGTTTTGTACATGGTGTTCGACTATGTCTGCGACCTCGTGAGATTCGACGTTGCCGTAAAAAACACGTGAGCCGTTTGGCATGAGTATATCGAGTTGAGGTTCGAGATACATCAACCCCATTGCGCTGACCATCGAAACGTTTGCGTTCACACCGGTGGATTCAACAGCAGATTTAGCAGCATCGAACACTGCGTCTGTCCCGGCAGCCTGACCGGAAGTTCCGCCACCAACACGAATCCAGGCGCTGTCGCCTTCAGTCAATTCTGCCCAGCGCTTGTTGGCGCGGGCTTGAAGTTCTTCAAACTGTGTTGGCATTGGTATTTTGGTCCCCTGGATCCTGGTTCAGAAGCTCGTACTAGCTCTGACCTCGAAGTTCGCGTGCAATTTGCGCTGCGGATTCTGGTGTTTGCTTGCCAATTAAATGATGATTGATCGCAATGACAGGCCCCTGAGCGCATGCGCCGAGGCAGGTGTTGTACTTGAGGGTTACCTTGCGATCTGGACTTTCGCCCTCTTCCTTGATTTCAAAAACGCCCTGAACAGCGTCAAGAACCTGTTGTGCTCCAACCAGATGACAGGAAGGTCCCCAGCAAACATCAAGAGTTTTCTCGCCGGGAGGTGTGAATCGGAAGTTCGTGTAGAACGATGCGACACTCCACACCTCGTTGATCGTGGAACCGCAAAATGTTGCAGTTTCTTTGATCGCTTCGTCTGGGAGGTAGTGAATAACGTCCTGCACCGCTATTAGCGATGAAAGAACCGTGATTGTTGGCTGCGCCTGAGCGTTCAGGATTTGCCGGATTTGCTCACGTAATTTCGAGCTCTGCTCTGACTCAGCAGTAGTCAACTTAACCTCAACGAAAAAGTGGAATATTCGACTTCGAGAATCGGTTCACAATCGTAGCAGAGCCCAATAGGCCAGACAACGGAATATTGCCGAGATATCAATACTCAGAATAGACGGTACTTTTTGTACGCCTCTTTCGGGTCCATTCCGTTCAAGATCATGGTGCGGAGTTCACTTTCAGTGGACATGATCTCTTCGGTGCGAGTCACAACTGAATCGATCATCGACTGGGGAATAACAACAACTCCGTCAATATCAGCCAGAATCCAATCTCCTGAACTGATATCGATATCGCCAATAACGATCGGCTCGCCCATCGATTCAACTTTCCATTTGCCAACTACGTCTTTTGGAGTGAAGTAGCGGAAAAAGACGGGCCATCCGAGTTTTCGTATGAACTCTGAATCTCGATTCCCGCCGTCAACTACGTACCCCAGAACTCCGCGGTGATTCAGTGTTTCTGCCGATAGTTCGCCCATATGAGCAATAGTGGAGTCATTCGGCTGGCAAACCAGAACTGTTCCCGCAGGTGCCGCGCTCAACAGTCCGGTCCACCCCATCAGGGATTCGTCGTCTGAGATCGACTCATCAATTCGACCACTGCACGTCCAGATGGGACCAGCAAGTGTTTTTGAGTCGTCCAGTGGTCGTATTTCGTGTGGCAGTACGCAATTTGGGTATCCCGTTTCGCGCATCACGTCATAAACAGCGCCGGTGTAACAGGCAGCAAGACGCTCAGTCATACTCTTCGCCACGTCGGTCGTCTCCTTCCGAAGTTGAATGAATAGATGTGTCGACTAGAATACGGCGAGATTATGCCTTTGGGTTGGGAACTTCCCTGCCCTGATATAAACAATTCGATCACCTGTGGAGCCCTAAGTTGAAGATCGCCTCAGTAGAAACCATTCAGGTTGAAGAATTTCCAATGATTATCTGGGTGCAGGTGAAAACCGATTCTGGTCTTGTCGGTCTCGGAGAAACTTTTTTTGGTCCACGAGCGGTCGCAGGTTGCGTTCACGAAATGTTCGCTCCCATGCTGATTGGCAAGGATCCGCTTGCGATCGAACGGCACTGGCGGGACATGTTCGATATGGCGAACGCCTACGGATATGCAGGTTCAGAAGCCAGGGCGATCTCAGCAATCGATATTGCTTTGTGGGACATCGCTGGTCAGGTTGCCGGTCAACCTATTTACAACATGCTTGGCGGCGCGTGTCGAGACAAGATTCGGACGTACAACACGACCGGTCAGTACGGCGACAACAAAGACATGGAAATGGCGATAGTCGACGCTGGCACTCTAGCGAAGAGCCTGGTCGACGAAGGCATAACCGCCATGAAATGGGCCTTTACGGATCATTTCGCCGATCTTAACCGGGGTACGCACATTTCAAACGAAGATTTGAAGCTACTTATCAAGCCGGTTGAGGACATTAGGAACGCAGTTGGAGATCAGATCGAAGTGGCGAACGATGGCCACGGGAGATGGAACCTAAACTCAGCCATCAAGATCGGTAAAGCCATGGATCATCTCGACATGATGTGGCAGGAAGAGCTCATCCAGCCAACTAACGTCGAGAGTCACCTGAAACTGGCGGATGAAATAGACGCCCCAGTCTGTGTTTCAGAGCGTCTGATTAGCAAGTACCAGTTCCGTGAGTACCTCAAAGCCGGGGCGGCAGAGGTGGTGATGCCTGATTTAATCTGGACTGGCGGAATCACCGAAACCAAGAAGATCTGCACGATGGCCGAAGCGGAGCAACGTCCGGTTGCACCTCATGACATGACTGGACCGGTGAACATCTTCGCCTGCGCTCACATATCTATGAATGCTCCCAACGTTTTCCTGATGGAGTCATGCAGGGCCTTCTACGGCGAAGGCGGCTGGTACGAGAAAGTCCTGGAGACGAACATCAAAGTTGTTGATGGGTACTTGCTGGCCCCGGAAGGTCCAGGGCTCGGTACGAGACTTCGTAGGGATCTTTTTGATCGTTCGGACATCACGGTTGAGATCTCAGATGAACCCGGTCACCACTTCCATTGGGGTGGTCACGAGTCACCGGTGTTCGAGGTCGTGGGAGAAACGGGTAATCACCGTGTCCAATACCGCGATTCATGGACCGGCAAAGACCCGGATATGATCTCGAACCCCGATAAGCGCTGATTACAGTTCTTTTTTGATCCGAACAGGTTGATGTCGTGAAACGATTCACCATCACAACAGAATTACCCGTCTCGCCTAAAGCGGTTTATTCCGCTTGGCTAGCCAGTGACGCTCACTCGGCGATGACCCAGGCTCCAGCTTCAGCCAGTACAGAAATTGCCGGCATATTCACTGCTCACGACGGCTAGATCAATGGGATAAACTCGAACTTGATGAAAGCAAACGTATCCTGCAATCGTGGCGCACCTCTGAGTACGATTCAACTGATCCTGATTCATCTCTCGAACTGGTTTTCGAGCCAATCACGAACAGCACGAGCCTCACACAGACCCATTCGAATCTTCCCGACGGACAGGCGGATTATTACGAATCGGGTTGGCAGGATTTCTACTTCAACCCGATGCTTGAGTACTTCTCAGAGAAACTCAGCGACTGAGATTACTGATCCGGTGCGCCGGCGTTTCGTGCGGCTTCCATGTCTACTGAACGGTCACGTGGTTGTGTCGGCGACATCACGATCTCTTCGATAACGGTTCGGCCTGGCAGTGTTGCGCAAAGAAGAATCGCCGCGGCAACGTCCTCCGCCATCATCATGGTCGCTCGCGCATCTGCATCAGGGTTGTGAGGTCGGTTGTTCAATATTGGTGTGTCGACCTCAGCGGGTAGAACCGTGCATGCCCGAATGCCTTGAGCGTTCAACTCGGCGTTGATACCTCGCATCAGGTTGTACGAAGCCGCCTTGGCTGCACTGTATGGCGCGCCACCCAGCAATCCCGGGCGTAGAGCTGCCATTGACGAAATGGTAACCACGGTTCCTCCACCTCGTTCGATCATCGAGCCAACAACCGACTGGGTGAGACGGTACACGCCTTCAACGTTCACCTTGAAAACGCTCTCCCATTCCTCAGTTCCTACGTACTTTATTGACCGTACCTTCGAACTGTGGCCCGCGTTGTTGACGAGAATATCGACGTGACCGTACTCGCCGATCGTCCATTCTCCAAGCGTAGCAGCGGCATCGCCGTCCTCTAGGTCTACAGACTTCGCCACGGCTGTCCCGCCATTTGTCTTGATAATCGAGGCAACCTCCTCCAACGGCTCAAGTCGTCGACCTGCCAGTACGAGAGTCGCACCTTCTTCAGCGAACATTAATGCCGCTTCTCTACCGATACCTGTTCCGGCTCCGGTAATGATCGTGATTTGTCCGTCGAGTTTGCCCATGCGTAGGTTTCGTTTTAGTTAGTTGAATGCATTTGCGGCAGTTTACTGCCAGACCGACCAGCTTCGTTGCTCGTCGTTCATCATCATCTCAGCAAGTTCTCTTCCCATTCTGAACGAATAGTTCGTCCCACGGTCTTCCGGGTATATCTGAGAAGTGTTCGCCAGATACAGATTTTTAACCGGTGTTCGATGATCGGGAATGGCTTTTGAATAGTTGGTTGGAATGATCGGTTGCGCCGCGCTCAGAGCGTTGTAGTGAACGCCCTGAATCCAAGATCGATCGAATTCTGGATTGAACTTGGTCAGATGAGGAAGGTAAAGATCCAGAAGCTCGTCCTGCGACATCTTGTAAACGTCATCTGAGCGATCCAAATAGTTGGTCAAATAAAGAACGTGCTTACCGCCATACCACTCCTTGGGGAGCATGTTGGTGTGTTCGATCAGACCCAGGAACGGGATGTCTGGGTCAGCAATATTCATCCAGTAGTAGTTGGTAAGTGGCCGTTCCAGCTCCAGGATAACCACCACGGCGGCAAGATAGTGAACATCAAGAAGTCGCTTCTTGTAGTCGTCTGGCAACTCCACCATGTCTGGGAACAGGAACGACGGAACCGTTGAGAGAACGGTGTCGAACTCTTCACGAATTTCTTCGCCTGACTCGGTTCGAGCAACAAGTCCGCGAGCCACTCCATCGACTACGTCAACTTTTTCGACCGGGGTGGAAACATGTACCTCTCCACCGCGTGATTCAATCACTTCTTGAAGCTTGTCGAACACCGTGTCGAAACTTCCATCGGGATAGCCAAGCATTTCTCGCCCCCGTATCCCCTGGCGAGACGCAAATCTGGTTTGGATTTTTGACCAGAACCAAGGCATCCCGATCCTGTCGTAAAAGCTCCCGAACTTCCCCTTTAGTAGTGGTGCCCAAACTTTGTCATACGCCGCTCCACCGAGTCGCTCACGTAACCAGAAATCGGCTGTTTCGTTCTCTAAATCACGCCATTCCTTGATCCGCCCCACTTTTAGAGCGAAGAGTCCGAGCTTGATTCGTTCGAGGAATGGAATCGCACCAAAGCGTAATAGATCGAGAGCAGTCGTAGTTTTGTAGACCTTGCCTGACGTATATGTGCCGACTCGTGACGGGTACCACTTCATGGTCTCCGCCACCCCAATATCGTCCATCAGATCCAAAATCGCCTGATCATTTGTGAAAAGGTGGTGGTATCCGCGTTCCAGCGGCGCTCCGCCAACCGGAATTGTCGACGCCTGACCACCAATAAACGGAGCGGCTTCGTATACGACAACCTTGTGTCCTCCAGCAGAAAAATCGAGGGCAGCAGCAAGGCCCGCCGCACCAGCTCCTATGATTCCGACTTTCATGCGGTTGATTCTTCCCCTGCGAGTGATTTGTCGGACACCGTCGCACCCTTCATTAGATTCGAAAGCGAATTTCCATCGAGGATCAAGAGTATTCCACCAACGACGGTCGGTGGTACCCAGAGAGCAACGTGAACCGTAAGAGCGTAAGCAGCCGCAACCTCCTGCCCTACGCCGAGAGCAACGAGTGCCGCTGCCCCGAAGAAATCGAAGGGTCCCCAGCTTCCGGCAGTCGACGGCAAAACGCCTGCAAGATTTGCAGCAGAAGTGAATACCAGTATGGCGGCGATGAACTCAACCTGACTGTCGAATATCGGCCGCAGATCAAAACCAAGGGAGATTAGGTAGTACATGGCAGCTTCTGAAGCCCAGACAGGAAGCGACCAGGCAAAAACTTTCGCCAGGCTAGAAATTGAGCTTACGACGGTAAGTCCTTCAAGCATTCGTGCAGCGATGCCGAGTAGCGTGTCACGTAAACCTTTACCGAACATAAACATTGTTCTGGCCAGCCAACTGATTACCGTGCCGTGACTCACAGTCGTGATAACAACAACCACCGTGAATACGGCTACGAACGGTAACAGTGCGACCATCATTAGCATCGGAGCACCGCCGGGTACTTCGGATGAAAGATCGCCCACGGCTCGTTCGACTCCAACGGTTCCCATGAGTCCTGCCACTGCGAATATGAAAAGCAGTGCGAGGACATCGGTAGCTCTTTCGACAGCCACAGTTCCGAATGCAGCCGAAGCAGAGCACGATTCTCTGAGGCTCAGGTAGTACGACCGAACTACCTCTCCGATTCTGACTGGAATCAGATTGTTTGCCATGTACCCAACAACAACGACTGAGTAAATGCTCTTGCTGGGTTTCCCGATCAGCGGTTTGAGTAGAAATTTCCAACGGGCAGACCGGAACCAAACGGCAAGGAAGTACAACCCGAGAGAAGGGACGATATAGGTGTAGTTCGCACCGACAAGAACGTCACCAATCGTGTCGAAATCTACGAACAACAAAACGAATACGGCTAAAAAAGCAGCGCTACCAATCGCGCCGAGCCAAAAGGCTTTGTTGCCGAAAAACATCTGAAGTAGTCGAGTTCCTGAGGTTGGGTTATCTCTGTCGCTATTTCGCCGGAACAAGTGGTACTTGATCGGAGAAGAAGACAAAGGAGTCAATCGAACCGATCGGGTTCGATAACTTCCTGTATAGGAAATAGTCTACCGACCCTGCCCATTTGTTTCGATCAATGAGCGTCCCGAAGAACGTCCCGGGCTTAAGATCACGGTATCTCTCAGGGAACCACCAGCGATGGACCAATCGACGACCGTCAGAAAAGCCGTCGGGCAGCTTGGTGATTGTTTTGGCTTTGTTGTTTTCGTTAATCACCGCGATCAATCGGTCTTCGGCGACCTCTACGTTGTCACTGCTATGGTCGTTGAACGAAACCTGTGTGTAACGGCGGAGATACCACTGCCACGGCCATGAATATGCGTCTCGGATGTCGATCGCAAGCTTGATTTCGGTCCGATCACCGGTCAGCTCTGCCGTGTTCTCGATCTCTTTTGCCAGGGCGTGAAGGTCAGGCGCTGTTTGTGTGTAGACGAGCATTTCGCGTGGAATGTCGCCATTGTGGTAACTGGCGATCCACGCGGCACGGAACGTGAACAAGAACATAATTCCGATCGTGACCAGCCCAACAATGCTGAACGCCTGCGAATAACTGATCCTTGTCGCCAGCGAATGGAGCGCCAGTATCAACATGCCCATTATTGCTAGCAAAGCAAAAGCCGATAAGAACAATCGCCAGCCGCCATCGACCTCGATGAATACTAATTTCCACAGGAGTATGAAAAAAATAGGCACTCCTGCTAGTGCGAGTCCCGCCTTGTGACGCCAGGCATTTCGCCAATTGGTCGACATCACGACATCATTCACAACATTCCCAGCCAATATGATGGCCGGCAGTACGACGTTGACTAGCAACCATGGCATCTTCTCGCCAGCATGCGTGTACGCAATGAACGTACCGACAGTCCAGAAGAACAGGAATTTGTTGAAATTCGATGTTTTCAGGGTGAGTGTGCCGAGTAGTGCCGATCCGTAAACGACCAATAATGCGATTTGACCTACGTAGGACAGTACGTCCTTCTCGGATCCTTTGACTATCGATTTCTCAAAACTCAATGAATCGTTGGCAAGTATCACCATAGCAATGGTAATGAGAGCTACCGCAATCCAGGGTCGAATCCCTGATTTGAGTCCGTAGTAGATCGCTGCTGCTGTAGCTATCCCGAACGGTAAGAATTCGTAGATCGCACTAATAGTGAAGTAGTAATACCAGGGCTGATCACCGCGGGCCACATCCTGTTGAGCGATCCAGTAACCAAGTGATTGCCACGCTCCGGTACCAATACCGGCGGGGTTGGAGCCGAAACTGGCGAATAACAGGACAAATACGGCGGCGAAAGCACCAAAAGCAATCAGAAATACATTTCGCTTCCAGAACCATCCAACGGCCAATCCTGCTGCAAGGAATGCGGCACTGATCACCATTGCGACGGTCCAGCCAATGCCGTTAGGGCTTCCTGTCGGCACTCCCGGTGTGCCATCTTCTGCGGCCAGTGTGAGTCCGATCATGTTCTGGAATATTGCAACACCGGCAGCAAGTAAAGGAAGGCTCAAAGTACTGAGTAAGACGAAATACGATGCTTCGGGGGTGAATTCGTTCAGGGATCGCCGGGCGTAGATCCAATCTCTAAGTTCAGGCCATACCCTCGTAAACAGGAAAGCCCCTAGCAATGCAACGACTATGTATTGCGTCTCTTTTGTGGCGAAACCCAAGGCCATTAGCGTGCCGGAAATGTACAGCCATCGGTTCTTCCTCTCATCGAGGTAACGCCACATTGCGCCGACCAGTGCGAGGGTAAACACTGCCATGAAAATGTCGTTTCGGGCAAAGCGACTGTAGTAAAGCAGTGAAGGCGAAAACGCTAGGAATACCGCCGCCGTTAGTGCTCCGAACTGACCAATGCGTGGTTTAAGGATGAGGGGGACTACAATCAGTCCGGTTCCAAATAACGCCATAGGCAAACGCAATGAAAAATCACTGTCCCCTACCAGGAAAAACGCGGTCGCCACGGAATGGAACAAGAACATCCCGTGCATAAGCGGATTGTGATCGTAGCCGGTTCCGTTAAATATCTGGTAAGCGAAGTAACCGTGGAGACTTTCGTCGTGATGAACGGCGCGACCACCGAGATCGTAAAGCCGCATCGCAAGCGCAACGAGTACCAGCGAAACGTAAGCCGTCAGTTCGAACTTAAACGGTATAACGAAGCCGGTCTTAGAACTCGTCGGTGCCACTCCGCCAAGCTCAATAGACGATGAGGATTCTGGAACAGACGTTGACGATGTAGTCCATCGCTGGCCATCCCATCGACCAGCGGTCGGTCGAGGGTGTTCCTGTGATTCGTTTGATGTGCTGCCTGTCGTCAACTTGTGATTACTGTCCAACTCGGAACACGGTGTAGTTTCCGTGCTCAAATATACGATCACCAAGCGTATCGAACATTCGCATACTGGTGTTGCCGTAGGTTGACCTTTCCCGAGGTCCTACCACCAGTAACGTCAGTGCGTATTTCTCTATTAGATCGCGAATTTCCTTCTCGTCCTCACTCGTGTAAAGCGTCTCAACATCATTTTCTCGGTCTTCGAACAGCTCGTTTGAGCCGTGCCATTGGGTTTGATGAAATGTCCATCCGATCACCGTTGGCACGCCCGACGATCCAGCAATTCTTCCAAAATCGGTGTAACTACCACCAACTGCTTCGGCTAAAACGTCATCTTTTGTTCTGATTGATTTGATTTCTTCTATCACTAGGAGTTCATCCGGATGTCGTTCTTCCAGGAAACTCAGCCCATCTATATCCGGACCTAATCCTGAGGACACCGTTTTGGTCACGGCCGACGCCGCAGCGAAATAAGCCGACGTTACTGCTATTACGGCGGCGATACCAACAACGGTTCTACTTGCAACCCGCCATTTGGAGGTGAGTTGTGGATGATGCTTCCACCACAGAAAGATTCCGTACCCGCCTGCAACTGAAAGAAGAATCCACGCCTGATAGTAGAACTTAAAGACTGTGTTCATACGATTACCGAACAGATCGTGAACGAAGAACACTTCTGCTGCGAACAACAAATATGTGGCGAGACTGAACAGCGTCAGTACGAACTGAGCGCCATCGTCAGCGCCTCGTCTTGCTCGCGTCAGTGTGACAGCTATGCACAGCGCGGCGATCAGTGCCAGTGTTCCGCTAACTGGCAGTCGGGTGAAAACATCAGACGCTTGAGCCTGATCGTTGTATAAAAGGTGTGTTATTGCCCAAATCAGAAAAGGTATTGCTGTTAGTCCAACAGCGACGATCCACGCAGGACGCCACACGAGGTGATCGCTGGGTCTGTCTGTGTTTGCTGTCGATCGTGGTACGGAGACTAGCTCTAAAACGTATCGCTTCGTAAGGATCGGAATCATGGGTGCAGTGATGAGGATTAAAGGAAGCCAGATTGAAAGGAAGTGAATCGGTCGTGATCCATATTTCACGGGCGCAATCGGTGGCCATTGAACCTGGCTTTCTGCGGTTCCGAAATAGAACGGTGAGTAGATAAGTACGCCAAAGAACCAAATTACGACCAATGGGACTGAAGATTCGAAGACAGATTTAATCGATCCTCGGCGAGACGATACCCATCCCGCAACCACGAATCCGATGGATAAAAGCAAAAGGAGTCCGACATCCCAGAAGTTGATAAAGCCTGATGATCCAAGGACGAGGGCGAGAAAGCCCCCTCCCAACAGATTTTTTCGAAGTGTTCGTAGCGACAGTGTTTTATGGGCAATGAACAATGCGGCAAGGACTGTTACGCCTGTCAGAACAAACGGGATCGACATCAAGTGCGGGTGAAAATCTCCTAGCAAGAAGCTGAAGAATGGAAATTCTTGGATCGTAAAGTCGAGTTGATTGCCGTCGGCATCGAAACTGTTCGCAATTCGCGAGCCTCTCCACCACCACCAGAAGTCATCGGGTCGCCAGGTGACGATTTTGTCTATTCGGTCGTACTGGTGTCCGTGATACCAGTTCAGCAGACCATTTGGAGCGATACGGGTCACATCCAACAATGTCCACAAACCAGAAAGATTTGAGCCCACCAGCAGTACAGTCGCCGAAACCGTTCCGGTAACGAGGGATATTTTTGCCGAAGCTCCATCACGACGAACTAAAGTGGCGACTAAAGACCCCATCACTGATGCAGCTAAACCGCCAACCAACGCAATACCCACGTTGTAAGCGACGGATGGCTCGGTACCTGCCATGGCGTTGATGCCGCCGTAAATCCAGTATCCGAAGTAGTAGTAAGCGATCGGTTCGCCAGACAACCAAAGATCCTGAGGTGGAGCGAACTGCGTGGCGGTCACGGCGTTCAGCATCATCAGATCCATCGGTTTTTCAGTACCCGATGCCGCAGGATCGAACGCTCGAAGAGTCAGGAAAAGCAGGAAGAATGCGAGGAACAGAAGTTCAGTCGTAACTACGAAACGCCAACGTCGGGCAAGGGTGCGGCGCAGTTGATTCCATTCGGACCGAAGAACCCATAATGAACCCAGTGTTAACAAAGCCGTAACACCCCACCACATCTCTGGATCGTTCCAGATTACCTGGCTATACGACCCGAGCCACACAATCGTGGCAACGGTCAGCATTCCAAGGGGTTTGGCTATTGCCCATCCGCGATCCGCGAGCGCGGGGAAAGCTCTGGCAACCAGAGGGAACGTAACGAGCCCTACCAGCTCGACGGTTATCAGTGTTGCGAAAGCTTGAAGCATAGTCGGGTCAGGTTAACCCCAGAAGTGACATCGCTATGTCGTAGTTTCGGGCAATAGAGTAGCGGCGAACGCCTCGGAATCGAAAGCAGACATATCCGAAGCCTTTTCGCCAGTGCCGATAAACCAGATCGGCAATCCAAGCTCTCCCGCAATCGCAAGAGCAACACCGCCCTTTGCAGTACCGTCTAACTTGGTCAAGAACACACCGTTGCAGTTCACAGCTTCGGTGAAAGACTTTGCTTGCATGAGACCGTTTTGACCGGTTGTACCGTCAATGACGAGAAGGGTTCGCTCGGTGAATCCTGATCCGTTTTTCTCGACGATGCCTCGTACTTTTCGAAGCTCTTCCATAAGATTGTGAGTCGTATGTAGTCGTCCCGCAGTATCGATTATTAGCAAATCTACGTTGCGGGCACGAGCGGCGTTCAGGGCATCGAAAGCAACAGCACCGGGGTCACTACCTGCTTGCTGGGATATCACTGGCACATCCAGTCGATCACCCCAGATCTTGATCTGTTCAATCGCCCCTGCGCGGAAGGTGTCAGCGGCAGCGAGCATGACGTTTTGCCCCTCGGATCTGGCAACATCTACCAACTTCGCAATCGACGTGGTTTTGCCGGCGCCGTTAACGCCGACCACGAGAAGCACCACGGGTTCGCCCTCCGGGATCGGGTCGATTTCAGAGATATCCTTTAGCAAGTCGGCGATGAGTGACCGCATTCGGACTCGAACTTCGTCGGGTTCCTTGATCGATTCCACTTTGACAATGTCTCGGAGTTGATCGATCAGTTCCATTGTCGTATTCACACCGACATCAGAAACGACTAGCGCTTCTTCAAGATCGTCCCAGAAGTCATCGTCGATTTTTGAGCGCCTGAAAATACCTCCGAGTCGACCTCGCCAAGCTGATCCGGTTTTTTCTGAACTTTTTTCAGTCTTCTCTTTTTTGTTGAAAACTCCGAACAGCTTCGTTTCCTCTTTTGTGGATCTCGCAGATCGATTTCTTCTGCGGGATATTTACTTCGATTTAGATTTAATTGTCTTCTGACTTCAGAATTTGAATCGCTCTACTGGCAGCTTCGCGTTCGGCATCAATTTTCCGTGATCCCGATCCCGATGCAACAGACTCCGAGCCAATTACGACCTCAATTGTGAAAACGAGATCACTTGGTGGTCCGGATTCAGAAACGAGCTCATAGCGTGGCGGCTTGCTACCTTTTGCTTGCAAAAATTCCTGCAGGAGAGATTTGGGGTCTTTTCGAGTTTCACCCGAAATCGCTTCATCTACTAAATCTCCCAGCCACCTGAGCACAAATGCTCTTGCCTGCCGGTATCCGCGGTCGACAAACACTGCGCCAACAACCGCCTCAAATAAATCTGCCAGGTTCGAAGAACGATCGCTTCCTCCTGCGGCCGTCTCTCCTTTGCCCATGATCAGCCAATCGCCAAGACCGATGTTTCTCGCAGCGCTCGCGAGGGTGTCTCTGCGGATCACCTGTGAACGCCTTACCGTTAGATCGCCTTCCGGTATATCAGGTGCGCCCCTGTAGAGACGATCTGCGACCACCATTCCAACAATCGAATCCCCTAAAAATTCGAGCCGTTCGTTCGAAATCGGTGGATCGTTGGGATGTTCGTTCACATAAGACTGGTGTGTAACAGCGAGTTCCAGAAGCGATTTGTCTCGAAACTCGATACAGAGAACTGATTCCAATTCACTCAACTGGTCTTCATCTAGCAGCTGGTTAGTCAACGCTAGTCTCGTGCGCCGCGCGGCCATGGCGGTTGAGGACGCTTTAGCTCCCCAAAGTATTTTCGTTTACTCGCGATACCCATGAAGTCATTGAATGCGCTCATCGACTCATCTTCAGGCGGAGTGAACATTTTCAGGAACGCGGAAGTGCCGTCTGCAAAGACAAATGTAGGTGTGCCAAAAACTCCACGTGCTAGTGCGTCCTCGTGGTCGGTCCCAATTTGAGCAAGAGTGTCTGGATCGTCGATAACTTCTACGAATTTCTCAATATCCAGATTCGCAGCTTCTGCTATTTCGAGCACCGCTTCCCTTGTTCTGACATCTTCGCGATTTACATGCTTGGCTTCGAGAATTTTGTCCATATAGCGATTATGCGCGTCGGCTCCTTGTGCTCTTGCAGCTATTCCGCCCCGCAAAGGCCAGAGTCCTCGGCTGACATAGTCAGGCCCCTGTTCCCACGCCTTCCAATCGTCGCTCTCTTTAGAGTTGACCTGCTCTAGCGCAAAGCTGCGCCAATTGATTTGGAGATCATCTCCAAGTTCTACTTTTACCCTGGCCAACCAAATGCCGGCCTGACGAACCCATGGTCAGGTGTAGTCGATAAATATGTCGATTTTTACTGGTGCGTCTGTCGTCATTAGGCGCGTGAAACTTTCGTATCTAAATTGAACGTGCGCTAAATTCTAGCAACGCAACATCGAATCGTTGAGGCATAAAACGCCACATCCGCCTTAGCATTGACCAAATCTGAGGACGTCAATCACTATGCCGAACCTTTCCCAATTACTCACATCATATTCTTCTTTAGAGAGCCAGCGAGTTTTCGAAGCATGCCGCGATCTGGCGGTTGAAAACGATGGCGTAAACGGCGTTTATGTTGTTGGCGGCGTCGTACGCGATCTGGTGATTGGTCGAGAACCCGGAGATATCGATATTTCCGTTGAAGGAGACGCTGCGGGCTTTGCAACGATGCTTGCGTCGCGAATTGGAGCCACTGCCCCCGTCGAGTCACAGTTCCTGACCTTCAAGATAGACACATCGGACGTTTTCGAAACGTTCGCCACGATTGATATCGTCACCGCACGCTCGGAAACATACTCAGAATCAGCATCGCTGCCAGATGTAGAAACATCGTCAATTGAAGCCGATCTCTTGCGCCGAGATTTCACGGTCAACTCGATGGGGATCAGCCTTTCAGTTGAGACATGGGGCGCGCTCTTTGATCCATCGAACGGCTTTGCCGACATACTGCGAAAACGGATCAAAGTTCACCACGACGGCAGCTTTCTTGATGATCCTACTCGAATATTCCGTGCGATCCGTTACGCGTCGAGACTTGGCTTTTCATTCGACGCTCGGACAGAACAATTGATTGAAAACTCAATCGAGGTGATAGACAACTTGAGTGGTGACAGGGTTCGTCGAGAATTCGAGCTTATCCTCAACGAACTCGGATTTGTCGAAATGCTTAAATCCGCCGAAGAGCTCGATATATTAGCCGCCATAAGTCCTGGATTTCGGATTGGCGCTAAAAACTTCCAGATCCTCGAATCTCTCACAGAAAACCATCAAATTCCCAACGATAATCAAGACTTGCTTGCGCTAATCACATTTGGTCTCAGCGATGATGAGGCCGCGCAAGTGGTCGCTCGTTTCAATGGTCCTCTTGACTGGGGCGAATCGATAATTGGCAACGCGGAACTTGCGAAGCGCGTAACCGTTCTGGATAGAGACGATCTTCTACCCAGCGAAGTAGAAGAGTTACTGCATGACGTTCCAGAGGCATCAATACGGGCCTACCAACAGATCGGGCCACCACTACCGCGCCAAAAGCGATTGAAAGATTATTTGGAAACTATCAGATTCGTAACGCCAGAAATCAACGGGGATGACTTGCTAGAGATCGGAATCCCACAGGGACCGATCATTGGCGAAATTATGGACATCGTTCGTAGGGCCAGATTGGACAGCAAAGTGGTTTCCAAACAGGAAGAGCTCGAACTGGCTCGAAGTCGATTCCCCGGGTTTCTAACCAGCTAACTCCCGTCCTCGGGCAATGCCCGATCTACGTGTGCCCCACCCCACTCCGAGGCACGGCGTGAGAGCCGCTCTCGATGAAACATGTACTGGTTTGCAAGCGCTGAATACTCGCCGAAATAGTCACGCGCCCAGTCGGCGGCGTATGTAAGCGTGGATTTTTCAGGCAGTTTGTACCACTTATGGAGTGCCCGCAGGATGTGTCGGTCGACAATGAACGATTCGGGTTTATCAAGTGAGAAAGCGAGAACACAATCGGCGACTTTCTCGCCCACTCCGTGTAGAGATACAAGTTCCGCTCGCGCATCTTCGTAAGTCGCTTCTCTTAGATCGTTTAGACGTAAATTGCCTGATGCTACAGCTTCTGCTGCGGGAACCAGGTACTTGGCTCGAAAACCAAAGCCAAGATCACGCAGGAACTGCGCTCCAGCCTCAACTATGATTTCCGGTTCAGGGAACGTAACGTCTCGAGCATTCGGTCCTACCGAGTATCCAAGATGCTCAGCCGCCGAACCTACGTTCAACTTAATCCTGGGGATATTGGACGTACTTGATGTGATGAAACTAAACAAGCACTCCCAGGGATCCTGTCTCAGAACACGCAAGCCGGAATATCCGCGAAGAGCCGGACCCAGACACGGATCGTCCTCAAAATGCGATCGGAACCCTTCCAGGTCCTGATCCTGACCGAGGTAATCCAGCGTCGAATGTTCCACACCGTCGTAAGGTTTGCCGTCAACCGGAGTTACTTCCACTCCACCAGGAGCTTCTCGAATACTCAACACTCGTCTACCGACCACTCCCCGGTAGCTTCCGTCCTGTGAGTCTGACGGCCACCAGCGAAACGCCTGCCCCCCGTCCAGAGTCGCCTCAATGTCGACATATCCGATTTGAAGTGAGATCGTGTCCGCCGTTGTCGTGTTGTTCTCAGTAGTCGTCACTCAAAGGTCCCGTCACGCCAGCTCTGTAGAAGAGGAAACAGGCGTTCTTTGCTAACACGGCGCACCGTGCATCTCGGAAGAGATCGCTGGAACTTCACGCCGTAATTTTTCGTCACAATTCTGTTGTCGAGGATTACAAACACACCGCGATCTGTCTTCGATCGAATAAGTCGGCCAAAGCCCTGGCGGAATCTTTGCACAGCCTCCGGAATGCTGTATTCATTGAACCCGTCCTCGTACATCTCGCTTCGAGCGGCGACAATCGGGTCGGATGGAACCGGAAATGGCAATCGAGCCATGACCAGTGCGTTCAATGAAGCACCTTGAAGGTCAACACCCTCCCAGAGGCTACTTGTTCCCAACGCAATAGTCGGTTCGTCCTCAGCAAGCATTCGCATTATCCGACCCGGAGAGCCGTCGGCTCCCTGAGCTATAACGCGAATTCCATCCCGTCCGAGAACTGGCGTTATCGCCTTTCTCGCATTATCGAGGGCGGATATCGAAGTAAATAAAGCCAGGACCCGTCCCGCGCTGGATCGAGCTATATCGATTAGCGTAACTGCTGTCGCGTTGGCGAATCCCGCTTCGCCTGGTGCTGGCAGATCTTCCGGAACAGCGATCAACGTGTTCTTGCGGTAGTCGTATGGTGAACCCAGAGCTATATCATTACCCGTGGACAGTCCGATCGAGTTTCGGTATCGCTCGAAACTCTTCTCATATGCGATCGTTGCCCCGGTCAGTATTACCGAGCGAGCGCCGTCAAAAAGCGCCTGATTTAGCTTCGTCGACACATCGAGTGGTGCACCGTTGATGTTGGTTCCGCGGTTACCAGTTTGGGTGCGCAACCAGTAGACGCTTTCGTCGTCTGGTTCGGGAATAGCTTGACGAAGTGATGTGACCGCGGATTCGATTGAATCCTTGACCGAGTAAGCATCGAGAACGAGTCCTTCAGCAGAACTATCTTTCGTGGCGCTCGCCTGTTCACACAGATCTCCAAGATGCTCCGATACCCCTAGTAGTAGAGTGTTTGCGTTCTCCCAGGCGATTTCAAGATCGCTCCAGATTGGCTGCGTTCTCACCGATTCGGTCAACCGTAGTTCAGACTGTTGCTGAGAACCTCGTGTTGATTCCGAAGCAATCTGAGCGGCGAGATCGAACATCACAGCGGCATTTTGGATCGCAGAATCAACAGCTTCGACCGCCTGTGTAGCAATATGAGTCGATGCATCAAGGGCGTTTATCTCGCCTTTCGAAATGACTGCTGCTAGTCGCCCGAGAATTCCCCTATGGCCGGTGAGTTGGCGGAGTTCGTTTTCAAGTTGGAACTGGTTTACAGAAAACCCGAGATGGTTCGTTGCCGCAGATTCGAGATGATGAGCTTCATCGATCACGAGAACGTCGTGATCTGGCAAGAGTCCACCACCCATCGCAATGTCAGACATGAGAAGCGCATGGTTGATCACGACGACGTTTGAAGCATTCGCCTTATTGCGTGCGGTCCGGAGAAAACAAGGGCCTTCGTTCGACGGACACATCAGCGCTCCCTGAGCTGAGTACCGAGAGAACATTGGCGTCAGGCGTCCCAGCGCGAGTTCACCGCGGTCACCAGTTTCGGTTTCTTGAAGCCAAACAAGAAGCTTAGAGAGAATTTTGGACTCGACATCGTTGGGATCCGAAGAAAGAACAGCGTTCTGCCATCTCTTGAAGCAGACATAGTTTGCTCTACCTTTTAGTTGGGCGGCTCTTAGACGGTCAGACTTGTCACCGTAGGCTTCAAGTGCGTTCGATGAAATTCCAATGTCTTTCCCGGTTAGTTGCTCCTGCAGGTTGATCGTGTTGGTGGAAACAACAACCTTTTTTCCCTGTCGAATTGCATAAAGCACCGACGGAATGAGATATGCGAGCGATTTCCCGACACCGGTTCCCGCTTCGACCACGAGATGTTCGCCGTTCTCGATAGCGTTCGTGACCGCTTCAGCCATTTCGAGTTGTTCAGGTCGCGATTCATAGCCGTCCAGCGTTTCTTCCAGCGCTCCGGCTGACCCGAATATCGACTTGACCGAATCCATTACGGACTCACCGTCGATTTCGTCCTGGTCGTATTTGTGCGGTTCTACGGACGGAGTCCTGTTTGTGGAACGCAGTCGCTGACCAAGTTCTTTGTGATCAATCCCCGTAATGCTGTCACTCGTCGGTAGGAGTGGAGAATCATCTGACTCGAGGATTCTTCCGGCAAGACGGCCCAACGGCGTCGATGCCTTTTCTCCCAAAGCTTCTATTTGCTCGAGGACTGACCTATCGAAACCTTCGATGATTTCAAGTAAGTGAAGAAATAAGTCCCTAGTTACCAGCGCGTCAGAGAGCGCTCGATGAGGATCATCATGTGAAAAGCCAAGCCGCTGTGACAATCGTACAAGGCTGTACTCTGGGCCGTAAGGCAGTGCGATCTCCGCCATCGACATCGTGTCGTATAGTCCGTCAGGTTTCACACCGTGCGAGCGCAGAAACGAGGCGTCAAAGCCTATGTTGTGTCCGATGATCGGTACGCCTGCGATGAAATCGGCAACTTCATCTTTCACGTCATCCCACTGAGGTGCGGCGTCGACATCTTCCTGATTGATCCCGGTTAGACCGACGATGAAACTTGAGAGTTTGCGGTTCGGATTTACCAGCGTGCTCAGGGTATCGACCTGTTTGTCCCCTACGAATTTGACCGCGCCGACCTCGATTATGTGGTCGTTACTTGAGTTGACCCCGGTGGTTTCGAGGTCAAGTGCTACAAGTGTGTCTTCGTGAATGCCGGGCAATTAGGTCTTTTCAAATCCGGATATATGAGGTGGAAAGCGCTGTTACTGGATCCGTCAGACTTTACCCGAGCGTGTCGGGGATTTGACCTGCGAACACGGGTGATTTCTTCACGTTCACAGTTCTACACCCCGTGGTTGGTTTCCTAATAGCCAGCCGACTTTAGAACTCGATCAACGTTTTCGAACCCTGCATCAATCTCTTTTGCGTCGATTGCCCGAATAACGTCAGTCATTGCCGCATTAACAGGGGTGTCGACACCCACTTTGTCGCCCTGCTCGCAAACGAAGCCGTTCATCTGGTAAATCTCGGTCGGTCGACCTTTGACCACGTCCTGAGCCATCGATGGCCGCCAGTTTGCGCCGTTGGTTTTTTCAGCCAGTTCTCCGTCAAGCAGCTCGTAAACGTCCCCATGAGAGGCGTCTGCCCAATTTTGGGCAAGTTTACCGCCGAAGTTTTCAACTTCGTACCCCAAAGCGAGTCCGACCGTTGCGACCTCCTGGGCAAGGCGAATCTGCAGCTCTCGTCCACGAGCGTGCTTGTTCAAATCGGCCATTCCCATGCCGCTGGCAGCAGCGACAGGGTTACCCATTGAGTTCTGGCTCAGCTTCGCCCAGCGTTCTCCCCAAAGATTGGTGGTGATTTTGCCGCCGTCTATCGGATCAAGAATGTCGACTATTTCGTGTAGTCTCGGTGTGTCGCTGCCATCGTGATTGCCTGCCCTGAACACGATATGTCCGTGATCGCGTCGGCGAGTGTCGCCCGGGCGCTCTACCTTTCCAGCTTCCCACATAGCGACCGAAATACTCGACATCACGAGTCCCACCGCCCTGTCTGCACCGACAGCTTCGGCAATCGCTGGGTCGGTCCAGGTGTTCTGTGAAGAGACGATGTATCCATCGGGCTTAACGAATTTATTTATGAATTTTGCTGCCCAGGCAGTGTCGTAAGCCTTCACAGCGACGAAACCAATATCGTACTGATCTTCACGCGAAACCAGTTCGTTTTCGTGTAAGTGCCAGATGGTGGGGTGCGCGGTGAACGGCTCGTGTGGTCCCGTTAACTGGAGACCTTTTTTTCGAATGGTCTCAACCTGTTCATCCCACATATCGACCAGTGTTACGTCATGTCCGGTATGCGAAAGCCATCCCCCTAGATAGGTGCCAACCGCGCCGGCTCCAATAAATATGATTCGCTTCTTGTTTTCGCTACCTTTCATTTACCGATCTTTCGAAGTGCCTGCTGTGGTCAGAATATTTAGTCGTAGTAAACCGCTTCAGAGCCTGACTTGCGGCGAGGCGTGCTATTGATGAATTCGTCCTGCAATTCCGGAGGCGGGTATGTGTAACGTTTGTTCGACATCAACCAGGGTTCTCGTGATTCATTGCTCATGCGAACAGTGGCGTCTGGACGATCTTTCACCGAAGCCTTAAGACGTGTACCAAGCCCGGGTTCTGTCGGCGCCATTAGATAGCCGTCTTCAACGACGAAATTTGGCTCGATGAAATCGCCGTACCAGCCGCGGTGCGTGGCGCGGTTGTATTCCATTATCATCACGTTTGGTGTCGACATTGCGATATGAGCGCAGGCGAACATGTTTACCGGACCAACGCAATCGTGCGGTGCAATTGGCATCTGGTGGGCGGACGCGAGGATTCCGATTTTCTTTACCTCGGAAATTCCGCCTGTCCACGTGAGATCGGGCATCGTGATGCGAGCAGCCGGCGATTCTATGAAACGCCGATGCTGATAACGAGTCATAAGCCTCTCAGCAGCGGCGATCGGTGTCGAAGTAGCATCCTGCAAGCGCACATGGGCTTCTTCGTTTAGCGGCGAAATTAGCTCTTCGTGCCACATTGGTCGAAGCGGTTCCATTTCTCGCACTATTCGCAGCGCCGTCGGAAGATTCCACTTGGCATGTGCATCGTTGGCAACCTCTATTGCCATGCCGAGTTTGTCTCGTATTTCTCGTAGTGGACGCAGCACCCAATCGAGATCATCTTTGAAAAGGATTTGCCCGTCGGTTTCTCTGGCGATGAAATCAGTCGGAGACATTTTCATGCCGGTTATACCTTCGTCAAGAAGGCTTTGAGCCACTTCTACCGGGTCTTTCCACACGTCGTAGCCTTCGGTGATGTCACAAAACACGCCGAGAGTGTTGTAAACCTTGATTCGGTGTCGAGTTCCTCCACCTAGAATCTCGAATATTGGAAGTTGAAGAACCTGGCCTTTGATGTCCCAAAGTGCAACATCGAGAGCAGATATCGCCCTTAGCTCGGCTCCGCCGTAGCCCGCGTGATCTGACAGGCGGAACATTGTTTGCCAGTGACGCTCAATCTCCGCCGGATCACGACCGATAAGCAAAGGTCCAAAATGATCGTGAATCGCCGACTCGACTGTTGAAGCGCCGTACCAGGTTTCGCCGAGTCCGATCAGTCCGGTGTCGGTGTGAACCTGGACAAAGATTAAATCGGAGAATTGCCCGACTCGGATGGTTTCGATCTTGGTGATGATCATTGCCGATCCTCCTCGGATGACTCAGATTCGCTCGAATCATCTTCTTTGAACCACGTGGCAATTCCACCACCCGGACCTCCCGTAGGTGAGTCACCGGATCCTCTTGATAGTCGGTCAGAGATGGGATCGCCCTGCGCGCGGAAATCGAGCATTTGCTCCATGTCCGACCACATGTCGAGCGGAAAGTTATCACCGCCAGTCCAGCCTTCGTCATTCATTCCGGGAATCATGATCGACTCGTCGCTGAATCGGAGAATTACATCAGAACGATCGAATACCTCGGGACGAAGTCGTGTTCCTATCCCCGGATTTTGAGGTGCGTGTAACCAGCCATTTTCAATCGGTGGAAGAGGATCTACAAAATCTCCGTACCAGCCATACAAATACGGTCGCACGTGCTCCATGATCATGGCGTTCGGCGAATTCATACAAATGTGAGCGCAGGCAAAAATATTTACCGGACCGGTCGCATCATGGGGCGCGACTGGAACCTGGTGAGCAGATGCCATTACGGCGATGCGGTGTGTCTCGCTGATTCCACCAGTCCAGATCAGATCGGGCATTACGATCTGCGCTGCCCCATTTTGGATGAAATCTCGCAATTGCCAGCGAGTCAGCAGACGTTCAGAAATACAAACTGGAGTGGTGGTCGAATCTTGCAGTTGCCTCAACGCTTCAGGGTTCAACAAGGGCATCAAATCTTCTTGCCACATGATGTCGAGCGGTTCCATCGCTTTGGCAATTTGAATTGCGACTGGCAAAGCCCACTTTCCATGACCGTCGTTGGCGATTTTTATGTCGTCACCAACAGCATCTCGCACGTCTCTGAACGGCTTGAGCACATGGTCAAGAACTTTTGGTGATAGATATTGCCCTTCTGAAGGAGTGGCGATGGGAATCGTTGGTCCCATCTTCATAGCAATAATTCCGTCGTCGATCAGCTCGCGCGCAAGATCGCCGCAACCCTCGAACGGTGCACCAGTGGCGTACACCCTGATGTTTTTGCGGACAGCCCCGCCGAGCAGCTCGTAAACCGGAACACCGGTTGCCTGACCCTTGATGTCCCAAAGTGCCATGTCGATGGCCGATATTGCCCGCAACTCTGCGCCACCGTACCCAGCGTGATCAGAAAGTCGGAACATGTTCAGCCAGTGGCGTTCAATCGCAAACGGATCGCGTCCAACCACTAACGGTGCAAAATGATCGTGGACCGCGGATTCGACCGTCTTTGACGCGTACCAGGTTTCACCGAGTCCGATAAGACCGGTATCAGTGTGAACTCTCACCCAAATCACGTCTGCCGGATCGCTAACTCGTACCGTTTCTATTTGCGTGATCTTCACTTTTACTGAACAGCTTTCAAGTTCGAACTGATTTAACTTGCGAACGGTCGCCGAGTATACGCCGGGTCGGGTTAGAATTCGCCGTCGATTTCAAAATTAGAAGTTTCATTTTTCAATATCACCACAAGAGGTTAGAAGTGAAAGCCGCCAGAGTTGTAGCCCGTCGCAAGATCGAGTTCCTTGACTTACCTGAGCCAGGACCGCTCGAAGAAGGCGAGGTTCAGGTAAAACTTGAATCACTTTCGATTTGCGGCAGCGACATTTACCTTGAATACGACGCTGACTTGCCCGAAGAGGACTATCCATTCGTTCCCGGTGCACCAATGCACGAATGCGCCGGAGTCGTTGTCGATAGCCGTGACCCGGATTACAAAGAAGGACAACGGGTAATCGTCATACCCCGTGACGTCGCTGGCATGCGGGAACAGGTTGTTCAGACTGCTGATCGACTTATCAAGCTTCCGGAATGGGGTGATCTCTCAGAGTGGGTTATGTGCCAACATTCCGGCACTGCTCTTTATTCTGCTCGTCACTGGGGCAACCCTATGGGCAAGAAGATTGCAATGATCGGACAGGGCGGTATCGGGCTTACGTTCACGATGATTGCGGAACGACAGGGCGCACAGCAGGTTGTAGGTATTGATCTCGAAGAGTATCGATGTCGTAAATCTGCTGAACTCGGTGCCACTCACACGATCAACGCCACAAACGAGGATTCGCTGGAAGCTTCTAAAGAAATCACTGACGGTGAAATGTACGACGTGGTTGTTGATGCTAGCGGCAACCCGGACGGTCTTGGAATCGCTATCGATCTAGTAAAGGACCGGGGTCAGATCGTTTCTTTTAGTCTAGTCGATCCCACATCAGTGACTTTCG
>DBTA01000010.1 GCA_002306815.1 Dehalococcoidia bacterium UBA1328 | reverse complement strand
CAACTGAGCTAAGAGCCCGATCTAAACTCGAATCTCTAGAGTACGACACGTTTGCCGTAATAGGGAGTCCAAAACTTCCCGGTGTTACATTCGTTTCGCAAGTCGAGCCGAACTTCGCATTCAATCTAGGCACCCGATCACTCAAAGCGCTATTATTTAGTCGAGCAATATGCGGATACATTCTGCCTTGATTTCGGAGGTTCTAGAAATGACATCGGACACAGCAGTGCGTAAATACGATCTTCTTCTCAAAGGAGGTCGAGTAATCGACCCTGCAAACGACATCGACGGTCATTTCGATGTTGCAACCTCGGGTGGTCACATCGCTTTGGTCGGCAAAGAGATACCAGAATCACACGCCCGAACGGTCGCTGACGTATCAGGATTGGTCGTTACTCCGGGCCTGGTCGATCTTCACGCACATTTCTATGGCTACTCTGCATCAATTCACCCCGACGCTCACTGTCTCCCCGAGGGAACGACAACCGCGGTAGATGCCGGTGGTGCCGGTCACCTCACCTTTGACGAGTTCAACGAGCTCGTAATTGCGCCGGCGACGACTAACGTTTTTGCTCTATTGAACATTTCAGGCGAGGGAATGGTTGGTCAACCCGAGCAAGACCTAGATGGAATGGATGTAGATCTAACCGCCGCAAAAATCGCTCAACGCCCAGACTTGATCGTAGGTGTAAAAGTCGCTCATTACATGGGTCCAGGTTGGGAACCACTAGATCGAGGTGTTCAGGCGGCTGAAGAGACCGGGGTTTACCTGATGGTCGATCAATCACCAATTCACACTCGGCCTATGGCGGAAATGATGTTGGAGCACCTGCGTCCTGGCGACATGGTGACTCACTGTTACGCCATGAGCAAGCCAATGACTGATGGCGACGACAAAGTAAAGCCCTACTTTTTTGAAGCAAGAGACCGAGGCGTGCAGTTCGACGTTGGCCATGGCGCAGGTAGCTTCTCGTTCCGTATTGCCAAGGCTGCAATTGAACAAGGATTTATTCCGGATACCATTTCCACAGATATGCACCGATCGAGTATTTTGGTGAATCAGGCGACTATGCCCGAAACGATGACCAAACTGCTTGCTCTTGGAATGAAATTGCCCGACATAGTGAAGCGTTCGACATGGGATCCCGCTCAGGCGATTGGTCACCCCGAACTCGGGAACTTGGGTCAAACTCGCCCGGCTGACATTGCGGTGTTGAACGTATCTGAGGGAAATTTCGGTCTGGTCGACAACGGATCAGGCAACCGAGTCTTCAAAACAGACAAGCGAATCATTTGCGAAATGACGGTCAAGAACGGCCAGGTCGTCTGGGACAAGAACGGTCGGTCTCGCGACGACTGGTCATTCACACCACCGACGAACCCCGCAATCTAAGCGTCGTTGATTCCACAACTCGTAATCACTTCCTAAAGTTGAGCTTAGATGCCTAACCCTGAGTATGACGTTATTGTCGTCGGTGCAGGGTCGGCAGGTGCCGCCCTCGCTACTCGATTGTCCGAGGACCCGAGTAAGAAAATTCTCCTTGTGGAGGCGGGACATGACTATGCAAATATTGATGAACTGCCCGACGAGATTCGGCAGGGTCACGCGACTGGCACCGATCTTGCTATCGCCCCGGATGGCGAGCACAACTGGGATTTCGTCGCACGTGCTACGTCGCTCCACGACAACATGCAGGTTCCGCGAGGAAAAATCACTGGCGGAACAAGTGCAATCAACGGACAGGTGTACCTGAGAGCAATCCCTGAAGATTTCGAAGCCTGGGTAGAAGCGGGGAACGATGAGTGGTCGTACGAAAAAGTTCTCCCCTTCATGAAAAAACTCGAGAACGATCTCGACGTTACCGATCAATATCACGGAAACGACGGACCAATAGTTGTGCGTCGCTATCAGCCTGACGAACTGGTCGATGATCAAGCAGCGTTTATCGAAGCAGTTACAGCGTCCGGATTTCCGCGTACCTACGACCATAATCACCCGGCTTCGACCGGCGTTGGACCTCTACCACTGAACAATCCAGACGGGATTCGATGGAGCACTGCGATTGGCTATTTGACCATGGCACGGGATCGTCCAAATTTCTCGATAAGCGCCGATAGTCACGCAACGCGTATCCTCATCGAAAACGGTTCCGCTTTGGGAATTGAGTTCAAGAAAAATGGCGAACAAATAAAGGCGACAGCAGAAGAAGTCGTTTTGAGCGCTGGTCCAATCGGTTCTCCGCATCTTCTGATGCTTTCGGGAATCGGTCCTCATGAACAATTGGAAGCTGTAGGAGTCCCCGTTATATCCGATATGCCGGGAGTTGGTCAGAACTTACGTGATCACCCATCGGTCCACGTGCGTTGGCGAGCAGAAGATAACTTCCCAATGCCCGACGTCCTAACAGGTCCGCAGAAAACTGCCCTTCGCTACACAGCGAAGGGTTCCGAGCTAAGAAACGACATGATTGCAGTGATGCGCTGGAACTCTGTAAACCGCGAGTTCCTGATGAGCGCCGGTCTTTATCTCGCGAAAGCCGCAGGGGAGATGCGTTTGGTCTCAGCTGACTCTGATGTTCAGCCCGAACTCGACTATCACTTGCTCGACCATCCTTACGACCTGTCACGAATGCGAGACGCAGTAAGGATGCACATCGAGTTCGGAAAACATCCCGCTTACCATGGAATTCTGAAAGAGCTGATCGATCCCTTGCCGACCGATCTGGTTTGCGATGAATCATTAGATCACTGGCTACTCTTGAATGCGCACACTATGCATCACATTTCCTGCACCGCGCAAATGGGAGTTGAGTCAAATCCGATGGCAGTAGTAAACCAGTATGGCCAGGTTCACGGAATAAAAGGGCTTCGTGTAGCGGACCTGTCGATAATGCCAGACTGTCCGAGAGCGAATACAAACTCTCCGGCAATGACAATTGGCGAGAAAATCGCCGATTTCATGAAGTAGATCTTTCGAAATATTGAGCGGGTTACCCGAAAATCTTGAGAGCTTGAATCGGCCAGTAAACCGCCCACGCCCTCCCTACTAAAGAATCTCTGCTAACAGTCCCCCAATTTCGTGAATCGACTGATACACGTCGATTATCACCGAGCACGAAATATTCCTCTGGAGGAACCTGCATAGGGTAATCGTCGCTACGTCTTGCGGTGTTTACATCGACGTAACTTGTTTTCTCTCCGTTGACGTAGACCGACTCGCCATCGAGATCGATCCAATCACCTGGCATGCCGACAATTCTCTTTACAAACTCGGTGTCGGAACCGTCCGGTGGATGGAATACGACGACATCGCCACGTCGCGGTCCACCAAACAAATAATTCTGTTCTCCAAACAGGCTGAACGATGCTTTCGCGTAAACGAATCGGTTCACTAGGAGTCGCTCGTTTTGCAGCAAAGTAGGTTCCATGGAGGATCCATCTATCAAGAAACTTTGGGTGGTTCCTTGCAACACAAGGAATATCACCACCGCTGTGATGATTGTTTCTGCTGTATCTCTAAGTGCTGCACGCATATCGATGAATATTTGTATCCGTATAAGATGCCTGAGTGTTGGGCAAGAATGCTGCCTTGCATCGAATATAACAAGGGCGCGCCATGTTCAACGTAATCGAGCAGTATCGTTTCGCACAGAGAATGCCTAATCGCTGAGCGGCTAGTAGCATGTAGCCAGCGATATTCCGTATGAGAATACATTGACCAGTTTCGATGAACAGCGACTAATCCAGCTCTCACGTGACGGCGACTACGACGCATTTAATCGGCTTGTGGTCGAGTATCAGGACGCCATTTTCGCCGTGGTACTCCGAACGGTCAGAAATCGTGCAACTGCCGAAGACATCACCCAGGACACCTTTATATCCGCCTTTCGTAAGATTTCGAGCTATCGAGGTGGAATTTTCCGAGCCTGGCTGTTCCGGATCGCCAAAAATGCCTCGCTAGATTACCTAAGGAAGGTTGCCCGACGCGGCGAATCTTCTATCGAAAAAGACATCGTATATTTCTCCGAAATCGTCGAGGACGATTCACAAGACCCTCTGGCCGACGCCCTGAATTCCGAGCTTGCGCGCCTTATTGTTCACTGCCTGGATGGTCTTTCCGAAGACCACAGATTCGCAATGGTGATGATCGACATAGAGGGTTATCAGTACGACGAGGCAGCTGAATCAATTGGCGTTTCAATCGGCACGGTGAAGTCTCGATTGAACCGTGCCCGAGCTCGAATGCGTGACTGTGTTCAACAGCAACCGGAACTTTTACCCGCATCAATGCGTCTATAAGACAAGGAGTAATTGAATAGAGTGGTTCGTAAGGTAATAAATCGTCTGATCGGCCGTAGATATTCGATAGACGAGGCAATCAACGCCTACGTCGAAGAGAACGCGTCACAGGACGAGTTGAATACCGTCCGACAGATGATGCAAAACGACCCTGTACTCGAAAAGAACCTTTCGACCCAACAAGCCCTCCGAGATGTGCTAGGACGTGTTGACCGAATAGAATCTCCGAGGTCGTTCGCTATTACGCCAGAAATGGTCGCCGCCGCTAAACGAGCGGAGTCAGGCATGACCCGCGTGACGGAGTTATTCGCGCCACAGCGAAAGCTGGCCTTGGCACCTGCAATAATCGCCGGAATTGCTGCTCTAAGCGTTGCCCTCTTGACCATCGGCGACGTTTCAGGATTGGTTGAGCAATCTAGAGCTGATAGCGATGAATCGGCGACCACCTCGTCTTTCGCCACGGAAGCAACTGTTGCTGATACTAAACTATTGTTCAACGCCGAAATGGCCGATGGGGCAATTGAGGACGAAGCCTTCGTAGACGTTGCAGAAAGCGTACCGGTCACTGAATCAGGGCGTGATGTGCCGCCTACTGCAACGGCAGAATTAGCGGAGCCGCTCACCAAAGCATCCAGTGACACTAGCGAAATTCAATCGGAACCGGCTCCAAAAATGGAAATTGGGGCAGAATCTGAACCACCAGCACTCGCTGTCGGTGAAGGTGCCCCTCAACTCCAAAGTGATGCCGACGACTCAATGACGATAACGATGGAGCTTGAGGAAGTTGGATCCGATGGTGCGTCGGCTGACGCCGTAATTGCCGAATCCATGGATGGAGCAGAAGTAGCTGCCGATTCGCATAAGCAGTCGTCAGACGATGGCATTGCCATACCTGTTCGTGAACTGCAACTTGCGCTTGCAGCACTGACGGTACTGTCAGTTATTGCCTGGACCGGAATTCGACGAATTCACAGCAGGTAACCCAGTCACTTCCATGAACGGCATATCACGCAAATTTGTGATGCCACGAAACTCGGTGGAACAAAACCCAGCCCCCGTTCGTCTCTCCTGTAACAGCGATATTTTTGTCGCAAATCAGTAATCAATCGGTCAAGAGCAGTAAAGCATCTCTCTCGACCAGAAAAGAGACAAGAGGTGACAGTCATGATTGCAATAGTTCTCCGAAATCCATGGAGAGTATTGCTGGTATCCGCCCTCGCAATCTTCACGGTAGTTGCAATGGCATGCACCAGTGGTACTGATGTAGAAACAAATGACAACAACACAGTTGATACGGTAATAGGTGTACCGTCAAACGAAGTGAGCAGTATCAGTTCTGGCTCTAGTGAGTCGTTTCAAGTTGTGGATACCGCTGTTTCGATCGGCATCCCAGCACTAGGTGCTGATGCGTATGAGGTGTTTCCAGCCGGGCTCAGTTCGTACCAGACCAAAGTCGACGTTTCAAACTCAGGGATTTGGGTAACAGGCCAGGGAACCATTGAGATTCCTGCCGACGTGGCACAAATCTCCATCGGCGTAGAGTCACGCGAAGAGACTGTTGCCGAGGCGCGAAAAAAGGCAGCCGAGGCAATGGAACGCGTTCTCAATGCCATCAAGGACAACGGCGTATCTGAAGACGACATTGTGACTACCAACTTCAACATTTACCCGCAAACGGTCTGGGTTGAAGTATCTGACTCACTTGGTCGACACACTGAGCCGCGAATCACCGGTTACACGGTTAGCAACACGGTGCAAGCCACCGTTCGTGACATCGACGACTTGAGTCCGGTCGTGGACACCGCGGCTACGGCTGGTGGTGACCTGGTTCGTATTCACTCAATACATTTCACAGTTGACGACACCTCGGCCTACGCAGAGCACATCCGTCAGATCGCTGCTGCCGACGCTCTGGCAAAGGCTGACGTTTACGCTCGAGCACTGGGTGTAACGCTTGGCCCGCTGGTCTACCTGACCGAGCATGGAAGCTCAGTTCCAATGGCAACTGCTTACCCCCAGGCTGAAATGGCCGCTAAGGATGGTGTGTTCAAGTCTTCACCAATCTCATCTGGAGATGTGAACCTGGCAGTCTCAATCCAGGCTGTTTTCGCCATCGGCGGATAAATTCACAAACTGAATCAATAAGGGCGAACCTAGGTAACAAGGTTCGCCCTTTTGTTTTGATGAATTATTTTCCCGCCGTGTTGGTCTAACGCTTACAATCCCTTGGCATGCGTGAGAAATGGCTCTACTGGCCGCTCTCACACGACTTCGAGAAGCACAGTCAGGAGAACGACGCATGGTCCTCAGCGACCGATCGATCAGGGAAGCAATTTCTAACGGTTCAATTGAAATCGAGCCGTACTCAGATCGTGACGTACAACCGGCAAGCGTCGACTTTCATCTTGCGAACAAGATCCTCGTATTTCGTAACTCAACCCTCCCCTACATCGACCTGCGCAAGGATGTTCCGAACCTCACGGAAGAAGTGATCATCCAGGATGATGAGCCGTTTATGCTTCACCCGGGAGAGTTTGTTCTGGGAAGCACACTGGAGAAACTCACTCTTGCGAACGATCTTGTCGCAAGAATTGAAGGTAAGAGTTCCCTCGGTCGACTAGGATTGATGATCCACTCGACAGCAGGCTTCATTGATCCTGGTTGGTCGGGAAATCTCACTCTCGAACTGGCAAACGTCTCTCGATTACCGATCACCCTTTACTTCGGAATGCGTATCGGCCAGATTTCCTTCCAGCAAATGACAACCGAAGTTGACCGCCCCTACGGTTCTAAAGAGCTAAACAGTCGATATCAAGGTCAACAGTCACCGACCGCAAGCCGAGCTCACCTCGACTTCGACAAGCACATTAAGCGTTCCTGACTCTCCGTTGAGGTGATGAAATAGGAAATCCACTCGATAGAGCACTCGAACTCGCCCAACAAGGTCTAGGCGGGGTTGCTCCGCGCCCGAGCGTTGGAGCAGTAGTTGTCAAAGACGGTGTAGTTATCGGTGAAGGCGTAACCGAGCCACGCCCCGGTAAACACGCCGAGCCCATAGCTCTCGACAAAGCAGGCGAGTCTGCTCGAGGAGCGACGCTCTACTGCTCACTTGAACCGCACGCATTTCAGGGAGTCGCCCCACCCTGCACCGACGCGATAATCTCCGCAGGTATCTCGAAGGTTGTTTCTCCGATTGAAGATCCGAACCCAAGCGTCTCAGGCAACGGCTTTCGTCAACTTAAAGCTTCCGGCGTCGAGGTCGATACTGAGGCAAGCTCTGATCAGCTGCAAATAGCTGTCCAAGTCATCAAGGGTTTCGCACATCACCTGAAGACGCGTCGACCGCTGGTGACGTTAAAGCTGGCAACCAGTCTTGATGGCAAGACAGCAACGCGTACCGGCGAATCACAGTGGATCACCAACGAAAGCTCGCGCGCAAAAGTGCACGAGATGAGGAGACAGGCGGATGCGTTGGTTACAGGGATCGGAACCGTAGTCGTAGACAAGCCCCGCCTTACTGCTAGGGACCTAGAGGGGAACCCTACAGGCCGACCATTACTAAGGGTCGTGGTGGATACCGACGGTCGAATGCCTTCGGACGCGCCGCTACTTGCAGAATCAGGTGATGTTCTATGGGTGGTTGGAGAGAACACCGACGTAGAGCCGCCCACCGAATCTGTCATGGTCCACAGGACTGGTCTCGTAGACGGAAAGGTTGATCTTGAGGAAGTAGTAAAGCTTCTCGGATCGAAGGGGCTTCATAACGTTATGATCGAAGCGGGAGCAGGACTCGCTGGTGCGGTAATCCAAGCTGGTCTGGTCGACAAGATTTCGGCTTTTATCGCACCGAAACTAATCGGTGGTTCAGATGCTCCTGGACCGATCGCCAGTACCGGGATCTCCTCACTCGGAGATGCCGTACGGCTAAAAAATGTCAACCATCAGGCGTTCGATGGCGATATTCTGGTTGAAGGTTACGTTGTTCGTAACTAGCGAAAAGCTGCTCGCGTAACCTCAAAAGTTCGCCAACACATTCATACCAGATACATGTTTTCAGGAATCATTGAAGAGGTCGGCACGGTCGAGTCGTACGACGGCGAAACTCTCGTCGTGCGAGCGAATCAGGTACTTGACGATTTAGAGATTTCCGAATCGATCATGGTAGCCGGTGCGTGTCTAACCGTGACGGCACTGTCCGAAACGGACTCTACCTTCACAGTTGAAACCGTGCCTGAGACCCGAAATCGCACTAATTTTGGCGCGCTAGAACAAGGCAGCAAAGTAAACCTCGAAAGGTCACTGCGTTACGGCGACCGAGTTGGCGGACACATAGTGCAGGGGCATGTCGACGGCGTAGGGACGGTTCGGTCGGTTGTTGAGGATGGCAATTCCCGGATCATAGTGATCGAGGCTCCAGCGAATATAATCGAAAGCGTAGTCGAAAAAGGCTTCATTACGGTCGACGGGACAAGTCTGACCGTCGTGGACAGGAACAAGGACAGCTTCAGCATCGCGATCATCCCATACACCTTTGATCACACGACGTTGAACGAACGACCAGAAGGTTCAAAAGTAAATCTCGAAGCAGACGTAACTGCTAAATACGTTGCGAACCTGATTGAGCCATACATAGGCAAACTACAGAAATAATGTCCCCAGCAAACATCACTTCCAACCCACATATTCCTGACACGGTCGACGAGCGTGCCATTGAATCTGTGGAGCGCGCGATAGCCCAGATCAAAAAGGGCGGAATCGTGATTCTCGTCGATGATGAAGACCGCGAGAACGAGGGTGACATGGTTGTAGCGGCTGAGGATGTTACTGATCAGACCATTACTCTTATGGCGAACGAGGCGAAAGGTCTTATTTGCACCCCTATGCAAGGGGCAGATCTGGATCGTATTGGCTTGCCAATGCAGGTTCGAAAGAACACTGCGGAGCATGGAACCGCGTTTACCGTCACCGTCGACGCTAAGTTCGGAATTACAACTGGAATTTCATCGGCAGATCGTGCGCACACCATCCAGTTGCTTTCCAATAGTGAATCCACAGCGGCTAACTTCGTCCAACCGGGTCACGTATTCCCGTTGCGCTACGAGGAAGGCGGCGTGCTCGTTAGAGCCGGGCACACGGAAGGATCGGTTGACCTCGTACAACTTTCCGGAAAGCATCCTTCCGCAGTGATTTGCGAAATCCTCAACGATGACGGAACACTGGCTCGCCGTCCGCAACTCGAAGAAATGGCGGAAAAACACGAATTCCCGATCGTAACTATTGCTGACGTGATCGCCTACCGTATGAGCCACGAAAAACTGGTTGAACGCGGAGCGAAAGCCCGTCTCCCTACTCAGCACGGCGTATTCAGCGCAGTCGTTTACAAAAGCTATGTCGACCCTTCCGAGCACATTGCCGTCTACATGGGTGAAATCGACGAGTCTGAACCAGTACTGGTTCGAGTTGAATCGGAATGCCTGACGGGTCACGTTTTCGGCAGTACGAGATGCGATTGCGGCGACCAGGTGAACATGGCTTTGCGGCAAATAGCTGAAGCCGGACGAGGTGTACTTGTGTATATGCGGCAAGAAGGTCGTGGAATTGGTTTGTTGAATAAGCTCAAAGCTTACGAGCTTCAGGATCAGGGACTTGACACTGTTGAAGCGAATCTACGCCTGGGATTTCCTATGGATTTACGACGGTACGGCGTTGGTGCGCAAATCCTGCATGATCTCGGGGTTCGAAGATTCAAGCTGTTAACCAACAACCCGAAAAAGGTCATCGGATTGGAAGGCTTTGGGCTTGAGATGGTTGAACAGCTACCACTTGAGGCGCCGATCAACGAAGACAACCGCTTCTACATGCAAACCAAGGTCGAGAAAATGGGACACGACTTGGACATGCAATCAGGCGCTGTTGATTCGGACTCTGACGGGTCGCCAAAATAATGTCACCTCGTAAGATCGATCAAAATCTTGACGGCAAGGGATTGGGCGTTGCCGTTGTTTCGGCGCGGTTCAACAACTACATCACCGATCAAATGGCGCAGTTGGCGATAGAACGTCTTGGCGAACTTGGCGTTGCCGACGCTGACATCGTGGTGGTTCAGGCACCTGGCGCATTCGAACTACCGTTAATGGCGCGAAGGCTCGCTGATCGTGGTGACATTGACGCCGTGATCTGTATTGGTGCGGTTATACGCGGTGAAACTGATCATTACGACTTCGTAGCTGGCGCAGCCACCAACGGAATCGCCCGCTCTGGTGACGACACGGGTAAGCCCGTGATTTTCGGAGTCCTGACAACAGACAACACTGAAGATGCTGTCGCCCGCATTGATCACGCTTCAGGCTATGCAGATGCCGCTGTCGAAATGGCAAACGCGGTGCGACAAATCCACGACCTTTCGTAGGTCCTGTCTCACGCTCGTATAGACCTCATTACACTCAGCACTTCGAGGTTGATCCCCTCGCCTGCTACCCTGCTGATATGGCGATCGAATCAGAAAAGGTGGATCGTAAACGCGTGATATTCCACGTCGATCTCGACGCGTTTTTCGTAGAGGTCGAACGGCAGGCTGATCCGTCATTGATAGGTAAACCTGTTGTCATTGGCGGGATTGGTCCACGTGGTGTTGTCGCCACTGCCTCGTACGAGGCTCGCAAGTATGGCGTGCATTCGGCGATGGCGACCGCAGTTGCCCGACGACTTTGCCCTGATGCGATATACATGCGTGGGAATCACCAGCTGTATAGGGATGTTTCAAAAAAGTTCATTAACATCCTCCGCGAATACTCACCAAACGTTGTACCAGTTTCGGTGGATGAAGCGTTTCTAGATATGACAGGTACCGAACGGCTATTTGGATCACCTGAAGACGCTGCAGACAGAATTCGATCGGAAGTTCGCGACAAACTCGGACTCCCTGCATCCATAGGGATTGGCCCGAGCAAGCTCGTATCCAAGGTCTGCACAGAACATGCGAAGCCTGACGGCGTGTTTCAGGTGGTTCAGTCGGAGGCCGAGGCGTTCTTCGCGCCACAGCCGGTTCGCAATCTCCCTGGCATAGGTCCCAAAGCGGAAGAGGCGCTCTCCAAGCTGAAGATCAACACACTTGGCGAGTTAGCATTAGCTCCACTTGGACCTTTGAGACGAGCGTTGGGACCAAACCACGCGGATTACGTACAGCGACGGTCCAAAGGAATCGACAATTCGCCTCTACGTGAACGGAGTAAATCCAAGTCGATAAGCGCTGAAACAACATTCGAAAAAGATGTGTCAGAGCGTTCTGAGCTCGAAGCTATCTTGAAAAAGCTGAGTGAACGGGTCGGCACGCGGTTGCGGAAATCGGGATTACTATCGCGACGTGCCAGCATCAAGTTGAGATACGGTGATTTCACCACGATAACTCGCCAGCGCAAATTTCCCGCGCCAGGTGACGGCGATCTTCTGATTTACGACACCGCCCACGCGCTTCTAACCGCAGCAATGCGCCAGAGAGATGACCCGATCAGGATGTTGGGAGTCTCAGTAACCGGATTGGGAGAACAGGCAGCTCAACTATCGCTGCTCGACCAGAGCCCAGTAGACGATTCCAACACGAGTGAAGCAGTCGACGCAATTCGCGAGAAGTTCGGATCCGACGCTATTTCTCGAGGCTATGTTTAGTTCGAAACGGTTCTGTCGAAAACTTTATGGTGTTTCCAGCAGCCCGGCTTTCTCAGCGGCAGCAAGCACGATATGTCGTTGCTCATCGGTAAGATCCATCACCGGTGGGATCGGTCGTCCGCAGTCGATACCAAGTCGCTCTGAAAGAATCATTTTTGTCACACCGGCGGGCGCACCGAACATCTTCACTACATCGACGATCGCTTTTGTTTTGTCCTGGAGCGACTGGGCCGTTTCGAGGTCTCCACGCTCCCATGCATCGTGTAACTCAGCCTACAACCATGGTGCGAGCGACAGCGGTGCGTCAACCGTTCCAACGGCACCCATAGTCAGTGCGGGCAGAGGCAGCGCACCGTTTCCTGAAAAACACTTCAATCCCAAATCGGCAAAAGCTTTGATGTACATGAACATCGGTGCGGAGTGTTTGAGTCCGATCACCGTTGGCACAGCATCGATAACTTTTTCCATCAGTTCGGGCGTAAATTCCACCTGGGTCAATTGAGGGAGGTTGTAAACGAAAAAAGGAATACCATCAGCAGCATCGGCTACTCGCTTGTAGTGGTCGATCGTCATTTGATCGTCACCGCGGAAAAAGAAAGGCGGAACACAGCAAATCGCATCGCAGCCCGACTTTTTCGCTGCTCGCGCCCCTTTGGCGGCACTTTCGGTACTCACTGCACCGACGTGCATGATCGAAAGACCTCGACCAGAAATCGTCTCTCCTGCGATGCGAGCTGTCGTTTCACGCTGCAGTTCGCTCATGACGGGACCTTCGCCCGTTGAACCTGCAACCCAGAAGCCATCTACGCCGTGCGAAAGGTTGTCCTCAAATATCGCCCGTAAAGCCTCTTCGTTGATTCGACCATCAGCACGCACAGGTGTGGGGTTGGCCGGAAATACGCCTTTCCAGTCGAGCGCTTTACCTGAAGCTTTCGCTCGTTCAGCCGCAGTGGCAATTGTTGCCATTCGAATTCCTCCAAGGCGTCGCATCGTGATCCTAACTGCGACAGTCTAGCCTGAAATACCATTGAGGAGGGGCATTTTCGGATCGACACCGGCTAACGAACCGGTTCGGCGAAAAGTTGATTATAAACACGAACAAATTGCAATGCATTTATTAGGCGAAACTGATTCGCCTTGCTAATATAAACAGCTGTTCGCAGTTGCCGATTCGTCTAGCGGTAAGA
>DBTA01000043.1 GCA_002306815.1 Dehalococcoidia bacterium UBA1328 | reverse complement strand
ATCTTCCTTCGAAGACCCAATGATTCATCCCATCGGTATACCGCATGTATTGGTTAACGGAAAACTAGTAGTGGAAAATTCGAAATGTACCGGAACCATGTCAGGTGACGGGATTAAGGCAGTTTAGATACTGAGGTAGGCAACATAGATGAGAAGCTCTAATCCTGTTTACGATGAGCTAGGCGTCAAGCCAGTTATACACGCTGCCGGAACGATAACTTCTTTTGGTGGCTCGAAACCTAGACCAGAAGTTGTCGACGCAATGGCGATAGCTTCGACTAGCTTCGTCAGCCTTACCGAACTTAACGAAAAGGTTGGTGAATATATCGCAGAAGTTACAGGTGCAGAGGCTGGACTGGTAGTCAGTGGAGCTGCTGGTGGTGTAGTGCTCTCTGTAGCAGCCTGTATGACTGGAAAAAACGTCGGCTTTGTACGCCAGTTACCCAACACAACAGGCATGAAAAACGAACTTGCAATTCAGAAAATCCATCGCGGTGGTTATAGTGACATGTACACGTTCGCTGGCGTCAGGTTCAACGAGGCCGGTTCAGTAAACGGTTGCCTTCGTGAAGAGCTTGACCTTGCGATAAACGAAAATACCGCAGCCGTCGCGTACCTTTTCGGGCCGGGTGTACTTACAAACGGTCTTTCATTACGTGAGGTTGCAGAGGTAGCACACGCCAAAGAAGTGCCTGTGATCGTGGATGCTGCAGCCATGTTGCCACCAAAATCTAACCTTCGTAGATTTATCGAAGAAGGAGCAGATTTAGTAACTTTTTCTGGCGGAAAATACATTCGAGGTCCCCAGGGCACCGGTCTACTTTTTGGACGAAAAGATCTTGTAGAAGCCGCTGCCTTAAACACCGCGCCTAACCACTCGATCGGTAGGCCACAAAAAGTCACTAAGGACGAAATGGTAGGACTTTATGTGGCACTAAAATTATTCATGGAAACAGATGATAACCAGCTATTTGCGCAATTTAGAGAAACATTATCTCCAATACACAACCAACTCAAAAAAATAGAAAATATTGACATCGATATAAAACTCACAGAGAGCAAATATCACGTACCAACTCTAGTGATTGGATTGAATTCGAACAGAGTTGGGCGAGATCCACAAAAATTACTCCAGCAACTTCTCGATGGTGAACCGAGGGTATTCATGACATATGACGCTAATGAAGATTGCTTGTCAGTTAACCCAATAAATCTACAGCCAGGTGAAAACATTCTGCTATCAGAAAGATTGGCTGAAGTACTAACGTAATCCCAAATTAGCTAAAGGCTTGGAACTTTAATCAAATGAATATCGATAGAAACTACCGCTGCATGGTAGTGAAACCAGATGATTTTGATGATTTCTGGGAAGAAGTACTCACAGACGTCGCAGATGTAGATCTCGAACCGATAATGGAAAAAGATCTACTTAGATCAAATGACGATGTGGACGTATTCCAAGTTTTTTTCACCAGCATTGATCGAGTTCGGATATCGGCATGGTACTCACTACCAAAAAATGCCAGCAGAAAGTTGCCTGCCATGGTGCAGCTTCCGGGATATCAAAGTGACCCCCCAATACCTAGAGATTGGGCTGCAAAGGGTTACGCATGTATATCTGTAAATCCAAGAGGAAAAGTCAGAAGCAGGTCACAATTTGACCCCGGGTATCCCGGATTACTCACGTACAACATAATCGACAAAAACTCCTACTCATACAGAGGATTTTATGTAGACGCATGGCGCAGCGTTGATTTCCTGCTTAGCCGGCCAGAAGTCGACGCTGATCGAATTGGTGCTGTAGGTGGAAGCCAAGGAGGAGCCCTCGCAACTACTATCGCTGCTATGAGAAATGAAATATCGGCTGTATCTATCAGCGCGCCCTATCTATGCGGCTATATGGATGCAATAGAACTTACCCACACCTATCCGTTCCATGAAATCAACGATTATCTAAACACTTATCCAGATAGGAGCGATCAAGTAGCAGAAACACTTGCTTACTTTGACGGGATCTCATTTGCAGACAAGATCAAATGTCCGGTGATACTGAACGTGGGATTGCAAGATAACGTAGTACCACCGGAGACTGGCTTCTCATTGTTTAATGCAATTGCCAGCGAGGACAAGACTTTATACGAGTACGACGGACATGGTCACGAAGCAGGCAGCTATGTACATGGAAAAATAATTGACGAATTTTTTGAAACCCATCTAAAAGGAGTTAGATAACAATATGACCAAAAAAACTCCACCGGGGTTCAAAAATTTCTGGGACAGCGTAGACGAGGATCTAGCGCACATTCCTATCGCAGCTGAGACTGAGCATATCCCAATGCGCTCGACTGAAAAATACGATCTCTATGGAGTACGAATCACCAGTGTCGGCCCTTACCGTTTATTTGGCTACCTAAGTATTCCGAAAACTGACGAAATCCACCCGGCGATTTACTACGTGCCAAAAAACGCTAGTGTCCACGAGATCATCCCACAGGGCACAGCAATAGCTGTGCGTGAACATTATGTAACGTTCTCCCTAGCCTGCCGTGGAATGCGGAACTCTGATAAGCCATATGCAGCAATGTATCCAGGGCAACTCACGGACGGTTTGGAAAGTGCCGAATCATACGTCTACCGTGGGATAGTCGCCGACACCATACGTGGCTTGGAATACATTATTACTCGGCCGGAAATTGATAACGACCGAATCACTGCCTGGGGCAATGACAACGCTCTTTTAGTTGCTGCCCGGCGCAAACAAATCACACATGTGGTCACACAACCAGCATATCTATTTGACACTATCAAAAACTCGGCCACAACTACAAGCTATCCACTGGCTGAGTTTAGCGATTACCTCAGATTACATCCCGAACGTACAAGCCAAGTAGCTGAAATATTGGAGATGTACAACCTCAGATGGCACGCTCCATATATCAAAGCAAAAACTTTAGTCCGGGCGAGCGAACGTGAAGGCATTTATAGCCCGAGCAAGCTTGCAGAGATGAACGAAAAGATCGTTGGAGAAGTGACAATTCACGAATCGGAGCGTTCCAGCTTTAAGGACGGTTTATTCGCTGAAAAGTGGTTAACCCGAGAAATGCTTGGCCCCAAAGCAACTCCGATCGTTCCAGAACACTGGCAAGATTTTGTTTAGGTACTCCTGAAGGATCCGACTCCTGGCGCCTGTCTTCAAAATGTTCGAGGCGCGACAAGTGTGGATGCTGTTATCGGACTGAGAGCGCTACCTTTCACGTTCTATTGAACCTTTAACTCGAGCCGTTTCTGGTTCCAGTCCGACGTACGATATTGCGCACCCGATCATCATTATCAGGACGACAAAAAAATACCGCGGAGACTACGACTGACGTACTCATTCTCCAAGGTTCCCTTCCAAGCTATTGCCGAGACTTAGTATCGACGGTATCCAGATTCCAACAAAAATAGCTTCAAGCTTCGAATCCTCTGCAAAGAACCAGAGTGATACCGACACCAGAAAAGAAACAAAGGCCGCTAGTAAATACAGCCATGTAAAAGTTTTGAGCCGAGGCTTTTTCTTTTTTTAACAGATTTTCCGATCGTCGATCACTACGAAGCGAGACGTCTCGACATTGATTCATTCGAAAAATCAAGATCGACATACAAGAAATCAGAAAGTGTTCTTGAAAGTCATTAGTCAATTTCTCCTACCAAATGCTGAGGATGTTCTTGTCGAACATTGCCTCCTAAGCTGATGTTTCTGCCCTTTTTAGAATGAGAGTTACTAACGCTTGTTTTCGGTAATTTGGTGGAACTCAAATTATTCACCTAATGCTAGCTTCAAATCTCCGGTCGATTCATCGTAGTAGGCAATATATACGGACCCAGTATCAGTAACGATTATGTCGGTATATCTTCCGACGATATCCCCATTCGAGGGCTTATCTATTGTTGAGGTATGCCAATTTGACCAACCATTAAACTGTGAACTGAATGCTCTGGAAGCATACTTTAATGACCCATTTGTTTCATCGTGATACGAGACATGTAAGGTGTCGTCGGATCCTATAGCTAAACTAGCACCGAGCCCGACCTCTGCGTTAGCGTCAATAGGTTCAATGCTCCAAATCCACCTCGATGGCTTATAGCAACAATGCGCCTCAGCTGATGCGTGGATTACGTCGTGGGAACCATGTCGGTAGTACACGGCATGAGGGTTTCCACTTGAGTCTAATGCCAGTGATAAATCGCTTTTTGTGTAGCTATCATCGACGAGCGTCGATTTAGACCATGTTCTGGTTGGACTATCCGAAGATGGACTGAAAAGATGGCTTATTGAGTCAGTGCCAGAGCGATATATAACGTGTATGTCATCGTTGTCGTTGATAACGGCTTTAGCCCACAGACCTACATTTGCTTGGGCTTCACTATCAATAACCACCGGAACTTCCCAATTCGTCCAGTCGTTTGATGGAGTGTCGTCTGACAAGACTGTATACATCAGATTGTTATCGGAAGTGTTGAAATAAATAATGTGAGCCACACCGACCGAATCGACAAGAACAGTGGAAAATTCGCCGCTGTTACCAGTGGCTTCTTCTATTTCCTCGACAGACCACGGTGGGGGTGGAGCAAAGTCTCCAACCGGAGTTTGTTCTCCGATGTAACCAAAGCGGTAAAGATCCCCTTGCGTTCTGTGATAAAACGATCCACACACAGGCCTGCTTTCGTCTAGCTCAAAAAGTCCGCACTCAACGTGTATCTCGCCAGGTACTTTTCCGCCTCCACCTTGGGAATAAATTTCTTCGGGTGTTGAATGATTTCCAGAAGCAGTGTTGTATTTCTTGTAGTAGATCTCTTTAGATTGACCTTCCTGATACATCATGTGAAGAAAGCCGGAATTCTGATAGTCAATGGTTATCATCTTTCCTGCGTCGCCTTCTGATTCTATTGTCTTAATCTCCCATATCAGGTCAGTAGAGGCATCTCGGTAATGCTCAGTTATCGTGCCAGAGTGAAGTTGATCCTTATTTTCCTCGTAAATAGGATTGGTTTTACTTTCGCTGAGGGTTCCAGTCTGAAGGCTGTTGTCAGATTCATCCCCTATAGGGTCTATTTCAAGTATTACTGAAGTTTCTCTGTCAAAACCGGGTCCACCGTTTTTTTCGCCTGATTTATCGTATTTATCAGCAATGACACCGAAATTTGGAAGTCGTGGATCCGGTTCATAAAGGTCGTTGAACCAGACCTCGATTATTCCGTCTCTGCTCATCATCAGATCGGTATCACCGTCTTCATCAAAATCCGCGAACATATGAGCATGCATGCCAGTCCGCACATTCAACGTTTCATCCCACTCAGAAATTTTCACAGATGTTTCCAGATATTCACCAAACCCGTCGTTCAGCCATGCCCGTCCACTCCTGTGAATGTCTAGATCACCATCAGAATCCAGATCGACAAAAGAGGCTCTGTCGGTTCGTTCACTTTGAACAAATCCGAAGTGCCGAGTCTCTATAAATCTGACATCACTCTGCTCTAATACCAACTCGTAATCTAGGAACTGCCCGTTACCACGATTGATCATGAGCAGAATTTCACCAAACGCACTGATTAACAGGTCGAGATCATTATCACCATCTATATCCCCCACATCTATGAATTTCGGGTTCCAGGGGTGTTCTCCGTTGTAATCAAAATGCCGCTGCGCAGGTAGCTCGTAAGTTTCTGTAGCGCTATTTCCGTCGAGGAATACTGATAAAGAGTTGGTTTCCGGCCAAGGGGCTGATTGTATTTCCGTATGCACAATATTCGTTAGCATCACCACATCGTCATAGCCGTCGTTATCTAGGTCGCCCACAGCTAGGTCGATGTAAGACATGCCTTCACCCAATGGACTTGCTTTATCAAGAACGTTGTGTGGAGCTTGTTCGAATGTTTCTAATTCTGTTAACTCCGATGTTTTTATTGGTTGGTAGCTAGGGTTAGAACGCCCATACGCGTAAAATTGTTTTTGGATATATGGAGGGTATTTATAACCTACCATGAGTTCGAGATTTTGATCTTCATCCCGGTCAACTAGTGTTAGATGGCCTCCCGTGATGCAGGGATCCGCTGGTATCGACCTGCAAGCCTCATTTACCGGGTCGTTTCTATAGTCATTTGTGTCCTCAATGAAGAACCAGCCATAATTCTTAGGTAAATAGGTAACCTGATTGTTCGATTCATTCGAGATCCACCCAGTTAGTGAACATCCGTAAAAACCTTCCGCAACCGTGGATTCTGCTGAAAGAGTTTCTTGCGAACGCCAGAATGTATCGCCGCCATCAGCATAAGACCGGTTACATGGTTCATATTTCGTAACTAAATCATGTAGTCCGTCTGAATTAATATCCCCTACAGCGCTGACTTTATTATTCACCGAATTCAAAAGATGTGTTTCGGACGTTTGGAAATATCCTGCGCCATTGTTCACAAGTAAGCTGCTTGGACCATTTATGGGTGAAACACAATCGTTTGTTACGTAGATACCTGTGGGTTCAATTGGATCGTAATCAAAAAGATCGAAACGAACGTGTCTTGAACAGCCAGTATCAATTCTTTGCCCTGAATCAGAAAAAGACGGGACGTAATTTTCTGTATCCACTACGAATTGAAATACGTAAGGCTCCTCAACAGGGTCCCCGCATGGATTTTGGGATGGGAGAAATGAAACAGTTATTTTCTCTCCACGCGATAGCGGTGCATCCGGAGTAAACGTGACTGATAGGGTAGTTTCTCCGATAGGAAGGAGCACTGTTCCAGAAATCCCACCAGAAACAGCGCCTGTTACAGAAAAGTTAGCGGCTCCAACGCTCATTCCTATGTTGGAGTTAATAGTAATTCCCGTGCTCTTAGGAACGTCTATCGCCCTATCGGTTGGCTCAGATGAAAACTGATAGGTGCAGTATGTTTCGGCAAGCCTTTTGTCTTGTTGATCCTGATCTGCGCCAAGGACTCTAAACTCTGGCGTTGGAGTTACTGACTCTTGAGTAACCGGAGTACACGTAATGACTACTAACGAACAAATTAGAATGACAGGAAAGAATAATCTTAGAGGCATAAGTAAATTAGGAATCCCGTCCCAAAAATACAGGGAATTTCGTGCTCGTTGCCCCAACAGGACGGAAGAAATGCCTGTATTGACGAGTCGGGACCCAGATGGGCATCGACTTAGATACTGAAAGACTTGATTACAACATTGATTTCAAATTGGCGTGTTTCAATCGAATTAGCGTAAGCAACATATAAGGCTAGAAGCAGGACATCCTCACCAGATTAAAGTCAAATATTGAAACTCGGTTAGTGGAGCTATGAGCCGCATAAAACCAAGCTATCAGCCAATTCATCTAACTCCACTACGCTTTCAATATCTTTATGGCTCTACCTTCTACGGGATCACCACCGACCGCGGTATTCTTCAACGGAGCGCTGAATCCTTCGGAAGATATCGTAATCACATCACCTGTCTGGTACTTCCAATCGCGAGTGCTGTAACTCAACTGACTCGTGCCGAAGAAGTGAATATGCGCATCACCTGGCACTCTATGCAGAGGGTACTTAAAGTGATGATCTTCACAGTTATGCAGCGTGTGCGACATGTACTCCTCACCGGAGTAGAGCGGGCCACTCTCGTAGATAACCTCGCCATCCCTTTCCACGGTGCATTCAAGTTCAAGCTTATCGAACTCGAAATCGGTGACAAGCTCAGGTCCGAGCGAGGCAGACCTAAGTTTCGAAGGGGCTAGATAGAGGTAGTTGATTTTCTCAGTCTGATGATCAGACCATTCGTTAGCCAGAGCGAATCCGACTCGCCGAGGAGTGCCCGACTTATCAATAAAGTAACAGCCTCCCAACTCAGGTTCCTCGCCGCCATCGAGAGCGAACGCAGGAATCTCTAAGCCAGCACCGGGACCTCTAATGATGGTCCCATTACCCTTGTAGAACCACTCCGGAGAAACACCGCGCTCCCCTACTGGCGGCTTCCCTCCTTCGATACCCATCTGAAACATCTTTGCCGAATCGGTCGCCGGTTCTTCAGAAGATTTATCGCTGTCTGAATCATCGGAGTGCATCTGATCACGTGACTCCATACTCCCGGTGTGAGTGAGTCCGGTGCCTGAAACTAAAACCCGATGGGAATCTGGATGGTCAAAAGGAGCGATCAGGTACGGAGTGTTCCCGTCAATTTCTGCATCGAGCAAATTCGCATATATCAGACGATCGCTCTGATTGTTGGCACCGTTAGACAACGTGTCATCAAACGAATCAGCTGACGCCTGTGACGCCTCAAACACGTCGAAAACCGAAGTTAGTTCCGGACTCGAGGAAGTAACATCTACTACGCTACTGCCATCGACAAAACCTACTCTTCGCCCTTCGCCTGGGATAACAAACTGAACGACACGCATACTGCTCGTTGAACTCCTGATTCGTTTTTTCTTCGAAAAACCTGATGCCCGATTTCTAACATTCTGGATATTAACCCTTCTGTTCGGACGGGAGGGTCGATATATTCATCTTTCATCCCCAAACTAACCTCGATCGTATTATTCGACCAAACTTGCGAGATAGTTGCCATTGACCACATTTTCGACTGAAACCGCTTTCACGATCGACACCTCATCAATCAAGTTCGGACCTGGTATTACTTGTGAAGCCGGTTACGAGCTATCCCGCCTGGGAGCTACGCGAGTTCTGGTCGTTACCGATCCTCGCATGGCCAAAACCCAGGCTGTGGCTACAGCGATCGAATCCCTAAAAAAATCAGGAATCGATCACACCGTCTTCGATCAGGTTTCGGTCGAGCCAACGGACTCTTCACTAAAAGAAGCGATCGCATTTGCAATCGAAGGCAAGTTCGATGGTTTTCTGCCAGTAGGTGGTGGATCGTGCATTGACACGGCCAAAGCTTCAAACCTCTACTCAACCTACCCTGCAGACTTTCTTGAATTTGTAAACGCGCCTATTGGCAAAGGCACTCCTGTACCTGGAGACCTTAAACCGCTGGTCGCCATACCGACCACAGCCGGTACCGGGAGCGAAACGACGGGAGTGTCGATCTTCGATTACGAAGAACTTGGGTCCAAAACTGGAATTGCTCATCGTGCTCTGCGACCTGACGTTGGTTTGGTCGACCCGGAAAACACCCGTTCACTCCCCAAAATGGTCGCAGCATGCAGTGGATTCGACGTCCTCTGTCACGGCATCGAGTCCTACACAGCTCTACCGTTCAGCCAGAGGGAAGCGCCCCCGAGTCCGGCACATAGACCTGCTTATCAAGGATCGAATCCAATAAGCGATGTTTGGGCCCTCGCCGCACTTGAGATGGTCGGCAGCAGCATCCTGAGCGCCGTTCTCGATCCAGAAGATATGGACGCTCGAACCAACATGGCCCTGGCAGCTACTTTTGCCGGAGTCGGGTTCGGAAATGCAGGCGTACATCTGCCCCACGGTATGTCTTATCCCGTAAGCGGACTAGTAAAGAACTACACTCCTGAAGGCTATCCCGAAGGTAAACCTATCGTGCCGCATGGAATGGCGGTGATCCTCAACGCACCGGCCGTTTTCCGTTACACCGCGCCATCAAGTCCCAAGCGCCACTTACGCGCCGCACAGCTACTGGGAGCCGACACGAGAGGTGCTGGTCCAGAAGATGCGGGCGATCTTATTACCGACCGCCTGATTCTTTTCTTGAAAGAAATCGGCGTACCCAATGGTCTCGTTGAAGTCGGCTACACGATCGAAGATGTCCCTGCCTTAGTCGAAGGCACCTTGCCTCAACACCGGGTAACTAAACTAGCGCCGCGGCCAACCGGACCCGAGGAACTCACACAACTCTTCACAGATTCGCTAACCCTGTGGTGATCTAACCACCAATCACGCGGCAGTGTCGGTACTTCTGGGTCGTCAAGGAAGTAATGGGGCAAGTCCGGTGGGGTAACCGCATAACTGAATCATGAAATTTATTCGACTTGGACTCCGAACGAAACGATGAATTTCGTAACCAACTTTCTAAGCGATGGACGTTAAAACCACACGCCTTGCATAGATCAGGATGTCAAAGATGTCGTGAAACACATCGTCTACGAAAAAATCTGAACGGTTGCCATGTTCAACGGTCGAACAGGACCATACAACTGGCGCAGACTAATGCCTATAACGACGGCTAAGGTGGCGCACTCAAAAGTGCCGACCAAGCGGCACCTGCGCACTCTCTCCGTCGGGAGCCTAGATCGCCCTAAATTGCACATTATCTTTCTTCGGGCGACCGGTAGAAACTATCTCGACCTTATATAAAACTCCTGAACAATATATCCTCAGCAATAAGTTATGCGATGTTCGATAAGCGATTCGGATGTGAGTAACCTGATAACTGGAATTCATAAAACAACCAGAAAATTGCTCTGCAGAGTAGGAATGTTTCATAGATGAGTGATTTCACATTCATTCAACTCGCTGATCCACAGTTCGGGCTGTTTGCAGCATCCAGTGGAAAAACTGACGAAGAAGTCGAGGCATTCGCCAAGCGCGGACTGATACTCCGCAAGGTCGAAAAGTTTGAAGGCTACGACCATGAAATCACTCTATTTACCCGAGCAATTGAACGAGCCAACTCGCTTAAACCCGCATTCGTTGTCGTGTGTGGAGACATTACCAACGAAGCCGCTAACGAAGAACAAATTGCTGAAGTAAAACGTATTTCTGCGCTGCTCGACGATTCGATAGATCTGCACTGGGTCCCTGGCAACCACGATATATCACCCGACCACAGAACACCCGAGCAAAACTACATTGAGCGATACCGCGACCACTTCGGCCCCGACTACTACGCTTTCTCCCAAGGCGACATCCGTTTCATAGTCATTAACTCAACACTTCTAACGTCAACAAAAACCATGGTGAAAGAAGCTAAAGAGCAGCTCGCGTTTGTGGAGAATGAGGCAATAATTGCCGGACAACAAAAGGCAAAAATGATCGTTCTTTTCAGTCATCACCCTTTATTCGTTGTTTCACCAGAAGAAGATGATAACCCGTGGTCGATCAAGAGACATTACCGGCTTCCCCTTTTAGAAATCGCTGCCGATCACGGCATCAAAGCTAATTTCGCAGGTCACTGGCACCGCAACAACTACACCTCGGCTAACGGTATCGAAATCGTCGCATCAGGTCCTGTCGGCTATCCGCTCGGTGATGACCCCTCTGGGTTCAGAGTTGTTGAAGTCACAGGGACCAATATTGAGCACGAATACCATTCGCTAGAAGAGTAGTAATTAGTAGGACAAACTCCGCATGAAGTTAGTTTGATCCTGCGTGGCACCGAATCATTGACCAGATATGTCAACTCAACTCTTGTCGACCCGAAACAGGACTCGTTAACCCTGCCCCATTCGCATCACCCTCGGTGGGGATATTTTCCGCACTGACGAAATCAAACCAACAGAAATAGCGATTAATATCGTTCCGACGATACCCGCAATAACGCCGATAACCTGCCAATCAACGTCGAGCACGACAGGGGGAACGACCCGCACACCATCGCCGGATGTAACGATCATTAACGCGGGGAAATACTTCCGCCCAGTGATCGCATTCAGGGTCGAAGCCGACAACTTCCACAAAAGGTCGACAACGGAACGATATCTGAGCTACAGGTCGCTCCCATCAAGCTTGCACCGGAAGCAACTCTGGAAGATCCGAACTACAACGCCGCCGCGATTCAATTCGCGTGATGATCGGTGGAATTGCCGCCGTAATCATCGTTGTTGCTTCAATGGTTGCCATTCGACGCCAATGGGGCAAAGCTTAAGAATCCTTCGGGGATTTCGTACGAATTCTTGAATGCGCACACTAAAATACGCGCATGACATTTACGATCCTCGGTCGCGATGCCAAAACTGGTGAACTCGGAATCGGAATCGCCACCTATTCGCTGGCAGTTGGAGCGACATGCCCGCAGATTCTCCCCGGTATCGCGGTCATGACAACTCAAGCGTCGACCAACCCTACAATTGCCGAAGAAATAATGGAACTCATCGAAAATGGCTACAGTCCGACCGATGCCTTCATGCAAGCTCTCGCAAACGATGAACATCCCAGCTTCCGACAGGTAGCACTGATTGAACCTACAGGTCAAACGATCGTTCATTCCGGCGGCGATATTAAGCCTTTCAGCGGTCACCGAATAGGCGAACATTGTGTCGCCGTTGGCAATTTCCTGGCCAACGAAAATGTTCTTCCCACGATGGTGGCCTCTTTTGAGAAAGTCGGATCCGAAACTCCTCTCGCCGACCGACTACTTTCTGCACTAACTGCTGCGAATACCGCTGGTGGCCAGTCTTCAGCGGACGGAACTTTCTTACCAGAAAGATCCGCCGCCCTAATGGTCGGCACTCCTGATGAGCGCTTTCCCATAGATTTGCGAGTCGACGCTTCAAACAATGCCATTGCTGAACTACGCCAAGCGTACGAGTCATACACCGAAATGCACGAGTTTTACCTACGACGTGCCGATGATCCGACGGAGCTTCCGTCTCAGGATGCGTGGGTCCGGGAACGACGTGGGATTTGACCTGTGGCAGCTCAAGAAAGCCTGTACCATAGTGAATCGAACATTCCAGCCCGTCACGGAGAACGATATTGGTCCTCGACGCCATTAGAAACCGCCGAAACATCCGAGAATTCACCGACGATCTTGTCGACAACGAAATCCTGTTTCAAATAATCGAAGCCGCAACTTGGGCGCCGAACCATCGCAACACTGAGCCATGGCGGTTTATCGTTCTCGCAAAGAACGGTGATATGCGAAGCAAAGTGGCAAAGATCGTCCACGACTGGACCTACGAAAACGTCAAGAGTCCCAATCCAGAACGACGCACAAATTCCGCACGAGAAGCCGAACAGGAAATCCTCGATTCTCCTTCGTTCATCTACGTCTACTCAGTTCAGGGGCGCGACGAGGAAATGACCCGAGAAAACTACTCGGCTACATCTTGCGCCATCCAAAACCTCATGCTCACCGCACACTCACTCGGACTTAGCGTAGGTTGGAGCACCGGAAAACCCTGCCTCGCACCGGTCGACACTGCCATTGGCGCCGAACCTGACTGGGACATTGTCGGAGCACTCTACATCGGCTACCCAAAGGACATCGACTCCGCAAACCGAACCGCCAAACGCACCCCAGTCAACGAAATCACAACCTGGGTCTAGCTCCAGGTCCCCTATACCTCCCTCCCTAGCAGGGAGAGAGGAACTCACACAATCAACTCAACACGTATTCGGCAACACCATCATCCTGAGCTACGTCGAAGGGTCCGACAAACCTCCGCAATCCCATCACTCCCAATCTCAAACCATCAAACATCACAAACCTCTTACCTCACACACCCGCTCACCTCACCTCCCTATAATCCCCGCGTGCCAAAAACACCCCGACCCAACATCCTCTTCATCGAATCCGACCAACACAACCCGGCCGTAATTGGAGCCTATCGCGACGAAGTAATACGCACCCCAAACCTCGACGCCCTGGCGAGCCGCGGAATCGTCTTCGAAAACTCCTACTGCGGCTCGCCAATATGCGTCCCGTCCCGCACATCAATGCTCACCGGACAACACCCGTATCAGAACGAGGTCTGGACCAACTCACAGTACCTCCACTCCGGCATCCCTACGTTCGCCCACGCTCTTGGAGTCGCCGGATACAAGCCCGTACAAATCGGCAGAATGCACTTCAACGGACCCGACCAGCTTCACGGATTCACTGAACGATTCATCGGCGATCACAACCCGAATCACCTCGGGGCTGACGAAGTCGATCACGGCTCACTACACGGCACTGCTGGGCCCGCAAGAATCTCACTGGAACTGTCCGGTCACGGCCTCAACTCGTATCAGGTTCATGACGAGATCGTTGCAGCTCGAACCATCGAATTTCTCAACGACCATGCAGTGAATAACACAAACGAAGCGTTCGCTCTGGCAATCGGATTGATGCTCCCTCACCAGCCGTTCGTAGCAACAAAAGGGGACTACGAAGAGTACCGGGGCAAAGTCCCGCCTCCGAAGAATCCGATGGCGTTCGAAGATGAAACTCACCCTTACATGAAGTGGTGGAAATCTCACGCGGGACTCGAAGACGTCACACCTGAAGAGGTTGAAAGAACTCGCACCGCCTATTACGGATTGGTAACCCGTCTCGACTCACTACTGGGTGATATTTTCGACTCCCTCGAAAAACACGATCTCCTCGAAAACACGCTAATCATCTACACCTCTGATCACGGTGAACAAATCGGCGAAAAAGGACTATGGTGGAAGCAAACCTTCTATGAGGACTCAGTCAAAGTTCCAGCCATAATCTCTTGGCCAGCGCGAATTCCTAAGGGCGGTGTAATCGGTCGGGTTACAAGTCAATTGGATCTCAACGCGACCATGCTCGATGCAGCGTGCGCGCCTGGACTGCCCTCTTCTAGCGGTCGATCACTGTTGCCACTAATTGAAGATCCAGAAAGCGGAGAATGGCAGGACATCGCTTTCTCCGAGTACTGCACTGAGCCTGGCGATAAAGCCCACTCAGAGGGCGACAAAATCTGGCAAAACCGCATGGTGCGCGAGGGTGACTGGAAGCTCATCTACTACCACGGCTCTGACACGAACGGCGAAAATATGCCTTCCCAGCTGTTCAACCTCGCTGAGGACCCCGAAGAAATAAATGATCTGATCAACGACCCGGCTCACGCCGAACGCGCCGAACACCTCACCAACCTCGTCCTCGAAGATTGGGATCCAGAGTGGATCGAATCCAAAATTCGAGAACAATCCTCCAACCTCGAAATCACAATCCCCTGGGCAAAAAACACAAAACCCGCCGACACAGTCCGCTGGAACCTAAACCCCGACTGGGACTACCTAAACACCCCACAGGAATAGCACCTCCACCACCAGCGCATGTCAAACTCACGAAGGCAAAACGCCGATAAGCTGAACGCTCGAATCAAATCCTGGCAACTGTATGGTGAAATCCGCAACAACGGCTATTTCAGAGTCACCCGATCCTCGGGCACCGTGATCGCAACGAAGTAGTCACACCACAAAAAAATCGACCCTCTAATCGATAAAACTTAAAGGGTCGATTCGATTTCAAGTTAATCGTTACGGGCTGTAGCAAGAACTACTTGCCACCACCGTTCACCGACATCACAACCTTGATAACGCCATCTTGCTGATTGGCGTACATGTCATAAGCCTTCTGCACCTCGCTAAAGTCGAGGTTATGGCTTTTCAATTGACCGGGATCTGCCCAACCCCGTTCCTTCAATGCAATCATTTCTCTAATGTCCTTGGTCGGCTCCGAAGTCGCGGCTACCTGAGTCGGGATAATCGTTGCGGCCTTGAACATAAATTCCTGGTGTGGGAACTCGGAAATCTTCCCGTCTCGCCCAGTAAGGCTGAAGCTAACGAAAGTACCCCATCGCTTCACGATCTTCAGACACTGACCAAATCCTTCCGGATCACCCGAAGCATCAACAACGATGTCGATTCCTTCTCCACCAGTAAGCTCTTCAATCGCTTCGTACATATCGTCCTTGTCAGGATTGACGGTGTTGGTCGCGCCAACTGACAACGCTTTTTCAAGACGGTTCTCCACAGGATCGATACCGATCACCTGCATTGCGCCCATCTTTTCAGTGAGCATAGAGAACGAAAGTCCAATTCCGCCCTGACCAAGTACAGCAACTCGCTTACCTGCAACGTTGCCCATTTGCTTCACTGAGTAAAGCACCGTACCCGTGTGCTGACACATTACCCATTCGTCAATCGGTCCCCAATCGGGTACGGGAAGAACTCGGTCCGGGGTTTGAACGAGGTATTCAGAGAGACCACCCAAACCTCGAGTAGGAAGAACAACAGCTCGCTGTCCTTCTTTTAGTTCGTCGGTTTTCGACTCGACAATTGTCCCGGCAATCTCGTGACACGGAACTCCGGGTTGTAGTGGGTATTCCTCTTCCGGAAGTTCAGCATGGTAAATACCATGAATGTCGCTTCCACAAACAGAAGTCGCCTCGACTCTAATCTTCGCCTGACCTTCTTTTGGGGTCGGTTCTTCTAGCTCCACAAAATCGAACGTCTGCGGGGCAACGAGTCGTGCAGCTTTCAATTTTTAATAACTTCTTTCCATAAGAAATAAATTCGCATGAATCGGTGATTTCAATAAACCGCAGAAACTTTACACCCGACCAACTGCGCAAACAATCAAATTATGCGACATCACTCGGTACCTTATGAATCACATCGTCCAAGTAACGGTAAAAACATTCTCAGCAAGTGCCAACTCCGATGCGGATTTGTCGATCGGTACGGCCAGTAAACCTGACTATTTGCCACTGGGAGATCGACTTCGATCAACTCATTCGGTATTTCAACGTATGATCCTGAGTGAATCTTCGTTATCGTATCCGTTTGGTGGTGATTCAGGTTAAGCGGCAATGCGTCCTCTCAATTTTTCCATATGGGAAAAAGGCGAAAATCCACATTCGCTCCAATACCCAAATACTACTGAGCTCGCCTTGTCAATTAAGTCACCGGTCTTCTCAGCTGCGGGTATTTGAACCAAATGATCGCGAGGACAACAATTCCCGAAATTGCGAAGAATCGAACAGCCTCTGGCAATCCGATCGCATCTGCTGCATAACCCAGAGCAAGACTCCCAAGTGGGAACAGGCCCATCATCAAAACCTGAAACCCCATCACTCGTCCCCGAAAATTCGTCGGTGCGACGAGCAATATCAACATCGTGTGCGTGATGCCGAACACCATGCTCACCAACCCGAGACTCGCAATCACCAAGAATCCAACGCCAATCGATTCGGTAAACGAAAATCCAATATTCCCGAATCCCTGTAACAAGGCAGCGCTGATCAATAGCAAGCCCGGGTTTTGCAGTCGTCTACCTCGCAATGCAATGAACCCGGCTGTAACAAGTGAACCTAAAGCTTGAGCCGACATCAACAATCCGAACTCCGTAGGTCCTGCTCCGTAAATCTCGTCTGCGAAAGCAGGTGCCATTGACTCGAAGGGATAGCCGAAAAAGTTGTTCGCACCTACAACCATTAATCCGGCAAATATCACTGGATTCCTCCGTGAAAACCAGTAACCCTCGACGATCGACCTGAATGGCGTCTCAGCGGTGGTGAACGTATCAGATCGAAACATTATCGGCAGTCGGTGAAGACTGAGGAAGTTAAGAAACATCACCACGCCAATCATCACGTACGCCCATGCTGGGTCAATAAATTTCGCGATCAATCCACCAATGTTCGACCCAAAGAACCACGCGATGTTTAGCGAAGCCATGTCTAACGCCAACGCCGAACCCAGCGCCGCGGGGCCAACAATTCCCGACATATACGCCCTGCGAGATGGAATCTCAATCATCATGAGAAGACCGGCAATCGTTGTGTAGGAAAATATAACCGCCAGCGACGTGTGCCCGGAAAAGATCGCAGTCGCGAAACATAACGATGCCAACGAGATGCCGAGCTGGGTACGCCGGAAAACTTTAATCCGCGGATACCTGTCCAGCAGAGCGCCAACGAAAGGTCCGAATAAGAGGAACGGGAGGAATCGAAAAAAGACAAGGAGTCCGACAGCGGAAGAACTATCGGTCTGCTGAACAACCAACCATGCGGCGATCGTAAAGTCGACAAACCGCACCATCTGCGCGGCAACGCTTACTCCTAGAACGCGACGAAACACCGGATGCTGAAGCGGTCGAGGTCCTAGCCGAAATCGACGGACTTGATTGGGGGTGTTCCCCTGCACTGTACTTATCTCTGTGTGTCGCCGCGGCGATATCGACTAAGCCCAAACTCAAGAATGCAATAGCGGAATGGATTCTCGCACCGTTGATTCTCGAAAAACTTTTTTAATTCAACCACTTTGTCAAATTATCTGACAAGCAAATGCTACTCGGAAATCAACATCAAAATAGTCACCTGTTTTCCACATAAAACGCTGTCTTGACTGGTACATTTCTCGCAGATCTACAAAACCACTGCTGCGAGAGAGAACACAATGCGAATCCTGATGGGCGGATGTAACCAGGAGATTTCGACCTTCAACCCGGTGCCCTGCGAGTACGAATTCTTTGATTTCATCCGTGGCGAAGAGATACGCGAAGCCGCGGTTGGAACCAACTCAACGTACGGTGGAGCAATTGCCGAGCTCGAAGCTGAGTACGGCGACGATCTCGAACTAATCTTCACCTACGACGCTGAAGGGACAGCAGCCGGACCACTTCGCCACAGTGCGTTTCTGAAGATCGCAGACGAGTTTCTTGAGCCTCTCAAAGAACACGCCGGCAAGATCGATGGAGTCTACTTCTCAATGCACGGGGCAATGGGAACCACCGAGGAACTCGACCCCGAGGGATACCTGTTGGAAGAAGCTCGCAAAATTCTCGGTGATGAAATCCCTATCGTCATTTCGATGGATCTACACGGCATTCTCACCGCAAAAATGCTCGAAAACATTAGTGGACTCGCCTCGTACCACACTTACCCTCACGTCGATTTCGAAGACACCGGTCGGCGTGCCGCGAAATCGCTCATCCGAATACTTCGTGATGGCGCAAAACCTATAGCGGCGCGTGTGCGCATTCCTACTCTGGTTCGAGGAAATGAACTCATCACCGAGACTGGAGCATTCGGAGCTCAAATCCGATACGCCAAAGAGCTCGAAAAGCACCCGGAAGTAATGTCCGCCGGAATGTTCATTTGCAATCCGTTCACCGACGTTCCCGAACTTTGCTGCCAGCCCTTCGTCTTTACCGACAACAACCAGGAACTCGCCGAAGAAGCAGTGCTCAAACAGGCTACCGATTTCTGGCCCAACCGCAACATCATGCAGGGGCAGTTCACGTCTCTCGAAGATTCCGTTTCACAGGGCGCACAAATGGCAGGTCCTGTTGCCTTCTATGACGCTGCCGATGCCCCAAGTTCGGGAGCATCAGGCGACAGCGTAGAAATCGTTACAGAAATGGTGCGCGCCAACTATCCTCACACGATCCTGACATCAGTAGTCGACCCCGCTGCGGTCGCGAAAGCACACGAAGTTGGTGTTGGCGAGACGTTCACTATGGGTGTCGGCGGTGCGCTCGATTCACGATTCGCACCGCTAAAGCTCGACTGGACCGTTCAATCGATTGCCAACAACAGCAATATCAAAATGGAAACGTGGAAGTTCCGACTCAACCCCGGGCCAACCGCAGTTCTGGTTTCAGGAAACCTCACCGCGGTTGCCATGACCAAGTCGCTGATGATGGTCGACCGCACAGTCTTCTTCGACAACGGATGCGACCCGAAGAACTACCACTCGACTATCATCAAAACTCCCCACGCTGAACCAGAATTTTTCGACAACTGGGTCGAAGCAAAATTCAACGTCGACGCCATCGGATCCACAAGCGCCAACCTTCCAACGCTAGGTCACACAGTTTGCGAACGACCGATGTACCCAATGGAACCCGACACTGAGTTCACACCCAAAACCGAGGTGTTCTCTAGGGGCTAAAAGGCCTGATAGCCAGGCGCCGGATTTGAATAAGTAACTAGGCACCTAAACCGGTCGGCTGGTTTCCTTCAACGCCTGATCGATTCCGCGAATGTGACCGACCGCGTACGCCCAGTAGCGGTGACCCCAATCGCTATCGCCGTCAAGATGAATCGCGTGGTCCGGCGTAATCCATCCGTCTAACCCAGCATCGCGGTACGCCTTCATCGTCTCGACCATGTCGGCGTTTCCGGTCTCAGGGAACGTTTCCTGGAAGTTATTTAGCTCGCCTTTGATATTCCGTAAATCGACCGAAAAAATCTTTCCACGACTGCCGAAGTGAGTGATCTCTTGAACTAGATCGCAACCCATTTCGGTAAAACATCCCTAACAGACAACAACGCCCGTGTTGTCGCTCGGTACGAGGTCGAGATACTTCCTGAACGCCTCGGGGCTTCGCATGATCCGTGCAACGCCTGAAATAGCAGGGACCGGGGGATCATACGGGTGCAATCCAACTCTAACCCCAACCTCTTCGGCAACAGGCGTAATCTCTTCGAGGAAACGCTTCAGATTCGCCCACATTTCATCGTCGGTCTTCGGCTGGCGCTCGCCATCAGGGACCCACTCAATGTCGAACGCGCTGTTCGGATGCTCCATTCACGGACTATCCGTCGCCAAAGAAATGTCGAAGCTCGTAGCCTTAGATCCCGCCCTGTCAGGCGCCTCACTCGATGTACGATAAATCCGCAACGCGTGCATGTTGAAGATGATGAAATTCAGTCCAACCTCTGCCATATTCCGCAAAGTATTCTTGTAGTTTTCAATCTGCTCTTCTGCTCCTCTCAGTCCGAGCATCCACTTGTAAGTCCATTCGAGCGGAGCCATGCGAACCGCCGCCCATTTCAGACCATAAAACTCAACCAACTCTTTGTGCTTACGTAGTGTCGCAACTGAGTAAAAACCGTCGTCTTGAGGACTCGGCTTCGGTTGCCCCGAAACACCATCAGCACCTATTTGCGCAGTAAACCTCAGTCGATCTTCAGAGAAATCAGTGCTTAGAAAAATCTTCATCACACCATCTCCCTAAACGTCTCGGTCTTTGCCGGTCGACCGCCTTCAGGCAGTCCGAGTGGGAGTTGCACATCTAATACCAGCGGACGACCTTCTTGCTCAACGGTGTCGAGTCCTTCCTTCACGGCATCCGCCATTTTTGACTCGTCATCAACGCGTCGCCCTTCAACACCGAACGAGCCGGCAAGATCGACAATGTTGATTCCGTCCAGAGCCACACCTGCGTACTCGCCAGTATCTTTCATCACCCCGTTTGCTCCGCCGAAAGCACCAGCGACGATCCCGTAAGCTCCATTGTTCGGAACGACATACAAAACCGGTATTTGGTGATGTGCTGCCGACCAAAACGCCGAATCGGAGTAGTACACCGATCCATCGCCGACGATTCCCACAACAGGTTTGTCAGGAGCCGCATACTTCGCTCCCAGAACCGCACCCATTCCATATCCCTCGGAGCCACCAGCCGGGCGGATATATGTGTTTTTTCCTCCATTGGGCTTTTCGAGAACATCCTCAAGAGGAACGGCAAACTGCTCAGTAGTAATCACACCACCACCGAGGTCTTCGAGTCCCGCATCAACTGCATCCAACAACGCAAGTGGACGAACGTATCCGGGTATTTCTGTCGCCGATTGCAGTGCGGTTCGCCGCTCGCCTCTCAGGCGACGCGCCGCCGCAAGCGCGTCTTCTCGCCTATCGTTATAAGCAGTCGAGTCGTACTCGCGCTTCGCCAACTCAAGCAGACGATCCATCGTGCGGGATTCGTCGGCCATCACCGCCATGTCCAGACCTGGAATATTCTCGAAAATCTCTACATCCGGACCAACCGCGGCAAGCTTATTAGCACTTTCGAACAAGGCGAAATCGGTCGACTTCCCGCTTCCACCATGACGCACACCAACAGCAACAATTGCGTCGGGCTCAAGATCAATAACTGGTTGTCGGAAATATCCGCAATGCATGGGGTGCGCCGTCGATACGCCACGTAAATCACCCCACATTGATGCCACGTTTGCGCCAAAGTGATCAGCGACTGAAGCAAGTAGTCGTTCACCGCCGCTCTTATTCACTCCGTCACCAACGTAAATCATCGGTCTCTTGGCGTTGTGAAGAATCTCGGCCAACGATTCCACATCACTATCCGCCGGGTATCCGGCAACCGCCTGCGCAGGTACACCATCGATGATGTTGGTGGTGATGGCCTCTGGACCCAAAATGCGGTCATAAGCAGCAATGTGAACCGGTCCCACTGGTGGAGTCATCGCGACCTTGATCGCTCGCTCCACTGCGGTTGCCAACCCTTCAGGCTCAACAACCGTCCAGTTCGCTTTCATGAACGGCGCGCCGATCGACGTTGGACCAACGTTATGCCCTAGATCAAGCGTGATTCGATCAGCGTAACTTCCCGTATCTCCTACGAACGTGATCGTGACCACCGGCAGCATTGCGGCCCATACATTGATCATTTGTCCAAGGCTCTGAGCAAGCCCCGCTCCGAGATGCACCGACATCACGGCTGGTTGAGTTGCCACCTGTGCGTACCCACCAGCCATGGCAGTTACGGTTCCTTCGTGAAGACCGACCACCCCGTGAATGTTGGGATTGCTATGCAACGAATCGAAGAACCGCGCTTCACGAGAACCAGGGTTGTAGAACAGGTGCTTGATGCCTGATGCAACAAGTTGCTCGACTATTACTTGGGAAGGATTGCCTGTGAATGAACGTGACGCCATCGAATGCTCCAGAAACGAACTATCAGAGCAAGCTCAAACGGCGATTCACCGCTCTGCCAACTCACTCTGATCTCTAGTCCGGGGATACTACGCCTGTCACGCCCATCCGCAAGTCCTGTTATGGCACCAACACAATTTGTACGTGCTCTTCAGGCTTCATTAGTCGCTCCATCGAAGACTGCATTTGGTCCCAACCTATAAAGCTCTCGTCGGTAACCATTGATTCCGAGGAAAGCTGCCTCCGAGACATAAGGTTCAAACCCGTTTGCCAGTCGATAGGTTGCGAGCCGTAAGCAGCCTTCATCTCGACTTCACGCCCGATCCAGTCGACCGTACGTAAATCGACGTCTTCCCACGCCATCGAAACGACTAGAAGCTGACCTCCTCGGCGAACCATTTGAAGTCCTTGTTGAAATGTGGGCTTGGCGGCTGCGGCGTCGAATGCAACGGGAACTCCTGGCCCTCCTGAAAGTTCGAGTACTCTTTCGACAACATCCTCTTTGAGCGGGTTCAATACGACATCAGCGCCTAACACTCGTGCCGATTCGGCGCGAGCAGGAGCAGGTTCTGAAACGATCACTCTGGCTGCACCACCAGCCTTGAGAACCTGCATGGTGAGCAAACCAATGGGTCCAGCACCTAAAACCACGGCAGTATCGCCGATCTTGAACTTAGAAGTGCGAACAGCGTGAACGGCAATGGAAGCCGGCTCGGCTAGAACCGCCAGTTCATCGCTAACACCTTCCGGAATCAATAATGGCCGCCACTCGTCCATTGCTACGTACTCTGCGAAACCGCCAATCCGAGTAGATTCGATACCGACCGTGCGAGCGCTGTATCTGTCGTTCGGGTACTTCGGCAGAACAGCATCTTCGGGCTGCGTTCCACCCCCACCAACGACGCGATCACTCTCTTTCAAATAGGTAACGTCCCTGCCGATCTGAACTACCTCTCCGATGTACTCATGACCGAGAACCGAACCTTCGTTCGCCATCCCATACTGAAAGCGGTGAACATCAGATCCGCACAATGCTGAGTACTTGATTTTCACCAGCACCTGTTTCGGACCTAGTTCAGGAGTCGGAATATCCTCAATCTCTAATTTCTGGGTGCCTCGTACAACCGCAGCCTTCATTTACAAATTCCTGTTCCAGTCTTGAGCGAACATTCAACTCTTAACAACCAATCAAAAGAGATGATGAAACACCCGCGCTTCTATGCCAAAATCCAGCGTGTGGATTATCCGCTGGCAAATACTCAGGGTCAAAGGTGGATGTAGGCTCCGCCTGCTTTCCGATCAACCACGTAAGTAAATTTGAAACCGCTAATAGAGGTGAGATATCACTCGGCTCGCCAACAAAGTTGCAATAGTCACGGGCGCAGGAACACGCTCCGCCAACATCTCCGGTGTGGGAGTCGCCACCGCCAGACTCTTCGCCTCACACGGTGCCAAAGTACTCGTCGTTGACATGAATGAAAAGGCCGCAAAGAGCACTGTGGATACGATCACAAGTGAAGGCGGTGATGCGTCGTACTTTGTTGCAGATGTCGTCGAAGAGGACTCCTGTAAGGCACTCGTCGAAGCCGCAGTCGACCGTTTCGGCAAGCTCGACATTCTGATGAACAGCGTCGGAATCGGGGGGCCCGGAGCAGCGCCAGACGTTACCCAGGAATTATGGACCCGCGTGCTTGACGTCGATCTAAAAAGCATGGTCTTTATCTCAAAATACGCCATTCCTCAAATGATCAAATCGGGCGGAGGTTCGGTCATAAATATTTCCTCAGTCGATGGCATTCGCGCCGCCATGACCAAGAACGTCCCTTACGCCGCAGCCAAGGGTGGAATGATCTCCGCTACTCGCGCTATGGCGGTTCACCATGGACGAGACAACGTTAGGGTCAACTGCATCGCACCGGGCATGATCTACACCTCAATGGTCGAAGCTGTTGACGACAAAAAACGTAAAATACGTCGCGATCTAGCTCCGCTCGGCACCGAAGGTCGCGCCGAAGATATTGCGATGGCTGCGACCTTCCTCGCCAGTGACGAATCTCGCTGGATCACCGGAGTTTTACTACCCGTTGATGCCGGACTCATGGCGGCGGGACCGCAAAGCCTCCTGAACAATATTCTCGATGATTACGAGTACATCTAACCCAACGACTCGGAGCACCTAACATGCGAGTGACCGAGTACGAATCAGCAATGTAGACCGCCTTTTTCTGAGTGGAGAATGACTCTGATTAAGTACCTCGCGCAACGCTCACACCAACCGTTTTTCCTCTAATCTCCGAAGGGACTGAAGAGGCGACGAGAGTCCTCGCAGGATTCTTCTATCCAAAACGCCCACAACCGACCGGTTTGAACGGGACAAAAGACACCACTATCTGGCGATTCAAACCGGCGATATAGCCTGTACGATGCTCGCCAACTACACCGCCTAAACGCACCGGCAACCACAACGGAGAATCTGATGTCATACACGTTTAAGCCTGATGAAATGTACCGAATGCCGACTCACTTCGGTCCTGCCACGGGTCCCAGACGCGGACCTGAAGGCAGGAAATTCGAGTGCATCGACAACCCTAAGTCGGTTTCGCTATCCGTGGCATTCCTCTCCAACGCAGCCCAACTCGAAAACTTGTTGCCTCCCGGATTCTCACTCCACGGCGATCCTATCGTGACGGTAACCGAGACAAATATGACAGAAATTGAGTGGCTTGCTGGACGAGGTTACTCGGTTTTGGGCGTTACTATCCCCGCAAAATTCAAGGGCGAAAAAGACACAGCAGTCGGGCCATTCTTGACCGTCCTGTGGGAGAACCTCGCTGATCCCATCATCACCGGACGCGAAGAACTCGGATTCTCAAAAATTTACTGCGAAATCCCTGATATAAGAGTCGTGGACAACACCGCAGCTGCGCAGGCGTCGTGGCTCGGGTTCCAGTTCATGGATATGGAAGTGACCAACCTTGTTCCGACTTCAGAACCGGCTCCTGCAAAGCAAGTCGATGGACAACTCCATTACAAGTACATGCCCCGAACTGGTGAGTGGGGAACGGCCGATTCTCAGTACGCTGTTATTACTCCCGCAGAAGGCTGGAACGCGGTTGTGAACGAGAACCTCGTTGGCGACGCAACAATCAATTGGAACGAGGCACGCTGGGAGGACCTACCAACCTTCTACCAGGCAGTAAATGCCTTCGCCGAACTCGAAATCAAAGAATTCGTTGGCGGTAGCTTGACCCGCTCAACAGGCGGTAAAGATCTTTCAGATCAGCGAATCCTCTACTAGCGGATACGCAGATTTACCCCATGTGGGAACCGCCAGCGACATTGATCGCCAGTCCGGTCAAATAATCAGCCTGTGATGACGCGAGAAATGCTGTGACATCTGCCACATCTTTAGCTTGGGCAATTCGACCCAGCGGATTCGTTGCGTTCACTCGTGCAACCATTTCATCGCGCCATTCCTCTGTAGATGTTTCCGCGTTAGGTTTTAGCGCCGAAGCCATCCCGTAAACCCGCTCTGTCTCGACAAGGCTCGGGCAGATAGCGTTCACGTTGACTTTGTGCTCAGCCATTTCCTTGGCTAGCGATTGTGTAAACCCAATCACTCCGAACTTGGAAGAACAGTATGCAGCAAATTTTGCGTTCCCGATTTTGCCTGAGACCGACGACATGTTGATGATTTTTCCGCCACCACCGCGATGAATCATGTGACGAGAAATGGCTTGCGACATAAGGAATGTTCCTTTGAGATTCACATCGATAACCAGGTCCCACACGTCCTCCGGAAGATCAATAACGTTCACTCTGTCCGGTCCGGCCGGCGCTCCAGCATTGTTCACTAGAATATCGATCTGACCGAACTCCGCAATTGCTCCCTCAACAATCGATGCCACATCATCGGAGTCGGCAACACTTCCGGTCAGTCCAATCGCCTTGCCCCCACTCGAATTGATCTCATCAACGACCGCCGGCAGGCCACTCCATTCAGGAGTGCCATTGTCATTTATATCGCAAGCCACAATCGCAGCCCCTTCGGCCGCTAACCGGGTCGCAATACCTCGACCAATCCCGGCCTTTCCACCAGCGCCAGTAACAATCGCAACCTTGCCATCTAATGCGTACATATTTGTCCTCGTGCCACACCAGTCTGCCCAGAAACGAACCGTCAAACTATCCCAAGTCCAGATCGTCACCAACCCTAACCTGCCACTCCTTCAGTCGACCAGTCATTTCTGCTACACGATCTGCATGAGCCGGATCGTTGTAGAGATTCGTCAGCTCCAGCGGATCATTATTCAAGTCATATAATTCGCAAATATCGTCAGGTGACAAATTCAACTTCCACCTGTCGCCCGAAACCATACTTCGCCACGGAATTTCCGAGAGTCGATCAAATACGGCATCACCGAGCGAAATAGTCGCAGCTCCACCGTGCCACTGCATGAATACGTCATCGGTGAGTTCCGCATCGCCTTCGAGCACGTCTTTACGACTCGCACCTTGCAAATGATCGGGTACTTCCTGCCCCAACAAATCAAGCAACGTTGGTACCAGATCTGTGTGACTAATGCTCCCATCAACACGGATTTCTTCCTGTGAGAGCCAAGGCACGTGAACGATCAAAGGAACCTTCGCAACTTCCTCGTAAAACGACCGTTTCATCAGCATCCCACGGTCGCCCAGAGAATCTCCATGATCGCTTGTGAAAACGACGATAGTGTGGTCGGCCTGCCCCGTCTCTTCCAGTTCATCAAGAATAGGAGCGATACCTCGATCCAGAACTGTCACGTTCCCAAAATAATTAGCTCGTAAATCCCGCCAGTAACCCTCCGCATCACTGGGATTAGATTCCTCCGCCTCATTCATATGGAAATCAGATCGCACTCGACTGAACGCCGGGGTGTTCTCTGCTGGTTTCTTCAAAAATAAAGGTCCCATATCCAGCGAATATGGGTCGTACTTATCGTTAAGTGGACCGTTGTATGGAGGGTGCGGTTCGAACATGTTCAAGTACATCAACCACGGCTTGCCGTCCTCTCCACGATCTCGCACAAAATCGACCGTGTGTCGACTCAAAAACATCGCCATCGTGTCTTCCATAGGGAAGTAGCCGCGCTGCGCCTGGGTGTGCGATTTGTGACCGTCGTGATCACCTTCTGGTTCGTGACCTTGCGCGACCAAGTAGTCGAAGTAGTTTGACTTTTTGTATTTGTCTTTCGGATCGACCCAGTTCGGGTGATTGTTGTCGTGAGCGTCTTCGGTACTAACCCACTCGGTGAACCCATGCTGTGGATTTAGATCGTCCCCGAGATGCCATTTGCCGTATTTAGCGCAAACGTAATCGTCCGAAACCATCTCGGCGATTGTCTTCACTTCCGGGAAGAGATTACTCATCAAGCGACCGGGCTGGCTGTTCCGTACAACGCCGGCCGAATGCGGATACAAGCCGGTCATCATGGTCGAACGTGCCGGTGAGCAAACTGGCTGTGTTACGTATGCGTTTTCGAACACGAAACTCTTGCTCGACAGACCGTTCAGTGCCGGTGTTTCGATCCAATCATTACCGTACGCGCCAATCGTGTCCGTCCTCTGTTGGTCGGAACAAATAAACAAAAGATTCGGCTTGGTCGGCATTGGCGGGTATCATCACTTCGGAGTACTGGCATCAAACAGCGGGCCAAAATTCCCACTGGAACCCCGAGGTTACATCAACACCAGACCGGTGAATACGCCACACCGATTTTTTCAGTCGAGAGCGCAGCGAAAGCGAAGAGCAGGGTCTGTCTGGGGCAGGGTCGCGTCCACACCACGATTCGTGCTATTCACAGTGACTACAAAATAGCCGATCACGCACAGTGCCCCACCAGATCCCTCGTCATCTCAGGATATCACGCAGGACTCTGCCGAGATCTACCTGAACTTCCCGCGCCCGGGAATCGGAATCGCTTGCTCAAGCTTGCCGTTTCGGACACCGAAGTAGTACTCGTGCAAATTGATTGTCGTGTCCCCATGAGTCGGTCGACTCTGCACCTTGTCACCGATCTTAAGAGCCCGTGACGCCGCATCTGGCAAGCTCACCTGCGTATGCTCTTCTGAATGCTTAATGATCGATGCGGAAGCAGGCGAAATAACCTCGGCGAGACCACGATCCATCGAGATCGATTTCAAACCCATATCGACAATCGCTACATCTTCTTTCTGGCGAGAAATAACCGTCGAAAGCACTGAAAGAGCCGGCTCGAAATCGTTGAACACTTCGAGATAGTCGCCATCCATGAAAATGTACGAGCCACATTGAAGCTCGGTGACACCTGGAACCCGACCGCTAATGTTGTAAGTACCCGTGCCCGCGGCAGAAACGATCTCTATATCGATGCCGGATCCTCGAATCTGGTCCGCCGCTCCAATCAATATGCCCATGGCCTTTTCGGCCTCGGTCTTGCGAACCTCGTAGTCACGCTCTGCAACCGTGTGACCCTCGTATCCCATAAGACCGTCGAACCGCAATCCCGGCGCAGCATCAATCTGCTTTGCCAACTCAACTGCGCCATTACCGTCGACACCACATCGATTCATGCCGACGTTCACCTCGATAATCACACCGAGCTCTGCGCCAGCTGCTACCGACGCGTCTGAAAGATCATCGACGTTCCGTGAATCCTCAACAGCGACAATAATGTTCGCTGATCTAGCAAGCGCTACAAGACGAGCAATCTTGTTCTTCCCAATCACCTGATTCGGAATCATTACATCCGAAACACCGGCTTCGACCATAACTTCAGCTTCGCCAACCTTCGCGCAGCAAACACCGATTGCACCAGCCTCGATCTGTTTTCGAACCCAGTAAGGACTCTTGTTTGTCTTAGAGTGAGGGCGCACATCAACACCCATTTCGTTCGCGGCCGATTGCAGCTTCGCAATGTTCCGCTCAGCAACATCAAGTTCGACAATGATGCATGGAGTATCGAGCTCCTCAATCGGGGTACCAGGTAGTGGAAGGTAGTCAGTCATTTCCGTTAAATCTCACGTTCGCTAAGAACCGTTCATCCAAAATTCAAGCTGTATCCAGTCACAGAAAAGAAGACTACTCCCCCCAACAGCCCAACGGAACACATTACCGTCTAAAATCTCGGCGAACACATTCAGCTTGTCTTAAGTATTCGAAATCAACGGACAGTTGATCAACACTCATCCTGATCCTCGACTCTTTACGGTACGCAAAAATAAGAAGGGTCAATTCTAAATATGACCAACAAACAGAGAAAAACTCGAATCGGAATCATCGGGACGGGAAACATGGCTCTTGCCCTCGGCAAGTCCTTCCTGAAAGCCGGACACTTCGTCGCGTTCGGATCACGTCGACCAGAAACCAAAAATGACTTCCACGAAGCTGTCGGTACCGAGTCAAGAATTTACGGGATTCAGGGGGCTATCGACGCGGGCGAGATAGTGATCATCACTCTTCCTTACAAACAGGTGGCAAGTACGACGAGAAAGTTCCGCGAATCTCTCCGCAAAAAGATCGTCATCGACATTACAAATCCGTTCGACGCTCAACCCAACAACGGTGAATCCGGCGCTCAGGTCACTGCTTCAATAATCGGTGAAGGATCACGAGTGGTAGCAGCGTTTAAAGCAAATTTTGCAGAGACTTTCGAGAATCCTATCGATTCCATCGGCGAACCCCGGGAAGTTCTTTACGCCTGCGATGATGATGAGGTAAAGGAAATTGTCAGGGAACTAATCCGAGGTATTGGGTTCAGGCCAGTCGACTGCGGCACGCTCGCTCAAGCAGTTGCACTTGATCATATGGTTCCAATGATGATACGCCTCGATTTGACCGAATTCGACGGCGCGCATCTGTCATCATTCAGGCTTAGCTCCGGGTAGTACGGCTTAAACCTCAATCCCTAAAACTGAGCTTCAGCCTTCGGAACGTCGACCCGAACACGCCTGATCCGACCATCACCCGGGAATCGCTTGCGTCCCAAAACTGTAGACTCACACAGCCACAAATCTCGGCAATCTTCCCCACCAAGCATGCAGGCATACGCGCTCTTGTCGGGATTCTCCAAAGGGATCACCTGCTTTATCTCACCACCATCAGCAACACGAACCCAACCACCCGAATCGCCATAGTTGAAGTACGGACACGCCACCCAAATACACCCTTCAGCATCGAGCGAAATCCCGTCAGTAGGTGCCGCAAGATTCGCAAACGGACGCCTGTTCGAAAGCGTGCCGTCATCTTCGATGTCCCAAGCAGTGAGACTAAACGCAAATGTTTCCGAAATAATCAAAGTTTTACCATCAGGCGTGATCGCACCACCATTTGGAAAACAAACTCGATCCGCAACGATCTCTGTTGAACCGTCCGGTCGCGCTAGAACAATGTTTCCGAACTGCGGCGGGTTCTCCGGTCCTGGAGGAATCTCTTCACTCAACCCCGGTAAATACGCCCCGGCATAGGCATTGCCGTTAGGCGCAACCACCATATCGTTATTGCCGGTGCGATAGGGAGTTGAAATATCGGCATGATGGGTCGAGTCGCTCCTCTTCGCGCTCCCCGCAAGGACAACGTCAGATGAGAGTCTCACAATCGCTCGACTATCCGTGGCGACTACAAGCAGGTCTCCGTTTTGAAGAAATCCCAGACCGCTCGGATACTCTCCCGGATCGAAGACAGTCTCCACCGCACCCTCGGTGTCGACCCGTGAAACCTTGTTTGCCATCACATCGCTGAAGTAGAGCTTCTGCTCCTGAGCACGCCATCTCGGACCCTCTGGGAAGAAAAGATCGTCAACAATCAACTCGATCAAACCAGAAACCATCTAATACTCCAGTCGAAAACTCTTAAGGGCGTCAGCTTACATCAGACCCGACCTCACAAAAATTTACAATTTTATCCCGCCACACCACGTGTACCATAGCGGGTCGCAAATCATCGTGAATCAAGTTCGATGACCACCGTTCAACCAGTCGAACCAGTAATCAGTAAAAAAAACATGACCACAACAATTGATTCTCAAGACAAACTCGACTCCAAGCGCGCGGACAAGCGAACACCCGGAAAATGGCGCAGCTGGGAAACTACCGAAGGCGCTATTCGAGCCCCTCACCGCTCGATGATGAAAGCCATGGGACTCAGCGATCGAGACATCGCCAACCCCTTCGTAGGAGTTGCTTCGACACACAATGAAGTAACGCCATGTAACTCGGGAATCGATCCGCTCGTCGAAGAGGTAAAACGCGGAGTTCTCGCAGCTCAAGGAACGCCATTCACCTTTGGCACCATCACCGTTTCCGACGCCATATCGATGGGCACTGAAGGAATGCGCGGCTCGCTCGTTTCTAGAGAAGTCATTGCCGATTCGATCGAAACGGTAGTTTTCGCTGAACGCTACGACGGATTGATCGCCGTCGCCGGATGTGACAAGTCTTTGCCTGGTGCAATGATGTCAATCGCTCGCCTAAACGTTCCCTCTGTATTCATCTATGGAGGATCGATCCTCCCTGGCTCGCTTCACGGAGAAGACATCCAGATCCAAACCGTGTTCGAGGCAGTTGGTAAATACCAGACCGGCCAGATCGATGCCGACGAACTGTACGCGATCGAAAATCACGCTTGCCCCGGATCGGGTTCGTGTGGCGGAATGTTCACAGCGAACACCATGTCGTCCATTGGTGAAGCGCTGGGTCTTTCGCTCCCAGGATCGGCTTCTGAGCCGAATGTCGACCAACGCAAAGCGGCGTCTTCCCGCGAGGCTGGTCACGCCGTGATGAACCTTCTCCGCAAGAACATTCGACCTGCCGACATCCTGACTCGTGAAGCATTTGAGAACGCTGTAACCGTGGTAGTTGCCATGGGTGGATCAACCAATACCACTCTCCACCTGCCAGCCATTGCTGCCGAAATGGGAGTGCAACTGACCCTAAAAGACATTCACGACATTTCGATGCGTACACCACTCATTGCCGACATGAAGCCCGGTGGAAAGCACGTGATGCTAGATGTCGATCGCCTCGGCGGAATCCCGGTCATCATGAAACGGCTCCTCGACGCAGGACTTCTCCACGGCGACTGCATGACGGTTACCGGAAAGACAATTGCCGAGAACCTCGCCGAAGTAAAAGTCCCTGAGCCAAACTCTGTCGTCTACTCTGTAGAAAACCCAATCTCCAAGACGGGTGGACTCGTCACCCTGTTCGGAAACCTCGCTCCCGACGGCTGTGTCCTCAAGGTTGCTGGTCACCAGTTCGGAAAGACCTTCGGCGGACCTGCAAAAGTATTCGATCAGGAAGAAGGCGTGATGGAGGCACTGCAGGCGCGCACTATCAAAGAAGGCGACGCCATCGTCATTCGATACGAAGGACCTAAGGGTGGACCCGGAATGAGAGAAATGCTCTCGGTAACCGCGGCGCTAGTTGGGCAGGGACTTGGAGACAAGGTTCTCCTCATGACCGACGGTCGATTCTCCGGAGCTTCCCACGGATCAATGATTGGTCACATCGGACCTGAAGCTGCTGTAGGCGGACCAATTGCCGCTGTGCATGACGGAGATGAGATCGAAGTCGACCTCGAAAAATTCGAACTCAACGTCAAGATTGGTGACGAAGAAATGGCGGAACGACTCAGCAAATGGCAACCAAAGCCACCTCCGTACACTTCGGGCGTTCTAAGCAAGTACATCAAACTGGTCAACCCCGCCTCAACCGGCGCAACAACTAGCTAGAAATCCGATCACCTCCCTCAGATCTGATGGAGGTGCAAAAATGAGCCAGCACATGATATTTGAATTCCGAACATACAACCTCTTCCCTGGCAATCTGCCCAAATACTAAGAAATTCTCACCAACTCTCTTTCAAGTGGGCGGCTTGAACACTCCGACCTGTTCGCATACATGTATACCGAGTTCGGTCCTCTAAACGAAGTACTCCACATTTGGCCTTATGAAAGTTTGAACGAACGACTTGATATAAGAGAAAAGACGACTGGACTCTTGGGTTGCCACCGCCGACAGGCGATCTGCTGGCAGGCCAATCTGCCGACATATACTTCCCTGCGCCGTTCAACGACAACTCGATATCCGGCGACCACGGCCCTTTCTTTGAGCTCCGAACTTACACCTACGCGACAGGCCAAACTCCCGAGGTCATTGACACTTGGGGAGCGGCTATCGAGAAGCGAAAAAAACTTTCGCCGTTCATTGGCGCCTGGTACACGGAACTTGGCGGTCTCAACAAGTGGGCTCACATGTGGGGCTACTCTTCGCTAGAAGACCGGGAACGTGTTCGAAAAGAAGCTGTAGCTGCAGGAATTTGGCCGCCTAAAGGAGCACCGGCGCCTCGAACTCAAGAAAGCAAACTCTCTAACCCATTCCCATTTAGCCCGCTGCGGTAGTACCAGATAAGACCTCCATGTCAGCGATAATCATTGCTATATTCGCTTAGGCTTTCGTAACCAAAATTGCATTTAGCCGGCCCCTCGAACGCAGAAACTTCGAGTGCTGATACTTACAGCGGCCGGCGCGCCAAGCTAAAGCTCTGCCCAGTAGGACCACCGGCTTTTTGGGCAGCCAACCACAATGCTAGGGGAGCAACTTCTTCTGGTGTTTTCACACGCTCACTTGGAGCAAATGGAGGGGGCCCACCAACTTCCATAAAGCTCTTAGTTGCATCGGTTATTACAGGACCTGGCACAAGCTCATTGACCTCTATGCCTTGATCCCAAAACTCCTCTGCCATGCATTGAGTCAGCATCCAGGCACCTGCTTTGCCCACCCGGTACGAAGAATTCGCTCCACCGGAACTGTGTCCCATCCCAGAACCTACATTGATGACCTTCGAGCCCTTACTCATTAGCGGTATCAGGCCCAAGGTCATCAAATAAACACTGTCGATATTTAATCGAATAGCACTCAGCCAATCGTCGCGGCTTGACTCCACCATTGCTGACCTGTCCGTCGCGCCACCAGCGTTGTTCACCAGAATGTCAACCTGACCGAACTCAGACTTGATCATACTCACAGCGGCATCCACGTTCCCAGGATCTGTCAGATCGGCAGTAACAGGCATTCCTTTCTGACCCATTGCACAGATCTGGTCTGCAATTTCTCCTACCTGAGACGAAGTTCGAGCTACAACCGCAACGTCAGCTCCAGCAGCGGCAAAACTAAGCGCGATCGCCTTACCAATACCACGCCCACCACCCGTTACGACCGCCGTCATGTCTGAAAGTTCCTTAGAGGTGCCCATTCCTCGAATTGCTCCCGCTCTCTATCTCCTGAATTGATCGCAGAATGATAACGAGGGATAGAGAATCAAGACTCTGAAAATCACTCAGATTAGATTCAGTATCTGTCCCAAATCACGACTAACATCAGGCTGAAAACCGTCAAAACAAAGACATGAATTTACCGATTCGATCTACGAGTAAACGAATCCTCTGAAAACCCTAAATGACATATTTTGGCCTGAAGATTAACTTTGCAACCACTCCCCAACTTAATGATTTGCTAAACATTCGGTTGCGGCCACTCTCCCGACCATTTATCTCGATATTCGTACTTTAAGCCGGAATTTCCGGCGAGGTTGTTCCACATCGTTGTGCGACGATAGTTGCGCTTGTTCACCAAAGACCGCTGCATCGCTGCCGCCTCGTCTCGTTCCAGCCGCTCAAATATATGTGCATCGTTCCGCGGATCATGATTCCAACTCGGTACTGTTGATTCGCTGGCGCGCTCGAACAAATACTTCACCATGTAACGAATCTGGTCGCTAGTGTTCGCTGTACCTGCGTGCCAAATGTCATAGTGCAAGATCAACACAGATCCCGCTGGCACGACAGCCACCATTTGGTCTCGGAAATTTCCGTGTGAAGCATTTCGATCACCGGCAGCGGTAAACAAATGTGAGCCAGGTATCAGCGCAGTCGGTCCCATGTTCGAAGCAACATCCTGCGGGTAGTACATCACCAGGACGCTTTGCACATGATCCGAAACTCTACCATGACCGTCAGTCAGGGTCGGTATATTCAAGCTGTCCTGATGCCAGCCCTGACTACGAGTTCCCGGATGATTCTTGTGACAATGTCGGTGCGCAGCCCTGGTGTAGTCGCTACCTAGCAAGCTGGCAAGAGCACCTCGAACCGCCGGATGCTCATAAACCTCGTCGAGCTTGGGAACAGCCTTGTTTATGTCGTCACCCGGATTGGTCGGAAGTGCTTCAAGCTCCTGATACACCCCGGCGTGAAACTCGGGTGGAAATTGTGGTTCAACAATGTGAAAACCGTTAATTACGAAATCGGCTACTTGATCGTCGTCGAGCAAATGCTCCGCAGTTACTGAAGCACTGGCGACACTAGTCATTGAACTCCTCCATCTTTTCAAGGACGAACTGGTATCCGTACACTTCGATTTCTGAATACTCTATCGACCCGCGCTGATCGGGAAAGTGAACCACACGCCATCCATCGCAAATCGCGTCATAAACAGAGTCGTAATCAATCCCGGTTTTAGTCGGGTCAATCTCGACGATCGTTCCTTTGACCGGCTCGTGCAATGCCTGAGAAATAGCAGGCGATCGTGGATCGGTCGACTGCGAACTCAAATAAAGAAGTCTTTGTTTTAATGCCATGAAGCGAACTTTCCAACCGTTTTATTATGTCTTTATACCCCTCGAAACATCGGGCGTCGCTCACTGTACAGAAAATTTTCTTTTAGCCTCGTCTCATTGCACCACCTAGAGCTAATGCTCAGTGGTAAATTTCCTGAACAAAAACTCACCCCAAACAAAAACGGAACGAAATCTCAATGCTTATAGCAGGCGCCGGAAGAACTGAAATAACCCCACCGATAGGAATCGCCCATGCCGGTTGGGGAGCAGCAACGCATCAACGCGCCGAGGGTGTCGACATGCCGTTTTACGCCACCGTCCTTTACGTAACCGACGGTGAGTTGGAATTGGCTATCGTCGACCTCGACATCGGTGTACTGACCAATTTTGACGATGCAGCTATCCGGTCCGAAGTATCATCAACAGCGGGAATCAAACGTGAAAATCTTCGACTGTCTGCAACCCACACTCATTCAGGTCCAGTAAACAGACTGTCATGGCTCGACGAAGGTATGGAGCTGGTTGGACCGTACTGGGATTCTTTGCCCGAACGCGTGGCAACCGCGGTTAATGCAGCGCGCCACAGCGCAAAACCCGCTCATGTCGGGGTTGGCACAGGCTCAAGTTCTATCAACGTAAACCGCCGACCGGCACTCGACAACGGAACACTTTTCACTGGCAGAAACTGGGAAGGCACGGTCGACCAGGAAGTCGGTGTTGTGGCCATAAATGATACGGATGGCAACCCGATCGCCACGCTCCTCAACTTCGCCTGCCACCCGACCATTCTCGGTCCCGCTAACAAGCTGCTTTCGCCCGACTACCCCGGATACGCTCGAAAAGTTGTCGAGCAATACGGTGGCGGAACGTGTCTGTTCCTTCAGGGTGCAGCTGGTAACTGTGGACCGACCCACGGATTCATTGGCGAAGTCGCGGTCGCACAATGGCTTGGCGAACGACTTGGATTGGAAGCAGCGCGCGTTAGACTCGAAATCGACCCCGTCCCACGAAAAGAACGACTCGTAGAAGTCGTTCAATCGGGTGCTGACCTTGGCATGTATGCGGACGATGCTGTTGACGAACCAGACAGCACTCTCCGAATTATCAACACTCACGCAACGCTGCCAGTAGGAGATTTCCCATCAGTTGACGAAGCACAGGCGGATTTCGACTCGGTCGTGGAAACACTAAATCGCACTCG
>DBTA01000019.1:89783-107385 GCA_002306815.1 Dehalococcoidia bacterium UBA1328 | reverse complement strand
AGTGCAGTTTATTCACTTAATTTCCGATTAGGGACAAGAAGAAGATTTGAATTACCACGTTTACTCGAACCTCAAGCCGATTTTTATGATCGGATTGATCACGTTCACAGTTGCAAGTTTCCTCGCAACGACTGAACTTATTCATGCACAGGACGACGAAGCCATCGTCGGCTATCGAATACTTGGCGAATCCAAAGCAGGTCCACACACGATTCAACTGCAGGTTAGCCCTCCAGCACCGATTCTCGGAATTTCACGATTTGCGGTACGAGTGAAGAACACGGCTACGGGTGAAATAGTCGAAGACGCCAGAGTCGCCGTGCTCGCGTCACCATCTGAACACGGAGAAGCTCAGTACACCCTAGCTCTAAATTCACCGGTTGACCCGAATTACTACTTGTCGCAACTAAAACTCGAAACCTCGGGGGTCTGGGCAGTGGAAGTTAGCGCTGAGTCGGATCTTGGCGATGGAACAACCGTCATGTCGGTGATGATCAATGATCGAGTCCGCAGCGGTACCGGTAACCGATGGGGGCAAGTGCTGTTCGTTCTCATTTCACTGTCATTCGCCGGCGGAATTGGCTGGGTTTGGTATTCGTCCAAGAAGGCGCTTCGCCGCCGATATCAGCAAAAATAATACGTAACTCTAAGGCCCCATTGGTGACGAATTCGGTGTGTTTTGAGATTGTAATGGTGCGTTTTTCTTGACCGATTGTAGTAGCAATGCTACTTTTGCGACATATTGAAGCGGTGCGCGAAAACCAATGAGAACTGGCCGGCCCGGTAAGTCGTCTGCACACCCAATAGGTGGACCTGAGTTCAAGGTTCAAGTTCTACTAAAAAAGAGGAGCACACTATGACGGAACCCGTACGTTTCGAGGCCGAAGACGTCAGCCCACAGGAGAGCGGACGTGGAATGGTGGCCGAATCGGCACCGTTTGTTGCCTCGGTCGAACGTCTCATGATCAGGGTTCGTAGTGCGAAACTGCGAGACGAAAAACAAATGATCGACAACCTTCAGGCGTGGATCGACCGCGCAATGTCAGGCGGAATTGATGTTCTGAGAGATGGTGAACAAATTCTTAGGACTCTCAGGGCTAACGTAAATGAAATGATTCACTCACGAACGATGCTAAGACGGATCGTTTCTCCAATGGCGGGACTTACCCTGCTTGCAGGAGCTCTAGCCGCTATGACGGTTACGGTGGCTGGTGTGGAAGCGCTGTTTTTGTCGACTCCCCTCGACATTGTGTTTGCAGCCGTGATTTTCGGAATTGCCGGTAGCGCGTTTGCGGTGTTGCTAAGAACGGTAACCATGCAGTTGGAGTACACCGAAAAGGCGGCACTGTTTATGGTTGGACTCGCTCGACCTCTCGTAGGTGGAGTTCTTGCTTTGGCGGTGTTTGCACTATTTGGTGCGGGCATCATCTCTCTGCCACTCGTGTCTGACCAGGAGACGACAACTAGAGTATCGTTCCTCGCCGGATATGGCGGACAGGGTATCTTCGCTGGTCAGCTGGCACTGTTTGCATTCGCATTTGGAGCCGGAATCTTGGAGGGATACCTCACTCCACGCTTCTCACGCGGCGTAGCACGAGTGGCCGAAAAGGTTAGCAACGTAACTTCGTAAGCAATCCCAGTCTATAACGATAAAAAAGACCGCTTCCGGTACAGAAGCGGTCTTTTTTATTGGGATTACTAATTGAAACAAAATGAATTCAATATGACACCCACCAACGATGTCCAGATCTTGCTGGAGAGACCTTCGGTCGGGATGAGGGGCGTCGTCTCAGCCATTGACGCAGACCTGAACCAGACCCTAGCCAAGCGTTAACCACCAGAAGCCTGCGGCGAAGATGGCGCCGAGAACAGCACGCTTGAACAGTTTGGCTCGCATAGAGCTTCTCATGCAGTGATGATCGTGTTCTGGGTGGGGCGCTAGTGCATCAATCTCCATACCCTTTGCCTAGATTCATGCGCCAACATTGTGGTTACTGTGATGCTGGATGCGGAAATCGTATCAGGATTAGCTATGCGTTTGACCACCAGATAATCGCAGTGAATACGAACAAGTAAAAAATAGCTCGCACTACCAGTTGTCGAACCGTCACTGTTCGGCGACCGTGCGGATCACGATCCCCCGTCGGCCTGTTCCAGAGATTCACGGCCGCTCCTATCCGTTTGCCGCCGAGCTAGACGGTACCTTTGAAATCAGCGAGTTGTTCTGCGAATGTAAACACCGCGGGGAGACCACCGGTGTGTAGGAAGATGACGGTTTCGTCATCTCTGAAACCACCGTTGTCGACCTGATCGATCAGCGCCGCCATTGCTGTTCCCGTGTAGTTGGGATCGCAAATAATCGCATCAGTTTGCGCCGCAATATGAATCGCTTCTGCAACCTGAGGTGTCATGACGCCATAACCCTCGCCCACATACTGATTGAGAACTCGCATGTCACTCTGTTCGAACGTTACCGGGAGATCGAGCAACTCCTGAATGTCCTTGTTGTGCTCGAATATGTAGTCCTTGAGCGGCACGTCATAGTTCACAGTTACGCCGGTGAACTTCCAGTCGAGTCTCATCGCTTTTGCAGCGATGATTAAGCCACATAGCGAACGACCCGCAACACCGATGATGTGCACATTTTTCAAGTTTGCCGCTTCGATTTGTTCGCGAAGTTCTATCCCTGCATCAACAAATCCGACCATTCCGACAATTCTAGGGAACAGGTAATCCTGGATCAGGTAAGGCTTGTGCCCTTCGGCCTCTAACTCTTTTTTGAGCTTGGTTGCGTAACCGTCGGCGTCACCGGACTGGAACTCGTCTAGAAGATGGATTTCCGCACCGAGTATCTTGTCGATCAACAGGTTGCCCTGAACTTTGCGATTGGCGGCGTTCTTCAGAACGAGGATGTACCGTATGCCAATCTTGTTGGCGGCAGCGGCGGTCATTCGAGCGTTGTTCGAGTGGTAGTCCATGATGTTGATCATCACGTCGTACCCGGCTTCTGCGACATGGGGCATTTCGAACTCGTAATGGCGTGCCTTATTTCCGCCATACGCCAGACCCGTCATGTCCTCACGCTTGATCCATATGTTGGGGCCGTCAAGTCGTTCAGTGAGCCTTGGCATTTCTTCAAGGGGTGTTGGCAAGTGCGCAATATCGATTCGAGGCAGCTTGTCAATGTGGGATTGGAGTTGTTCAGGGGTGAGGACTTGATTTGCGGTCATATTGTTCAGGATTGTAGTTCAGACCACGAAGGATCCGATAGTTCGAGTTCAGGTGGGATCAAAGTTATTCTGTCCATTGTGTAAGTAAAAATATCCCGTTTAGCAAGCTCAAAATCTTCTCCAAGGGCGATTGACCCCGATGAACATCGGGGTCAATCGCTAGCTAATACAACCGGCGTTAATCGACAAATTTGTCGGCGTGTGCGAATAGTTGAGGAAGTCCTCCGGAGTGTATGAAGACTATGGTTTCTTTAGGATCGATTCGACCTTCGCGCAGTTCGCCAATTAAGCCCGACATAGATTTACCCGTGTAGTTCGGGTCGAGAATGAGCCCTTCGGCTTTGCCAACCATTCGAATTGCTTCGATTACGCCTTCATCGGGCTCACCGTATCCAGGCCCCCTATAGGCGGACAAAACTTGCAGGTCGTCAGCATCCAGCGATTCATTCAGATCGAACATCTCGGCAACTCGCTTCGATCGCTCTACAGTAACCCTTTGAAAGTCGCTTACCTCACCGGTAGAGTATTGAATCGCCGTTGCTCGCCAGTCGATCCCACGGTTCTTGCCGTATAAACGTAGTCCTGCAATTGAACGCCCCGTAAGTCCCCAGAACCGAACCGGCTCATCAACGTCCGCCTCTTCCAACTGAACTTCGAGCTCGGTTCCGGTTTCGAGGAACCCGATCATGCCCATGAGATCGGCAAACGGATCGTCAGGAAGGATGTATGGCTTTCGTCCAGCTTCCGTTTCGTCCTGAAAAATCCTTCCCGCTATTTTGCTACCGTATTCGGGGGGAGAGCGATGAATGACTGCACCCATCAACTTGCACAAGAGTAAGTTCCCGGTGAGCGGAGCAGTTACGAGGTCGGTCGAAACAATGTGGTATTTTAGCCCCGCCTTGGCACAACCGGCAGCGATAAATCGAGCCTGATTCGAGTGGTAGTGGTTGATGTTGATTACCGTGTCGTAACCCTCATCGAGAATATGGCCAATCTCGAACTCGAAATGGCGTCCCTTATTGCCGCCAAATGCCAGACCTGTGACGTCGTCACGTTTCACAAGTATTCGATTCGGGACTGAAACACCTTCGTCGAATAGCGACTGACGAAATCGGTCAAGCGGCTCGAGCGGGGTGTTCAGATGTGACAGCTTGAAACGAGGTAGCTCTTCCAGCTTTTTGTGGACATGTTCCAGAGAAATCGTCATTTGAGCTATCCTTTCTGAGTTGGAAGCCAACCCCACGGGCGTGGTCCGACGTCGAGAGGTTGAGGCACTCCATCCCGAATAGCTGTGACCGGTCGAACAGCTTGCGAACCTACGCCAATTGCCCCTGAAGATTCGTGGAACAGGAAATCGCCTTGGATCAGGTCGATAATCGAGATATCAGCGTTTGACCCAACACTCAGCGAACCGAGCTCGTTTGTTAGGCCTAGAATCTCGGCTGGCTTAGACGTGGTCATCCGAACCGCATCTTCGAAAGAAACGCCCAGCGACATGATCTTGCCCATGCATTCAGTGAGTGAGAACACAGGTCCGGCAAAACGACTCATTGCCGTAATGTCACTGCTGATTGTGTCGGGCATGAATCCGTGATCGAGAACTGCTTTCGCTGATTCGAACGAGAAGTTTCCTCCGCCAACACCTACATCGAAGTAAACGCCGGAATTACGGGCTTCTTGTGCCTGTGAGATTAGCGACCTGTCTGCCAGCAAAGCCCCGACTGCCCCACTTAGCGTGTGGGTTACGACATCGCCTTCGCCAAGGATGCCAGTGAGAAGTTCTGGCGTGAGGTCAGCCGCAATTGGGTTTTGACCTGCAATGTCCCCAACGTGGACCATTACAAATCCCCCTGCTTCGTTAGTGATTCGCTTCGCTGTGCGTGGCATGTCGTTTCCGAGCGCTTGAATCCCCGGTGTGACCATTCGAGCCTTGATGCCTTTGATGATGCCTGGTGCCGATTGAATCACCTCAATTGAAGCGGCTTCATCAATGTCGTCGATTGATTTCACTTCTGGCAAGTTAGCGACACCCATTTTTCCTATATTGAGAAGGGCGAGAAGCCGAGTTTTTGCGTGCGGGGCAAGGAAGTTAACTAGTCCACCGGAATTCAATGCCCCAACGGAACCTGCGTCTAGTACCGTCGTCACGCCTGCACTAACTCCAGCTGCGTCAGGCTCAACCATGAAATCGTCGTTTGTCGGCTTACGAATGCCTCCCGCTGCGTGGGTGTGAAGGTCGATCAGACCGGGAGTGACGATGTGACCAGCAGCGTCTATGACTCGCTTTGATGTGCATACCTCTATACCTGTTTCCACTGCGGCAATTTTGCCGTCAGAAATCGCAACATCCAGTTGCGAGTCGATTGAATTGGCGGTGTCGATCACTCGACCGCCAGTGATAACAAGATCGTAGGAATTAGGTTCTATGCGCATTTTGTTTGGAATGGACTTGTCGTAGGTGGATTATGTTCGAATCAATATTCGAATACGGCCGGCAAGTGTCACCCCGATGAAAATCGAGGTCAAGCCGAACATGCAGCCAATAACCGAGTTCACAGAGGGTGTTCCCTGAGAGAGCGCGAAGGTTGGCCTAATTCGGATCAACGCCTCTGGTTGAAACTGTATCTCGTCACCCACATCAACGTCCCGATCCTGCCGAAGGCACCTTAGGCGGTGATGGGTCGATTGGGATTGACGTTCTCGCATCCTCACAGGGATTTAGTTAGAGAGTGGGTCGCGCTCGTTCAATGTATGAAAGAGAATGTTGCTTGGTGATCGAACATCATGCGCGACAAATCCCCATAACCCTCTTTCGGCTGACGCTGCGCTAGGGAAATCAACATTGAGCTCAAAAAGACTTACTTCAAACCATGAGGTGATTCGTACGGTTAATAATCCCTCAGAGAGCCGTCGTAGTTGATTAGTGCTGGGCGTGCGTATGGAACGGGTGGATGGTGTTTGAACGATTCTTCGTTTAGCTCCACACCAATTCCTGGCGTTGTAGGCACTTCAAGATAGCCGCCAACACGCTTGAGGGGTTCTTTTACCAGCTCAGCTTTCACTCCGCTGTCATCGTCGTGTGGGTACTCCTGAACGGCAATATTGTGCACAGCAGCGTCTAACTGAACACATGCAGCGGTAAGAACACAACTGAGAGGGTTGTGAGGTACGACTCCAACATAGTTTGCCTCTGCAATTGCGGCGATTTTCTTGACATTCGTTATTCCACCTGCAAGAGAAAGATCCGGGCGAACGAACGCGGCACCCTTGTGGTCCAAAAGATCCTGGAACTGGTAGACGGTGTAAAGACGTTCGCCCATTGCCAGAGGTATCGGCTGCTGTTCTGCAACCCACCCCCACTGTTCCATGTTTTCTGGCTCGATGGGATCTTCGTAGAAATACAGATTAAATGAATCTAACGCTCTGCCCAAACCGATCGCTTCAGCTGGTGTAAGCCGGTTCACCACGTCGATCATGATGTCGATATCAGGCCCGGCAGCCTCTCTTACAGCGGAAATTCGCTCAACCGCGTTGCGCTGCATTCCCGTGTAACTCATTGTTTCGAGTCCGAGTCCTTCTTCGAAATCTGAGTTTCCAAAATCTCCAAACGGATATACGCGCAGCGCCGTAAACCCCTCTTCGACCCTTACTTGAGCCTCTTCAGCGAGTGCTTCGGGCGTGTTGCCACCTAGATGTGTGTAAAGCCGAACCTTTTCTCGGGTTGGGCCTCCAAGAAGTTCGTAAACCGGTTTTCCTGCCTCTTTGCCCTTGATGTCCCACAAGGCGATATCGATCGCGCCCATTGCTGCCATCATGTCGGAACCGCCCCTAAAAAGCTGGCGTCGAAACATGTGTTGCCAGTGGCGCTCGATCTGAAGAGGATCTTTGCCTAACAGGTACTCAGCACAATACTCGACTGCAGCACGAGGCACGAACGGCGTGCCTCCTGTACCCGATGCTGGATGTAGCTCCCCAACTCCGGTCAATCCTTCATCGGTTTCAATTTTTACGTAGTTGAACCGCGCTGCTGATAGCGTAGTTATTGTTGTGACTTTCATATGTCCGCTCCGGACGGTCTTGTTGGAACTCGGCGCATTGAACACCTACGGACCGTAATCGGCAAGCGCAATGCCGAGATTTCTCGGCAACCTTGTGACTGATCTCAGGTGTAAGATTTCGGGGCATTTTTCGTGGACGACTCGAACTTCGCTGATCAACGTGAGCGAGTGGGCTTCATCTTCATATTTGGCTACAAGGAATGAACACTCATGGCAGGATCTCTGCGAGTTGGATTAGTTGGTGTTGGACAGCGTGGACTTCAACACGTTCAGTCACTAGTGGAAATGCAGTCCGACGAAATAGTTCAACTGGCGGCGCTTGCGGATCCATACCCGGAAAATCTTGAGGACAGCAAGATTAACCGGTTCGTAGAAGGCTATTCGTCCGCCAACATCACGATGTTCGACTCAGCCGACGCCATGATCGAATCTGGATTGGTCGATGCAATCTGGTTCGTGATTCCACCCAACCAGCACAAAGGCGAAATCGAACGAGCTGCCGAACGAGAGATCGCAATTTTCGCCGAGAAACCTCAGTCGCTTTACCTCGAGGACATCATTTCTCAGGATGCAGCAATTACGAAAGCTGGCGTTCCAAGCACGGTCGGATTCCAGATGCGTCACGACCGCGGCTATATCGACATCCACAACTATCTGAGCGACAAGTGGGTCGCTGCCATGACCATGATTGCAGAAGGTGCGGTTGAGGGTCACGGCGTTAAACACACTCGAACTGAAGAACAAGGCGGCCCGTCAAACCGAGTTTGGACCGCCAACCGTGCGTGGTCTGGTACTTCAATCGTTGAAGCAGGAATTCATCAAACCGACATCATGCGGTACTGGTCGGACGATGACGTCGAGTGGGTGCGAGCCACTTACACAGATCGTCCTGCGGAGCTGCACGATACCGAAGGTGACAACCCAATCGCCTACACCGTGACCTACGGCATGAAGAAGGGCGGAGTTGCCAATCTGTTGTTCACTAAGCCAGCGCGTTCTTATTACAACGGTCGATTCGACTACATTATTCACACTCACGGCACTATCAAGCTTGAAGACGATTTTGTCGACTACACGTTTGAGGGCGACTGGCCGCCTGCTGAGAACCCTACACTCGCAGATGTTCGCAAAGTAGTTTCGCCAGGGCCGCACTATAGCGCGATGGGTCGTGATAGCACTCGTGGAATTAGCCAGTCGTTTGCTGAATCTATTTCAGAGAATGATCCCTCGAAGCGATTGAACTCTTTCAATTCATCAATCAATTCGCTCGCATCTGTACTCGCTGCGAACATTTCGAATGACCTGGACGGTGAGAAGATCGTCATTGACGAGTTCATCAACGACCACAAGTACGCCCAGTACCGAAAGAACCCCAACCGATAAACCCTCGGGCTCAGGATGATGGATTGTTGTTCCAGTCAATTGCGCTTGGGCTACGTGTTTAGGGGATAAGAGAAAAAGGAAAAAACGGAAATTGCCAATAGCAGGTGAGTGGTTTACGCCCACAGGGTTGACCTTCAATTCGATAGAAGCGCGACCTGAGACAACATGGGTTCATTTTTCTCTTGGCGACAGCAGCGAAATTACTGGTCAGGGCGAAATCACCGATACACAGGTGAAACAGTCGATTGCTCCGATAGTGGCGCGCTTGGCGAACAAGCTGCGCGGTCAAAAACTGACCGATGATTCGGATGTGATCAAGCTCAACAACATCACAGTTGAACAGATTGAGAACAATATTCCTCTGGCAACTGCAGTTAGTGGACTTCGATGCGCTATTGCGGATGCTCTTGCCCAGATTCTTCAGCTTCCGATGGTCGACTACCTGCGAGAACTCTACGATCATCCCGGTAAGGCTGATCGCAAAGTTCAGCTCTACTCGAACATCAACAGGGCACTAAAGCCAACGTTTGATGGACCGAGTGATCGTTCACCTGACGGTTTTGCCGAAATGGCGCAGCGAGCGATGGACGCTGGGTTTACAACCGCCAAATGCGCTCCGTTCGACGAATGTCGAGCACCGTTCAGCAATTCAGGACTCCCAAGGGAAGCTGAGATTGGTCTCGACCGAATTCGCGCCGCAAAAGCGGTTATTGGCCCAGATAGAGAACTTCTGGTCGACTGTCACTCTCGATTTGACCTCGAATCAGCGTTAGCACTTGAGCCTGAACTCAGAGAAGCAGGCGTCGGTTGGTTCGAAGAACCTGTTGACCCGATCGAAATGGCTGACGAGCTTCGGATTGTTCGAGACAAAGCACAAATCCGTATGGCAGGTGCCGAAATGGGTTATGGCGTCGGTCTCTTCACGAAGCTTATGGAAGAAGACGTTCTCGATGTCGTGATGCCCGACGTGAAGTTCTGTGGTGGTCCGGTGGAAGCCTATTTGATCGGGCGAGAACTCGAAGCTCGTTGGGAGGCATCAGTATCGATGCACTGTCCATCGGGCCCACTATCTCTGCTGGCATCAGCGCACGCAACCGCCGCATTTGGCAACAAGATTCCTCTTGAACACGCAGTTTACGAAGCCTACTGGCGACACGAAGTGCTTGAGCCATACGAAATCATCAAGGACGGATATCTAGAGCTGCCTGATGGGCCGGGTCTGGGAGCGCGAGTCGACCCTGTTGCCGTCGCGATGCGCGGTAAGCAGTGGACTGAGTAGCTGCACAGTTTTTTCGAACTGGGACAGGATAAAGTGTGAGGTCTACGATCCACGCTTGGAGCCCGTCCCGGTGAGTGTCACCGCCAAAATAGCTGGTCCTCGAAAGATGCACCGTTCACGGCTGCTTGAACGGTTGATTGATTTCGAAATAGAACCGGGCTCGAAGTTCGTGATTGAACTGCTGCCATCCGGATATTCGCTTGACGAAGAGTGGTATTCGCTGCCTCGATCCGCTCATGAGTCTGAAAACGGCATCGTCTTGATCAGTGTCGAGACGCCACCTTCGGAGTTGCAACCACTAATGGCTTTATTGCCACCATTTCCAATCGCAATTGCGAGCGAATCAAATTCTTTCGATGATTTGAGAAACTTCACTTCACAACCACGCGCTATCGGGATAATCCTGCTGCGCCTGGGTCATTGGGCTATAGGTATTGCCGAAGACGGCGAGTTAGTCACGACCAAGACCGGCAGTCGATATGTGAAAGGGCAGCATCGCAAGGGCGGGCAATCTTCCAACCGTTTTCGTCGGGGTCGCGAGAGGTGGATTAGAGAACTGTTCGACCGGGCAGGGGAGGTGGCAAGTTCGAGGTTAGGCGAATATCCAGGTGAGCTGGACTTCCTGTCGTTGGGCGGTGATCGAGTTGTTTTAGGACAATTTCTGAAGCGCGTGAACTTGCCTGACGATCTGAGCGAACGGGTTCTCCCAAACCGGGTTGCTGTCGATCAACCCGGAAGAAAGGCGCTCGACGATGCGGTACGCGACGCGTGGTCGTTTCGAGTTTTTGAGTATGAATGACAGTGAAATATAAAAAATCTAGCTCTGTAAATCGCTATTAGCATTTATTCGCTAGATCATTAGTTCACGCGACTCGCAAAATACATAAGAAATCTTGCCGTCTCAGATTTCTAATTTGGAACTATACGCAAACCCTCGTGAGGCGTAGCATCGTGCAGTACCCTGCGAAATCAGGGGCATGAAGCGTCCGGATCGACGTGAGCTGATCGAAGGTCCGTTGAACGTCTAGGGTGCGAAATCCAATACTTTTACCAGCATGATTGGGTGTTACGAACGATGGCTACTGCACGAAAAGGCGAACGAGTTGCCTACTTCAACGGTGAAATAGTCCCAGAATCTGAGGTCAAAGTGCCTTTTAGAGATCGTGGATTCAAGTATGGCGACGCCGTATTTGACATGACACGTACTTTCGGTCATAAGATTTTCAAGTTGGAAACTCATATTGAACGTTTCTACAACTCGTTGAAGTACGTCGACATCAATCCGGGAATGACTGCCGAAGAAATGGTTGCTAAAACCCGTGAGGTTATGGAAGCGAACTTGCACTTGCTTGGACCAGACGACGACTTCTGGGTTGGGCAACGAGTTTCACGAGGTGTCGATTTGGTAGGCGGCGACATGTGGGAGACCGACGGTGGTCCCAACGTGATCATCGAATGCGCGCCATTGCCTCTCAAACCACGTGCAAGGCTATACAGAGACGGGATAGACGTTCTGGTGCCATCTGTGCGTCGCACGCCGCCCGAGGCACTAAGCCCACGGGCGAAGTCTCACAACTATCTAAATCTGATCATGGCTGACATGGAAGCTAAGGCTCAGGATCCAGAGGCGTGGGCGATCCTACTCGATACACGTGGATTCCTCACCGAGGGAATCGGCTCGAACATATTCACTGTGAAAGATGGAGTGATTTACACACCCAAAGAGCAGTATGTTCTCGGTGGAATCTCGCGAGAAACAGCTATCGAAATGGCTGGGCGTATCGACGTTCCAGTTGTTGCCAAAGATATCGACCTTTTCGATGCAATGACTGCTGACGAAATTTTCCTGACCTCTACATCGCTCTGTATATGCGGTGTTCGAACGTTTCAAGGAAGAGAAATTGGGGACGGTTCGCCTGCGGGTCCAATCACGAAGGCTCTAATGGATGCCTATGTCGATTTTGTCGATTTCGACTGGATCGGTCAGTACCTGAAGCGACTAGAGGACTAGTTCGTGACCTCAACGAAAAGCCTCTACCTCCCACCCAAGAACGATTGGGAACGTCGATCAGCGGATTCACTAGGTCTTGACCACTCGAAATTGGATGAAGCGATTCGGTTCGCGTTCGATAACGAAATCAACTGGCCGAAAGATCCGAGTAAAGGAAACGTTGGGCAAGACGCTCCGCAGTGGGCGGCAAAGCTCGGTTCCTTCAAAGATCGAGGAGGCCCGGCCGGTGTGGTGGTTAAAGACGGTTACATAGTTGCCGAATGGGGTGATCTCGAACGGGTCGACCTGACTTTTAGCGCAACGAAGAGCTACGTTGCCACGATCGCGGGTCTTGCGTACGACCGCGGAATAATTCGTAGTCCCAAAGACCCCGTTGTTGGGTACGAAATTGGTAAGTCGGTCATAAGCACAGCTACTGGCAAGCCCATCGATGGGTTCGACACTGATCACAACCGCGGTATCACGTGGGAGCACCTTCTCCAGCAAACTTCCGAGTGGGAAGGGACGCTCTACACAAAACCTGACATTGTCGACTGGAACCGCAATCTCGATCCCGAGGGCATGGGGGCAAGCGGGGACTTCTCACGTCGAGAGAGACAGGCCCCCGGTGGGCATTGGGAGTACAACGACGTTCGAGTAAATCGAACAGCACTTGCGTTACTGGCAGTTTGGAACGAGCCACTCCCCGATGTTCTCAAGCGTGAGGTGATGGATCAGATTGGAGCTTCTAGTAGCTGGGAATGGCACGGTTACGAACATCATTCCGAGGTTAATCTCGACGGTCTGGTCACAGAATCGGTTTCGGGAGGAGCTCATTGGGGTGGTGGTTTATGGATAAACACTCTCGACCACGCCAGGTTCGGACTGCTCTATCTCAATCGCGGTAAATGGGGCGATCATCAGATTGTGTCCGATCAGTGGATCGACATGATGACCACACCGTGCGATAAGAACGATCAGTATGGGTACATGTGGTGGCTCAACACCGGCCATGCCCGATATGGAAAGCACGCTTCGGAATCGACCTTTGCTGCTTCTGGCGCGGGTGGAAACTGCGTCGTGATTGATCCTGAAAAAGGCCTCGTCGTTGTGACTCGATGGTGCGAAGACGTAACGGGTGTTTTTGATCTTGCTGCTCAGGCAGTGGGATCGTAGCGTTCGATTCATGAGCTCTAACGCATCTGAAGATTCGTCAAAGGCATCCAGCATTGGCACTGGAAGTGGAGACCAACGTCGTCCTCTTTCAGTAAAGGCTGGCGCGCTAGCGCTAACGCTGTCAACGATGTGGGCGGGCAACCCGGTTGCTAACAAGGCGGGACTAGAAGACGCTGGTCCGCTTCGTCTCGGTTATCTTCGATTCATTCTCGGTGCGATCGTTGTGCTCGTTTACGCAATCGCCACTCGCCAGTCGTTCAAGGTGATGCGCCACGAGTGGGTTCCGTTGGTGATGCTCGGAGTTTTATTCACGGTGCAGTTGGCGTTCATGAACGTTGGTCAGGACTTCACGACCGCAGGGCACGCGGTGGTTGTTACCGCTACGTTTCCGTTGTGGACTGGCGTGTTCGCTCACTTTTTCGTTCCTGGCGATCGAATGTCGCGTGCTCGGACGTTCGGTACGCTTGTTGCATATTCGGGCGTGATTGCGGTGTTCTACAAAGGGTTTGCCGAATCGAGCTCGGACTTTCTTTTAGGCGATTTACTGCTTCTTGTTTCTGCAATGCTACTTGGAGCCAGACAGGTGTATATATCACAACTGGGGCAAGGCATTGCTCAGCACAAACTGCTGATAGCGCAAAGCGTGTTCGGCATTGTCACGTTTGTGATCGCCAGCTTGATATTCGAATCCGATGAGGCGTTCATAGTGACCACGCAGTTGGTGATTGCTTTGTTTTACACGGGAGTGTTAATTGCCGGTCTTGGTTTTATCGGCCAAACGTGGCTTCTGAGCCGATACTTGCCATCACGAGTGACCGTGATTTCGCTCAGTCAACCAATCTTCGGTGTGCTCTTCAGCTGGTGGATTTTGGGGGAATCGGTAGGTGGTGAACTCTACGTGGGAGCGATTCTAGTAATTGTCGGTTCTGCACTCGCGCAAAGGCGGAGCAAGCCTGAGGCTATTCAGCCAGAATCTGATGGTGGTGCTGTTCGATAAGGTCTCGAACTACGCCGACATCCAAATGTTGCTTCAAGTAAAACACTGCAGCTCCACCGTCTTTTGCAAGTGACTCATACTCTCCGTCCTCCTTCATAGACGTGAGTGCAATCACTGCTTCAGGATCGACATAGAGAATCGTGCTGACAGCCTCAAATCCGTTCATCTTCGGCATAGGTAGAATTCTCTACTTCGACATGATAGAGCACTCATCAAACACACATACGCCAGATTCTGACGATAAGATCATCGACACTGCCGAAACTTCCGGCATCACCCGTCTCAGTAAAACCGAGAGCGAAACCGAGGGGCAACACCTACTAAGAGTTGCGGAAGAACTGAGTGGTTCTGGAGAAGAGCGCCTCGCTGCGCTCCGGGCTTTGCTTTCTGATCGTTCACGAGAAAACCGTATCGCAGCTGCAAAAGAGCTTGGGAGGATCGGCAGCCTCAAATCGATACAGATGCTTCGTGATCTCCTAGTATCGCAACATGAATCATCATGGCAGTTGGCAATACATGGGCTCCGGACAGGTGGCTCACGCGAAGGCTGGTTGTGTCTGGAAAGTGTGGCTTCTGAAGATGCTGGTCATCTTGGTTCGAATAATGCACGCATCTCAGATATGGCGTTCAGGCGACTAATGGCGATGGGCCGGACAAAAATGATGGACCGTTTATTCAGAGCAGCCGACGGTCACTCCCGTTCGATTCCGGGTGATATAGCGAGAGCATTCTCTGTAAAAGCTGTTGAGTCGTTGCCAGAGAATCAAAAAAACGTGATGCAGCACCGGCTAGGTTTGGTCAATGGATCAGCCGCGACTCCATTGGACACAGCTGATGCCTTGAACTTCACGTTAGAAGAGGTTCGAGTGCTTGAACTCGAAGCGTGGCAAGCTATTCACTCGCCAATACAAGTCACTGCAGATTGAGCACAGGCTTATACTGCTGATGTATTGAATCCCCAAAAAATATTTTCTGAATCAGAGCGATTAGACGCGGAACGGAGCCGTGTTTAATTCTTTCCTCTATTACTCCAGCGTTCCGATCGTTAAGTAACCGTAACTTCCGATATTTGTGGTTCGGTCAAGTGCTTTCGGCAACTGCGATGCACGCCGATATGGTGGCTCGTAGTTGGCTTGTTTGGGATTTAACGGGTTCTTCGACTTCGGTAGCTTCGGTGTTGGTCGCCCGGGCAATACCTATGTTGATCCTTGGGCTGATTGGCGGTGTCGCTGCCGATCGTTTCAATCGCCGCAAGCTTCTTTTCGTGATCCAGAGCTGGACTCTGCTTATGCACGCGATCATGGCGGCCGTTTTGCTTGCTGGTATCGTCGAAATGTGGCATGTCTACGTTCTCGCGTTCGGGTTGGGTGCGGGAATGGCGATGAACCAACCCGTACGCACATCGATTATCCCAAATCTGGTCGACAAAAAAGACATGGTCAACGCCATGTCGCTTAATTCGATAGCCATCAACAGCACGAGGTTGGGTGGTCCGGCCCTGATTGCATTACTTATCGCTGCAACAGACGTCGGTTGGGCGTATGTCTGGTCAGCTGGCGCATTTGCAGTTGTGTTGATTACTACGTCGCGAATCGAGTTCCCAGAGACCAGTGATCGACGAGAACGACCGAATCCTTTCAACCAGTTGATCGAGGGATTCGTGTACATCGGTCAGAACCGTGTGATTCTTGCTCTGGTACTGATTGGGTTGGGACCACTGGCAATTGGGTTCTCCCATCAGACCTTGCTGCCGCAGTTGGTGGAAGAGGAGTTTGGTGCTGGTGTAGGACTGATGGGCCTTCTCACTTCGGTCGGAGCCATTGGCGGGCTCAGCGGCGGCTTGTTCATCGCCTCAAGGAGAACCGTCTCGTACAAAGGCCGATTAATGCTGTTCTCCGCAACGTCTTACGGACTGGCGTTGCTAGGTTTTGCCGGAGCAAACATGCTTTGGATGGCCTTCCCGCTGATCATATGGATCGGTATTTCTCAGACTCTATTCAGGGCGGGCAACAGTGCGACTTTGATGGAGCTTGCTCCTGACCACTTGCGAGGACGAATAATTTCGGCGACCTTGCTCGATACTGCTCTCTCTCCTGCTGCAGGTATTGCTGCCGGTTACGCGGCCGATATGTACGGCGTTGGCGCTGGGTACGCTCTGCTCTCCGCAGGCTGCCTCGGAGTGGTAGTGTTCACGGTACTCATCTATCCGAAGATTCGACAGTTGTAGCCACTACCGTCCGAACGGAGCGCGACGTAAGATTCCCGTGGTTGATTCGCGACCGTCAATCCTCATATTTGCGAGACAGTAGTCTCACCAATAGTCACATTATGAAAATCACCGATATCAAGACGTTTGTTGTGAAGGGCGGACACCGCAACTGGGTGTTCTGCAAAGTGGAAACCGATGATGGAGTTCACGGCTGGGGAGAGGGAACTCTTGAACGGCATGAGTTTGCGGTCGAATCCGGAATAAAGGTCCTTGCCGAACGCTTAATCGGAAACGATCCAACCCAGATCGAACGCAACTGGCAAATCATGTACCGTCACGGCTTCTGGCGCGGCGGCGTTGTGATGGGTTCTGCAATGGCAGCGATTGACATTGCACTCTGGGATCTCACCGGAAAGCTCTACAACCTCCCGATATACAAGATGCTGGGTGGAGAGGTTAGGGATCGAGTTCGAGCATATACTCACGCAGGCGATCTACGCGGTGGATGGGATCAGGTCGAAAAGGGCTTTTCCGCTTACAAAACAGGCGGCTGGGACAACACTAAGATCGCCTTCCACGAAAAGGACGTTGTTGACGATCTCTACGAGAAGATCAAGGCGATGCGTGATTACCTCGGTCCCAAACCACTCATCATGATCGACAACCACGGTCGATCACGACCTTCAGTTGCGATTCGACAAATGGAAGCTGTTCAAGAGTTCGACATTACGTTCTTCGAAGAGCCGGTTCCGCCCGACAATCTCGATGCGATGGAACAGATCCGCAATTCCGGTGTGAGAATGGATATTGCGACCGGCGAGCGCTTGTTTTTCCGATACGGCTTCCGAGACATCCTTCACCGTCGACTCACCGACGTGATCCAGCCTGATATCGCTCACACGGGTGGTATTTCTGAGATCAAGCGGATCGCTTCGATGGCAGAGATCGAGTACATCAAGTTCGCTCCTCACAATCCGAACGGGCCGATTGCTTCAGCCGCTTCAATGCATGTTTGTGCCACGGTTCCAAATTTCCTCATTCTCGAGACTGCACGTGACATGCCATGGAACGACAAAGTCCAGACCACGCCTCTGGTGATCAAAGACGGTTATTTCGAGCTACCGACTGCGCCAGGACTTGGAACTGATCTGGACGAAGACGTGTTGCGCTCTCGTCCGCTTACTCCACGAGATTCAGAACAGAGTGGCAACGCCGGAGAAAACCATGGAAGTTGGAATGCTGAGGACGGCTCTCCAGCAGACGTGTAAATCCAACCCTAT
>DBTA01000019.1:87643-89465 GCA_002306815.1 Dehalococcoidia bacterium UBA1328 | reverse complement strand
TCCAACCCTATATTGATGCCTCTTTGCCTTGGGGCTACGAATACGATTCAAATATGACCACACAGAAATTCCGCGCGGCGCTTTTCGACATGGACGACACGCTCATTGATCGAGAAACAGCTTACAACGACGTTTATAGACTGTTCTACGATCAGCAAGAAGCGATTAACGAATCAGCAAGCTGGGAAGAAGCGCTCGATTACTTCTGGTCGCTTTCGCCCAACAACGCAACTGACGCTCGCAAGGCGATTGTCGAAATCCAAAGCAAGTGGTCAGGCGTGGTAAGCGATCCCGAAACCCACTATAACTTCTACTTTTCGAACATGGGTAAGATGGTCAAAATTCTTCCCGGAGTAGAAGAGTTTGTAGATTGGATAAACGGGTCGAGCGTCAACTGGGGCATCGTTACCAATGGCGACCAGTTCCAACACCTGAAGGCTCAAACAACAGGGCTCGACAAAACCGCACCCTTCATTCTGGCATCGAAGTTGTTTGGCGTTGATAAACCTGCGCCAGAGGTGTTTATGGAGGCAGTTCGACTCCTCGATATCAACGGTCTGGCAACCGAAGAGATTCTCTTTGTTGGAGATAATCCTTACACCGACATCATCGGTTCCCACGGCGTCGGCATGAAAACAGCCTGGATTCGCATGGGCCGTGAGTATCCGAGCGATGCTCCCGCACCTGATTACACAGTAGACCACGTCAACGAGCTCCGAGACCTGCTGGCTTAATTCAGCCGCCTATTGGCAACTTCGGAATTTCAGACGATAACCTTCGAGACGAACTGATCGAGCGCCACCGTGTTGAGCGAATATCCCGTCTGGTTCCGTTTCACGAATCAGAAACGGTTTTGCGTGATTTGAAAGCGAACCTTCCGCTCGTAATAGTTGCCAACGGCGCGTCGAATACTCAGAGATTCAAACTCGAAAAAGCCGGAGTAGCCGACTACTTTTCGGTGTTCGTTGCGTCGGGCGATGTCGGTATTGGTAAGCCTGATCCACTGCCGATTAGGACCGCTCTTGAACGACTCCAAGTCGAACCGTCTGAAGCCGTCATGATCGGAAACTCCTATAGCTCAGATATTAAGGGAGCAGCATCAGTAGGCATCCGATCCATCTCGTGTAACGCGGACGACAATCCGCGTCCCGAAGCCGGCACCGAACCCACCTAAGAAATCAGATCGCTAAGTGAAATTCCGGAATTATTCGACAGCTCCCGTCCTAGACCCCGAGTCCGCCCTGGACGATCTTGTCGTCTCGAACCACATCGCCAAGATGATTGGTGTGTGATGAATCGTTCAGCGACCCGATGCTCCAACCGTGACTACCGAATCGGAACCGGCTAATCGAGCAGTTGAAAATGTCTGTTCGCATCGCAAGTCGATTGTCGATACCCGTGATGTATTGGAGTAGCGCCCTCATAGTGTCGCCATGACTCACGATGGCGATTGTGTGACTCCCGGGCTTTTGGTACCAGGCTTCGTTGAATATGATCTCGTCTTCGAGCCAGTTCGACGCTCGTCGCTCGACCCATCGCATGGTCTCGCCATCAGCCGCTTTGAAAAACTTGCCTTTCTCTGCCATCAAGAGCCGAACTTCGAGAGGCATGACATCTTTTGCCAGCTTGCCGCGCCATGCGGGAGTTTGTTTTTCGATGATCGCGTCGACCTGTTCGAACTCAACGTCCGGTGTACCCATACCTCGCAAAATGCCATGAGTGGTCTGGACCGCTCGAAGCAGCGACGAAGAGTAGATCTTGTCGAACGTTATACCCTCAGCACCTAGGCGGGCACCAGCAGCTTCCGCTTGCTGGTGCCCGT
>DBTA01000019.1:45855-87333 GCA_002306815.1 Dehalococcoidia bacterium UBA1328 | reverse complement strand
ACCAGCAGCCTCCGCTTGCTGGTGCCCGCGATCCGTCATTGGAGCATCGAAGTTCTCACCCGCAGCAATTCCCGGGGTCACGTTCGATTGCGACTCTCCATGGCGAATGAAGTAAAAATCAAAATTAACGTTCTCGTGAATCAACTCGGCGATCTCCGAATGTGTTTTATATGTATGCCACAAATTTTGGTAACAAGAACCGTATCATCAGCAGAGTTTGATCTGGTGACCATCTGAGACATAGTGCGGGCATTCACTCTTTTCTTAGGCTGTTGAGGTAGATTCCTGGATCACAACACGGTGCCTCATGGCCTCATACCGAAAATCGGCTAAACATCTCGAACAACCGCAGCTATGTTCGGTTACTATTACGATCCGCGTATTGGGTCGGCTGTTTGGCCGAGTCAATTATTCGAAGTCATCGTGGGAGACGACATGAAACCGGCTGATCTGAAAGCTGCTATAAAAGCCAAGAAACCTGTATTCGGATTTATGATTTCGGCAACAGCGAGTATGCGCTGGGAGCGAGTCTTCGCCGGTAGCACACTCGACTTTGTTGTGATCGATTCCGAGCACGGTTCTCGTGATCGACAGCTTATTGCCGATACCGTTGCACAAATGCAGTCACTAGACATTACGGCCATAGTCCGCACGCCTAACACCGAAGAAGTATGGGTTGCTATGGCAATCGACGCCGGTGCTGACGGGGTGTTGGTTCCATACTGCGAAACTCTCGACGAGGTTCGCCACACGTGCATGAAGCTTCGAACCCACCCACTTAAAGGTGAGTACTACGAGCGAGTGGTCAAGACTGGCGAGTACCCGAGCGAGAAATCGAAGGCATACCTAGAGAATCGTAACAGCGACCGAATCTTCATCATGGGTGTCGAAAGCGAGCCAGCTGCTAACCATGTTGAGGAAATGATTGAATGTGCTCCTATAGACGCTGTTTTCATTGGCCCGAACGACATGACTACGTCGCTTGGGATCCCAGATGAAGTCGACAACCCGATTTACCTCGACACGTTGAGCAAAGTGATCAAGGCGGCTGATGACCGTGGACTGCCGACGATGATTCACCAGCAGACTATTTCGACTTCTAAGACTGCGATTGATCTTGGCGCCCGATTCATCCTCCACTCTTCAGATGCAGGAATCCTTCTGCGAGGGATCCAAGATGAGTTCGCAGAGCTACGCCAGTTCGCTGGCGGAGCCGAAGTAGCGGCTGAAGACACGCTGGACGTAGTCTAGCCTTCTACGCGGGCCCTGCAAATTAGGCGCTCAATACGGACAAATAAAACCCTGATTTCAGCTATTTGGCATAGGGTTTTTGTTCTCGAGTGTGATGGGTAGTGAAGAACTAACTCAACGTGAATTTCTGGAATGATTCGGCGTAGTCTGCACCGATCTTATTTCCGAGTTCGGCGCGGCGCTCTTTCATCCATTTTCCGGCGTCGTCTGGGTCGGTAACCTGACTGACGTGCTGTTTCAGCGCGGCAATCGACGTTTCAACATCCTCCTCTGTGAGAGGATTCCAAAAATTCGCCTTGTCACCGAAGCTCATCACCCAGACTTCTAGAACCTTGTGTGGCTCTAGACCTTCGTCGTAGAAAAGTTCAGGGAACGTAAGGTGATCGCGTGCACTAGGGAACACAGCTGATAAAGCCGCTTCACCCGCAGCGAAATGGTCGGGATGACCGATATATCCAGAACTCAGCAAGTCACGAGTCGGGTTGGTAGTGATTAGTACATCAGGTTTATGTTTGCGGATCTCCCTAGAGATGTCTTTTCGCACTTCAAGAGTTGGCTCAAGGTATCCGTCTGGATAACCGAGGAACTCCACCGTTTTGAGTCCGAGAGTTTTTCCGGCTTCGCGTTGTTCCTCAGCCCTGATTTCGGCAAGATGCTCCGAGGTGATATTTCTATCTTCAGTTCCCTTGGACCCGTCGGTGCAGAGTACATAGACGACTTCCCATCCGAGCCGGCACCACTTGGCAACACTTCCGGAGCACCCGTACTCGGCGTCGTCCGGGTGTGCGGTTACGACCATCGCTCGTTTGAATTCGGAGTTTGAACCGTCACCGGTTGTCATTGATTTAGTTACTCCCGTAAATGTGAGAAATGCTGTAAGGAATTAAAAACACGCAATTGCGAATTTTATCATCGGTTGATTTGAAATCCCGCGCGCCTAAACCGCATTAGCCAATGTGGCGAACGACAAAATCAGTCACTGAGTCGACGGCGAGTTTTGATGAGAAGAATGTGCTGTCATGATCTGTGTCAGGAAGTCCTAAAAACTCGAAACCACGCTGCTCAGCCGAGGACTTTGCGTGTGGAAAATGTGCGTCTTCTTCACCACAGAAAAGCATTGTGGGTGCGGTGTGACCACCGAGTCTATCCCCCGCGCCTTGCCACCACAACAACGCTTCGTGTGATGCAGCAAGCGCGAGGGGATCATTGCCGGGTCGTGCCCCATCGGGTTTTTCGACCGATTTGGCTCTGCCTGACCTCAACACTCGCATATGACGAATAAATCGCTGAGAGTTAGCCGAGGGAGGAAGCAAGTGCATCCCGCCCACAGCGAGTAGATTTAGTCGCTCTGGCGTTGAAGCAGCAAGCTCCAGGCCGGTTCGTCCGCCCATGGAAAATCCAACATACGAGTACTTTTTTGCACCGTATTCGTCAGCAAGCGCATTTACTATTGCCGCTCGTTTTTCGACTGTGTGATCATGAGGGTCGTGAGATCGAGTAGATAAGCCGTGCCCAATAGCGTCGAAAATCATTACTGTTGCGTGGGGTTCAAGCGATTCGAGCCAACCTCCACGATTCCAATCGCTTCCCCATGAACCGAATCCGTGGTGCAGGATTAATAAGGGACCCGAACCCGTGGTTTCGTAATGAACTTCGAGAGAATCAAGCTTTAGGATTGGCATCGAATGATTCTAATTGGATTTACAGTCACGCCAACGCCGGGGCGACTGTAAAATTGACGGGTCGCTAATCCGTCACGACACAACTCGCAATTTGGAGCGTCAAAAGATGGCACAACCACTCGTTTCAGTGATTATGGGTAGCACGTCAGATTTGCCAACCATGCAACATGCTGCCGACATGCTTGGAGAGCTTGGGGTTCCACATGAAATTCGAGTAATTTCCGCGCATCGTACGCCCGACCTGATGTTCAAGTTTGCCGAAGAGGCGAAAGAACGTGGTATCAAAGTCATTGTGGCAAGCGCAGGCGGTGCTGCTCATCTTCCTGGCATGACTGCAGCGAAGACTGTACTGCCGGTGATTGGTGTTCCAGGTGTAGGACCACACCTCGACGGTATGGACTCGTTAATGTCCATGGTTCAGATGCCTCGTGGATACCCCGTGGGTACCGTTGCAATCGGTGAATGGGGAGCTGTAAACGCCGGAATACTGGCAGCTCAAATCATAGGTCTTGTTGATCCTAAAGTTCAGGAAACAATCGAGAAGCGTCGCGCCCAAATCACAGCCGAGATCGAATCTGGTACGTTAGTAAAACCTGAGGCCGAGTAATCAATGCAAAGGGAATCAATTCTCAATCCTGGCTCTACCATCGGAATAATTGGCGGTGGTCAGCTGGGGCGAATGCTCGCGATTTCAGCACGACAGATGAACTACAAGACCATCGTGCTAGATCCAGATACGGGTAGTCCCACAGCGCAGGTCGCAGACGGACAAATTGCCGAAGCTTACGAGAATCGAGACGCTACACGCGAGCTGGCGCGTGCGACCGACGTAATTACCTACGAATTCGAGAACGTCGATGCCGACTCGGTTTCAGCGGCTGCTGAACTTACACCAGTTCATCCTTCTGCATCCGTATTGAGAACTACTCAGAACAGAATCCACGAAAAGAACGCACTTCTCAAAGCCGGAATTTCGGTTGCTCCTTTCCGACAGGTTGAGTCATTAGCGGATCTCAAAAACGCGGCTGAATATCTTGGTTATCCGATCGTTTTAAAGACTGCGACCGAGGGATACGACGGCAAAGGGCAGGCGATCATCACTCGTGCGGAAGATATTGAGCATTCCTACGAATTGCTTGCTTCACGTCGAACGCAACTGATCGTTGAGCAGTTTGTGCAATTCAAAATGGAGATTTCGGCAATTTGCGCCCGAACGTCAGATGGCCGAACAGCCACGTTCCCACCTGCGGAGAACATTCACCGTAATCACATCCTCGACGTATCGATTGTTCCGCCACGGGTTTCTGACAGTGTGATCGAGAACGCTCGCCTTCTTGCTACCGATGTTGCTGTACAACTAGATGTTGTTGGCCTTATTGCCGTGGAAATGTTCATTACGAAGGAAAATGAGCTTCTAGTCAACGAGTTGGCGCCACGGCCACACAATTCGGGTCACTACACGATGGACGGTTGTGATACTTCGCAGTTCGAACAGCTTGTTCGGGTGTTGTCTGGAATGCCGATTATGGAGCCCAAACTTCACTCTCCAACCGTGATGGTCAACTTACTGGGTGATGTGTGGGAAGACACAGATGGCGATCCCGACTGGGCACGAGCGCTTGAACTGCCCGGAGTAAGCCTTCACCTTTACGGCAAAGCCGAACCACGAGGGGGGCGCAAGATGGGTCATATCAATGTGACTGCGGATACGGTCGAGGACGCTCTCTACATTGCCACAGAGGCACGAGACAGGGCGTGGCGTCGCTCACGAGCGTAGTCGTATCTGCAGGTTGGTCGACTAACTAAGCGTCAGGCCTTCGGAACTGAGCGTGTGCGTCGATATTCTCACCAACCTCGGAGAGTTCTATCTGACCGTTGTGAACGGTGTAGATCTTGTCCGCAAGATCGAGAAGCGTCCGATCGTGTGTTGTTGCAACGATCGACATGTCTTCATCGCTAGCCATTTGTCGGAACAGTCCAAATATCTCGGCTGCGTTGACTGAATCGAGCTCCCCTGTTGGTTCATCAGCGAGGATCACGTTCGGTCGCATGGCTACGGCACGCGCGATTGAAATTCGCTGCTGTTCACCACCGGAGAGTTCGTATGGGCGGTGCTTGGCACGCCGACTCAATCCCACGATATCGAGCACTTCGTTGGTTCGCTTAGAACGCTCTGAAGCTCCAATACCTGCTATTCGCATTGGTAGCTCAACGTTTTCGTATGCCGACAGAAGCGGGAGCAGTGCGAACGACTGGAAAACCACTCCGATCCGATGACGACGAAGTCCGATGAACTGCTTTTCGCTGAAGTTCGCCATATCGTCTCCTTCGAAGAGCACGCGACCCGATGTCGGATGATCGAGACCGGCGAGCATGTTCAACAGAGTGGTTTTGCCGGAACCAGAACGCCCGACCAGGGTGATGAATTCACCGCGGTTTACGTCCAGCGTTACCGATTGAACGGCGTGAACCATCTCACCGGAAAGCTGATACTCACGCGTTACATCTATCGCCTGGATAATCGGATCGGTGGCACCGCGAGAATCTCGCTCTGCCAGTTGATCAGTCGCCTGACTCAAGTGTCACCCTTCCATCTTTAACATCTACCCGAACTCGACGTCCGATGTTCAGATTGTCCAGCATGTCACGCGGGATTTGTACCGAACCTGCTGAATCGATCAGCAAGAACTCTTCGGTTCCAGACGCTTCACCGCCGAGTCGACGTTCGAATGAAACTTCTCGCGTGGTTTCCGTGCTGGTCTTGCCGTCTTTGATCGCAACTGCACGTCCCACACTGGTGGCGATAGCTGGGTCATGTGTAACGATCACGGTGGTTGTACCGAGTTCCTGGTTGACCTTGTTCAGGAGATCACGAACTTCCTGCCCAGTCTGGTCATCAAGTTCACCTGTTGGCTCATCGGCAAGCAGTAGAGGTGGTTGGTTCGAGAGTCCAACAGCAATAGCAACTCGCTGTTGCTCACCACCTGAAAGTTGCGCTGGCTTGTGATCCGCCCGGTCACCGAGTCCCACAACATCGAGTAATTCCTGTGCTCGCTTACGTCGTTCCGGACTTGGAGCGCCAGAAATCACCATTGGAAGCTCTACGTTTTCGAGCGCCGTGAGGTACGGAAAGAGATTTCTAGAAGTTTCTTGCCAGATAAATCCAACTTCGTGACGGCGATAATCGACAACTTCTTTGTTGGTCATTTGGAGAAGATCGAAATCTCCAACTCTGATCGTCCCGGCAGAAGGAGCGTCGTAGCCGGCGAGGATGTTCAACAGAGTTGATTTACCACTTCCGGAAGCACCGACAATGGCGATGATTTCACCTTTTTCGACCGTAAGTTCAAGACCGCGAAGGGCCACAACCTCAAGGTCGGCAGCTTTGTAGATCTTGAAGAGCCCACTGCACTCGATGTAAGAAGAATCCGGTGTGGTCACTAAGAATCACCCCTGTTCAGATTGAAACCAATCAACTTTCGCCCATCCTCATCACGGTATGGATGGACATTCGATATACGGACAGCAAGATGAGGCTAATTACTGCAAGGAATACTACGCCCAAAAGTCCGAACGTGATTCCAAATCCCAGCCAATCTATTTGAACCGCCATTGGCGGAACGACAACAGCGTTCTCACCTGAGTTGGCGAGATAGGGCATGATCGTGGTGCCCATTCGTGATCCCATGAAAATGCCGAGGGCAACCGCAACCCCAATAACCATCACTTGTTCGAGAACCACCAGGAACAGCAACTGCTTCATTGAGAGACCAATGGTTCTCAAAAGTGCGAGTTCGGCGCGTCGACCGTCAAACGAAACCTTGGCGTAAACAAGGAAGCCGACAGCACTTACGATAAGCACTGTGAAAAAGGCGATTCCCAGCAGCGCACGCCACCCAGCCGAAACCAGTGGGTCGAATGCTACACTCGCTAGTTCGAGGCTTCTATCGGTTGTATTGGAACCGGGCCTGACACGCATGGAACGTAGCTCCCTATCAATTGCGTTTATAGCGCGATCAGGAGCTTCGACTGATTCGAGAATTCCCTCTTCAGCAACCAGTAATTCAGCACCTTGTGCTGTCGCGATCCAGTACTCGGCCGGCTGAATGTTGCCCGTGGTGCGGGTGATATTCAGTCGTTCATGAATAGCCTCGAAATCGGCAAGTATGAACGGCTCTTCGTCTAGCGACATCGTTGGGAAGTACTCGATCACGTCTCGAACCGAGATATTTACCGGCACACCGTCCATGGCGATTTCCAGAATGTCTCCGTCCTCGCCGCCAAATGCCTCGATGAAGGTGGTGCTGGCAACTACGGGCACAACTTCCAGTTCAGATCCATGAGCAAACCCCCTGTATTCCCGGGGGGCTGAAGACGTCCAGCGTAAGCGCGCTACGCCGGGAATTGACGCACCATCTGGTGTCGAAGCAGGTCTGAGATTGTCACCGAGTGCCTCTCGGGTTGGAGCCATTGTTCGCCAATTGTTCACGTTGTCGAACGTCTCGATGATTATTAACTCGTTTCCGGTTTTGTTTAGAACCGCAATATCGTCAATATCCAGAGCCGCAGGACCAAGTCCGTTTTCGTAGTCGACCACGCCAATTGAATGAAGTCGAATCGGTGTTTTGGGTAGCAATCCTGGAACGCCACGGAAAGGTGCCGCCTGAATGCTCGAACCTATGCGGCACCATTCTGGTGGTTGTCCGTCGACAGGAAGCGGGCAGTTGAATCTGAATTGATCGGATGCAACGGGTACAAGCGATCCGAGCGGGATCGAGAAGAAGTGTCCGTTCGCGTCCGAAAGTCTGGCGACCATGAATGTTGAAGGTTGCCTGACGAGTGGTTTTACCTGAGCTGTGAGCCAGCGACCATCTTCAGGAAGCTCAATACCGGCTGCGCCTCCAACATCTAAAACGGCAACTTTCGATTCGAACGGAGTCAGACCAAAGTCGTCACGGAACCACCCAACTTCTTCGATCGTGTCGAGATCAACGCCGATCACCTGGAACCCTTCCACCTCAATTCCCGAAGCTATATTCCCGAATTCACGGTAGATCGGTGAAGCAGACTGAACGTCATCCAGTTCTTGCAGGTTGTCTACGATCGAGAATGAAATACCTCCAGATCGCGGAGTGACCGAAGTTAGCTTCACGTCCGATCCCGTTCGGTAGTACGCCTGGTCAATCGCACTTTGTTCGAGAGTGGCACCGAAACTGGCAGCGAAAACGCCTAGCGCTGCGGTAAGGATTAACAGCAGTGAGAGTCGAGAGTGATGGGCTGGATTTCTAGCCATTTGCCATATGCCGAGAATCAATGCTGGAGGTGCGATTCCGGATAGTGGCCGCCTGGAAAGCACTCGGCCTGTTAGATCCATTCCTACAGGGAAGATTCGAAGCAGCACAAGCCCTGCCGCTACTAGGAAGATTGCTGGTACTCCCAAAATCAACTGGTTGACTGTGGTCTCACCGAAAATGCTGACCGCCACGAAAGAGCCCTGTTTCGTGAGTTGCCAAAAGAGGAACAAGACCAGTGATAGGAATCCAAGATCCAGGTAGTAACGCTGTACAACCGCGAGTCGGGCAGGACGGGCGCGACTTACTCGACTGGCTAGAAGTCCAAGGCGGGTTGCTCTCAACGCCGGAACAAACAGCGCTAACAACCCAAGTAACCCGCCGAAGAATGCCATCCTGAACGCATCGAACGTGAGTCGAACAGGTAACGCCTCGCCGTTATTTAGTTCACCGTAGATTGGCAGCACACCAATGAACCCAACTCCAAGGACGGCGAGGAATGGGCCGGTGGCTACGGCAACTGCTGCCAATAAAGCAGCTTCAATGATGAAAACGGCGAGTATTTGCCTTGAAGTGGCACCGCGAGTCCTGAGCAAGCCAATCTCGGCTCTTTGTGCGTCAACGAGCAGAGATGCGAGCGTAATGACGTAGTAAAGGACTACCAAAACAATGAGAATCAGGACGATAAACATTGGTAGCCGGTTGAAGAACAGATCGGTCTCGAATGCGCTCAACACGCCGGGGAGATAGGATCTCAACAAGAATCCATCGACAATTGCTTTGAGTTCGCGCTCGGTGGCGTTGATCGTGTTACGGATTGCCTCTGTCTCTGAGGCGGGTATTCGAGTCGGGTCGACATCCAACAACCATGCATAGTCGGTTCCCATGTTCGGGAAGTAAGGTCCAAGACCTTCGAGGATGGTTGCCTCAGGCACGACAAATCGCGCGAATTGGAGAGTATCGGTTCTCGATCCAAACGCTTCGTTATGAATTCTCCAGTGTGGCGCTGCAGGATCAACTCGTTCGTACAATCCTGTAATCAGAATGTTGACGCGATCGTGAGTGTCTTCCCAGTGGGGACGAACCGGATATACATCACCCACTTCCAGACCGAGCATTTCAGCGGATGTAACGTCGAGAATTCCCTCGATTTGGAGTGAGTCATCAGACCCGATAGATGTCGATGGGCGTGCCTGTATTCCCTCAACGATGTTTACCCTATTGTCGGCCTCAGGGAGTGTCATCATCGCTACACGTCGACAGTCGCACTCGATCAGATCACTGCCGTCTCCTCGACCCAATCCGACGCCTGACCTGCATGGACATTCAGTCGGCCTAACCAATTCAGGTGGCAAGTCGACGAAAAACGTCCACGTCTTCATAGCGAATTCGTTATCGTAGAGGAACGGGTTGAATCGCCGAACAATCGTTCCTTGCATTGCTTCTACGATCGTCGAGTGAGTATCAACGTTCGTCGGAACCTGACCTGCTTCTACAAGTACATCAATTTCGGAAGGTTCGTGTGTGAACAGCGCACGCTGGAGCGCAACGTCCCGTAACGCATCGAAGAAGATCACCGAACTTGCCATGATCGTGGCCGCGAGCATAACACCCACGATGACTGCCGATAACAATCGCCAATGGGAGAGCGTTCTCTTAACAATTAGTTGAAAAGAGTTATCGATCATAATGAAGTTGCGGAAATGCCTTCTCGGGCCATGATCTTGGCGATGTGGATTTACAGTTGGGCGCGGTAGTAGTTAAAAAATCCGGCCAGAAAGATCGAAAATGCGGCGAGTATTGTACACACGGGTAGAAGCCGATTCGTTTGTAAAACGAACGGTGGCATAAGTTGACCCCATATCCTTGTGTTTGCCATTGTGCCAATCATCCATAGATTCTAAATTGCTCGCGCTCGTATGAGTCGAATCAGGTTCAGGCTAGTACTCGATCCGGGTCTATATGAGTATTAATTAGCTGACTAATCAAATGTAGATTTCCAAAAATATTCACCACTCGTATCGAGCGATTACGCACTCGAGGGGTTTTCGCTTGATACGCTGGCAGAGCGGAAAGAGCTCTATTCGACCCAGGCATTACCACCACTGTGACTCGACCACCTCATTTCAATCACTTCAAACTGATCGTTGTCGCCGCGCTGCTGGTTAGCTCGTGTATAAGCGTCGGTTCGAATACGGACGACACATCTTCGGTAGAAGAATCTGGAGCAGCCGTCGAACCCACCGTAGTTCTAACACCGACGTCTGTATCACGCTCTGCTGAGGCAAGACCCTACACAACCCCCGAGTTGGTGGAAGTATTGACTCCGTCAGTGGTTCAAATCGCCGTCGATTTGGGTCGAGGCCAAGGTGTCGGAACCGGAGTGATCCTGGATGAAGAAGGGCTGATCCTTACAAACTGGCATGTTGTTGACGGTGCTGTGACGATAACCGTGGCGTTTGAAGACGGATCGGTGTCGGAAGGCGAATTGTTCCGCCGCGACCCGATGCTCGATTTGGCAATTGTTCGAGTTTCCGGCAAAGAAAATCTGAAACCAGCAATATTTGGTGATTCGGATTCACTACGCATTGGCGAAGACGTAGTGGCAATTGGTCATGCTCTTGGCCTTCGCGGTGGCCCGACAGTAAGCAAGGGCGTTGTGAGTGCAATCGATCGCACAATAGTTGCCTATGCCGGTGCTGATCTAACTGGCCTTGTTCAAACCGATGCGGCGATCAATGAAGGGAACTCCGGTGGGCCACTCGTAAATATGTTTGGCGAAGTGGTTGGAATCAATACCGCAAAGATCAACGTTGGTGACCGTATAGGTTTTGCGATCAACATTAACGCTGCCAAAGAATCGGCTTACAGCCTGATTGCACAAGGTCCTGTCCCTCCACCTGGATTTCTTGGTGTTGGGGGCGTCGATATAACTCGTGCGCTCGCTCGGGCGTTAAGGCTTCCCGTCGGAGAGGGATTTGGCGTTACCGTTGTTGAGCCAGGGTCTCCCGCAGATGAAGCCGGAATAGAACTCGACGACATCATCATTCAACTAGATGACACCGAAATTACCGAAGGACAAGATTTGACTGATTTCCTTCGAGGGCACCCTAGTGGGACCGAGATTCGTATCACCGTAGTAAGAGACGCCCAGTTTCTTGTGTCGCTTAGTGCAACTCTTGTGGAACGACCTGATCGCTGATCACGCCCCAGTGCTATTCATGATTAGCCTCAATCATGCAAAATGTTCGGAATGAAGTCGCACATTTGAATCGAAGGGTTAATCTATGACCGGACTGTCCAGCTCCAAGCGTGAACTAACTGGCAAAGTTGCAATAGTGACTGGTGCCGGTCGAATGCGAGGTATAGGCCGGGGCACGGCAAACGTTCTCGCAAGAATGGGAGCCAGCGTAGTAGTCACAGGTACCGGTCGCGACCCAAACACCTATCCGGATGACGAAAAGGATGCTGGCTGGCGCGATATCGAATCGACCGCAGAGCAAGTTCGATCTTACGGTGTCGAATCTCTTCCCCTAGTATCGAATGTGTCCGACGAATCTGACGTACAGCGAATGGTCGACGCGACTGTTGATGAGTTCGGCAGGTTAGACATCATTGTGAACAACGCTGCAGCACCTTACGGGAACGATCGAATTTCGGTGCTAGATCTAACGACCGAAGTGTTCAAGACCGTCGTAGATGTGAAGGTGATGGGAACGTTCTACGCCTGTCGCGCGGCTGTTCGACAAATGATCGACCAGGGAGAAGGTGGTCGAGTGATCAATCTGTCATCAACGATGGGCAAGAGCGGTCGACCGAACACGAGCGCCTACAACGCCGCAAACTTTGCTGTAGACGGATTCACTCAGGCACTTGCGAAGGAAGTGGGTGAACAGGGGATAACAGTGAATAGCGTGTGTCCTGGGCTAATCGATACCGCACGACTCGATCCCATGGGACGAACTGATCGCTGGGACGCTCGTCTCGCCGAAATACCGATGAAGCGAGCGGGAACCGACGAAGAGGTTGGAGAGCTAATCGGATTCCTTGCCAGTCCACGAGCGGCGTACATTACGGGGCAGTCGTTGAACGTAAATGGCGGAGTGATTACGGAGCGTTAACTAAACGTCGAGACCTTCAAATTCAGCAATCTCGACAAAATCTCCGGCTTCGGCGTCCCAAGCGAACTGACGTGCCTCTACGACCCTCTGTCCATCAATCCCAACGACAATTTGTTGAACAGGGTAAGCGGGACCGACTCCCCATGGATCTGAAGCGTTCGCTCGGTCGGTTTCTGAGAAGTACGCCCGTCCGTTTGGATGTGAGTGATAAATGATTCGCGGGCGAACATCATCATCGAGCGTACTGTTCAGGTCGAGTAGGTCGCTGTCCGAGATAACAAATGCTGTTTCAGCCGTTCGGTCTTTCGCGGTGGGATGGGTCTCTGGCTCATAAGCGTTAGTTGCTGGCCGCACTTCCGCAGCTTCGTTCGAATCTTTATCGCCAGTTAGCCATCCGCAGCACTCGTTCGGGAACGACTCACGAGCGTGTCGAAATATCTCTTCCAAAGATGAGCGAGGAACACTGATTGGCTCTGGTGCTGTCAACGTGTCTTTCCGATTCAGCTAAGCGCGATTTCTTGATCACATTAGCGTACATGGCGGTTTAGTTTTAGTGGTGGCGCAGGTGTCGAATATGAACCACGAAAATCGACTGATGTAATCCGAGACTTCCTGACACGATTACGTGTAAATTGATGTTGGCTCCAGTTCTAGGTGTGACATTCCGAGATGTTGTGAATTCTGGGGAGTGTAATTATTCGTGTGTTCACTTCCACGAGGTTTCTAATTTAATGCCTGGACTTCCTAAAAGATGGATAGATCGACGTCGCCGTAAGTTGCGAAGGATTCAGCGCGAGGCAGTTGCACGGATCGGACTCTCGACCGCAGGATCGCCAGCAGTTGGCGAAACGACTCTGTGTATTGCGTACATGTGCCCGTGGGCTCATACCTGTAGCGGTGCTACTCATAAGCCTGCCTTGGTCAACGCGCGAGACTGTCTGCGCAAGTTCCCTGAAGAACGACGTCCCGAGTCTGGATTATCCGATCAGGCCCTCGACAATCTTGCAAAGCAACGTGACGAAGGCATCAGACTAGGCGCGGTAACCGTTGGTGTGCTAGACGAGTTTCGACCGACAGGTCCTACTCGTTCATTGAATCAGAAAAAACCAGAGCGCCCGGTCTACGACAGCGGTGTACGTGGCAAGCCGTTCCTCCCGACATTCGACCAGGTCAGCACGGTACGTCGAACTTCAAAGTAGCCCGTTCCGTGTAAGAAACTGGTTGACCACCGAGTGATATTCATCCGGGTCAACTAAATCCAACCCGTCGTGATTCCCGTTGGCAATGATTTCCAGCTGTTTCGGATATGACGCCGCTTCAAATATTCGTTCTGAGTGTCGATAAGAAACTGTTTGATCGGAATCGCCATGGAAGATCAGCTTGGGTACGGTACCTCCGGATACGTATTTAGTCGTTTTAAAACTGGCACTAGAAATCAGCCCAAGTGGGAAGTAACGAAGCCACGGCGCACGTTCTTTGATGATCTCAGGAATTGAAGATATCGACGCTTCCAGTATCAAAGCGGCAGGCGCAACAACGGATGCTAGTTGTGATGCGACAGCGCCGCCCATGGAACGACCGAACACGATAATTTTTTCGTCTGGGTAGAGCTTTCTCGTGTATTCATAGGCCGCGAGAGCGTCGGCATATAACCCTGTCTCGCTGGGTTGTCCTTCGCTTTGACCGTAACCGCGGTAGTCGAATGCAATGATCGCCGCCGCGTATCTACGATGAATCTCTTTGTACTGATCGAGCCTTACACTAATGTTGCCGCCGTTGCCGTGGAGGATTAGCCAAACTGGATTACGAGGTTCGTTGTTTGAGTGAGGCATGTGCCAGCCATGGAGCCGAATACGGTCGGCGGTAACAGGATGTATGTCTGTGTACTCAAGTCCAACATGTTGTGGAGTACCGCGGAACGATTTCTCCGGCACGAACAAAGCTTTTTGTTCGAGCAATCTGAATGGGTGAAGCAGCGGGTTGATTCGACTTTCCATTTGAACAGCCTAAATTCTAGTAAATGGCAATCCCCCAACGGGGTGCGCTGCCAGATCATCTAACTCGCTGAGCCCGATTCGCGCAGCTCGGAAATTTCGTCGGCAGAAAATCCGATATCACTGAGAACCTCGTCAGTGTGTTGACCGAGCGCAGGTGACGATTTGAGATCAGGCATGCCGTTTTTGAACTGCAATACCGGACCTGATGTGCGGAATTTGTGCCCAGTGTGATGATCAAGTTCGATTACGTAGTCGTTCGCAAGAACCTGTTCGTCATCGGCCATTTCTTCAACGAACCTGATCGGCTCACATGGGATGTCGTGCGACCGTAGCTCTTTGAACCAGTGATCTGTCGTCTTGCTGGCAAAGATTTCTTCGAACTGCTTGACCAGATTTTCCCCAAGGAACATTGATTCTGGGGTCGAATCGTCATATTCGGGATCTGTCACACGCGGATCTTTCAACCCTAACACATCAAGGAGTCTTGCTCTGGCATGAACGGCGAGCGTTCCAAGTGCGAGTCCCCCATTGAGAGTTTTGTATGAACGGTAGTAACAGCGATAGATCAACGGTCGAACTGCCATTTGGTAGCTCTCCTGGATCTCTTCGTAGCTCGCGCCTTTTTCGATCAGTTCGAGCCGAGTTGTGTCGAACCACATTTTCGCCGGAGCTGGTATACCTTTAACATCGGCAACTCTCAGCGACTGCATGGCGATTGCGTTCGAGAGAAGACTTGTAGATACGAGTTGACCTTTTCCGGTTTTACCACGACCAATGATCCCCGCAAGGATCCCGTTTGCCGCGGCGTATCCGGTCGAGAAATCGATGTAGGAAGACGACCATACGACTTCGGGTTGACCTTCTTTGGTGATCTTGCCTTCGCTTGCTACTGCGCCGGTGTAACCTTGGACGATCAGATCGAAGCCAGGCATGTCCGCCATGTGCCCGTTGGGGCCGTAGGCGGTGATATCTACGTAAACGATCTTCGGGTTGATATTAGAAACAGTCTCGTAGTCGATTCCTAGCTTGCGTACGGTGTCGGATCGATTGTTGGAGATCATTCCATCAGCCGATTCGATCAATTTGCGAAGTGCTTTTTGTGCCGATTGTTCCTTGAGATCGAGACAAATGCTGCGAGTGCCGCGGTTGAGTGCCATGAACACGCGACTTTCATTCTTGGTAAATGAGGTTGCATGTCTCCACGGGTCGCCAGCAGGTGGTTCAATTTTCACGACGTCGGCTCCCATATCGGCTAGGAGCTGACCACCCCATGGTCCGGCGACGAAGCTGCCGAACTCTAAAACCCGAATACCTTCGAGAGGTCCAGCGATGATGTTGTCGTAATCTGGCATGCGATGATCAGCATTCTGTTCTTATATGGGTGATCTGGTAAGCAGAGATGTTACCGATTACTGTCCAGACGCGTGAGTATGCTGCATGCGAATACGCTAGATTCACACGGAGTAGTGCGAAGCAGTTACGTGGTCAAATCCAGTCGTTTTTCGACCCGTTTTACGGCACAATCTAAGTGCTCTGGATGGCTGCCAGGCGTCCTAGCTGAGACATAGACCGAATATAGAGTGGGCTGACCTGAAGCAGTGTGAGAAATTTGTGAATCAACACCATCACGTAAACCTCATTCAATATGCTTTTTCGCGTGGTGAAATGTCACCTACTGTGGGGAGTTTATGGTAGGTATTTTGGGTTGGGAATACTTTTCATCCCCTGAATCTTTGTAATCAACTTGAGGTGCAATTCGTGTTGAATCGTTCAAAATTAGCCGTTGTTTCGATGCTTGCTGCCGCGGCAGTATTTGCTCTGGTTGCGTGCAGCGAAGACACAGAAAATCCGCTCGGGACAACAACTCCTGTACCGGCAGAAGATACCTCAACTGCGGCAAATCAGGGCGACACAAGTGATCCTGAGCCTACTGGACCCGACATCACAAACGGTAAACAAAAGTTCAAGGGATTGGGTTGCAGCGGTTGCCACAATATTGATTCGAGCAAACTTGTTGGGCCGGGGCTTGCTGGCATTTCCGCAAAGAGTGACAAATACATTCGCACTTCGATCACTGATCCAGCGGCTGAGTTGGTAGATGGCTACGCCAATCTGATGCCCTCGACTTTCGCCAACCTGAAAGAATCTGATATAGACGATCTAGTTGCTTACCTGAAGACCCTGAATTAGGTAAGCCTGTGCAGGGATCTCGATTAACTAAGGTCTACACCGGAGGCGCGGGCTACTGTGTCGAGATCCTTGTCACCTCTTCCGCTGAGTAACAGAAGTACGATCTGGTTCTTTGGGAGGGTCGGAACCCACTTCATCATGTATCCGATCGCGTGGCTTGGTTCTAACGCAGGGATGATTCCTTCAGTTCGGCTCAAGAACCTGAACCCTGCGAGTGCATCATCATCGGTTGCCGATACGTAAGTGGCTCGCTCGCTGTCTTTCAAGTAACTGTGCTCGGGTCCTACACCCGGGTAATCGAGCCCGGCCGAAATGCTGTGAGCCTCGACGATCTGGCCATGCTCATCTTGGAGCAAGTAGCTCATTGAACCGTGCAGTACACCTGGTCGGCCTTTGGTCATCGTCGCAGCATGTCGCTTGTCGAGACCCTCACCTGATGCTTCAACTCCGATCAGGCCTACCTCGGCGTCCTTCTGGAAGCCAGAGAATATTCCCATGGCGTTCGAGCCACCCCCCACACAGGCAACAACGTAGTCGGGGAGGCGCCCCGCCATGTCGATTATTTGCTGACGAGCCTCGACGCCTATCACTGACTGAAAATCTCTGACCAGTTTCGGATATGGATGAGGGCCAACCACGCTTCCAATGATGTAGTGAGTGGTTTCGACGTTAGAAACCCAGTCACGAATCGCCTCATTGGTAGCGTCTTTCAGTGTGCGACTCCCCGAAGTTACGGGTTCAACTTTCGCTCCGAGTTCGCGCATTCGATAGACATTCGGCGACTGTCGAGCAATGTCCGTATCGCCCATGTACACGATGCACTCGAGTCCCATTTGGGCACATACAGTCGCAGTTGCCACACCGTGCATTCCGGCGCCTGTTTCGGCAATGATTCGTTTCTTACCGAGTCGTTTCGCCAGCAAAGCCTGACCAATAGCGTTATTGATCTTGTGGGCACCCGTGTGGTTTAGGTCTTCTCGCTTGATGTAAACCTGCGTGCTGCCGAGCTTCTCAGAGACGTTTTTGGCGTGATACATCGCTGAAGGGCGACCCACATAGTTGGTGAGCAGGCCTTCGAACTCTTCCCAGAAAGAATCATCCTGTTTGGCTGCGTCGAATGCGTTCTCAAGCTCTGTAAGAGCTGCCATAAGGGTTTCTGGAACAAACTTGCCGCCATATGGTCCAAATCTACCGTGTGAGTTCGGTAGCGATTCGGATTCGTGGTCGATATTTGAAGAAGTGGATGTCATCGAGAAATTATTACTTGGATGGCTGAAAAGTTGGTACCTAATCTCTGAAATCGATCGAGAATTAAGAGCGCAGCAGCGTATCGCAAGCTAGGATATCAGCGGAACGACCGGGCAACCGCTGCCTGAAGACGCTGTTCACGGAAAGAACAGTAACGAGGAACTGGTGATAGTTGGCTGACACGAAATCAACTCGACCCGATATGGATGAATACATGATGTCGATTGCGGTAGGCGTACGATCTCGTGCCAACTGCCTTGGAAGCCATATTGGTGCTGTTCTTGCACGCGATGGTCACATCGTTTCGACCGGTTACAACGGTACTCCTCACAAAACCTCCAATTGTGATGAAGGTGGTTGTGCGCGCTGTTCAAACAAAAACCTCTATCCGCCCGGTACTGGATACGACATGTGCATTTGCGTTCACGCAGAACAGAACGCTTTGCTCTCCGCCGCACGATTTGGCATTTCAGTTGAAGGATCGTTGCTCTACACAACATGGCAGCCGTGTTTCAGCTGTACTAAGGAGATGCTTCAAGCCGGGGTCAGAGGAGTTCGGTACGGAGAAGAGTGGGAACCCAAGCCCGAACTAAAGGAAGAGTACGAGCGACTCCAGAGCTATTTTCCTGACGGTGTGAACAGAGTGCCATTGCCAGAAGGTGCTGAATCACACCGGCCGAACGAATAGGACTCGAAATATGAAAATCACCTCTGTAGAAACAATCGCGCTAAGAGACGATGCTGACGGAAACGTCACTTCGTGGAATCCATCATTTTCAGAAGGTGATGAAGGTCCAGCGAGTACCGGCGGTTACGATCTCACGGTAGTTCGAGTTCACACTGACGAGGGTATTAGCGGAATCGGGCAGTGCGAGGCCCCGAGCCTTGTGATCGACGCGATCATTCGTTCCTCATTGGGTTTAGAAGCCCTATTGATTGGCGAAGACCCAACTGAAGTACAACGACTATGGCAGAAGATGTATAACTCGACCGGAGTTTTTGGTCGGCGCGGCGTTGTGATCGGTGCGATCGGTGCGATCGAAACTGCGCTTTGGGACATTACCGGAAAATCGTTGGGCAAACCGGTTCATCGACTCATATGGAAGTCGTTTACTACCGCAGCGAGCGACACCGAGCCTCTCAAGCGGGTTACTCCTTATTCCACTGTTTATCCCCCCGGGTCCAGTCTCGCCGAACTTGAGGAGCGGGTTGGTACAGCCGTCGAACGAGGCCTGAAGGCGGTGAAAATCGAGGAGTGGCAGGGGCAGTTTGGCAATGTAGATGTCGACACCGACGTGGCGGTTATCGAGAAGGCTCGATCTGTCATTGGTCCGGATCGCGATCTCATGATCGACGTTCAGAACCGATGGCGAGACGTTGGTCAGGCACTTCGCACTATCGAAGCAATTGAACATTTCAATCCATACTTTATCGAAGCACCACTTCCTGCCGACAATATCGAGGGGTACCGACGACTCGCCGAATCGACAAGCGTTCGGATCGCCGTTGGAGATTGGGGGTTTAGCACTCGACATGAGTTTGCCGATCTACTTCGAAGAGGGCGATTAGATGTTGTTCAGCCGAGTTCCGTTCGAGCCGGTGGGATGCACGAAATACTGAATATTGCGGAGGATGCTTACCAGTTCGGCGCTCTTTGCGTTACACATACGTGGTGTCACGTCATTGGCGTCGCCGCTGAACTTCATCTCGCCGCGGTAATCCCAAACATGCCGTATTTCGAGTTCCCAATAGCGTTTCCGCGTTCTCCACTCGTAGAAGAACTACTCCTTCCTCATTTCGAAATCGCTGGGGATGGCACTATGGAAGTACCTGACCGGCCGGGGTTAGGTTTTGAACTGAACGAGGAAGTTGTCGCGAGGTTCAGAGTCGACCCTTATTAAACGAACTTTTCTAGCTTAATATGCTCGAAAATAATTCCCGTATGCATTCAAATGACGACGGAAACCCGCGCAAGAGCTAGTTCCAGAAACGCCAGCCCGGATTAACTGAAATTGTTTATATAGACGACGATCAGAGTTTCCGAGCTCGCGCTCGTCGACATTTGCGAAACCCACCGATGCGGACGATCGCGCTCATCGTCTTCGCAATCGTCGCAATTCCTTCAATCCTCATTTATCCGCGAGTGTCTGGCATTGCCAACGAGAACTGGAGCAATCTTCAACGTGCCCGTGAACGTCATTTTGTGAACGTGACTGCCGCCAGTTGGATCTATCCATTTCTTCGAAGGCAGGCTCATCGAATGCAAGAAGCGGAACTCCCGAACGAATGGCGTAGCGTTTCGTTCCAGCACGGTCCATGCTTGCATTCCCACATGGATCAACTTCCGGTCGGCAAGTACTCCTACGCCATTGAACAGGCGTGTCTGAGATTGGACGAGATACAGATGAAGTACGCGGCTGATTGCGCTACCACTGCGGATTGCAACATCCGAGAAGAAGCCGTGTTAGATCTGCAAGTCGTTCTGGATCGGCTTAGGGTAGCGTTCTCAGATGCGAACCTGGCTCCGCTCACGTCTGACGATCACGGACAGGTACGCGACTAGAAATTCTAACCAGTTCGACGCATTTCGTGCGGTTATACGTTCTTGCCAGTCGTAACATTATCTTTCGGGCTGGTCGACGTGCCGTTCTCGGTGCGTATTTCTTTCATGTGATGCAACTCAGCGCAGAAAGTTTCGTTTCAATACTCCATGGATCTCTCCTTCGATAATCAAACCTCGCGCTCCGCTCGATTACGGCGCGAACTTCGAAATCCCTCAATGATCACGGTCACCTTGATTGTTGTTGGAGTTATTGGGATCATCTCTGCTCCCTTCGCACCTGGTTGGATTAGCACCGCATAAGCCAGTTTTGAGTCGCTCAGTAAGCAGGATGAAATGCGGGAAGCCAGCATAAATTCGGCATCAGTGGTTATTCCGAGCCAAATCACACCCTGGCTTGCTGTACAAACCAGGAAAATGATCAATGCTGAAGGGCCTCTCGACTGGCATGACGTATCGTTTAGACGTGGTGCTTGCGCTGAGGAAAATCTCGTACAACTTCCTGAAGGTAAATATGCAAATGCCATTGCTACCGCTTGCGATGATCTGAATGATATTCAACAGCGCTACTCAGGTGACTGTTTCCGCGCTGCGAGCTGCAACGTTAGCGACATTGCCAAGCAAGAAATCACAGCGACAATGAACCTTGTGTGGGACGCATTCTCGGACGCCGGATTCGTTTTGCCATATGAGGTCATCGAAGAGGGTTTACCGTAACGGCGGAGCTTGCCTAGTTAGAGATTATTCTTGTTTGCGATAGTCTAAAACTGTGTAGCCACATAGGCCTCTTTAAGGTCCGGTCTTCCAGCTATATCGGTGCTCATCGCTAACGCCCCCTGTCTTATGGTTTCTAGCGAAAAAATCAAAAACACCAGTGAATACTCGCTGCTAGACTTCGGCAACAACCTAGTTTGGATTGAACACTAGAGCGACTCGAGTATCTCAAGGATCATTGACTCTTTATGGAAATCAACTCATCTCCCCACGGACTTGTTGGTGAGGCGTACAGACCTCCCAAGATTGGTAGCAAGGGAGCCGTGGTGGCGAACCACACGATGGCTGCCCAGGCGGGGATGCAGATTCTTCACCAGGATGGAAACGCTGTTGATGCAGCTATTGCTGTTGCATTCGCTCTCGGACCAGCAGAGCCGCAAGGGTCGTCGATAGGCGGTGACGGATTCGTGATGGTCCATATCCCTGAGAACCGATCCGTAGAAGTAGCCAACGGCACAGGAGCCGCACCTTTAGCCGCGACTGCTGAGAAGTATCCGAACGGCATACCCTTAACCGGGATTCTAGGAACGTCAGTGCCAGGTATCGTCGACGCTCTTCTGAGCGCTCACGAAAGGTACGGCACCTTGCCCTTGTCGCGATGTCTTGAGCCTGCCATTGAACTTTGCGAAAATGGCGTACCTGTTTCCGAATTTCAATCTCGGATGGCAGCACTCAATCCAGTTTTGCGTAGTGTCTCTACGTCCGGTCCGGTCTTTGCTCCCAACGGTAATTGGCTCAAACCCGGAGAAATGCGTCGAAACCCTGATCTCGCACAAACCTATCGCTTGATCGCTGAGCAAGGACGAGATGCGTTCTACGAGGGCGATATTGCGCGAGAGATATCTCGTTATTCAGAAGAAAACGATGGTCTACTTACTTATGAAGACCTGAAACGGCACAAGGTCGAATGGCAAGCGCCGGTTGCAGTGAACTACCGAGGACGAACCGTATACGAAGCTCCGCCTAACACGAGTGGTCATATTTTGCTTCAGGAGCTGGCAATGTTCGAGCGATTCGACCCGGAGCAGTATGGGTACATGACTCCTGAATCGATTCACCTCATGGTTGAAGCGAAGAAGCTCGCATTTGCTGATCGCGAGGCGTATCTCGCCGATCCAAACTTCGTTGATGTCCCGATCGAAGGTATGCTGAACCGGGAATATCTTGCCGAACGAGCTGCGTTGATCGACATTGAGCGATCAGCTGATGATGTACTCGAAGGCGACCCATGGGCATACATGGATCGTTCACCTGACGGTTCAAAAAAGCATCGTCGTGGCGGTCGTTTACACGCTGCGGGCAACGACACAACGCACTTCTGCGTGGTCGACCAGTGGGGCAACGCCGTAGGAGAACTTCAGAGCATTCAGACGATGTTTGGTTCATGTGTCATTGCCGGGTCGACGGGAATCCTCATGAACAACCGTATGACGTACTGGCACCTCGATCCTGACCACATTGACTATCTGAACCCAGGACAGCGGGTCAGGCACACGATGAACCCGGTAATGGTGTTCTCTAAGCCGGTTGAAGAAGGTGGCCGACTAGAGCTCGTATGCGGGACTCCGGGCGCTGATACGCAGGTTCAAACCAACTTCCAGGTTGTCACGGGCATTTTCGATTACGGTTTGAGTGTTGCGGAAGCGATAGACGGACCTCGTTGGACTCATGTTCAGGCCGGAATGTCGTCAGCAGAACCACGACCTACCTCGGATTTTCTTCAAATTGAAGATCGAACGGGTGCGCAGGTGATTGATGCGGTTCGACAGAAGGGCCATTTGATCGAATCGACTGGCAACTGGGGTGGTGCTGGAAGCGAAGGCGCCATCCAGGTTGATCTTCAAAACGGAACGTTGTTCGCAGCATCAGACCCAAGACGTGAGGGTGATGCTCTAGTTTGGTAGTTGAGTGAGGCGATACTGCGGTCAGATAGTCGCCACTCCCCATAACGGAGTTCACCACACCGCACCACCTTGCTTAAGTAACGACCTCACCCCTCATCTCGACCTAAGCGACAGCACAGTGGAGAGATATGAGTCGTTCATTCACGGGGGAAACGATCTTTCGCCACCGAGTCCGCGATGTTTGTTAGAAGGTGAGGGTACCTTCAGAGGAGCAGTCTCAGATCCCTCCGGCAGGGTCTTGAGGGATGGTTGATTTGCGTGTGTGGGCTGCCACGTCGTTCGTTGCTTATTCCTCGCAATGACATGGTGTGTCGGTCTTGGGTTAGAGGAGTAGGCAATCTTTGTAGTATTCGTAGAATCACAACCAAACGGCCACACAGAGTCGCTTCAAGGCCAGAACGCTAAGAAGTCCCAGATTGCTTCGACTGCTTCGAAGAACGTGAAGCTATCTAGATATCGCCCGCCATGGAGGACCCACTCCTGACCCAGTTTAAGAACAGAGATTGCTGCAAACCAACGGATAACACTATCTCGTGTCATCTCGTATCTGGGGTAGTAGTGTTTTCGTAAGGCAACGAACACGAACCAGAATTCGAATACGTTAGGGAACATAAGCAACACCGGTCGTGCCTCCGTGATCTCAAACGCCACCAAACCGATCATACGGAAACCGAACAACCAAAGGGCGATGGAACGGTCACTTCCTGTCCATTTGTTCGCCACCCATATAAAAGCGAACATGTAGACCAGATCAGCGAACTTGTCGAAGGATTGATAGTTCTTTAGTCCACCAAGATCGAGAAATCCCATCCAGAACAAATCGGAAAAATCGACAATTATGGCGATGAGCGCTCCGGCAAACGCCCAGCGAAGCACGGGTAACGAACCAGCGATTCGGATTAGTCCGATGACGATTTGTTCAGCAGTCATGAGTTGAGATTGATCTGGCGGTTGAGTGGAAACACGAAATCGTATTGCATCCGACACACCAACCAGCCGCATTTACGCACGGCGATTATAATCATCAGCGTTCACCATAACTGACCCCTAAATACCTAGCGAACGAGAACAGGGATATGAAGTATCGCCACCTTGGAAACTCCGGACTCGAAGTCAGTGTGATTGGTATCGGTACCAATAACTTTGGTGGACGAATGGAGTTCATAGAGGCGCGTGAGGTGATCTTTGCAGCGATTGATGTGGGCATTAACTTCATCGACACGGCGAACATCTACTCTCATGGAAATTCCGAGGAAATCATCGGTCGCTCGTTGGTCGACCGAAGAGACGAAGTTCTGATAGCGACGAAGTTTGGAATGCTGTGGGAACAGGGTCCGAATGGTCAAGGTGGATCACGAAAGCACATAATGGACTCTCTTGAGGGGTCGCTTCGCCGACTTCAAACCGATCACATTGATCTGTATCAGATGCACTGTCAGGACACGGAAACGCCAATCGAGGAAACTCTTCGAGCGCTTGATGATGCGGTTCGCGATGGAAAAGTTCGCTACATCGGTCTTTCAAACTTCGATCCGTGGCGAATAGCAGATGCCCAGTGGACCGCTGCGCACAACGGCTACACGAAGTTCATATCGTCTCAGCCCGAGTACTCGATGCTAGAACGTGGGGTCGAACGGGCAGTGCTACCCGTTTCAGAAAAATATGGATTGGGGACGTTGCCTTACTTCCCCTTAGCGCATGGATTCCTGACGGGTAAATATCGACGGAATGAAGCCGTCCCGGAGAACACTCGACTTGCTCTCACCCCAGATGCGCAGGGTCGTCGGTTGTCAGATCGAAACTTCGACATTCTTGAGCAGCTCGAAGTTTTCGTTGAGAAACGTGGTCACACAATGGTCGAACTGGCGTTTGCCTGGCTGTTGGATCGAGCTTCGGTTGGATCGGTAATTGCTGGAGCAAGCACGCCAGAACAGATTCGCCAGAACGCAGCGGCTGCTGATTGGGAGTTGACTGCCGAAGATATGGAAGAACTGAACGGAATTCTCGACGGTTAGCTGTGGTGCTCTACTACGATAAGACATTCCTGCACGCCTGAACAACCCTCGCCTGAGTCCTCTACTTCGGTGAGAGGAGCGTGTTCGCTACGTTCAGTAAATCGAAAACGGCGTCAGTAATAGGTACAGTACGCACGCCATGCCAGATCACATACTCGCAATCGACCAGGGAACCACCTCAACTCGTGCCATTGTTTTCGATTTGTCAGCAACATCGGTAGCGTCAGCCCAAGTTGAACTAACTCAACATTTTCCGCAGCCAGGGTGGGTTGAGCATGACCCAATAGAAATAGCCGAAGCAGCCGTAAGTGTCGCCAACCAAGCCATTAGCCGCGCCAATCTTTCACCTGACGATATTGCAGCTATTGGGATAACAAACCAGCGCGAAACAACTGTGGTGTGGGAAAGAGAAACGGGTCGCCCTGTCGCCAATGCGATTGTTTGGCAAGACAGACGTACGGCAGAGATATGTCGAGACATTCTCAAGACAGATCATGCTGAGAACATTCGAAAGATCACGGGACTGGTCGTCGATCCGTATTTCTCTGCCACGAAGTTGATGTGGTTGCTGACGACCATTCCGGATGGTCAAGCGAGGGCTGAATCTGGTGAGTTGTGCTTCGGCACCATCGACTCGTGGCTGCTATGGCACTTAACCGCGGGGCAAGTGCATGCCACGGATGCATCAAACGCCTCTCGGACGATGTTGTTGAACCTTCACGATTTGCAGTGGGACCCCGAAATGTTGGAACTTTTCAACATTCCCGAGCAAATGCTTCCCGAGGTGAAATCGACTGCCGATGATTTCGGAGACACCGATAGATCGATTTTTAGAACAGATATTCCGATAACCGCAATGGCGGGTGATCAACACGCCGCCCTGTACGGTCAAGCATGCTTAAAGAATGGTCAGATCAAGTGCACCTATGGCACGGGCGCGTTTGTACTCGCCAACAAAGGAACGATGGTTCCGACTCAGAGTTCAGGGCTTGGCGACGCCGGATTGCTCGCAACACTTGGATTTCAAGTTGGGACTAAGAAGACCTATGCCATCGAAGGATCGGTATTTGTTACTGGTGCGACCATTCAGTGGTTACGAGAAGGTCTCGGAGTAATTTCAAATGCACCTGAAACAGTTGATATGGCACTTTCAGCCGGAACAAACGATGGCGTTTACTTCGTGCCTGCATTAGTGGGTCTTGGTGCACCGCACTGGCAGCCCGAAGCCACAGGTCTTATCACTGGTCTAACGCGCGGGACTGATCGCAACCACATTGTGCGAGCAGCTCTCGAATCAACTGCCTACCAGGTGAAAGATGTAGTTGGTGCAATGGAAGCTGGTAGTCAGAAGTCGAATCAGTCTTTGCGTGCCGATGGCGGGCAAAGTACCAATCCGTTTGTCATGCAGTTCCAGGCGGACATTCTCGATCAGGTCGTTGAAGTGGCAGATATCAATGAAACGACCGCCCTTGGAGCGGCATTCCTCGCCGGTCGCGGGATTGGAATGTGGCGGTCAGATAGCGAAATCGCCTCGCTCTGGAAAGCCTCGGCGGTGTACGAACCATCAATGAGCGAATCGGAACGAATGTCGCTATATTCCGGCTGGCTCGAAGCCGTTCGACAGGCAACGCCGAGGATTTCGAACCTATGAAGGTTCTCGTAACGGGGGTTACAGGAAAGACAGGCCGTCGGGTAGCAGAGTCGCTCGTGAGCCGTGGAGTTGGTGTCCGGGCTTTGGTACGTGACCTCGGACGTGGCAAACTAGCGACTGTTGGAATGGGCGTTGAGCTGGCGCTTGGTGATTTTGATGAGCCTGAATCCATTGTTAGTGCCGTGGAGGGTTGTAGCGGAGCGTTCCTCGTCAGTCAGGACAATCCGAAGCAGGTTGAGCAAGAGGTCAATTTCGCTCGGCAAGCCGCTGATTCAGGCGTTCGTCACATTGTGAAGCTATCCTCAAGTGACGCCGGTCAGAGACCCTACGCGTGGTCGGTAGCTCACGCAAAAATCGAGAATGAAATTAGGAATATTGGCGTTCCGTATTCGTTCTTACGTCCACATTTCTTCATGGACAACTACCTGTCTCTGCTCAAGATCGAATCGAAGGGTGAGGTGATACTAGAAGCGCCGGCCGGTGAGGGATTGATCGGAGCAATCGATTCATTCGATATCGGAGAGTGTGGTGCTCAAATCCTGTGTAACGGAAACCCCTTGAACGATCATGTACTTCTAAACGGCCCCGAGAATATTTCGATGTATCGGGTGGCCGAGGCATTTAGTAACGCTTGCAACAAGTTGATACGTTACGTTGATTTGGATATGAATCAGTACAGTTCTGACCCAGAGATTGATCCGGATGTCGCCGACGTCTATCAGGAAGTTCACGACGGGACTATGGCGGTGATGTCGGACAACGTCGAAACTATTACAGGCAAACGCCCGAGAACAATCGAGCAGTTTGCAAAAGCCAACGTAGAAGCGATTGAAGCGGTTTTTGCTCCCGTAGCGAAGAGACAGAGCCACACTTAATCTGCATCTTGGTGCTACCCTTCCGCAAGTTTGCGGATGAACACTTACCCACTTGCGGAGGCTCGATACATGTACGTTGGAACACAAGTAGCAGCGCGGAATGATGCTGACTTTGAGCAATGGGCTCAACTAGGTGTCGTGAATATTTGTTCCGACCCTCCAGGAAACCCACATGACTGGACGCTCGAAGACCTGAAGCGTCACCGCGAGAAGGTCAATTCATACGGAATTGAACTCGATATGGTTCAGATTCCCCTTTCGTCGACCGTTCTGAACAACTCTCAGTCTCCGCACATCATGCAAGGTATTAGCCCTGAGCGAGATCGCGAGATCGAGTCTATCCAGAACATCATTCGCATGTGCGGTGAAGTTGGTATTCCAGCGGTCAAGTACAACATGAACATCATCGGTATTCCTCGTTCAGAACGTGAAGAAGGTCGTGGTGGTGCATCGGCATCGACTTTCCGATGGGCGAAAATGAACCCTGACGACCCACCGACAATTGCTGGTGAAGTTAGCGTTGATGAGTTCTGGGAACGTATTGATTACTTCTTGGAGCGAGCTGTTCCCGCTGCCGAAGATGCAAAAGTACGCATGGCATGCCACCCTCACGATCCTTACACGCCAGATGGATACATGGGTGTTACTAGGGTGCTTGGAACCGTAGACGGACTCAAAAAGTTCATACAGATGCATGAGAGCCCGTACCACGGGCTAAATTTCTGCCAGGGAACCGTGACTGAAATGTTGGATGACCCTGGTGCCGAAATCGCCGATGTGATTAGGTGGTTCGGCAGTCGCGAAAAGATTTTCAACGTTCATTTCCGCAACATACGAGGTCACAAGCTCGACTTCATGGAGACGTTCCCGGACGAGGGCAGTATCGACTTCTCCGAGATCATCAAGGTCTACCAGGAGGTCGGATACAAGTACATGCTGATGCCAGACCACGTTCCTTGGATCAGTGGTGACGACCCGCAAGGTACAGCGTTTGCGTTCTGCTATGGGTACATCACAGCTCTTCTCCAGATGATTGATGAGCCGCGCAAGCAGCCTTACGTCATCAAGCAGCCGGGAACTCACCCAACTGCAAGACTGCAACAAAGGTAGATAACATCGTCCAGCTTTTTCGACCCGGTCCTACGACATGGAGAATTCGGATCAGGTAATTTTTAGTTCGATTCACGAGACCGTCTTATTCGTGTGACCGATTTCGGGATTGCCCGTTTCGGTGATCATGCAATGGACGTTGTCGGGTGATGTCGTCGTCAGATCCGAGCGGGCTATTGCTCGAACCACTCATATCCACATTCCCGCTTGCTGGCGATCTCACTGAGCGAGCTGAGACATACCGTGAGACGTTTGCTTTTCAAGAGGCGCTTCTTGGAGCGAAATCTGACCATGTGCTGGATATAAAGTCGGGATTAGGAGATTATGTAGGGAGCCGACGACATTGCGCGCCTGATCAGAAAGAAATTCGAGTGGCAGATTCAAAAGATACAAACGACCCAGTTGCATACCGTTCGACCGTACGAATTGAACGAGTAAAAGGTCCGATTCGTCGTGCGTATGTACCAGCTCATGACGGACCAGTGATGCTCGGGGTTCACTCCGAAGTCGCTGAACATTATGGAGTCGACAATAACGTTGTAGATCCCTACACCACGACGCTCGATTATGTGGTTGCTGCTGTAGCCGGTTGAATGACCGGAACGTTTGGCGGTGCCCTTGAGGCGCGCGGGATTCCGGCTGGTGACGGCTACCTTTTCTCAGAGTCAGTCGGTGAACTTGAGAAGGACAACGGGACGCTTGTAATTAAGCGCGTCAACGTGAAGTACACGTTAAACATTTCTGCTGAATTGCAGGCTGAAAAAGAAGCAGCGATACAGCGCGCTTTTGATCTTCATCCAGAATCGTGCCCCGTCTACAAAACCGTCCAAACGTCTATCGACATTTCGAAAGAGCTAGAAATAGTAGAGACATAATCGGTTTTCGTAGTGTATTGCGTGCCCCTTGAACGAATTTATGGGCACGTGATACGGTCAGCGCGCTTGATTCTCGTTGAGCGGGCGATAGCGAGGGCGCTATGACGCAGTCGCAGGGTCGTGGTTTTTTTACAGCAGTGAGTAGTTGTACTCTCGTCTGCTTCACGTGATTTTTCTGATACTGCATCTATTTGCTGCAGTGATCCTGATTGGTGTTCCGTTTGTAATCAGGCTTGTTGCCTTACTGAACGTCGACTGAGTTAGTGCCGAAGAAATCGTCGAAGATTTTTACTCGGACTGGCCGCTTATCGTTGCAGTTGTCTGTTCATGAGTGGATTCTCCAAATTCATGTCTTAGAACCCCGGATCAGTCAACACTTTCCGGGATAATTTCTTTTCGCGTTACCGCATTGCCGTAATTATCAAGATATCCACACTGCTCGTGATCGACGTGATCAGCGTTAGACTCGGAATGAGTGAGTACATGAGAGCGGATCACGAATGTGCTTGGGGACCGTTGGTTTGATTGCGCTCATAATCGCCACGGTTCTTCGCCGGGGCACCCTTGAGATTAAGTCAAGCTCTCGGTAATTGAGTGGAATAAAAAAGCCCGACCAACTTGGTAGGGCTTTTTGTTTACTAATTCGTCCTGTTAAAGCGCGAGATTTCGCTGGAACAAACGGTTACGGCTTGACCATTGAGCCATCAGCGCGTCGGACTGTGTCCCACGCTCCACCGAATTCTCGCTCCTTGAACGGGAATTTAGCGGCCATCTCTTCGTCAATGTCGATTCCCAGACCAGGCTTGCCGTTCGACCACATCATTCCGTCCTTGAGAGTCGGCATACCCGGGAACATCTCACGGGTTCGTGGTGGCGCAATAGCGGCTTCCTGAATTCCGAAATTGTACGCGTTCAAGTTTAGCATCAGGTTCGCCGCATGACCCACCGGAGAGGTGTCCCCAGGGCCGTGCCACGCTGTTCGAACGTTGTAGAGCTCACCCATTGCCGTGATCTTCTTGGCAGGAGTAATTCCGCCGATTTGCGACATGTGGATTCGGATGAAGTCCATGAGTCGGTTCTGGATCATAGGAATCACTTCGTGCGGGCTATTGTGCAGTTCGCCCATCGCTATCGGGGTTGCACACTGCTCGCGTACCATTTTGAAGTAAGCTTGGTCTTCAGGGCTAAACAGGTCTTCGAGGAAAAAGAGCTGGTATTTCTCTACTTCCTTGGCAAACCAAACACCGAGGATTGGTGGAATTCGTTCGTGAACGTCATGGAGGATTTCAAGTCCGTATCCGAAGCGGCTACGGATGTACTCAAATAGTCCGAGTGCTGATCGCATATAAGGCTTGGGCTCAAACACTCCGCCTGGATGGGCGTAGAGCTTGTCATTGTCGTAGTCACGAAGCCAGTCTGTATTAGCGATCGGACCCTGCGTGGTGTCTGTGTTTCCAGCTGTGGCGTTTCCTGCAGCTGCGCCCTTGTTTCCATAAGTGGCGTAGCCAGGAGTAGACATTTGAACTCGAATGTGGTGGAAACCCTGTTCGACAAACGCCTGGACCTGGTCTCCAACCTCCTCGTGAGTTTCCCCCGAAGTGTGTACATAAACGGGAGCGGCGACACGCGCACGGCCACCAAGCAGATCGTAGACCGGCATATTCGCCATCTTGCCCTTGATGTCCCAGAGTGCCTGGTCGACACCTGAAAGAGCGTTGTTTAGTACCGGGCCATTGCGCCAGTATGACGAAACGTACGAAGACTGCCAGATGTCTTCAATGTCGGCCACATTTCGCCCTTTCAGGAAGGGTCGAAGGTAGTCGTCAACCGCTGCAGCTACGGCTGTGGGGCGTTGGGTGAAGGTTGCGCAGCCAAGTCCGTACAGACCGGGCTCTGAGGTTTCGATCTTGACGATCACGAGCCTGATGTTGTCTGGCTCCGTGAGGATTGTCTTGATATCTCGAATCGTTACTTTGCTCATTATCAAGTGGCTCGGTCTGGCTTCGCATCTTTGCAAGATAGTGTGTTGGGATCGGGACCTTCGCCCGTCGGCAACAAATTGTACTCGTCAAGTGATGAATCGGTGGGATATTCTGACTGTAAAGCTAAATAAGTATGAAAAATATGCATATGAACACCACAGCAAGGCCCGGGCTTAGCGGAAGTTGTTTTTAGGCCTGTTTCCATTTGCGGAGAGAGGCTTGTTCCTGCCGTGGTTTTTGATGTCGTCCCCACTCGACGTAAGAGACTTCAGCTACGTAGACGTTACCTTGTGAATCGATGGCCATGCTGTGCGGCCAGAGGAACTGATCTGGATCGTTGCCGAATGTTGTCGAACCGAAACGGGTCAAGCGATTTCCTTGTCGATCGTAAACTGCAATTCTGTTTCCTGTGTTGGCGTTACCTCGGGTGGGTGAACCATTCGTAGGTCCCTGCTCAGCGACGTAAATACGAACATCGTCGCCAGTTCCGGTAACTTCCACCGCTACTGCTTTGTGAGCGTTCCACTGACGTAGGAACTCTCCATCGATTGTGAACACCTGTACGCGGTGGCTTTCGCGATCGCAAACGATCACTTCTTGGTTGTCTATCAGTGCAATATTGTGCGGCAAGTTGAACTCACCTGGATCGGTGCCCGGAGTGCCCCACGACATGATGTGGTTGCCATTCTTGTCGAGTCGATGGACTCGCGAGTTGCCATACCCGTCGGAAATAAAAATATCGCCCGTTTTGCTGGAAATCGCGACGTCAGTCGGCTTGTTGAACATCTCACCGCTCTGATATTCGGCAGGAGTGCCGTCACCGATCTGCATCAAATATTCACCCGATTTGGTCATTTTGTTGATCTGATGCCCGGTGTCATCGACCAGCCATAAATTCTGTTCGTGGTCGATGGTGATGGCGTGAGGACGGGTGAACCATGTGTCGTAAAACTGCATGGTGTTGCCGTACGGATCACGAATGATACGCACAGCGTCGGGCGGATTGTGGTTGCCCCACATATCTATCACATTGCCGTCTGGGTCAAAGACCAAGATCGGCTGGTTGCCTCGATTGAAGACAAACACGTTGTCCTGATTGTCAACCGCAACTGAACACGCTTCTCGAAGCCATAGTCCATGGGGGACTTTCGCCCAGTCGGGAACGGGCTCAAAGACGGTGTCTGAAGTTACGAGTGATGGCATTTGTTTAAGGGATCTTGTTCGTTGTGTGGGAGATCTACGTCGAATTGAACGAATGGTACTTCTGGGGCAGGCTTCGTGGGTGAACATTTCATGCGAATCCCTGCACGAGGCACAAATCTTGGTAGATTTATGTGTAGAAAATTTTTACCGGTCGTTTAGGTGCGTTCGGTGTTTGGCACATCGATCTGATGGTATGACGACGAAATCCTACGTTTTTGAACAGGAAGAACTGAATAAATGTTTGCAGACTTGAGTAGAAAAGTTGCCCTTGTCACCGGTGGCGGGCAGGGACTGGGTCTTGGCATAGTGATGAAGCTGGCAGCTCAGGGAGCCGACATTGCGATAGCTGACCTAAACGAAGACAACGCTGCTTCAGCCGCTAAACAGGTAGAGGCTATCGGGCGCAAGGCATACACGGCAAAAATGGATGTTTCCGACAAGGATTCAGTAATTGCTGCGGTTGAGAAACTCACAGCAGATGCTGGTCAGATCGACATTCTCGTCAACAACGCTGGTGTAGCCGGAGCGCCTGGTTCGACAGGAACCGGATTTCGAGATGTTGACTGGGAGTTCACCTGGAAGATCAATGTAAAGGGTCTTTCCGACGTGACCGAGGCTGTTTTGCCACAAATGCGAGAACGCAAGGCTGGCAAGATCATCAACATTTCATCAGTCGCAGCTAAGGCAGCTAAGTACCAGACCGCCTACTACGCCACGACAAAAATGGCCGTAGTTGCTTACACTCAAGCTCTCGCTCGTGAGTTCGCTCTTGAGAACATCAATGTCAACGCTGTTGCTCCCGGCCGGATCTGGACGCAGTTCCACCAGGATTGGATGAAAGAGCGTGAGGCTCTTGGCGACGAAGCGGTAGTCGGTCAAGATAAGTACGAAGTGTTCATGGGTGCCCTCAAGGAAGTAATTCCGATGGGTCGACCTCAGTCTCCTGAGGACATTGGAGCTCTCGTTACCTTCCTAGCTTCTGAAGAGGCTCGAAACATCACAGGACAGACCATCCAGTGCGATGGCGGCCAGGTAATGCAATAAGGGTCCGCTGGTAAGATTAGTTCGAGTGGATTGAACTTTTTTGTTTCCAACCCGCTTTTATTTTCTAGGTGTGAGATTCTTGTTCTTTCCCTCGAGTGAGAGTTCTGTCCCCACCCCTAGACCCATGTCTTGGCATCAGTTGTATTCGGGATTTCGGGTGTTACAGCAGATTCTTGAACGAGTTTGAGGAACGTGTACTTTCTAGCAGAGACGGAGAGGTAATTCGTTTCTTCTACTGGGGACGATTTTTAGAACTCGACGCCTTTCTGTGCGGGGATGCCCTGATCGCGGTAAGGGTGTTTGATTTCGTTCATTTCTGTTACTAGGTCGGCGTACTCGACGATCTTTGTATCAGCATCTCTACCGGTAACGATAACGTGGAGCATCTCGGGTCGATTTTTCAGGCATTCGATCACGTCTTCGACATCGATCCAGCCGTACGTAATCGGATAAGTGAACTCGTCCAACACGATCACGTCGTATTCACCGGATTCGATCTTCTCTTTCGCGAGCGCCCAGCCGTGTTGGGCTCGTGATTCGTCTTCCGAAAGGTCTTTGGAAGTCCAGGTGAAGCCTCGACCTGAAGCGATAATATCGATACCGAGCTTCTCGGCTGCCATTTGCTCGCCATACATCGATTTTTCGCTCTTGATGAACTGAACGGCACAAACATTCATGCCGCGTCCCCATGCTCGAAGCATGGTTCCAAAAGCGGCTGTGCTCTTTCCCTTGCCGTTGCCCGTGTTGATTACGGTGAGTCCGCGTCGTTCACGGGTCAAATTAGGTGGAGGTGTGAAGGATTCTGGTGGATTTTTTGGCATTTCGATTTCCTAAAAACCGTGATCGGCGGCGCTGTCTTTAGGTACAAAACCGATCACGTTGCGGGCGTGTTCTATATCTCGGTACCTCGTCGGGTTGTCAGAGCAGGCGAATACAACGGCGTATTTCAGGTCTTCTGGTGCGTGAACCGCCTTGTCGATCATTTGGATTATGTCTCGATGACTGCACCACACCGATGCGTTTCGAGCGTTCAGGGGGACGTCTTCGATTTCGACCTTTCCGATACGAATACAAATTATCGACATGTCGTGCTGCTCGGAATACATTCGCCCGAGGTTTTCCGTGAACATTTTTGAAACCGAGTACATGTTAGGAGGTCGAATCGGGTCGTCGACCTTGATCATCGGGCGAGGGTCGGGCATTTCGAAATCAGGATCGTGAACGAGTGATTTAAACGGATCATCTTTTTCGTAGCCGGCAATAACAGCTCCGGTGCTTGCGGCAACGATGCGTTTTACGCCCGTAATTCGACAAGCCTCAAACAGGTTGTAGGCGCCTGTAACGTTTGCCTTGATGTGTGTTTCAGCGGGCACATCGCCACGTGACGCTGCCATGTGCACAACCGTTTCAACACCTTCGAGCGCAGGCAATATTTCGTCAATGCCATCGCCAATATCGGCGATAGTTGTCGGAAACCCTTCGACTTCTGATCTTCCGAGTGCGGAAACATCGTAGCTTTCTGCGAACTTTCGACCCGCAAGCCCGCCGATTAGTCCGCTCATTCCTGTTACGACAATCTTTGAATTACCCATTTATTCGATCATGTTTCCGTATTTACTTAGCTGGCTAACAAACTGCCTGATTACCGCAAAATTAACTATGAAAACTCAGTGATTTGCGATGACGTTACCCGTTCGAGTTCTTTCGAAAGTGGTGGATTCGACTCCAATCCGTCGAGTGTGCCGTCCGCAAACAAGTCTGCTGCTTCCCGACGGGCAACCTGCAGTAAATCAACATCATCAATGGTTGCTACTTTTAGCTCGTCCCACCCGCTCTGGCGCGTGCCCATGTAGTCACCTGGCCCCCTGATACGAAGATCTTCTTCGGCGAGTTTGAAACCATCGTCGTGGTCGAGAACCGCCTGGATACGTTCGGTAGCGGTTGTGCCGTGTGTGTTAGACATCAGCACACAGGAACTCTCGGATCCGCCGCGGCCAACCCTTCCGCGTAGTTGATGAAGCTGGGCGAGTCCGAATCGGTTTGCGCTCATGATCATCATTACCGTGGCGTTAGGAATGTCCACACCTACTTCGATTACAGGTGTTGCGACGAGAACATCCAGAGCTTTTTGACGGAAACGATCCATCACGTCCTGTTTCTCAGCAAGATTCATTCGACCATGTAGAAGTCCAACCCTAAGCTCACGGAACTCGCCATTCGACAATCGATCGAATTCCTGAACAGCCGACGCTGCCTCAATTGAGTCAGAGGGTTCGATCAAAGGGCAAACTACGAACGCCTGCTTTCCTTCATCCACCTGACGGCGTACCAGTTCGTATGCGGCGTTTTCTCTCACATTGCTATTTGCCAGCGAAGTGATGATCGGCTTGCGACCTTTTGGAAGAATTTTGAGTGTAGTGATGTCGAGATCGCCGTAGACAGTTAGAGACAACGTACGTGGAATCGGTGTCGCCGACATTGCAAGTAGGTGCGGCGGCGGTTCACGCCGCGTTAGCGCACTTCGTTGTTCGACACCGAAACGATGTTGTTCGTCGACTACGGCAAGCCCAAGTTTCGGAATGGATACCTGTTCTTGCAGCAAAGCATGAGTTCCAATAATTAGATCCGCTTCGCCCTCGGCGATCATTTGCTGAATCCGTTTTTTGATCGAAGCTTGCAGGCTTCCGATCAGCAAAACCATGTTTATCCGGCGATTGCCTTTACCCGGCAAACTGGCGTGTCGTACTGCGTCTTTCGGTTCACCGAGCAATGATTCGGCACCGAGCTGATTGGCGATACTCAGGAAGTGCTGTTCGGCCAGCACTTCGGTGGGAGCCATGAGGGCCCCTTGATAACCGGACGAGTTGACCGCAAGCAGGCATGAAAGAGCGACTATGGTTTTTCCGCTTCCAACTTCACCTTGCAGAAGTCGACCCATCGGGACTCCTGACGCCATGTCGTCGAGAAGTCGTTCGAGAGAGTTTTTCTGGTCTTCAGTAAGTTCAAACTCGAGCGATGCGAGGAACGATTCAACCACGGGTCGGGCTTTTGATCCCTCGATTTCGATGCCATCCCGTCGATTCTGCCACTCAGACTTCTTCTTTAGCGCGGCGAGTTGGTACATGAAGAGTTCATCGAACGCGAGCCTACGTCGTGCCTGGAACTGCTTTTCTGCTGAATCCGGGTAGTGCATCGACTCAACAGCGTCCTCTAATCCTATGAATGAATGACGCTGTTTCAGGTCGCCATCGAGGAACTCTTCGAGCAGTGGAAGTCCGATATCGAGGGATTTACGAGTGGCGGTTCGAATCGACCTTTGAACGAGTCCATCTGTCGACGGATAAACGGGTAACAAGTTACCTGCGTGGGTGAGTTGGATTTCACCGTTGCTGTTCGACTTCGCCGAGTTCGCCGAGAGCTGGTCGTATTCGGGATTCTGCATTTGAGCCCGATTGTTGAACGCTCCAATCTCGCCAGAAAACGCAACGAATCCACCAAGCTTGAACCGATTCGCAAGATATGCCTGACGGAAGAACGTCGCTTCAAGAAGTCCTGTGCCGTCGTTGATCAAGATTTTGGCAGCACCAGGTGGCGGTCCAATCTTTGCTGATTCAGAGCGAACCACACGGCCAGCAACCGTCATTTGCTCTCCAAAGATGACTTCACCGATTTTCGTCACTTGCGAATAATCCAAGTGCCTGTTCGGGAACAATCGCGTCATTTCACGAAGATTCGTGACGCCGAGCCTGCCAAGCTTTGGGCGGGTCGCCTTTTGGATGAATTTCAGTTCCTCAAGTGGTGTGTCCAGAGTGTATTTAGCGGAAGAAGATTTCTTTCTAGCCGCAGGTTTTTTTGGAGTGACTTTAGGAATTGGCGCAGATTTGATTTCGCTACCTGATTCCGAACGTAGACGCCCTATCACTGCTGACGCCCACCTGTGGCGTTGCCCGGGCTGTAAAACTGCGTAACTCGTACCGCGTAATGGTTCGATGTCCCGAATCCAAGGCATTGATTCTGCTGAACGTTCTATGAAACGGTCCAAGCCACCCATAACGGCGCGATCGGTAAACTCAAGCTTGCGTTCGAGCTCGAGGATGTTTTTGAGAGCGTTGATTGCGCGGTTGGGCGCAGAATCAGACTTGGAACTGGTCGCCTTGTATCGTGATCGGCGAGCTGTTTTGCGTCCGCCTTCGTTCATGCGCCCGAATCTGACCTGATGAGTCCAAGTCCCAGGGTGCCAGGGCCGAGATAGTTACCAACTACTGGGCCTAGCTGAGCTACCACAGCTTCGCCACCAGGTGCGTAGTCGGAAATAGAGTTGGCGATTTGTTCAGCGACGTCTTCTTCGGTCGTGTAGAGAACCGCTAATTTGTCGAGTGGGGCAGCTTCAGCGACCATCTTTTGAAGTTCAGCAAGACCCTTATTGCGATTTCTTACTCGCGCAACCGGGTGTGCTTCGCCTTCAATTAATGTCAGGATCGGTTGGACTCGGAGTAGTGAACCGACGAATCCTCTTGCTTTACCGATTCGCCCCCCTCTAACGAGATATTCCAGCGTGTCGACCATTCCGATAAACGAGGCTCGCCCGGCGGCGCTTTTCGCCAGTGCAACTGCTTCTTCGATCGATCCACCTCCGGTTGTAAGTTCCGCAACTTGAACCGCAGTCCAACCAAGCGCCATAGAGGCTTGTTGAGTATCTACAACCTCTACACGCGTTCCTTTCGCCATCATTTCTTCTGCGGCGTTAACAGCAGAACCATGAGTCAGGCTTAGCTTGGCGCTAATGTGAATCGAAATGATTTCGTCGTGGGTTTCTGCGAGCTTTTCGTAGACTTCGAGAAATGTTCCAATCGAAGGAGCCGAAGTAGTAGGAATAACTTTCTGGTCGGGCAGTCGCCGATACATTTCCGCAGCCGAGATCGTTATTCCGTCAAGGAACGTGTCATCCTCGATGTGTACGTTGAGTGGTACAACCGAAATATCGTGTTGCTTTGCAATATCAACCGGAAGGTCAGACGTACTATCCGTTACTACCGCGATGCTCATGTTTACGCTCCACTGTGGAAAGAGACCTGATCTAGGTCTCCCAGCCCTGAAATACTCGCTGCCAGATTTAGCTCTGGCATCAGGCTACTCTACTGCAACCAGATAGTCGTAGTGGGGTTGTCCGCCGTAGACAACTTCGATTTCGATGTCGCCGAACTTGCCTTCGAGCAGTTCAGCTGTCGATCTGACTTGTTCCCTGGGAATGGATTCCCCTGTATATACGGTGATTATTTCAGCATCTTCTGCTTTTGATTCAATCAATTTCGTCAGCACGAACTGTGGATCACCTCCGACTGAAACAATGTCGTCATTGAAAGTTGCGAACGCCATTCCTTCACGGATCTCGTGACCGTAAACGTTGGCGTCACGCGTTGCTCGGCAAACTCGCCCGTCACCGATTTCGCCAACAACATCGTTCATGGCCTCTTCGTTTTCGTCGATGCTTACGGTGTCGTTGAACTCAAGCAGTGCGGCAACCCCTGTTTGAACTGATCGAGTCGGGATCACTCTGACATCCTTCTCGGTCAAGTCATGAACTTCAAGTGCGGCAGGCACGATGTTTTTGTTGTTCGGGAGCAAAATTACCGTGTCTGAAGGTGCCGACTCGACAGCTTTAAGAAGGTCGGATACAGACGGATTCATCGTGTCTCCTCCTTTCAATACCGAGGTCGCACCCATGCCGGTGCTTACGATCAGGTCGGATAGACCGTCTCCCATAGCGACCGCCACAACGGCTATCGGTAATCGTTTCTCGGATGCCGATTGCGTTGTTTCAGAATCTTCTCTTCGATCCGATGCCCAGTGAGACGCCTGGGAATCCATGTTCGCGATTTCGATGTTCGACAGTTGACCGTAGGCGAGTCCCGCAGTTAGTGCCTGTCCTGGGTCTTCCATGTGTACGTGGACCTTGGCGATTCCTTCGCTGCCATCGACGACGGCAGACCTGCCGATGTCAGCCATGTGATTACGGAGCTTGTCAACATCGATTTCAGCAGATTCGATTGCGAACACCGTGCAGTAACCCCAGTCGTTCTCTTCAGACGCATCGACAAAATCGGCCTTGATCGAACCAGTGAAATCGGTTCCGTTTGGCATCGGAACCTGTATCTCACGCCCGAACGGCTCTTCACCTTTAAGCGATCTGAGTGCGCCATCAACCATCACCGCAAAGCCGAATCCACCTGAGTCGACAACCTCGGCTTCAGCCAGGATTGGGAGAAGGCCGGGTGTTCGCTGGACTGATTTCAGCGCCTCCTCGGCGACGATCGTCATCACGCTTTCGAGATCAGGGTTTTTAGCTGCCGCTGCTTCGGCAATTTCGGCGCATTCCCGGTACACGGTGAGCATCGTGCCTTCTACCGGGTTCGGAAGTGCCTTATATGCAGCATCGCTGGCGTAACGGATCGATTTTGCGAAGTGCTCGCCTGTTAGTTCGGATTCTTCACCAATAGCTTCTGAAAGCCCTTTGAAGTACTGGGCAAGGATTAGTCCCGAATTGCCTCTGGCACCAAGTAGGGCTGATCTCGCGATAATTTTTGCCACGTCGTTTGCAGATTGCGATGTATCGTTGGGCATTCCATCAATTACCGAACGAAGTGTGAGTAGCATGTTCGTACCGGTATCGCCATCTGGCACTGGAAAAACGTTCAACGCATTGATGGTGTCGCGGTTCGCTTCCAACGCCATTGCGCTGGCGCTGATCATGCCAGTGAGTCGAGAGGACGTTTTACTGGATATTTTCGTTTCAGCGTTGCTCATGGGCTCACTATAAGGGATAAGGATCCTATATCGATTGGTAGCCGATCACACTGAACGGTAATACAGGTAAATCACCGGATATGCTTCTGTTGTTACCGGTCATTCGGCATGGTAGTTTTAACAGTTGTAACCTCACTCACGGGATGCACATTCGATGTCGCGCCGCAAGCGTTGTCTGAGTTCGTCCCTCTAAGTAGAACTATTTTTCGAGAGTTTATTAGATATGCCAAGCTCCGACCAGATCAGGGCAAAACTTGGACTAGGTCCTCGACCCAAGCCGATGTTCGGTAACAACCGTTCACACGCATTGAACGCTACGCGTAAAATTTCTAAGCCAAACCTGCAGAACAAGTGGGTAGTGCTTGATGGTCAGCGTTACCGCATCAAATTGACCGCTCGAGAGATTCGTACTCTCGATAAGCGCGGTGTTTCTCTGCTCGCAGACTAATTTCGGTTTAGTAGCCCGATTGGAAAATGAAGCTTTTCTTTCCGTAGAAGGGCTTTTTTTTTGGAATAAATCCAGACGAGTCGACTGGCGATGGATAGTTACAATGAGCGTCCAATCCGCTGCATTACACGTATACGTGTTTTTTAGCAAAACGAATTTTCATCGGGACTCAAAAACAGATTTCACGAACAAAATTCACTAATTTACGTTCTATTTGCAACTAGTTTTGAGCATGACATCGATATCCCTCGCAGTCACTTAGCACAATTGAGTGTGGACATGGCATTCCAACTTGCCTATACTCGCTCGCTTGAGGCAGACGCAATGTGTTGCAAAAAGTAGCGCGGCGGTCGCACGGGCGGATTGAGCTTAATTGATTCATCCCGACTGGAATCTACGTCTGCATGTAGGGCGAAAATGGGAGTGATCTCAACTTCCTGACAAAGACTCAAC
>DBTA01000019.1:0-45447 GCA_002306815.1 Dehalococcoidia bacterium UBA1328 | reverse complement strand
TTGGTGCAGCAATGACAGCTGTCATCGCATGCGGCGGAACGGAAACCGTCACTGTTGTTGAGACTGTCGTTGTGAAGGGTGACACGGTTGTTGAGACCGTGATCGTGACGGAAGTTGCGACAGCCACTCCAGAAGCCGCAGCTCCTGCTGAGGAACCTGAAGAGCTCATCACTGCACCAGACACTACTACACCTGCTGGAATCGCTGTTATCGCAGTTGGCGGTACAGGATTGGGCAGTCAGAACGGATTGGGTTCCGCACAGGCACCAGATGGTCTTAAGAACACTGGTATCGCCGAAACTCTATTCCGTCGAGCTGCAGACGACAGTGAGCTTCCTTGGATTGCTACTGGATTCACCATTGCACCGGACCTCTCCAGCGCAACTGTGAAAATCCAGCAGGGAATCCCGTTCCAGGTTGTTGATGGCAACGACTTCGGAACTCTTACTGCTCACGACGTCGCATTCTCTATGAACGACGCCAACAGCGTTACAACTCCTGAGTCCATTCATGGACAGGCTGGTGACTTCGCCGGTCTCTGGGGAGAGTGGACCGCTATTGACGACGAAACCATCACATTCGACTTCACAGCCTTTGACTCGACATGGAAAGACGACTACGTCAACCAGTCCGGTCAGGCATTCAACGTCTTCTCAAAGAAGGCATACGACGACATGGGAGCGGACTGGGTCCGAGACCACATTGTCGCAACTGGTCCTTTCCAGGTTGAAGAATGGCTGCGAGACGAGTCTTACACCATAGTCAACCGCCCTGGTGAGCACTGGCTCCCAGAGCTCGAGCCAAAGACCGAGCGAATTCAGATCGTTCAGGTTTCTGAGCCAACAACCCGAGCAGCATTGCTTCGCACGGGTGAGGTTGACATGGCCGCACTCGAGCCAAAAGACGCCGCTAAGTTCGATCTGAACGACTTCACCCAGACTTCTGCTGGTGGTGCTGTTCAGCTCGGTGTTTTCTTTGCAGGTAACCTCTGGGAAGACACATACGCTGGTGGTGCAAACGAAGGTAATGATCTCCCAACCAAGGCAACATTCGTTCACGACATTCCGTGGATCGGATCGCCTGGTAAACACGGAGATGACGACCTTGAGCAGGCGAAGAACATTCGCCGTGCTTTGGCAATCGCCATTGACCGAGATCTCGTAAACGACACTCTCGTTGCTGGTCTTGGTGACGTTGTACACGTTGAGTACTTCAACGCTTCCAGCCCCAACTGGACTGGTGAGCACGAGTACCCATACGACCCAGACGGTGCTGTTGAGCTGATTCTGGCTCAGGACAATGACTACCAGCGTGGTTCCGCTGGCAAGGACGGACCTCTTGGCGAGCACGCCTTCGAGGTATCTGTTTATGCCGGTCCTGAACTCGGTGGTGGTGGTTCAATCACCGGTGAGGTTGCTGATGCTGTTGCTGGCTTCTGGTCAGACATCGGACTAACAACCTTCTCGCTCAAGTTCTCATACCAGACCTTCCGACCTACAGTCGTTGGTCGCTCAAACACCCACCCATGGATCACATCATGTGACAAGGGTAAGGCTGCAATCCCATGGCACTTCCCGAAGGGCCTTGTGCAGACAACCCTGACACGTGGTGGATTCAGCTGTGGATTCGAGTCACCCGTTATCCTGGATCTCTACCGCCGAATGGCTGAAGCTCCAGACCAGGCATCTGCTACCGCAGCTGCTAACGAGTACCTCGACTACGTTTACGAGCAGAACCTACAGCCTGGTGTTGTAGCCATCCCGGACGCTTTCTACTTCAACAACAAGAAGATTAAGTCGTTCCCGATGGACAAGGCTGCTGCAGCTAACCTGAACTCACTCTGGAACCTCGAACTGCAATAGTTCGTAGCTCTTAGAGCAAGTTCACTGCGCTTGCAGTTGACTACGCAAATAGAGGAGGCTCACCGCAAGGTGAGCCTCCCTTCTCTTTAAGTCACACTTGTCCCGCACTTATGGTTGACTGACTCGGAACAGACAAATTGGTTTGACCTGTAACGACATATTCCAGGGATTGGATACTTCACGATTTCCACCAAGTTCAGTGCGGCATTGTTCAATCTTGACGGTACTTTGGCAGATTCAGAACCGTCGCACCGTCTAGTGGAACGAGGGACCTAAACGTATTTTGGGTAGACCAAATTTCTGAAGACCATCCCGATACTTTCGGGATCAGCATCGAAAAAAGGCTTCAAATGGTCGCTAATCACTACGAGATAGCAAGCCCGGAATAACTGTTCAACGAATATATTCGGCAGTGGGAGATAGTTGCTGTAGATGGATTCGATCTGATTTCCGGCGCTGAATCAGTGGTGAAAAACGTGACAGGTTCCGGCATCAAATCTGCCCTCGTGACATCTGGTGAACGTCCTTACGCTGACGGTTTCTTGCGAATTACCGGATTCGACAAGGTTTTTCAACCTCAATAACCATGGAGGATGTAGAAAACTTGAAACCGTACCCAGAGCCGTATCTCAAAGCTGCCGAACTACTTGGTGCATCGCCGTAAAAATGCATAGTGTTCGGAGATTCTTCGCCGGGATTTCGATCTGCACGTGCTGCTGACATGACGTGCGTTGGCGTCGGTGAAATCGCACTATCTGATGAAAAAGATGATGCCCCGGATATGGCGATACGATCGTTTGTAGGGTTCGACATCACCAGCGTTCGGGATGAAAATCAATCGTAGCCAGGCATTTGTGTGAGCGAGAACTTGCTCACACCAAACCTCTTTCAGGAAGTCGGAGATCCGATCAATTGCCGGCAGTGCGGATCGCTTCGATGCCTATCTTCATGCCATCGGGGTAGTTGAAAACGCCAGTTCCTGAGATGAGCGTCGTTGCCCCGGCTTCGATCACCTCACCGGCTGTGTCAACTTTGATCCCTCCATCCACGGCGATTTCAATTTGGTGATCTGCAATGCGTGCCATGTCTTGAATCTCAGTGATTTTCGGGAGCATCTCTGGCATGAAAGATTGACCGCCAAATCCAGGTTCAACGGTCATCACCAGAACGCGCTCGATCAGTGGTATTGTTGACTGGAGGGCGGATGCGGGCGTATCTGGCTTCAGCGAAACGCCCGCGGTCATGCCAGCAACGCGGGCATCTCCAAGTGACGCTTCGAGATCGTCACATGCCTCAATGTGCATTGTGAAAATGTCTCCTCCAGCTGCGGCGAACTCACGAGCGTATCGGCCGGGTTCCAGCACCATCATGTGGATATCGATTGGCAACTTCGTCAACGGGCGAATCGCTTCGAGAACAGGCAGCCCCACAGTGATGTTGGGCACAAAACTGCCGTCCATAACATCGAAGTGAATTTCGTCTGCACCTGCTTCTTCGACTGCAGCGATCGAATCGGCAAGATGTGCGAAGTCGGCTGCGAGAAGAGACGGCGAAACCTTGATGTGAAGTGTCATCGATCTAAAACCTTTCGGGTGACCCGCTATCCCAATGCTTCGGCAAGCGATTCGGGGTGATACGCCATTAGCGTGTCTGCACCAGCGTTTGCGCTCGCAATCAATGCTTCATTGTTGTCCATGATTCCTGGCCCAGAAGCGATGAGCTTCTTGCCTGCGTCGTGTGCGGTTTTAACGTCCTTTTCGCTCAGCAAGTAACGAACGTAAATCCACGACGAGTACGGGTCGGCAATGGCTGTGGGAAGCTCGTCGGCTGTGTTGGCAACCGAAGCGCATTGGAACTCAGGACTGCCCCCGTAGAACCTACGTCGAACGTCGACCGACTGGTGGATCAGCCCTATTCCGACTGTACTCTCGAGCAGCTCACGTTCAGCGAGACCATCGCAAATCTTGTTTATGCAACCCGGATCTAGCGTCTTCATCTCGATTATCAGTGATATATCTGCCGTTCCATATTCCTTCACAACGTCGAGCGTTTCGTTGAGTGTCGGTATGCGTTCCCCGGCGAACTTTTCATCCCACCAGCTACCAGCATCAAGAGCTTTTACCTCTTCAAGCGTCATGCGAGCCACCGGGCCTTCACCGTTTGTAGTTCGATTCACCGTCGGGTCATGGAGAACGATCAGTTCTTCATCCTTCGTTCCTCGGACATCAATCTCGATTGACATGCCCTTTTCGAGCGCCGCTGTGAATGCTGCGAGGGTGTTTTCGGGGTAGGTCTCATCAAGACCGCGGTGTGCAATGATCGTTGCCACTACGTGACTGTCTCCGTTGTGATTCGACCGCGTGCGAGCGCATCCAGTTGTTAATGCAAACTTGCTCCAATAACTGGCGATTGTAGCCGCGGTCGCCAAATAAAGGTTTCGGAACCGCCAGCTATTCTTGTGCTTCTGCAAGCATGCGTTTTGCCTCAGCAATTGCTTCGCTAACTCTGTTAGGAGCCGTTCCACCTGGTACGTCACGAGCAGCTACTGCTGATTCCAAAGTGATATCCATCACGCCCTCGTCGAACAGGTCGGATGCTCTTTGGAAATCAGCTAGTTCCAACTCTCCAAATCCGACACCATCGGCGATGCACTGCTTTGAAAGTTCGGAAACCGCAATGTATGCCTCGCGGAAGGGAACCCCCTTGCCGACGAGGTAATCGGCAATATCTGTGGCCAGTACGAAGCCGTTTGCCGCCGCCTGGCGCATGCGGTCAGCATTAACAGTTATGCCCGCAACCATTCCAGCTGCCGACTCTAGTGCTGCAATCACAGTGTCAGCGGCGTCGAACAGTCCTTCTTTGTCTTCCTGTAGATCACGGTTGTACGTAAGAGGCAATCCCTTGATTGTTGTGAGGAGACCCATCAACGAACCGTACACACGACCCGTTTTACCGCGAATTAACTCGGCGAAATCTGGATTGCGCTTCTGCGGCATTATGCTCGATCCCGAAGTGAAATCGTCAGACAGCTTGACGAATCCAAACTCGTCGGACGACCAGATGATGAGTTCCTCGTCAAGGCGAGATAGATGAGCCATCGCCAAAGAGGAGGCCGTAAGGAACTCGACAATGAAATCACGGTCGGAGACGGCGTCCATCGAGTTGCGAGATATTTCACTGAAATCGAGTTCGTCTGCCACCCATCCTCTGTCGAGCGGGTACGGCACGCCTGCCATTGCGCCTGAACCGAGTGGCATAACGTCAGCCGACTCTGCAGCCTGAGCAAAGCGAGTAGCGTCACGATCGAACATTTCGAAGTATGCCAGTAGGTGGTGAGCAAGAACGACCGGTTGCCCACGCTGCAAGTGGGTATATCCGGGCAGGATAGTGTCGACGTGAGATTCTGCTAGGTTCACTAGTTCGGTTTGGAGCGCCAGACAAGCCTCGAAAGAACGAGCGCAGGCGCCCTGTGTCCAGAGACGGGTGTCAGTCGCGACCTGGTCGTTGCGTGAACGAGCGGTGTGGAGACGGCCGGCCGCATCGCCAATAAGCTCATAAAGGCGAGATTCCACGTTCATGTGGATATCTTCAAGCTCGGACTTCCACTCGAATTCGCCCGACTCTATTTCTTCAGTGATTTGCGCAAGACCGTCGACGATTTTTTCAACATCGTCTTGTTCGATAATTCCCTGGCGTCCAAGCATTCGAGCGTGCGCGATCGAACCGGAAATATCTTCTCGGTAGAGACGTGCGTCGTAGTGCACCGATACCGTGAAGTCGCTGGCAAGTTCGCTACCGCGAACGGCGGCAGCCGGATTTTTGTTTTCGCTTGAGCCTTTGTTATGGCTGGTCATATAATTGATTCTTTGTTGGCGTCAGATAGTCGACATGAATGAGTACACTGCAACATTATCGATACGAGCGGGAAACGGCGCGGAGCGTTCATAGCGGATCTTCCCGATTCGCGTGAATATCACCGTATGAAGTGTGAAGACGGTTGTCGAGAATATCTCTAATCGCTTATCGAGCTTCGGAGTTAGTTTGCTTTCGCGACTGGGTTCGGGCTGAAAGCGAGTAAATGTCGATAAAACCTGTCGCAGCTTCGTGATCGAAGGCATCGGTTGTCGAGTACGTTGCCAGATCGAAATCGTAGAGCGAGAACGGTGAACGTCGTCCCACAACGATGCATGATCCCTTGTGGAGCCGAACTCGAACATCACCTGTCGAGTACTCGTGCGCACTTTCCATGAACGCAGCAATGTTGCGTCGAAGCTCGGTAAACCAGCGACCGTCGTAAACCATGTCCGAATAGATCGCTGACAGATTTTCTTTCACGCGCTGCTGCTCACGAGACATCGTTGCCGTTTCTAGCGCCTTCAAAGCCGAGTGGAGAACAACCGCAGCCGGGGTTTCGTAAACCTCGCGTGACTTGATTCCGACAAGACGGTTCTCAACGTGGTCAATGCGACCAACACCATGTTCGCCAGCGATTTCGTTGAGAATAGCGATCAGTTCAACGCCTGACTTCAGAGTTCCATCTATAGAAACCGGCACGCCTTTCTCGAAGCCAATCGCAACCTCGACTGGTTCATCTGGAGTGTCGCTGATTTGGCGGGTCCATGAGAAAGCGTCTTCCGGTGGAGCTTCCCATGTGTCTTCGAGGTCTTCGCCTTCGATTGCCTGACCCCACAAGTTGCGGTCGATCGAGTAGACCCGTTGGTCGTCCCCAACCTCACGAAGTTCTAGGCCAGCCTTCGCTGCGTACATCTTTTCTTCGTCTCGTGTCATGCCCCATTCGCGAGCAGGAGCAACAATCTTGAGCGGCTCGCCGTGGGCGGCAAGAGTCATGATTCCGGCGTCGAACCGAACCTGATCGTTGCCTTTACCGGTGCAACCGTGAGCAACCGCCGTTGCGCCGACCTGGCGGGCAGCTTCAACAAGTTTCTTTGCCATAAGCGGGCGGCCCAGAGCAGTCGAGAGAGCGTAAACGCCTTCGTACATAGCTCCAGCCTTAAGACCCGGGAACACGTATTCGTTCACGAACTCGTCTCTGACATCCCAAACAAGAGAATCGATCGCACCTGCGGAGGCTGCTCGTTCTTTAACTCCAACGATTTCGGGCCCTGCGCCCAGATCGACGGTGAGAGTTACAACGTCCATGTTGTAGTTATCTTGGATCCAGACAGTTGAGATTGTCGAGTCCATGCCCCCGCTGTAAGCGAGGACGCACTTTTCCCTTGCCATTTTTACGTTCGATTCCTTTTAAGTGAGGAGCGCGCTGGGGTGCAGTTTACGAGATGCAACCTGACTATTCTCTCGCTAGAAGTGGGCGTTGTCGATTGGGGTTTTGATTTTTCGGGTGGGTCTGTGGAGTAGAGCGGAAATTTTGTGACTTGATTGAGATGGACGTAATGGGTCTGAGGATTGCCCCGTCGACTATCCGATATTTCTTGTAATGGAGGGTGACTACACCTGTTTACTTGCAACTTATTAACGGTGAATCCCCGAGCATTACGACGGTGGAGTGATGGATTTGGGGAGTGCGCAGCGTCTCCAGTTTTCCGCTAAGGGCTAGGTCGTAGGTTCGAACGCTTATGCCGCACCCCTGCCGTCCTTCGAGAGCCGCAGGATGGCGCTTATGGTTGTTGAGAAAATTTTGAGTTAGCGGAGCGTTATCTCTCACTGGTTCGTGCGGGCATCCACTTTTCAGCCCAGTCCTGAAGCGCAGAGAATACGGGCGAGAGTTCACGCGACATTTGAGTCGCCGCGTACTCTACAAGGACAGGTCTCTGGGTTGCATCTATGTTCCGCTCGACCATCCCTATTTCTTCAAGTTCGGCGAGTCGTTGAGAGAGCATACGGTCGCTAATCCCGTCCACCGCCGCACCAATTACAGAAAATCTGGCTGGTGCATCGAGAAGCGTGGTCAGGATCAGTCCAGACCATCGTTTGGCAAGCAACTCCATTGCCGCTTCATAGTGTGGGCACATGCTGGTTGCCGAAAAGTGGTCGAGATGTTCGTCTAACTGCGTCATGGGATTAACTTTACACGATAGTTGCTAATGTTTTGTAAGCAGCGGGTGACTGCGCCTCAAATCGCTAAGAGTGGTGGTCTTATATACCTCCGATTCGCATTCGCTTCGATCAGGATGAGGATATAGGTTGGTTCGGATTCGGTCACAAATCTGTCGAAATAGGGGCACGCCAAAAGAAACGTCTGCGGCTAGTTCAGGGCCGAGTCGTTTGAGTTTTATTCGAGAGATCTCCGGCCTACTTACCGGCTTCAGCGAGAACTCTGTCTAGAATCTCGACCGCTTCGTCGATCTCATCGTTAGAAACGTTCAGTGGCGGCATGAATCTGATCATGTTTGGTCGCACTGCGTTGATAAGCAGTCCTTTGGGTAATGCACCTGTGACGACGGCTCCAGAAATGTCCTTCGACATCTCAAGTGCAATTAGAAGACCCATTCCACGAACCTCGGTTATGCAATCGTGCATCTCTGCCAGCGCCTTCAGCTTGCCCTGGAAGTAAGCTCCAGTCTCGTCTGCCATCGCTGGAATGTCTTCATCAACGAGGACTTTGGCAGCGGCAGCGCCGGCGGCAGTCGTCAGAGCATTTCCACCGAATGTAGAACCGTGGTCGCCTGGTTCGAGAACCGAACAGAACTCCTTTGTGGTGAACGCACCTAGAGGCGCCCCGGAACCCAGTGCCTTGGCAAGAGTCATTACATCAGGCTCTACACTGGGGAACTTCTGATATCCGAACAGGGTCCCGATTCGGCCCATTCCGGTCTGTACCTCGTCGAGCATGAACAGAATGTTCTTATCGTGGCAGAAGTCCATGACTTCCTTCAGGTAGTTTTCCGAAGGAATGTTTACTCCGCCTTCACCTTGGACAGGTTCGAGCAGCACGGCACAGGTCTTGCCTTCTACATAAGCATCCTTGATTGCCTGAACGTCATTGTAAGGGACGTTGACGAAGCCCGGCATTAGTGGCTTCCAGTTGTCCTGATAGTTAGGTTGTCCGGTGGCCGCCATCATTGCCTGAGTGCGACCGTGGAACGAGTCGAGAGCAGTGATGATCTCGTAAGCTCCATCGAGATGTAGCTTGCCCCATTTGCGAGCGACCTTGCATGCCCCTTCGTTTGCCTCAGCTCCCGAGTTGCAGAAGAAGACACGGTCCACGTCAGAGTTGTCGACGATGATCTGCGCAAGCGGAAGCTGAGGTGTGGTGTAAAACAGATTCGACATTTGCAGGATCTTTCCTGCCTGATCGCGAATCGCCTCCGTGACTGCTGGGTGGTTGTGGCCAATGTTCAGCACAGCCCATCCCGCGGTGAAGTCGAGGTAGCTCTTACCGTCGTTGTCAAACACTCGGGTGCCTTCACCTCGAACCAGAACCGGCGGCATCCGGTTTACTACTTGCATGTAGTACTTGGATTCTAGGGCTTTATAGTCGTCCGAGCTTGTCATTGTTTTTCTCTTCTTCTGTAGACTGCCGCGCCGCTAAAGCAGCGCGGCACCTATTCGAAATTGTCGAGTGCTTACGACATCTACAAATCACGATGTGAGAAATGCAGAACGAGAACTATATCGCAGAGGCAATGTGAACGGGAGTCTTGTCGCGTGTCCCCTCTCCCTTGAATGAGGAGGGTTAGGGTGTGGGTCCACTATCACAATCCCACGTGCTCCTGCTTTCCTTCGAGAACCTCAGGATGGCACCTGTAGCAATCTGTGTGATCCGAGCCTTAGTCCTTACGCCCGGGTTTCCATCCTCTTAGAGATGCGCGAGCGAAGAGTATTGTCGCCAGAACTGGTGCACTCATTATTGCGGACAATTCGGCGCCAATGGGCCAATCAGAATTGAACAGCGCGGTGGTTACGACAATGACGATCAACCCGACCAGCGCGGCGTGTCCGCTGCTTTTTACTTTCGCCAGTACAGCGGCCCCAGCAAGTATTCCGATAAGACCGCCCACCGGCATGAGAGCAAGAACGACACCGGCTCCGCTGGCCAGACCGGCTCCGCCTCTGAAACCGTTGAAAAGTGGGTACCAGTGACCCGCTACCGCAGCCCACCCACCGATGAACCACAGGTCTGCAGGTGCACCCATTAGCCATGCGAGAAGAATCGGAACAGCACCTTTTAGTGCATCTGCGACGAATACAGCGACTCCGGTTCGCCTGTCGACTTTGCGAAATACATTGGCCGCCCCAGGATTCCCGGTCCCAGTCTCGAAGAGATCAACTCCAGAGCGGAATGTGAACAACTTTGCGAATGGTATTGATCCCAACAGATAACCAAGGATCAAAATCGTTAAGACTTGTCCGCTGGTGTCCATTTTGTGTCCTATGCCTACGCTAATTTGCCTTAGAGACAGAGTTGCGGACAGCTAAGTAATTCGAGTGCCGATATCTTCGCCGCGTGCACAGGCTAGCAGTGCCCCGGCGAGTCGCCCATCGATGATGTGACCGGACCCAACCACTGAAACGGCATCAGCGCATGCTTCGATTTTTGGGATCATTCCGCCAGCAGCGATGCCGCTTGCGATGAGATCGTGTGCTTGCCCTCGAGTCATACGAGGGATTAGACGACGACGCGCATCAAGAACACCTTCTACGTCCGTCTGGAAAACGAGCTGATCTGATCTGATCGCTTTGGCTATATGACCAGCCGATGTGTCGGCGTTCACGTTAAGGATGCGATCTTCTCCCGATTCCGACGGGAAGAGATGTAGCGCGGTCGGTGCTATAACCGGAATTCCGCCGGAGTTCAGCACGGCCTCGACTGGTTCGGCGTTTGCTCTGACGACTTTTCCAACGAATCCAAGGTCAGGATCAAGAATTTCCGCCTGGAGCAGCCCGCCAGACACTCCCGAAATACCGACTGCATTGGCTCCATTTGCCTGGAACTCTGCGACGATTTGGGAGTTAACGAGCCCAGCAAGAACCGCGACGGCCACATCTAGAGTAGCACCATTGGTTCTGCGCAGACCTCGAACGAATTCGGGTTGTATTCCCTGCTTACTTACCCAGTCAGAAATAACTTTTCCGCCGCCGTGAACTACGACAGGCTTTGCACCCTGTTTCCACAGATTTACGATGTCGGGGACAGTACTGTCGCCTGCACCTAGCGTGCTACCACCGATTTTTACGACGATGATCTTTCCTGTGAGGGTGGAGTTTGTAGGTGTTGTCATGCGGACATCACCTCAGTGCTGACCGAACGGTTAAGACGCGTCGAACCGACGGCGTAAGAAAAGTTACCGCGATACGAATTTTCAGGATCCTGAGCGAATGACGGCTCGACCCCGTGCTGCTGGCAAATGCCTCTCACGGCGAAATTCCTCTGAGGTCGATTACGTCGTGTATGCCGAGTTGAAGACCACGTATTCTTCGGTGAGGTCACAACCCCACGCAACGCCTGATGCGGAACCAACGTTGAGGTCCACCCGAAGGCGCACCTCGTCGCCTGCGAGCGCGCTTACGACGCTTTGAACGTTGTAAGAAATGGCTTTTCCTTCGGCGACAATCTGGATGTCGTTGATGTAGCAGTCAATCTTCGATTCATCGAGCGGGATTTCTGATTTGCCGACTGCCATGAAAATGCGCCCCCAGTTCGGGTCACGACCGTAAACGGCGGTTTTTACCAGCATTGAGGCCGCACATGAGCGAGAAGCCTTTAACGCATCTTCTTCTGTGTGTGCACTGTTTACCGTGACTTCGATCAGCTTGGTTCCGCCCTCACCGTCGCGTGCGATTTCGATTGCTAAATACTGGCAAACCTGCAGGACAGCTGCTTCGAAAGCGGCGGATGCTTCGTCACCGCCTGAAATGGTAGAACCACCAGCAGCACCGTTCGCGAGTAGCAAGACGGTGTCGTTCGTACTCTGATCACCGTCAACGTCAATCTGGTTGAATGAGAGTTTTACTGATTCGGAAAGAACCTTCTGTAGATAACCGGGCTCTACGTCTGCGTCCGTAGCGACATACGCAAGCATGGTCGCCATGTTTGGGTGGATCATTCCAGAGCCCTTGGAAACGCCTCCGACCGTGTGGGTTACTCCATCAACATCAAACGAAACGGCAATTTCCTTGGTGCGTTTGTCGGTCGTCAGGATAGCTTTGGCGAACTCGCCTCCACCATCCTCACTCACTTTAATCTGAGGGATGTATTCGCGCATGAGAGCCATTGGAATCTCAACTCCAATGACTCCTGTTGAACTAACAAGAGTATGTGCACTCGTGACACCAAGGTGAGCCGCCGTAATGTCTGTCATCTCTTTGGCATCGATCATGCCTTGTTCGCCGACAGCTGTGTTGGCGCATCCGCTGTTCACCACGACAGCGTGAACTTTTTTGTCTACCCCGACTCGTTCTTTATCGAGAGTGACAGTCGGTGAGATAACAGAGTTTTGTGAGAACGTGCCTGCGACTGCACATGCTCGTTCTGAGTAGAGAAGTCCAATGTCTTTCTTGTCGACGCCAGGGGTTTTGATGCCCGCGAAGATTCCTCCAGCTGAGAAGCCTTTGGCGGATGTAACGGTGCCGTTTGGCACAGATGCAATTGGGATTGTCATGGCAGATAACGATTTAGCGCCTGAACTAAGTTTGAGAAACAAGATTTCAGATACGCGAAATACATGCGGTGCAGTACGTGTCTACTTCGATTGCGTTTCTCGTCGTGAGACGAAGCAGCTTTAACAATGCTTGATATCGATAGAGAACTTAAGAAACGCGTCAGTTCAAATTGAACTGCGAGTATACAGCAGCGAAATAAATGATGACATCAAAGCTGGGACTGACGAAGAAGAATTGATCGACAACCTGTAAGTCGACGATATTGATCCTGATCTGACCGCATCGATACTTGAAGTAAAGAACGTTGATCCGTCGCTTTAGACGTGTCTGATTCGAATCAGACTCAAGCTGCTTGCATACCCTATTGCATCTAAATTTATGAAAACCTAAATACGCGTTAGCGTGAACTTCACTATTGAAAAAAGGACGCGTGTTATTAGGCAGGGTACCTATCGACACATTTCACGGGTACTTTTAATCTAGCGATTAGGGAATCGCATTGAGACCGTATACGTTTTGACGGCGTGAGGACACATGAGCGACATCAAGCAAGTTGACGTACTGATTGCCGGGCAAGGTGCTGCCGCGTTTTCCGCGGGGCTCTACTCATCGCGATATCAGGTTGAAACTCTGATAGTTGGTGAACAGTTCGGTGGAGAAACCGCTATTGGTGGCACTATCGAGAACTACCCGGGTCAGCCAGACATTGACGGATTTGACCTGATGATGAAGTTCAAGGAACAGGTCGACAATCTCAACACGCCAACTGTTTACTCTAACCTCAAATCAGTCGAAAAGCGTGGCGACGTTTTCCGAGCTGTACTAGATAATGGTACTGAAATTGACGCAATCTCAGTAATTCTAGCCGTAGGACGCGAACGTCGAAAACTTTCGCTGCACAACGAGGAACAGTGGACAGGAAACGGCGTTTCTTACTGCTCGACCTGTGATGCACCGCTCTACCGCAACAAGCACGCTGCCGCAGTTGTAGGTGGTGGTAACGCTGCCGTAGAGGGAGCTGTGCTTCTCGCAAAATACGCAGAAGTCATTTATCTGATTTACCGCCGAGACAAGTTGACTCGTCCTGAGCCAATTCTTTTGAAGGTTCTCGATCAAACAGAGAACGTAAAAATTCTCTACTCGACCGAAGTTACGGAACTGGTTGGTTCAGACGAGACAGGTTTGACCGGAATACGAATCAGCAAACCGTGGGAAGGTCAGTACGAACTGACGATTGATGGTTTGTTTGTCGAGGCCGGAGCAGATCCACGTCTTGAAATTCCGAACCAACTTGGTCTTGAAATCAACCCCAAAACCGGTGAGGTCCATGTCGACAATGAACTGAACACTTCTGTGGAAGGCATCTATGCCGCTGGTGATCTTACCGATGGTACGGAGTTGAAACAGACAATTACAGCTGCTGCGCAGGGAGCTATTGCGGCTCTATCGGCGTATCAGCATGTGATGGAAGTCAAAGCCTCAAGGTAGGAAGCAGAGTAAGTCGGTTGGCGTGGCTTGCGACTAAGTTCTGGTTGGCAGCCAAACAATATAAATATGAAAGCACCCCGCAACTGCGGGGTGCTTTCGCGAAGACTATCAATCTGACTGTAAGTGATTAATCCGAGCTGCCCGCCAACCATGTGGCCTAGCACCGCTGTCACTGTTACCTGTGCAATCTTGCAGGAAAAAGTACTAGCGCGAAATCTCCATGCATCAAGTTCGCTCGCTCCAGCAATTAGACCGGCATAATGGAACACCGGATAAGGGGGGGGAGGCGGCAATTAAGAAAAACGCAGTCCCCATATTGTCGCTAGACCATGAATAGATGCTCGAAATCTGCTCAGGCAGATTTGCATACGAGCTAGCAGTAGCTTACGTAGCTCGGCGAGCTACCTTTCTGCCCGAAATGTAGCAAACAGCCATTCGTATCGTAATACTTTCGGACGGCGCTACCAACATTCCGATCGGATTCTGTATTTCGGTGCCTGTGAAAACTAGCGGTCGGATTGGCATAGTGACAACGACGGTAAGGCTGCCCATAAATCTAAGGAGAATAATCACCTAGATTACGACCACTCCGATTTAAAACATGTTTTGAAACACCAGTATTGAGACGCATGCGACCAGGATCATTGCCCCAAAATGCCACATGAGCTCGTGTCGCTCGATTTGGCTTTTCTTAAACCACTGTTTCATTCGTTACCCTGACGTTCATGCCGATAGCTAACAGAACTAGTGGAAGCCTTGAATTCACTCTGTCAAAGTGAAAACGAATCTTGGATTTGGCGAGGATTGGGTTGCTGAGGCAACTAGTGAGGTTTTTTGCGCTAACACTGAGCCGAGAGCGTGAACGTTGATAATGTTGTGAACGCCCTTAGACGGCGCCTAATTTTCGAAGGATGTCGCCGGCTATAAGGAAGCATCCGGCATGGAATCCGATGACGCTTAGCCCCGTTCCCTGTGCAGAGTAACCCGCAGGGTACAAACCTAGAATATCGACAGATTCGAACGTTGCCTGGTCAACAACCAGCTGGTTGAGCTGAAACCGGAAATTGTCGCTTTTGGTATGGAAGGTTAATTCCCCGAATTGTTCGAGAATCTGGTAGTCAGGGTCGCCGCCGATTTCTACAACAACATGATCGATCTGAACTTGAATAAGACCTTCTGGCGTAGAGATCGTCACTACTCCATCATCACCAAACGCTCTAACGCTCGACTCGTACAACAGTCCCATACGTTCCTGCTCGCCAGAGATAATTTCAGCCCAACGACGGTAGTACGGCAAATACCGAGAATCGTTGATGAGTTTGAGATGAGACTCCGGTTTTTGGCGCATCACGTAAACGACCATCCGTCCCGCGTCGTGAAGCTCCTGAGCCGCCCAGTCAGCAGATCTTCCACCACCGATAACGAGAACGCGGTCATTCGGATAGTCTTCAGGATGAGTGTAGGCGTACGAGACGTAGTTTTGATCTAGACCTTTAGCGTTAAGAGTGCGGAGCTTGGATCGAGGTCCAACACCGAACACCACATAGTCGCTGGAGAAAGTAGTAATTTCGCCGTTTGATTGGTTTTCAGCTTCGACAATGAAACGACCGCTGATGTCATCGTCAGCAGGCGATATATTTGTAACCTTCATGCCCGTCTGAATGTGATCGTTGAGACCAAGTTTCTCGGCGTATGCGTGGTAGTAGGTCACGAGATCGTCTCTGTGAACTAGATCGTTCAAGTCTCGTTCTCGACCTGAATCCTCGTAGAACTTGCCAATTGAGTAGTGCGCTAGTTCCATCCAATGCGCCGGTCCGAGCGTCATTTGCTGTCGGGGCACGTTGTTCCAAAGCCCGCCGGGAGCGTCAGTGGTCAGTATTAGCCAATCGATCCGTGGGTTCTTTGTGAATCCGAGCGTCCATTGATCAAGAGGAAGTGCATCTTGCTCGGGGTGGTGACGCATACGGTAGAACTCGATCGGGCGATGCCCCAGATCGATCAGCTCGTGAGGATCGAAGGCCAGAGGGTTTGACTCGTTGGTTTTCGCAAAGGCTTGGACCTCATTAGATGGAAACTGGTAATCACCAGTAAAACGAGGGTGCCACCCCTCTAAAGTCGCCGCTACTCCAAGTCCACCAGGTCCACCTCCGGCAATGATCACACTATGGTGCTGCAACGAATTTTTCCTGGGATGTTGTCAATGAGCGGAGTTCACTTTTCTGTGACTGAGAATTTCAGTGTCGAATTCTAATGAACGGATGCGAGGCTATGATGGGGCGCCTGGCTGACTTCTGGACAAATCTCACCGGGTTTGTGTGAAGCTGCTGTATAAACGGAAAGTGTGACGGAGAGCCTACACCCGTATCACTGATTCGTTTTGCACTGGGTTGCTACATTTGCTGCTACAAAAAGATCTCAGCCGGGTAATTGGTCCAACTGAGGTCTAGTTTGAATCTATGTGGTCGGGGTGCTCGGATTTGAACCGAGGACCTCTTCGTCCCGAACGAAGCGCGCTACCGAGCTGCGCCACACCCCGACTTATCGAGCCGCACAATTATAGCGTCGGTCATTGAGTCGTTGTCCGTCGATCGCAGAATGATTATGTGAGTCAGCGGGCTATGTTCACCTGCGGCTAAACCGGCTTTACGATCCACTTCGGGGCTTCACCGCGTACGATGCGTCCAGCGTTCTCCATCGTGTACTCCGAAGCGTTGTATTCGGATTCGATCGCACGTGTAGCCAGGTGAGGCGTAACAACTACGTTGTCCATTGTTGGAAGTGGGTTGTCGGCTTCGATAGGCTCAATCTCTGTTACATCAAGTCCTGCGGCGTAGATTTCCTTTGATTCCAACGCTCGGATCAGGGCATTTTCGTCGACGACCGGACCACGGCAAGTGTTGATTAGGATGGCTGTTGATTTCATCATCTCGAACTCACGATTCGACATCAAGTGTCGCGTGTTGCGGTCGAGAGGAACGTGAAGTGTGATGATGTCGCTCGTAGAAACAAGCTCGTCGAAGTCGACCTTTATCGCACCAGCCGCTGCACGGTACTCGTCGTCGTACTCGACCACATCGCTGTATACGATCTCGCACTCCCACCCGGCGAGGCGTTTGGCAACTCTTGAGCCGATACGTCCGAGTCCAACGATCCCGACTCGCTTGCCAACTAGGGTGTGGAAATTTTCTCGTTGACCGCCAATATCCATCCACGTTCCAGCCTTCACGCTTTCGATCTGGTGATCGAGACGACGGTTTACGGCAAACATGAGTGCGATGGCATGTTCGGCAACTGCAACAGCGTTCGCTCCACCGTTGTTAGCAACATCAACTCCGAGTTCGGCCAGAGCAGCTTTGTCGATGTAGTCGGTTCCGGCACTGAATGTTTGAATCAGCTTGAGGGTGCCGATTTTTTCGGCAAGCTCGGTAAGTCCTGAGTTGTGACCCGATGGAATGAGGACAACTGCGCCTTTGCATTGTTCAATAATTTCGTCGAATGGCAGTTCGCTGTTCACGAACCGGAGGTTAATCCCACCGACTTTATCGGCGGCAGCCTGGGTTTCTTTCATTCGGGTTTTAGATCCCTCGTTTTCGGGACCCAGGATTACAACGATATTTGACATTGTGTGCGACTACTTTTCTTGCAAGTGATAGAAAAATTGTGTGACAAGAACCTTGTGGAAACGGACTAAATTTCAATAGTCACTTATTCACGACGGCAGATTATACTTACAAGGTTGGTTTGAATTGCAAATTCAAATTGATCCGCACAATAAGCTCGATGTGAAACTGATTTCCATCGAAACACGAATAGGCCGAATTGCCTATCTTCAACTCAGATACGCGAACTTGAATTCTGTAACAGTACGAGCACCTGCGACGACAGCAAACCTTGGTCCCGGATTCGACAGCATAGGGATGGCTCTTGATCTGTGGAACGAGCTGACAATCACGCGCGGCGAATTTACCGTATCGACGGTTGGCGAAGGTGCTGATCTCGTTCCTCAGGACACTCGCAACCTGATCGTCACTGGTGTAGAAGCAATTTTCAACCATATTGGAGAGCCAGTTCCCGGACTCCAGTATCACTGTACGAACGCTATTCCGTTCGCTCGAGGACTGGGAAGTAGTTCATCGGCGATCGTTAGCGGATTACTCGCTGGATCGGCGATTTCTGGAGCAGATCTTTCGAAAGAAGAGTTGACGATTCTTGCCGCCGATATTGAAGGGCATCCTGACAATGTGGCTCCAGCGATTTACGGTGGTTGTACCGTAGGGGTTAGAAATGGTTCTGAAGACTGGATTGTTGACCAGGTGAAAGTTCCTAAAGATCTTTACGCGGTTCTGTACATTCCAGAAATCCTTACCAACACTCATGAATCGCGTGCCGTGCTTCCCGATCATATTAGTCGTACCGACGCCGTGTACAACATTGGCCGTGCTGCGTTGCTGGTGAACGCCCTCTCGACGGGTAGGCTCGAACTGCTGAAACACGCCACTGATGACCGTCTACACCAACCACATCGAGCTCAAGCTTTTCGCGCAATGCCGTACTTGATCGCTGCTGCAATCAAAGGCGGAGCACATGGTGCTTTTCTGTCGGGTTCAGGACCTTCGGTTCTAGCTTTGGCAACGGGTCGTGAAGTGACGATCAGCTATGAAATGTCAGAAACAGCTCGTACCCACGGGGTGGACGGCAAACCGATGATCCTCGGCGTGGCACACGAAGGTGCGACTGTGGTGGCGAGTTCATGACAGCTAGACAGCAAACGGATCGGCGACCGGTAGTCGTTCAGAAGTACGGTGGCAGCTCGCTCGCAACTGCACAGCACATTCGTAACATAGCCGAGCGTATTCAGGCGCGCAAAGACGATGGCGTTAATGTGATCGTGGTCGTGTCAGCAATGGGTGATTCGACAGATGAGCTTATTGCTCTTTCAGACGCTGTGACTAATGGCCAAACGCAGGATGCTCGAGAGATGGACACGTTATTGTCCACTGGTGAGCTGGTCAGCTCTACGCTAATGGCGATGGCTTTAAAGTCACGCGGCTACGACGCTATTAGTCTTAGTGGTATGCAGGCGGGTATTAAAACTGACACGGTTCACGGCTCAGCACGAATCGCCGACATAAACACTGATCGACTGAGAAAAGAACTGGACCGAGGACGAATCGTGATCGTCGCTGGGTTCCAAGGTCTCGCAGAGTCCGGAGACATCACGACGCTGGGTCGCGGAGGCTCTGACACCACTGCCGTGGCACTCGCTGTAGCGGCCGAGGCGGAAAGATGCGAGATCTATACGGATGTCGACGGCATTTACACCACAGATCCGCGTTTAACGAACAATGCTCGCAAACTGGCCGAGATCGGATTCAAGGAAATGCTCGAAATGGCAGTTCTTGGCGCCAAGATGAACCCGCGATCAATCGAATTGGGCGCGGTGTACGACATGCCCGTTTACGTCGCATCTTCTTTCTCGTATGAACCCGGAACGCTGATCCACGGAGGAGAGCACACAATGGAAGTTCGCAAGGCGGTCACCGGTATCGCAGTCGACCGAAACGTCGGAAAGATCACCGTGCGCGGTGTGATAGATCGACCCGGCGTTGCAGCAGGTCTACTTCAGCCTCTTGCCGACGCGGGAATCAGCGTCGATGTGATCGTGCAGAATGCCAGCTCAGACGGCACCACCGACTTCACTTTTACTGTGGATCAAGCGAATGTTGAAAAGGCCGCTGAGGCGTTGGGCAGCGATTCCGTGTTGGAGTACACCGAAATTGTAACCGGATCTGACCTGGCAAAGGTCAGCATTGTTGGAACAGGAATGGAAAACACTCCTGGTTACGCAGCAAAGATGTTCTCGACACTCTCTGAAGTCGGTGTAAATATTGACATGATCACGACTTCCGAAATTCGAATTACAACGATCATCCAGAAAGATCAGCTTCAGAGTGCTGTTCAGGCGTTACACGACACGTTCGAGCTGGAAAAAACCGAGTAGACTCTTCGCAAAATCGTTTGCAGAAGCGCGTTGAATCTCGCGGATCCATACTTTGCCCCAAACATTACTCAGCGTCGTAATCCCCGCCTACAACGAAGAGGTTCGTATTGCGCGCACTGTGGAGGCACTCGTTGAGTATTTGAACGATTGGGGGGGGAGACGTTCGTGGGAGCTACTGGTCGTCAACGATGGGTCTTCTGATTCGACTGGGCCTATCGTTACAGAAATAAGTAAGACCGAGCCACGAGTTCGACTTGTCGATGCACCTCATGGCGGCAAAGGGGCGGCGGTTCGGAGAGGAATGGCGGAAGCCGCTGGCAAATGGAGATTTCTGTGTGATGCTGATCTTTCGATGCCGGCCGATAACCTCGGACGATTCTTTGGTGAGCAGAATCCCAACAGACCCAAGTTTGATATCTCAATTGGTTCACGCGAGGCACCTGGTGCTCAACGTTTCAACGAACCTCTTAGTCGTCACGTGAAGGGCAGGCTTTTCAACTACGCAGTAAAGGTGTTGGCTCTCCGGGGGGTAGAAGACACTCAATGTGGGTTCAAGATGTTCTCTGCCGAGTCGGTAGAGAAACTCTTTCCACATCAATCTCTTGATGGATGGGCATTTGATGTTGAGCTACTCGTTATGGCGAAGAATGCTGGATTCTCAGTCGGCGAGATACCGATCGATTGGTACTACGGTGAAGGTTCGAAAATGACGCTGACGAAAGGACTGACAGCAGTCCTGGATGTGGCACGAGTCGGACTGAACAACATGCTTAGACGGTACAAGGGTGTTGAACGGAAGTCGGGTAAGTGACATGGTTGCCAACCTTTCTACCAACGACATACGGCAAATATTGAAAGACTCCAAATCGATCGCCGTGATAGGTATTTCGGATCGAGAAGGTCGAGCCAGTCGCTACGTTTCCGAGTACATGCAAAAACTCGGCTATACGATCTACCCCGTCAACCCCCGACTTGAAGAGTGGAATGGTTTGAAAGCCTATGACTCGGTGTTGGACGTTCCGGGTCCGATAGATATTGTGCATGTATTCAGACGATCGCGAGATGTACTACCCGTTGCGGGGGACGTCGCAAAGTCAGGCGCCAAGGTAATGTGGCTTCAACAGGGAATAGTGAACGACGAGGCGGCCGGTATCGTATCTGAAGCCGGTATTAGCGTGATTATGGATTCGTGCATCATGGCTGAACATCGATCCATGGTGCTCGGATTTTAGGGCGAGTTTAGTTAGTAAGACTATGAGCATCAGTTCGGAAAAGACATTGAAAACAGCTATCGTTGTACCCACTTACAACGAAGCTGAAACTCTGCCTGTGTTGATCGAAAAGGTCGTAGCCCAAGGCATAGATGGACTCGGCTTCGTTGTCGTGGACGACGGTTCTCCGGACGGAACAGGTGAGATTGCTGATGAACTCGCTCAAAAATTCTACGGAACTTTTATAGTTGTTCACAGAGAAGGTAAGCAAGGATTAGGAACCGCTTACAAAGTTGGATTCCGATCTGCCCTCGATGCCGGTGCAGAACTGATCATCGAAATGGACGCCGATCTTTCACACCCGCCAGAGGTGTTGCCCGGCCTAATTGCAAAGCTTGAAAACGCTGATGTCGCTGTTGCTTCTCGATACGCTCCCGGTGGCGGGGTTGATCCGGAGTGGAATTGGGGACGAAAGCAGATCAGTTTCTGGGGCAATGTCGGGATTCGATTGATTCTTGGAATCAAGGTTCGTGACGCAACTGCTGGATTCAAAGGATTCCGACGGGAGGCGCTCGAGAAAATTGGCATCCAAAACCTTACCCTGAAGGGTTTCGGATTCCAGGCTGAAGTTGCTTATCGCTGTCAGCAAGCAGGTATGCGAGTCGTCGAGCATCCTTACGTATTTATGGAACGCACCGCGGGTAAATCCAAGATGTCATTTAGGATCGTTGTCGAGTCTTTATTCCGTCTTACCTGGATCCGCCTTGGACGATAAATCCTACAGTTCGTACGAACTCGGTTGGTTAGGGTCGAATCACTGTTCCAGGCACGTATCGCGTCGTTCCTTTCGTATCTTCAGAATAAAATCGGGAACTTCTATTTAGATGATCTGATGGAAATTAACGAAGAAATCCGAATGTAAGACGACATGGATGAAGTCGATAATGCGTGGTGAGTTTGGCGGTCCAGCCGAGGATTCCAACCTGAAGTTCTAAGCGTACCCGGCTCGTCTTAGAACGTTTCCAACTGCCTCGACGAACGCATCGACGTCTTCTTCGGTGTGGGCCGTTGAAACGTTGCCTGCGCATCGGTTCGACATCACAAAACCTTCGTTCAGCAAACCAATAAACATGATTTTCAGCATGTTCTTGTCGTTGGTCGCGAACGTTCGGTAGTCGACAACTTCAGTCGAGGTAAACTGCAACGCAAACAGCGATGCAACTCCCGTAACTCCCATTGGTACTTCGAGTTCGGCGAACAATGCTCGTAGCTTGCTACGTAAATATTCTCCGAGTTGTTCGAGATATTCGTACTTTTCCGGAGTCAGATTTTCTAGAGTCGAGACACCAGCGGCTGCAGTCATTGGATTGCCGTTGAACGTGCCGGCGTGTTGAACAGTAGCCGAACCGCCACGTGGGTCCCACATCGACATTATTTCGTCTCTGCCGCCAAAGGCTCCCACCGGCATTCCACCGCCCACAACCTTACCGAAGCATGTGAGGTCGGGTGTTACACCGTAGTAGTCCTGGGCTCCTCCGTATGCAATACGGAAAGCGATTACTTCATCGAAGATCAGGAGGATTCCCAGTTCATCGGTAATACGGCGCAAACCTTCGAGAAATTCCGGCTTGCCGGGAATCATTCCGCATTGTCCGTTTACAGGTTCAACAATTACCGCCGCCAGCTCGTCGGCGTGTTCTCTTATGACTTTTTCCGCCGCAACGATGTCGTTGAACGGCGCAATGTAAATATCATCTGCGGCGGTTTCGGAAATACCAGGGAATGCTTTTACCGAATCCGGTGATTCAGCGTTTCCCGCCTGGTCGAGAGGAGGTACAACGCTAATCTGAATTGCGTCGTGGTTGCCGTGGTAAGCCCCTTCGCACTTTACAAGCTTTTGCTTCCCGGTGAATGCGCGGGCAGCGCGAATTGCGTTGAGGGTTGCTTCTGTTCCGGTGTTTACGAATCGAACCTTGTCGAGTGATGGTACGCGCTCACACATAAGTTCAGCCCACCGAACAACCGAAGGGCTCGGTGCCGGGAACGAAAGACCATGATTGACCTGCTCCGATACAGCTAAAACAACTTCCGGAGGACGGTGTCCGAGAATCAACGTGGTCATGTTGTTGACGAAATCAGTCCGCTTATTGCCATCAGCGTCGGTCAGAGTGGTGCCATTGCCGTCCGTGATGTAGAGGGGGAACGGATCCCAGAAGATCGAATTTCTCGTGTCACCACCGGGCATGTATTCGGTTGCCCTGTTGTGCAACTCTTCAGATTTTGGGTTTGCTGCGGTGTAAGTGGCGAGTTCTTGTTCTAGCTGAGTGGTCATTTCAAGTTCTAATCGTGTAGACGGTGGTTGTTCAATTTGAGAGTGCTTCGACCAGCCGCGGTAACGTCTCACCAGCCGTAGAGTGCAAAGATACCGCACAAATCGAAGTCAGTTTCGTTTTTGAGGGGTTGATCTCGATGATATTAGCACCAGCAGCTTTGGCAATCCAGAACAGCCCACTTGCAGGCCGGACCGTCGCCGAAGTGCCAATTGCCAGTACGCAGTCGGCTTTGTCGATTTCGGCGCGTGCCGCCTTCATCACATCATAAGGAATCGGCTCGCCGAACATTACAGTGTCGAACTTCACGATGCCGTCGCATTTTTTGCATGCGTCGGGTGCGTACAGCGGAACGAAATCGCCGAGTGAAACTCTGTCACCACAATCGATACAGCGGAGCTTCGTTCTGTTGCCGTGAATTTCGATCAGGTTGGTGATGCCAGCCTTTTCGTCGAGCGCATCGATGTTCTGAGTTATTAGCGACTGCATGTTGCCTTGTTTTTCCAGTTTAGCAAGTGCGAAGTGACCCGCGTGTGGCGCGGCACTATTTAACGCATCTCTAAGTTCGACTATGTGTGAATCGATCTCTTCATTTATCCGTCTTTTCCACCAACCCGAAGGATCCTGCTTGAAGTCGGAGTAACCGTTCATGTGAGGCGTTCCGTATTTGGTCCAGAGTCCGTCAGCCCCTCGGAAAGGTGGAATACCGCTTTCAACCGACATCCCAGCACCGGTCATTCCCACGACATAGTTAGAGTTTGAAACAATTTCGGCGATATTTTTGATTGTCGATCGAATCGCTTTTGGCGTGGAACGAAGATTTACCGGATTAGTCATCTGTAGTCGCGTCCTGAACAGTGATTTCTTCCTGAGTCACGCGACCGTTCATTACTGTGAACACGTTAGCTGAATCGAGGAAATCTTGTGGAATTATTCCGGGTTCAGTCGCTGTGAGCAGAATCTGTTCGTGCTTGATGGCAGCAGCGAGAACTAGTTCGCGTCGCTTGGGATCAAGCTCCGAGAGAATATCGTCGAGCGCTAGAACTGGAGTTCGACCTGTCGACTGAGTCACGAACACAGCCTCCGCTAGCTTCAGAGAGAGCGCAATCGTTCTCGACTGTCCTCTTGAAGCGATATTGCCCGACGGATTTCCATTGAGACGAATTTCGAGATCGTCTCGATGAGGACCTATCACCGTTATTCCTTGAGCGATTTCGCGTCGTCTGATGGCGGGAAGAGTTTGTTTTATCTCCTGCTCGATCATGTCGGGCGTCATGATACCTACTTGCGGGCGATCATCAGATGAAGCGGTGATTCGAGGGCGATATTCGAGTTCGAGCGTGTCACCGTCTGTAAGTTCTGCGTGCGCGGGCACAGCATGTTCATTCAGACCATCTACCGATCTGCGACGTGAATCGGTAACTCTTGCACCTTCATAAGCGAGTCGTTCGTCCCAGAAAGCAAGTTCGTCCACTTCAGACGCGCCTTCACGGATTCGTCGAAGCAGTTGATTCCGTTGAGTAACCACCTGTCCGTATCGTTGGAGGGTTTTCAAATAGGCAGGATCAGATTGCGAAATCAGGATGTCGAGGTAACGGCGGCGTCTACCGGGTGATCCATGAATTATTTCGAGGTCGTCGGCTTCGAAAAATACTATGTTGAGATTTCCGACGAAGTCGATTGCCGACCGTTTGATCCCGTTGACCCGCAAGCCTTTTCGGAAGCCAACTGATCCGCCAACGTTGTTCGGCGCAGTCACATCTACATCGATCTGCGCCTGTATTGTGTTGTCACCCTCACGCCCAACTCCAAGCACCTGCATGTGACCACCGGTTTCAGTAAGTGACCAGTTGACCAGTTCACGGTCGTGAGAAGATCTCGCAGATTTCGCAATGGCGAGCATGTAAGCCGCTTCGAGGAGGTTACTTTTGCCGTGACCGTTCTGACCCTGAAACAGGGTTAAGCCAGGGCGAAGCTCAAGCGCTGTATTTGTGTGGTTTCGAAAACCGTTTAGAGAAAGCCTCGAAAGATAGATCGGATCGCCCTTTTGGTGGTTCAACGTTCGTGAGGTTGACTCTCACTCCGGTTGAATCGCAAATTCCAATGCCAGTGCCAGTTGATGATGGCGAATTTTAGCATCGCGCACGATTCGAAATTATGCGATGTCGCAGCTAACGACAGCAGCCACGACTCTTAATCGATTGCACGCTATCAACGTGTTTTGGTTTACATGGAACGATTTCTACCCTCAAACCGATATTAGGGGCTTTAGTTGATTAGTTGGAGCGTCAATCGCATTGTGGGCACTACTAGAATTGAGCAATGCTGTAGCTCTTGTACTCTAGGTGGTGCCCATTGGATTTGAAGTCGCTCATTCGTGACGTTCCTGACTACCCTTCAAAGGGAATTCTTTTTCGCGACCTCACGCCGGTAATGGCGAACCCCGACGCGATGCAATACGTGACGGAAAATCTTTCCGCACATCTTAGGGACTTCAACGTCGAAGCCATTGCGGCAATTGATTCGCGTGGGTTCATTTTCGGTGCACCCATTGCAGCTGTGCTAAATATACCGTTTGTCCCGATCAGAAAAGCTGGCAAATTGCCACCTCCCATTATTGGCGTTGATTACGAGCTTGAGTACGGCACGGCCCGGCTGGAAATGGCGACTTCTGCTGTCGAAGGTGGACAGCGCATCGCAGTGGTGGATGATCTGCTGGCGACGGGAGGGTCAGCTGGCGCTGGAGTGAAACTTGTGACCGATCTTGGTGCCAGCGTTATTTCGATCGCATTTCTCGTTGAACTAGAATTTCTGAACGGGAGAGATTTGCTTCCTTCCGGCACCGACGTGTTCAGTCTCGTGCAGTACTAGGCGCATCGTCGTGGGCAACTCGGCAACCGGAATAACTTTTGATCTATGGCAGACTTTAATTTTTGAGGTCGACGGCTATCCCAACTCGAAGGCGCGTCGGACGGCTCGAACTGAACGAGTAGTCAGCGAGCTAGCAAGTCACGGAGTCGATTTAGACCCTGACACAGTTCGCCAGGCATTTACTGATCTTTCCGCTGAGATAACTTCGGGTCACGATCACGGGCATGATCGTCAGTTCGAGAGTTGGGTTTCGATCCTAATCGAACGGCTTGTTCCCGGTTTCGAGGAGCGAGCAGGTGCGTCAGTTATTGCTCGAATCGCCGAGCAAATAGATATGACCTTTGTCGAAAGTCCACCACTACTGATCGACGGATGTGCTCAGGTGCTGGATGAGCTGTCATTTGAGGGACACAAGATCGGACTTATTTCAAATACCGGACTTACAAGTCCGGAAATGTATCGGAGTTGGTTCGCCGACATTGGGATCCTCGACTATTTCGATTTTCTGGCATTTTCAAACCAGCAGGAAATTTCAAAGCCCGAGGCCCGCATTTTCACCGCAACGATTGAGGAACTTGAGGTAGTTCCCGAAAGAGCAATGCATGTTGGCGACAACCTGCACACCGATATAGGCGGAGCTGCCGCGATAGGTATGTCTACTGCTTGGGTGAAATGTGGCATCAGTTCGCCGGTTGAACCTACGGCGGAACCCGATTACAGCATCGAATCGATCCTTGAGCTGACAGAAATCGCTCGCAAATGGTCGGGTAAATTGGCGAACCAAGCTGGCTAGCTGGTTCTAAGAGAAGCGTCGACTTGCGAAGCGTACTGCTAGCGCGATCAGCGCGTAATCAATTATCGTCAGCAGTCCAATGAATAGCGTCGCTTCGAAGAAGAACTGCTGGGGGAACATGATGATCAAATAATCTCTGCTTGGATCAAGGAGCCAGAGGTCGTTGGCGAAGCTCAAAAAATGGAACTGGGTGAACAACCACCCGAAGTTGATCAACGCCGTTCCACCAAAGATCAGCAAGAACGCTCCCGTTCCTATTGCCGACCACCTGAGAGATCGTTGCAACAATGGAATAACTTCTTTTTTGAGAATGAATGCTCCGGACGCGATAAGAAATACTAGGAAAACTCCCGACCACGTTCGCACTGCAACAACTGCCTGCATAAGCGCCTTCACATCGACCATGTGGAGAACTTCTCTTTCTCGATAAAGTGAAACCTCGATGTTGCCAAAATTCACCCTCAAATCCAGAAGCTCTTCATCATTGTTGAAGTAGTCCTTGATCTGATCAGCGCCGCGATTTAGTTGGCCAACAGGCAAACCCGTTCTATTGGCAATGTCATTTCGCCACCATCCGTAGTCGTATAGCCATTCACTATTCGTGATGTAGTTGGTGTTGAAGAGGATCAGGAACAGTGGCAGTACTAGCGCAAACACTGCGGCACCGGCGAGCGAAATCGCGTGGGTATTGTTTGAGCGAGCAGGTTTTTGCTTCGAGTTTGCTGACATTGCAGTTAGGATACTTGGCATTAGATATGGCGGATTGAGTTTCTTGCCCCTTATGGAGGAACTATTGAGCTCTGAAACAACGCAAAGCGAGCAGGCGCGTATCGCCGGAGAGGCGTTTGCTGAACTGGTAGCGACTGTTGAACGTCTAAGGAATCCGGGAGGGTGTCCGTGGGACGCTGAGCAAACTCACGTTTCACTTCGACCCAACTTGCTAGAGGAAACGTACGAAACTCTTGAAGCCATTGATGCTGGTGACCCTAAGGGGATAGAAGAAGAACTCGGCGACATTCTTACGCAAATTGTTTTTCATGCCGATATGGGGCGACGTGTTGACGATTTCGACGCCGCTTCAGTTTGTGATGCGGTTCGAGCGAAACTGATCAATCGCCATCCTCACGTTTTTGGTGGTGAGGACGCGGTTGAAGATTCAGACGACGTAGTCGACCGATGGGAGGCTTTGAAGCGAGCCGAATCAGGCGGGAATCGTTCGATAGTCGCTTCTCTGCCTGCGGTAATGCCAGCACTCGCCTATTCAAGCTCCGTTCAAAAGAGGGTAATGCGAGCAGGGCTGCCATGGCCCGAAAAACACGCCATGCCTCTTGCGTTTGTGTCGATTGAAGGGCAGACAACTGAAGAAGGAGAAGAGCGGGCAGGTCGTTACCTGATGGCAGTCGCCAGGCAGGTACATGCCGCTGGTATTGATCCAGAAACGGCGTTGCGAAAGGCAACCGTTAAGCTTCGAGATCACGTTCTCCGCGCTGAAGAAGAAGCTGGCGATGAGCCACTAGCCGAGATGGATAGGGTCAGAAGGGCAAAGATCTGGGATCGCACAGAGGCCTGACCGGGTAGCTAGTAACGAGTTTTATTCCTTATGTGAGGAAACGTAAGTTGCCACTCGCGAGAAATCCCGGGGTAACGAGGGATCTAGGTTGGTCTGAGGAACCTCGCAGGCTTAGAGCGATATTCCCTGCCGGTCTTCAGAACCTAAAGATGACACCGCTGGCCTATTCGTTGATCGTTACCGTGCCGACGGCATTATCGTTACCAACACGACCAACAACCGAACTGTGAAGTGTTTTATTATCAATCAAACTTTTCACAAGTGCATGAGACTTATCTTCCGAAACGGAAATCAGCATGCCGCCGGACGTTTGAGCGTCGGCAAGGACCATGAACTGGAACTCGGAAATGCCCTCGCCCAAATTGACTCGACCCTCAAGCGCTTCCATGTTACGACGAGTGCCTCCAGAAGTCGCTCCTGATTTAGCGAGTTCCAATGCACCGGTTAGGAACGGAATTTTGGACCAGTTCAACTCTGCCGAAACACCGCTTGCCTTGACCATTTGTGCAAGATGACCCAGTAACCCAAATCCCGTCACGTCAGTAGCGGCATTGACACCAACATCGTTCATTGCCTGGGCAGCTCCTCTGTTGAGAGTTGCCATTGACTTCACGGCAGCTGCGATCGCTTCATCTGGTGCAGTACCAGCCTTTGCTGCAGTTGTGATAAATCCGGAACCGATTGCTTTTGTGAGTACAAGTAAATCACCGGGTTGTGCTCCCGCGTTTGTGATTTGTTCACCAGGGGTTACTACACCGGTAACCGCCAGACCGTATTTAGGCTCTTTATCATCGACCGTGTGCCCGCCGATGATCAGAATTCCAGCTTCTTCAGCCATAGATTGTCCACCTTCGAGAATCTTGGCAATTACATCTGGGCCAAGGTCACGAGGAAAGGCGGCAATGTTCAGAGCGGTGATAGGTCTTCCACCCACTGCGTAGACATCGCTGAGTGCATTGGCGACTGCAATCTGACCGTAGTCAAACGGGTCGTCGACAATGGGAGCGAAGAAGTCGTTTGTGAGAACGAGAGCGACGCGTTCGTCTATCTGGTAGATGGCGGCGTCATCTCCAGTTTCGTTTCCGACCAGAACGCTTGGATCACTTATGGTCGGGGTTGGTAGCTTGCCCAACACCTGGGCAAGTTCGCTCGCGCTGAGCTTGCCAGCTCAACCGGCGCAGGTTGCCAGTTCGGTTAGTCGTACAGTTTTGTCGCTCATAGCTGCTAAATCCTGTCATACATCGATGAATAAATACATGTTGAAAACTTACAGAACGGGGATTGAAATTTGATTCGTCTACGCAATGGGCGATCACTAATTGGCAGTATTTCAGGAGTTCAAATTCATACCGACAATTCAAATTGACTCGCGTACTGCCGGGAACGACAATTGACACCTCGCGTGGAAATTGCGCTCGCTGCGGTTTTTGAACCGAATGCAAAAGCGTATACAAACTGACGAAAACATCAAAAGCTACCGACAACAAATGCCCAATATTCCTGAGTCTGAAATTCTCCCGATAACTGCCGAAATAAATTACGAAGGTCGACTATCGCTGGGCGGCTGTGATATTCGTTCACTGGTCGAAGAGTACGGCAGCCCCCTCTACATATACGACGAAGACACACTTCGAGATATTTGCCGCGACTTTGTCGGAAGCTTCACCGCTGAGTATCCCGACACCCACATCGAGTATTCCTCGAAGGCTTTTGCCAACCCGACCGTTTTGAAGATTGTCGAAGAAGAGGGTCTCGACATGGACGTCGTGACCGGTGGTGAACTTGCAGTAGCGATTGCTTCAGATTTTCCTGGTGAGCGAATGAATTTTCACGGCAACAACAAAGGTCGAGAGGAGCTTGTTGAGGCCCTGGAGTACGGGATCGGTTTGATCACGCTCGATTCGTTTGCAGAAATCGATCTTCTCAATAAAGTCGCAGGTGACCTCGGTAAGAAGCAGCAAGTGATGCTCAGGCTTTCACCGAGTATTGATCCGCACACACACATGCTTACCTCAACTGGAATTCTTGATTCAAAATTCGGATTCTCTATTGAAACAGGCGATGCGGAAGTTGCTGTAAAGAAGGCGATCGAAAAAGAAAACCTCGATGTAGTCGGGGTTCACTTCCACCTCGGTTCGCCGATATTCGAACTAGAACCGTACTCCGAGGCGATTGATTACGTTTTGAAGTTCGTTTCGGAAATGCGTGACAAATATGGACTCGAGCTGAAGCGGTTTAGTCCAGGTGGTGGTTTCGCTATTGGGTACGTAACCGACACGCTGCCTCCGTCAATGAGCGATTACGCGAAAGAGATCGCGGACGCAATCCGCAAAGGATGCGACACCTATGGACTCGATGAACCAACGGTTTCTGTTGAGCCGGGAAGAGCTATTGTTGGTCGAGCCGGTGTTGCCGTGTACACAGTAGGTGGAATCAAGACCATTCCGGATGTTCGGACCTACGTGAGCGTTGACGGCGGAATGGGCGACAACATTCGCCCGGCACTCTACGAATCCGAATACGCTGTTGTGCCGGTTGATCGTCCGGTGGCAGACCGAAACCAGACGGTTACGGTAGCGGGTAAGTTCTGTGAGTCTGGCGACGTGCTTGCACGCGACGTTGATTTGCCGAACGTTGAAACCGGTGAACTGTTGGCGTTGCCCGCATCGGGTGCTTACTGCCTTATGATGGCGAGCAACTACAACATGCAGACTCGTCCGGCAGTTGTCATGGTGAAAGATGGCAAGGTGAGATTGATCCGTCGACGAGAGACGTACCGCGACCTACTTGTATCGAGCTTAGATCTTGACTGATTCCATTTCACCAGTAACCAAGCGCCCCCCTGTTGTTGGGTGGACGACGTTTGGCCATCCGGGTGCAACTCGATTCCTATCAAGATCTAACGAGGTCGATCGACTTTCTCACGCTTACCTGATCACCGGCCCTGACAAAGTTGGAAAGCGAACGCTCGCGCTCGACATTGCGGCAATGGTGAACAGCGAGCAAGTAGTCGATATGTTCGGCAAAGCCCGCAATATTGATCTTCAGACATCGCATCAAGCCGAGAGGATCCGTAAGGGAATTCATTCGGATGTAAGGGTAATTGATCCTGACACGCCTCTGGAGGACGATAAGCGCAAGTCGACCTCTGATGACGGCGTTGGATCAGACAGTCGACGACAAACTATTTCGATTAGGCATGTTCGCGAAATATTGATAGGAGAGTCCGCTCTCACACCGTTTGAAGGCAACAAGAAAGTCTTCATCATCGACGGTGCTCATCGCATGGTAGAAGCTGGGTTCAACGCCATGCTTAAAGTGCTTGAGGAGCCCAGCAACGAGACAGTAATCATTCTAACCGCGCCGACCGCCGAATCGTTGCCTGAAACCATCGTCTCCCGCTGTCAACGAATCGAATTGCGTCCTGTCGATTCAGAAATAATCGAGATCGAGCTCGTTCAACGCTTCGAAGCGGACGAATCGAAGGCGCGGTCACTATCGAGACTTGCTAGAGGCTGCCCAGGCTGGGCAATCGATGCACTTAACGATTCGACGATCGTGGATGGTCATAATCAGGCGGTTCTCAGGTTCGCCGAAATCATCACAGGAAATATTGAAGAACGTTTCAGGTACGCACGCCAGACCGGAGGTCAATTCTGGCGAGATCGCGATGCGGTTCTTACGGAGATGAGCCGCTGGCTCGAATGGTGGCGAGATGTCGCGATGCTTCGACACAAGCTCGATGATCAGGTCATTAACGTTGAGTGGTCCGATCTTTTAGGCGAGATTGCCGCCCAGCTGAAGGAACAACAAATTGCTGCTGCTGTTGCTTCAGTTCAGGACGCACTGACCGCTCTCGAAAAGAACGCTGTGCCCCAAATAACCTTCGAAGTCCTGATGCTTGACTTACCGTGGGTGGATTCGAGAAAAGTAGCGTCGCTCACGTTTGATGACATCGACGATGAGCACGAGCAGACGAACTAATCTCCGGCTGCTGCTGCCGTTTCGAAATTCGCTGATGACAGACTCGATTCTGGTACTAGCCAAGGAACGAACGGAAGCCACGTTTTCTTGAGCGGCTCGATTTTCAAGAACGAGTAAGGGTTTGGTCGCGGTTCGTACGGCTTATTGCGCAGACGCATCCCGGCTTCCTGCGGGGTTCGGCCAGCCTTGCGGTGATTGCAGGCTTTACAAGCGGAAACCACGTTCTCCCAGGTGAACTCACCGCCCTTGCAGCGAGGGTGGACGTGGTCGATCGTCATGTCCCTTGGCTTCGCACCGCAGTATTGACACGAGAAGTTATCGCGACTAAAAACCTCGTTGCGAGACATCTTCCTTCGCTGAACAGGGCGCTTGACCATGTACACGAGCCTGATCACGTCGGGACGGTCGAAAATGTTGTCGACCGTATGTACGTACTCGCCGGTGTCCTGTACTGATTCAGCCTTTCCTTTGTCCACAAGTTTCACCGCCCTGCGTATATCGCAGATGTTGAGCGGCTGGTAATTCTGGTTCAGTACCAGCACCGGGGCTCGAGTGCTTTCGCTCACGTTGGCGCTCATTTGTGGTTCCACGGGCGAGGCGATGCGCCTCACTAGTCATTGTTAAGCATTTACCAGTTGATTATGAAACGTCTATTTTTCTAATTTGGGTTCTTCTGGTGATAAGTATTGGTGAGGATCGTGATTACTGCTGGTCGATTGCTTGTTCGAGTCGGTCAAGAGCAACGCCAAATTCCTCAGGTGCGAACGAAATCACAAAGCTGCGAAGGTTGATGAGCGATGGCACTACCTGCGACTCAACCAGCCATTGACGACCGTTTTCTCGACCAAGATCCTGTGCATAAGCGATGGTTCTGCCAGTGATCTCGTCTTTCAAACCTTCGATTCCATCGGTCATTACATCCTGAAGCTCTATTCCAGCTTCAGCAGGGGATGTCTCTTCAACGAATGAATAACGAGCCATAACTGTCATTACTCCGCCGGCGATTAGTACGCCTGCTACAAGTCCAATTATGATCCCGCCAAGTGAGTCGGCCCAGCCCATGAAGGTCATTGTCAAGGTCTTCTTGATCATCGCCGAAACGATTCGGCTGGCGAGGAACACGGCAACGAAGATGATTACGTATCCAATAGCTGTCGAAAGCGCTTCACTTTCAACGCCATCCCAGATCATCGAGAGTATGCTGCTGGCGAACAGTCCGCTCAGGAACAGCGATACGTAAATTGCAACCGAGTTTAAAACCGCTGTTACAAGACCAGTCTTGTATCCCCAAAGTGCTGTTAGTGCGAACGCTGCAATCAGCACCCAATCAAGAACATTCATGTGCGATTATCTCCACTAGCCGTGATCGGTCGTTTGTTCTTCCGATGGTATTGGCGAAGCGTTACCGAAATATTCATAACTCGTATTTGTTGGATGAACGGGATTTTAGCAACAGTCGATTATCCTATTCCGAGTTGCGCCCCTTCTAGCGCCCTCGACCTTTCGATATTGATTCAAAACTGCGAGCCAACTCAGATTGTCCGAAACCAGAAAAAAACAGCCGCCTATAGCAATAGACGGTCCGGCAGTTTCGGGTAAGTCCTCGGTAGGTAAGGCATTTGCTTCTCGAATCGTGTACAGGTATCTCGATACCGGGTTGATGTACCGTGCTGCAACTTGGAATGCCGTTCAAAACGGCGTCGATGTGAGTGACCTTGAGTCAGTAGCAGCTGCCACCGCTGAAATGAGATTTTCGGTATCCGAGACAGGGACGGGCGGAAACTCAATCCTGGTAAACGACGAAGATGTCACTCGACATTTACACTCCGTCTCAGTTGATGCTGTCGTTTCAGCTGTGTCTGCTGTTGGGAGAGTTCGGGAAATCATGGTTGCCGAGCAGCGGAGATTGGCATCTGAAGGCGGCGTTGTGATGGTTGGAAGGGACATAGGCACGGTTGTTTTGCCTGAAGCACCACTCAAGATTTATCTCACGGCAACCGCAAGAACTCGAGCCGAGCGCAGGTACAAAGATTTCGTTTCCGCGGGAGAGGATGTTGATTTCGAAGAGATTTTGAAATCGATGGAAGAACGCGATCGAGCGGATTCCTCTAGAGCGAACTCGCCATTGCGTCCCGCAGAAGATGCGAAAGTTGTTGATACAGACCAGCTAACAATGGATGAAGTGGTGGACTGCCTGTTTGAACTGTTGGAAGGAATAATCTAATGGGGCAGTGGCTATTCCCAATGTGCAATGCGGGATTCAAAACCACGTTGCGGTGGCTCTCCGATTTCAAGATTCAAGGTCAGGAGAATATTCCAGAATCAGGACCGCTGCTCGTGGCGTCCAATCACCTGTCGAACCTTGATCCCGCTATTGTCGCCTCTGCGTTGCCTGAACCCCCAGTTTTTCTTGCTAAGAAAGAGCTATTCAAATATCCAGTTATGTCTTCGTTTATGCGCGGGTACGGTGCTTATCCGGTCGATAGGCGAGGAGCCGACGTAAAAGCTGTGAACTGGATTACGGGACAATTGCGAGAACAGCACAGGATGGCAATCGTGTTTCCAGAAGGAACGCGTAACAGGACTGGAGGACTCCTGAAAGGTCAGGCGGGAGTAGCTCACATTGCGATTTCCACTGGAGTACCGATAATTCCGTTTGCGCTGACAGGCTCTGAGAATTTGCAGAACCCAATCAAAGTGTTCAAACCGACAGCCACGCTCCGCTTGAAGATTGGTAAACCTTTTGTTGCCATCGGTAAGGAGTCAACGTCTCCTCGCCGGAGAGCGGTACAAGTTACAACGGAAATAATGGTTCGTATTGCCAGAATGCTTCCAGAAGATCAGCGAGGAGAATACTCTGAAAAGTGCGACATAGATTTTGCCGAAACCGCCGAGTACGAATGGTCGCGAATCTTGGATAGCGAGGTGCACGCTTAGTGTGTGGAATATTTGCATACGCTGGATCTGAAAACGCAGTGCCGCTACTAATCGATGGGTTGCGTTCGGTCGAATATCGGGGCTATGACTCTGCCGGTATTTCCGTTCTCGACTCTGCTGGCGATATTCAAACGATCAAAATGGGTGATCACAAGGCGTCACTAGAAAATCTAGGCGATGCAGTGGAAAGCTCCGGACTTTCCGGGCAAGTTGGTATTGGTCACACCCGTTGGGCCACTCACGGTGAAGTAAATCAGCAAAACTCTCATCCTCACTCGTCGAGCGACGGTATGGTTTCGATCGCCCACAACGGGATCATCGAAAACTTTATCGAGTTGAAAGATCAACTCCGAGGCACTGGTATCGATTTCAAATCTGAAACCGATTCAGAAGTTCTTGCTCACCTAGTCGGAAACTCTGTGTCTAACGGTTCGAGCCTTCGCGAGGCGGTAATTTTCGCCGCCAACCAGATCAAAGGCAATACCGCCGTTGTAGCGATAAGTGCAGAAGAGCCCGGTGTGATCGTTGGGTTAAGAGTCGGTAACGCAGGTGGGATTGTCGTAGGTCGCAACGATGATGCTGCCGTGATGGCTTCGGACACTATTGCACTGCTGCCGTACACGTCTGAGGTCGTTTATCTCGAACCTAGCGAGGTTGTAGAGATCAGCAAGGCCAACGTGGCGTTGTTCGATCTCGAAAACAATCAGATTCATCGAGACACGGTAGTCACGGGTCAGAATTTTGAAGCGGCTCAAAAGGGTAATCACCCTTATTTCATGGCGAAAGAGATCGCCGAACAGCCCGGCGCTGTTCAGGGTGCAATGCGTGGCAGAACAGATTTCGCCGCTGGCACTGTTTCGCTACCCGAGTTCAGCTTGACGGCAAAACAGATCGAAAAGATTGATCGTGTTGTGCTTACCGGTATGGGCAGCTCGCTACACGCAGCGATGTTCGGCGCGTCGATTATTGAATCACTCGCACGTATACCGGCTAGCGCTGAGAACTCTTCCGAGCTTCGATACCGAAATCCGGCAATCGGTTCCACTACGCTGGTTGTTGCGGTAACCCAATCGGGAGAAACAGCCGACACTCTCGCCGCTATGGAGCACGCCCGGAACGCTGGTGCGCCCCAAGCTGTGGTACTAGAGCTTGAAGGATCACAAGCCACCCGTGTTGCCGATTTCACCTTCCCTGTACGCGCCGGCCAGGAAATCGGTGTTGCATCGACCAAAACGATGATTGCGAGCATGACCACATTGCTGCAAATGGCTGTTGTGCTCGCCGAGTCCCGAGGAGTGATCGGTTCGATTCAAGTGCGAACAATAGTTGAAGGGCTCACCGAGCTTCCGGCGCTGATAGGTACCACTCTGGGATTGAACGGTAGATTGGAATCGCTGTCAGGTCGATTAGCCGAGTTCAACGATCTGCTTTATTTGGGTCGAGGCACGCAACTTTCGATAGCACTGGAAGGCGCTCTCAAGATGAAAGAGCTTGCCTATATCCATGCTGAAGGCTATCCGGCCGGTGAAATGAAGCACGGTGTGAATGCGCTGCTCGGTCCTGAAATGGCGACCGTGGTTGCAGCTCCCCAGAACAGTCTTTACGAAAAGATGCTATCGAACATTAGTGAGGTCAAAGCACGCGGGGGCGAGGTTGCAGCGATCGTCACTGAAGGTGACACGACCATTGAGCGAGTCGCCGACCACGTGATTTTCGTGCCTGAATGCCCCGAGTTGCTTCAGCCTTTTGTGACCCTGGTTCCAATGCAAATTCTGGCGTACCAGACCGCCCTTAATCTAGGCCGTGATCCGGACAAACCACGGAACCTGGCGAAGACAGTAACTGTCGAGTAGTTGCATTTAGGACGCCGGATTGTTCGCTTGGGCGTATGATCGTCGTTCGCTAGACCAACTCATGGTCATCAACCGCGCCCGATTCCAGATAACTACGTCTTGGCAACCACGACAGATTACCCGACTCCCGCTGGCTTTCGAAATAACCTTGAATCGAAACTGGGTGCCCTAAGTAACGCCAACTATAGGCGGTACTGGCTTGGATCACTCGCGTCAGTCGGAGCTATCCAAATAGCTACCATGGCTCAGGGATGGTTGATTGTTGACAAGCTGGGCGGATCACCGCTCTCAGTTGGTGCGCTAGGTGCTGCGACGGCAATACCGACGATGATCGTAACTATCTTCGGCGGAGTTCTCGCCGACAGAGTCGATCGTCGAAAGCTGATCATGGCCGTTTCTGCAGCATCCTCCCTGCTACTACTGTTAATTGCCGTTCTAGATTCGACCAATTTGATCGAGATATGGCACGTGGTAGTTATTGCCGCTATGCAAGGTCTTGTAATGGGCTTTGATGGACCGGTGAGAAGCTCGTACTTTCCGCAGCTAATCGATAGAAAACATATGATGAGTGCCGTGGCTCTTGGTTCGGTGATGTGGCAGTTCAGTCGGCTGGTCACTCCCGTCGCCGGCGGGATCATCATTCGCTACGGCGGTACCGAGTCGGTGTTTTACATAGGTGTTCTTGGTTGGGTGAGCATGCTACTGGTGATGATTTCGCTGAGAGTCAAATCACCTCCACCAGATAATTCACGCAATGTAGTCGAAGACGTGGTCGAAGGTGTGAAGTTCATCCTCGGAAGGCGTGACTTCGTCCTGCTGATCGGGCTTACGTACGTCACAAATTTCTTCGGAATGCAGTACATGCAGTTGCTGCCGTTCTTCGTTCAGCGACTGGACGTTGGCGCTGAAGGACTGGGAACGCTGTTCTCGATTGGGGGACTCGGAGCACTCACCGGCACTATCGTCGTTGGTCGCCTTCGTGGTAGCCGGAGAATCGGCTACATAATAATTATGGGGTCGCTCACGTTTACCGCCTCGCTTATCGCGTTCGCCTACGCTTCCAATTTCTGGCTCGCCGTGTTTTACCTGTACATTGCCGGACTCGCGAATACGATCTATTTCGTTGTTGCTATGACGGTGCTTCAGCTCCGAGTCCCAGAGCGCATGCGAGGTCGCGTGATGGGTGTTTACACGATCACGTTCAGCCTCATACCGCTCGGCGCAGTTATGGGCGGAGCAGTTGCCTCGGCGTGTGACGAACGTGTTGCTGTTGCCATTGCTGCAGCAATACTAGCGGGCATATTCCTGATTGTCGGAATTACACAGCCAATGATCCGCAATCTCGATGGCACCAAGTTAACTGAATCGTGATCGACTCGAGTAATTCGAACCACGCATCGCCGCAGTCTGCCGTGGTATTCGGCAAGTTCCGTTTATATCTGAGCGGGACAGCTCTAGCGATGAATGCATTGCGACTAGGTGCCGTTGCTCAAGGCCTCTTGATGTGGGAGGGGAGCTCACGGGGGCCACGTTGAGTCTCGGTGGAGTTGCCGCAGCTACCGCGATACCGATGATCCTGATCAACGTTTCAGGTGGCGTTCTCGCGGACACATACGAGGCTAAGTATTTGTTAGGTGGTTCGTCGCTAATTGGTGCGTTGTTGCTGGCGGTTCTGGGTGTGCTCACCATGACTGAAACCGTAGAGCCATGGCACGTGTTCGCAATTGAGATATTTTCAGGATTCGTGGCTGGTGCCGATCAGCCTTCCAGGCAGGCGCTCTTCCCTTCGCTTGTGCCGCAGTCTGCGATTAAGAGCGCTGTGACCCTGAACGGTTCGCTACTCGCCTCCGCTTTAGTCGTTGCTCCTACCTTAGGCGGGCTACTTATTGCAGCGACCGGATTGCATATCGGATTTTTCGTTGCGGCAATTGGCTGGGTTGCAATGTTTGTTGTGACATTGTTCCTACCGGTCAGAGGAACCTTTTCGACAACACTCAGCGTGATCGCCGATCTCGGAACCGGCTTCAGCTTTATTAGATCGCACTAGGTGATTTTTCCGCTCACGATCCTGGCGTTCTCGAACATGCTCATGGGGTTTGTCTGGATCGGTATTTTGCCCGCCTATGTCGAGAGATTTAATGGGGGCGCGAGAAGTCGGCTACATGTTTTCTTCTGCGGGTGTTGGAGCCCTTCTAGGCATCATTGTGAGCGGTCGGCTTTCACCAGGGCGTTTCCAAGGACGCGTGATTCTAGGTGCCGCCGCCGGTTTCTCGTCGATCATGCTCGTCGTTTCTAACTCGGAAATCCTGCTTATTTCGATGGCGCTGGCGACACTCGCTCACTTTGGGAACGGACTTTTCAATATCTCCGCCCTGGTTGCCGTTCAAATTCGACTTACAGAGGAAATTCGCGGTCGAGTGATGGACGTCTATGCCATTTCACAAAGTGTGGGACTGCTAGGAGGGTTATGGACCGGCACGCTTGCTGTTTCACTGGGTATTCGGACTGGAATGATGGTCGAACCTTCGATTCTCCTGATAATGATTTTAACGATTCTGGTTACGCATAAGAGCGTACGTAATTTGCATTAGAATCCCGAGCAAGAAGGGTGACCATCCTTACTCATCGCCTATAGGCTAGAAAGCGATGGATACGACCTCTAACAGCATTCAACATAACCTGTGTTCAGTTCGCGAACGGCTGGAACGTCGCGAGGAACAGCTATCCCCTTATGCATCTCGGTCGATCGATGGAGTCAGATCGACACCTGAAGAACCTTCCGATACGCGAACCGAATTTCAACGTGATCGTGATCGAGTAATCCACACCAATTCTTTCCGACGCCTGAAGCACAAGAGTCAGGTGTTTGTCGCTCCGCAAGGCGACCACTTCACAACGCGACTCACACACGTCATTGAAGTGGCACAGGTTGGGCGTTCAATTGCACGTGGACTCAATCTGAACGAGGACCTCGTCGAAGCGATAGGGTTGGGTCATGATCTTGGACACACCCCGTTCGGCCATATCGGCGAGAGTGTGCTGAACCAGATGTTGCCAGACGGCTTTCACCACAGCAGGCATTCTGTTCGACTCATCACGCAGCTTGAAAAAGATGGCAAAGGTCTGAATCTCACCGAACACGTGATTGACGGTATCCGTAATCATTCGAAGCCAGAAGGCAAGTTCCTGTCGAGGTCGGCAGTGGCGAATCTTTCGCTTGAAGCACAGATCGTTAGAATTTCTGATGCACTCGCCTATCTTGCACACGACATCCTTGATGCACTTCGATCTGATTTCTTCAAAGTCGAAGAGCTTCCGAATGAGGCAATAGATGCGCTGGGGGTTCGCCACTCGCAGCGGATTGATGCGGTAGTTCGAGGCGTCATCGAATCCTCTTGGGACTGCACTGGCGAAATTGATGTGGAGGTGTCGGACGGAGAAGGTGGCGACAGGCCGTGGATTAGAATGTCCCCCGAACTTAGCAACATCGTTACCGAACTGCGCGTGTTTATGTTCGAACGGTTCTATCACCCGATCAGCGCATCAGCCGAAGGCCGCAAGGCCGCAGCGATAGTTGGAGTGTTGTTCGAGCACTTCACGCGCCACCCAGATTTGATCCCCTTCTGGCTTCGCGAGCTATCCGGCTCTGATCAACGTGCGGCTGCCGACTATGTGTGCGGTATGACGGACAACTTTGCCTTGATGATGGCCGAGCAGGTCAAGCCTGGGTTGAGTGATGGTGTATTTCAGGGTCGAATTTAGAAATCACACAAAATTATCCCTGCTAAAGCGTCACCGGGAAAAACGAGCCCGTATACTTTCCGGCACAGTTAACCTATCCGAATCCGTGTGGAGATTGAGTCGTCTCCACAGGTGTGACATCACCGTTCGGAGTTCGCAGCAGCATCCACTTAAGATGCCCCGGGTTTCACAGATATGGCGCTAGTAGATGAGGTAAAAAGCCGGTCCGATATCGTCCAAGTCATTTCCGATTATGTCGACTTGGATACTTCATCGCGCCAGCCGAAAGCCCTTTGTCCATTCCACGCTGAACGTACGCCTTCTTTCGTCATTTACCCGGAGTCAGGCAGTTGGCGTTGCTTCGGTTCCTGTGCTGAGGGCGGCGACGTAATCTCCTTCGTAGAAAAGCGAGAAAACATGTCGTTCCGTGACGCTCTGGAGCATTTGGCCAACCGAGCCGGAATCAAGATCGAGGAACGTGATAACGAACCTCGAAAGAAACCAGTCACGGGTCTGATTGAAGCGAACGTCATTGCTGCTGAATATTTTCATTCGCGACTGAAGGCTCCGGTTGGTGAGCAAGCTCTCGAATACCTGAAAGAACGCGGAATAAACAGCGAAACCGCAGTTCGGCGTGGTCTCGGACTCGCTCCAAGTGGCATGGAGACGCTCTCGGGTCACTTGCGAACACGTAACGTTCAGGCAAGAACTGCTCGCGACGCCGGATTAATCACTCGTAACGAAGACGCATCTTGGCGGGACATGTTTACGGGTCGCCTTACGATTGAAATTCGTGACGACAGAGACAGAATAATCGGATTCGGTGCTCGAACTCTAGACGGTTCTGAACCAAAGTATCTAAACACCCCTCAAACGGACGCATTCGACAAGTCGGCGATTCTTTACGGCTTGAACTGGGCAGCCGAATCAATCCGTGATGCGAACGAAGCAGTTGTTGTTGAGGGCTACATGGACGTTATTGCCGCTCACGAGCACGGTTTCACGAACGTTGTTGCTTCGATGGGAACGGCTGTAACTGGCCTTCAAATCGATTCTTTGGCTCGTTACGCTACCGCTCGTGGCACAGGGACGATCATCCTGTGTCTCGACTCTGATGCCGCGGGTGAAGCGGCGACCATGCGGGCCCTGGAAGGCGTAACTGCTGAGTTGAGTTCGGGTAGGAGACGTGTACTGGACGTAAAGGTTGCACGTCCCGATGGCGGTAAAGACCCTGATGAGGCTATTCGAACAGACCCGGATAGTTGGCGTGCGTCACTCAATGATGCCGAGCCGCTCCTCGACTACTTGATAGTTGCTAAGTCAAAACTTCATAACCTTGATACTGGGCAAGGAATCGCCGATTTTGCAAACAGCGTCGCACCACTTGTTTACAACATCACTAACGACTACGACAGAGATAGGTACTGGTCGAGTATTGCGAAACTTGCCGGTGTTTCAGAACAACGACTTAAGTCGATTGTTGATAAACCGAGTCCCGCGTCACGAGCTCGTCGATCCTCTACTCAAAACAAGGGAAACAGATCGAAATTCCTGGATGAACGACGAATTTCGTCAGAGCAGGCAATCGAGGTTCTGGCGTCTTCAGCAGGAGATCCGCTCGAGGAACATTTGCTGTCTCTCGTAATGCAGCGAGAGGATTTACGGGAACACGCCGTAGCGATGCCAGCCGAGTTTTTCCATGAGTCGGACAACAGGGCGTTGTTTACGGCGTGGCAATCGTCACATACACTCGACGAAATTTCGCACGAAATGGGCGATGAATTGGCGGAAAAGGCTCACCGACTTGCAGTACGTGAACTACCTCCGTCAAATCAAGCTCGACACGTTGAGGATGTCGCGCAGTGCGTGATGCGACTGCGAGAAAGGCACTTCAGGCGAATTAAAAAATTACAGACCGAACGGCTCCAAGAGCTGGAAGGTGAGGAAGCTAAGGAGCTTTTGGATCAATCCCTCATACCGAATGAGAATCTTCGCAAAGTAATGACAGGTCGGGCATAAATGTCACGAACCCAACGGACTTCCGACAATAATGAAGACCAACTCCAGGATCTTGTGAACTCAGGAGGATTGCTGGTGTCGAACAGCAGTACAAACCTTGATGGAGACGCCTCTGACGACGACGATGCTGGAGATCGTGCAACGCCTGCCGTATTACGTTCAACCGCGGTGGCGGCTACCGCATCTGAGCTTGATGTATGGGGCTCCAAGCAGGCAGAGGGATTTTCGGCACTCAACTTCAACCAGGCGGTAGAAGAGTCCGAGATTTCTGACGATCCGATGCGTATGTACTTGCGCGAGATTGGCCGTGTCGACCTGCTCTCAGCTCAGGACGAACGATTCCTCGCACGGGGCATGGAGGTTTCACAGCGCCTTTCTGACATTCAAGCTGAAATGGCGGCGAGAACTGGGCGAATGCCTACGGCCGCAGATACAACACTTGAATTGTTGAGTCGTGTTGGCGCGCAGCGTGAGGCCGCCGAGTCAATTGCCGGGTTCTTGGGTCTGCCTAAGTGCACGACTCTCGGAATGCTGCTTGGTATCCCCGACCTGCGTGAACTCATTGATGGTCCGCACAACGAGGACTTGCTTGCGTTCCTGTCCGACGCGTTCAATTGTGAGCTAGAAGAAGCACAGGACATGGTCCGCGATCTATCGATTGATTCAGCTCTGGTTGCGCCGGAAACCCTTGACGCTCTAGATGCCGATCCCAAGTTAAGTTCGTTAGTAAAAAGCACAAAAACTGACGAATATCACGAACAACTAGTGGTCTACGAATTCCTTCTGGGTGCACATTTTTCTCGTATCCAAGATCAGGCTGAACGATCTGAGCGGCAACTCGCCGAGGCTAACCTTAGACTGGTCGTGTCTGTTGCTAAAAAGTACATCGGTCGTGGGATGTCGCTGCTGGATCTGATCCAGGAGGGCAATATTGGCCTTATCCGAGCGGTTGAGAAATTCGACTACCGCAAGGGTTACAAATTCAGCACATACGCAACGTGGTGGATCAGGCAGGCGATTACACGGTCTGTTGCCGATCAGGCTCGCACTATCCGAATTCCTGTTCATATGGTTGAGACAATCAACAAACTGCTCAGAGTGAGCCGGCGACTCGTTCAAGAGCACGGTCGGGAGCCAACTTCGGAAGACATCGGTCGCGAAATGGAAATGCCCGCTGACCGGGTACGTGAAATTCTGAAAATTTCACAGGAACCGATCTCTCTCGAAACGCCGATAGGTGAAGAAGAGGAATCTTCTCTTGGTGATTTCATCCCCGACAACAATAATCAGGCTCCGGCCGAGGCAGCTTCGTATCAGCTATTGAAAGAGCAGGTTGACGATGTGCTTGACTCAATCAGCCACCGTGAGCGTCGAGTGCTCCAACTAAGGTTTGGTCTAGAAGACGGTCGAAGCCGCACACTTGAAGAAGTTGGTCGAGAGTTCGGTGTCACTCGTGAGCGTATTCGTCAGATCGAGGCCAAGGCCCTGCGCAAGCTGCGTCACCCGACTAGATCCAAGATGCTGCGCGACTTTCTCGAATAGATCGACATAGCAATTAATCAGCCGCTCTTGTAACGCCAGAAGCTCCCGATCTCGTAGTCATTAGGGAGTTCTTGCTACCACGACTCGTTGACAACACGATCATGCGTGCGTCTGAGCGAAAACCTATCGTGCTTGGAAAATGGTGGGAGTGGATTTCAAGACCGATATCGCACGTAGAGTGGTCGAACAATTAGATCGTCGAGGAAAGTCGTTGATGATTGGTCTCTCAAATTCAAGGGATATCGTGATCAGCCCGGTGCTCATCGGCGCCTTAATGTGGTGAGATCCGCCTACACCCGAACGAATGCTGGCGTCGACGATTCTTGTCTTCGAGTCGAGGCCGGGTTATCAGATTCGTTATTTCGATCAGAATAAGATAGGCGCATGTCTACTACATCTATCCTGCCCAGTGAATGGAAATTATGAGACTCGAAAATCAGAGGGTCGAAGTAATTGACGACCCACTATTACCACTAGTTTGCAGGAGGCCTACGGCGCTAACAACGCTTCAATATCTTCATCTTCGGTCCCTCAGCGAGCGATTAAAGTTTTACGAGAACGAATAGGTAGCGATATTCATCGCAATGTAAGAGATTTTCTGAAAGTACACGGCAATAAGAACCATGATTGCCCGCTTTGCTCTTCAACAATAACGATAATTACC
>DBTA01000061.1:5362-58697 GCA_002306815.1 Dehalococcoidia bacterium UBA1328 | reverse complement strand
TGGACGAATTCTTGACCTATCTAGTAGAAACACCACCTGCACCTGGGCATGACCGTGTTTACTACGCAGGTTTACCCGAGCACGAGGAAGCAGAGGTTCGAGAACGAGAAGGAATCCCGCTCCACAGAGAAGTCACTGACTGGTTCGACTCGGCAACCGATGAACTCGGACTACCTCGACTCGAACGCCGCTAAATCTCCACTCAACACAGCCAACACCGCCCACCATCCCGACCTCCGCCAGAATTTTCATCCTGAACCACGGCTAAGGGCCATCACCAAGTGTAATCCTGAGGTTCTCGAAGGACGGCAGCCCCGCAGACGAAACGATCATACACAAACAGACTCACCTCTTCCTTCACCTCAATTCTTTCCCTCAGGGAGAGTAGGCACACCGGACCACGCGACAAACGAGTCAAACGATTCGCAAAAAACAAACGCGAGTCGCCGATGCGCGGCGAAACGTAAATCCCGCGACCGGAAATTTTTATATGAGCGCTTCTTCGAGCTCTAAGTCCTCGACCTCGATTGCAGCAGCATCTTCGTAGAACAGGTCTATGTCGGGATCGAAGCCAGGTTCGTCAACTTCTTCCAAAGCTGCGATTTGCTCAACTGGAGGAGCCATCACAACGTCTTCTTCCAAAGAAGTAGGTTGCTCGATCGATCCATTCGCTCTAATAGAGCGAGAATTGATCGTGTAACCGCAGGTAATGCAACTTAAAAACGAACCAAAATTGTCTGAGCCAAGCTCGACAGTACCGTCCTTGCAACGTAAACAAGATTTGAAGTAAAGCACCACAACGCCTCCATTGATCACGGCGGACACCGTGCCGTTTGAAGTCACGCACACATAACGCGTGCGGACCGAACGGGCGGCATCCTATCCGGTAACCGCTAAATGGTTCCTAGTAGCTTTTTTTCCGAGTTTTGGCGATTTTTTTGGGTTTCGTTTTTTCTTAGAGATAACTCAGACGCAAAACTGGTGAAATCCCGCAGCGTGATAGCGCAAAATCATCCCTGGAACGGGAATATGATTCTCCTACGGAAATATCGGAGTAGATGCTAATGAGCGGAAGTCTGTAATTCCTGAAAGTTGATTACTGAACCTTGGAGGCAACAACGAATGGCAAGGCTTTATGTTCTTGGGGCTGGTACGCCTACCCCAACTCCTACCCGCTTTGGTTCAGCCTACGTCCTCGAAGTAGAGGGCGAAAAAATCATGATCGACTGCGGTCCGGCGACGACACACAAGCTCGTTCAGGCCGGACTTTGGCCTCTGGATATCGACTATATCTTCTTCACACATCATCACTTCGACCACGACATCGACTACCCGTGCTTCCTCCTCACTCGATTCGACCAATCGATCGGTAAAGAAAACCAGCTTCAGGTGTTCGGTCCCACACTCACCGAGAAAATCACCGAAGGAGTTATTGGCGAAAACGGCGTGTTTGCGCACGACTGGAAGGCACGGATTTACCATCCTTTGTCTCAGAAGGTTTATATCAACCGCGGTGGTGTGTTGCCTCGTAAAGCACCGAAGATCAAAGCGAAAGATGTTGGTGTCGGAACCATTCACACTGCCAAGAACTTCGAAGTAACTTCAGCACCCGCTGAGCACGTCCAGCCTTATTTGGATTCTCTCGCATACAGAATCGAGACCAAATCAGGAAAGTCAGTCGTGTTCACCGGCGACACACAACCGTGTCAGTCTGTGATCGATCTTGCGAAGGACGCTGATGTAATGTTGTGCATGTGCTGGGATGACCAGGAATGCATGGACTCGGACGGTGAAGCACCCGGGCAATGCGGCACAACAGGTGCAGCCCGAATGGCAGAGGAAGCCGGAGTAAAGAAACTGATCCTCGTCCACATGGGTCCGCACATCGCACAACACGGTCCGCTTGAAAAGGGACTCGGTGACATCCGAGAGGTCTACGGCGGACAGGTCATCTACGCCGAAGAACTAATGGCAATCGACGTTTAGAGTCTGATTCAAAGGACCCCGGCGCACGGTCGAGGGTGAGTTAGTGGCTTCAGGTGAAGTGACCGTAGAGTTGGGCTCGGACCGAAAGCCATTTGAAGAACAGGAACTTCTTGTGCTCAATTAGGACGGCTGCGGCCTTGGATGCCAGGTTGTTAGAAACAAGGATTTCGAGTCCTTTATCTTTGACCGTCTGGTAAGCATTTAGGTTGGCTTTTTTTGCGTAAGTATCGACCGATATAGAGGCGTGACTGCCTCAGCCGAGTCCGGCGAGGCAGTCGAGCGCGACGGGTCGTTCTCGGTTTTCGAGATATTCGCGGGCTTGGTCTGTAATTAGCAGTTGCAAGTGAATTCGATTGATCGGTTGTGGTGGATCTTTAACTCAGATGTGCGGTGGTTTGGAAGAGATTTCTAGCGTCCGAGAAAAGCAATTCCCTCACCTGAGGAGGGATTAGGGACTTTGAGCCACGTTTCCAATATCGCGAATGTAAGCGGGGTTGGGCTACGCCAGCTCTCGTTTCATTTGGGCGAGGCCCATGGGGCCAAGTTTTAGAGCTTTGTTGTGCCATTCTTTGAGGTCAAATTTTGAGCCCAACGATTTCTTTGCTGACTCTCGAGCTTCGAGCCAGACTCGTTCGCCAACTTTGTAGCTGATCGCCTGTCCGGGAATACCTAGATACCGATCAACCTCGGAAGCCACGAAGTCGGCCGGGAAGTGAACTCTTTCCTTCATGAACTCCAGCGCCAGATCGCCGTTCCAAACTTCTCCAGGATGGAAATCGGAATGATTTGGAATCTTCAAGCCAAGGTGCATTCCGATATCGACTATCACTCGTACGCTTCGCAGCGCCTGCGCGTCGAGCATTCCCATGTAGAGATCAGGATTCTCCAGATAACCAAGCTCGCCCATGAGTCTCTCTGCGTACAGTGCCCAACCCTCGGCGTGCCCGGAAGTTCCTGCCAACAATCGCTGAAATCTCGAAAGCTCTTCAGTCATTGCGACATTCGTAGCTATTTGAAAATGGTGACCGGGGACTCCTTCGTGATACGCAATTGACACTTCACGCCAGATCGGAAACTCGGTTTTCCCGCCTGTCGGATACCAGGTTCGCCCCGGTCGTGAGAAGTCTTCCGACGGACCTGTGTAGTACATAGCCAATGCACCACCCGGAGGGGCTATCAGAGCTTCGATTGTTCGAACCGGTTCTGCGATATCGAAGTGGATGCCATCCATCTCACTGATGGTTCTATCTTGAAGATCCTGCATCCACTGCCGAAACTCATCTTCGCCCTTGATCATTTTTTCGGGGTCGTTTTCGAGCAGTTCAACCGCCTCTGCGATTGAAGCGCCTGGCTTGATCTTCTCGGCGGTTTTGGTCATTTCTGAACGCACCCACGCAAGCTGTTCCCAGCCCCAGTCGTAGGTTTCTTCGGGATCTATTTCTGCGCCGAGATATCCCTTCGCAGAAAGGGCGTAGCGATCTCGTCCAACTCCGTCGACCGTGGTGGCATCGGGTAAATACTCGTTACGCAAATACTCACCCATCGTGGCGTAAGCGTCAGTTGCCAAATGCGCGGCATTTTCGATCCGTCGAGCAAGTGCATCATCACTAATATCCGACGCAGAGAATGCCGCGATCATCGAATCGAAGAAAGGATCGTTATCGCCATTTCCAGACCACACTTCGCATTGCTCGGCAGTACCACTCACCTGTCGGATTGACGTGACCAAACCTTCGGAACGTCCAACATCCAATGCTCGCCGGTAACCGTCAAGAGATTCGCCAATCTTTTCCATTCTCGACGCGATGTTCTCCCACGCTTCGGCGGAGTCTTGCGACATCAGGTCAAATATTGAACGAACGCTCTGAACCGGAGAGAAAAGCACATTCATGTCACGCAAGTGCTCTCGTGATTCGTACTGCTCAATCGAAAGTGAAATCTCGTCAATGAACGTGTCTTTGCACATTCGTTCGCGTTCATTAGTCGGTTCGGCGGCCTGCATATCTTTGTAGGCAGCTAGTACATCATTGTGGAACCCCTCACCGGCTTCAGGAGTGTAATCGGGCATCAAATGATCGAAACCCGGTACACCCATGTGAGTTGCCGAAAGCGGATGATGTTTGGCGACGGTATCGATAAACCCGTCAGCAATTTCGAATACTCCAGCCATGTTTACATTCTCAGAATAACTTCGATCTTACCCAGTAACCCGATAGTCGCTAGTTGACTCGCATGTACAGGAATCCGCCTAGCCGGAACGACTTCGCTTTGCCGTCGGTGTTCAACGAAAACTCAGTGAGTTCACCGGCGCCGCGACCATCCACCGTTCGAAACGCGCCTTCTTGGTTGATTGACGGATCAAGCGCCAACCCTGCGGGTCCGTGCAAAGTGTAGTCGCCTTCACGCGGGCTACCTAGACCAAACGATCCGTTCTCGTACACCACATCAACATAAGCCCCCGGTTCAGCCCAGTAGCGTCCGAGATACGGCGTGGCGTCTTGTTCTGATACAGGTTCCAACACGGATTCGTCCGGTTCTGGCAATCGACCGAGTTCTCGAATCACCATCTCCGCAATGTCCTCAGCCAACACATATGGAGTCGGTGCAGGCCAAATATTGGCAAGTACTACTACACCTGTCTGGTTTTCTACGCTGAATACCATGTTCGATGCGTAGCCCTGGATTCCACCACCGTGGTTGTGCATCACGAGATCGCCGCGACGATTCATTCGCCACCCAATCGCCTGCCCGTTAGACCAATCGTTGGCGAGATAGACAGCGCGATGCATTTCAGCCAATGACTCTGCTGAAAGTACTTTGCTCGAGTGTATTTTTCGTCCCGATGAGAATTGGAACGACATCCACTTAGCCAGATCTTCGACGTTCGAGTGCAACTGTCCAGCTGCTGCAATACCACGCAAGGGAGCGTATGGAGCGAGTCTTAGATCAGCTTCGCCGGGCTTCGGATGACTGTAGCCGGTCGCTTGAAGTTGTTTTTGCTCGGGATCCAGCTCGAATCGGGTATTGGTAAGTCCCAGAGGATCGGTGATCTCTTCGTACACATACTGTTCGTATGCAACTCCACTCACCTGCTCAATGACATGACCGAGCAGACCGACCGCGAGATTCGAGTACTTCCACTGAGTGTCTTGAGGTATCACCACGTCAATGTCAGCGAGGTTGTCTAGAAGGGCTTCAGCTGTCGGGAATGACGGCGCGTTCCAGTCGGTGAGCGGGTGCTCTGTTCTCAATCCCGAGTAATGCGTCATCAGTCGCCGTAACGTCACGCCTTCAAGCGTTCCGCGGAGTGCGTTGGCGATCGTGAAGTCTGGCATGTGAACGAGCAGCGGATCGTCAAGTTCCAACTGCCCGAGATCTCTTAACTGGAGAATCGCCGTCGCCGTGAAAGTCTTTGTAATAGACGCAACGCGGGAGATGGTCTGCGGTGTGGGAGGCTTGTCTTCCCCCAGCGTCTGTGTGCCGAAAGAGTAGTAACTAATGATCGAGTCACCGCGAACAACGCCGATAGAAAGCCCGGGGATTCGATCTTGCTTCATCGAGCTTTCGGCAATCTCGGCAATTTTCGGTTCAAGCGAAGAAATTTCCGTGCCAGTCGCCAATTGATCCTCCCAAAAGAAAACGACACCTGAAAAGCAGGTGTCGTTAGGTTACTTGGTGATGGTCGACTGCGTGGCGAAAAACTCGCTATGCGGCGTTCTTTTTACTCACTGTATTTGCAAGCTGAGCCATGTGACGGAGGACCTGCTGTTCGAAAAATTTCATCCGATCTTCGAGTCCACGCATCACGGTGCGCTTCACACGAATCGTTTGTTTCACGCCGTCAATTGTGGCGAGGGCGTTCTTGTATTCCTCTCCAAGATCATCTAGTGCGAAGCGACCTGAGAGAAAACCTTCAAATCGGCATTCGGATTCTGGTTGAGAAGGTCTTCTCGAGCCTGCTCAGCGACGAACGCGCTGCGAGTAGGCTTATCGGTTTTTACGGTTTTACCAAGATGCATCATTAGTGAGTGAATTCTACGGTAGTCAGTCCAGTGTTCCATAGTGATTGAACTTCCCTCCGCGGTGTACTCCGCAACTTTACAGATCAAAGACGTTTCCACGTGTACGCGTTACGCGGGATCTTTACCTCAATTATGAGGTTTCGCACACACGCGCCGACATAGTGAATGATCTAACTCGCACAGGAGAAACAACCTATTGCGGAACAACCAGAATTATTCGGTGTACTATCCGTTTCGCAGTTTGGAGCACGGACTCGTTGTGCCTTTTTAGCGATTCAACCTCGTCACAGAATACGAACAGAACATGAAAATCACCGACATCACCATTGATGTGATCGAACGACGCCCTCCTTCAGTACGCGTGCAGGATGAACGAGCCGATTTGGGCGGAACGACGACGCAGGGAGTGCTCCGAGTTAAGACTGACCAGGGAATCGAAGGTCACGCGTTCGTTGGTGACCAAGGTGCGGATTCGTCGGACCGCATGGCGGCGATCATCAAAACTCTCAAACCAGCAATGATGGATCGAGAATCATCAGATCGTGAATGGCTATGGAACCAGCTCAAGGTGATTTCTGGTCACGGTTCGGCGATGGAGCCTACCTGGGCTCCACTTGACGTCGCGCTTTGGGACATTGAAGGAAAAGCTGCAAATCAGCCAATTCACAAACTGCTTGGAACTGCTCGAACGGAAGTGCCGTTATATGCCACTTACCCTCCTCGACATGGCACGCCAGAGGGATTCGTGGAGGAGGCACTTCAATTACTGGATGAAGGCTTCACGGCTTATAAAATTCATCCGGGTCCTCTTCACTACAAACAAGCGGCAATCATGGCGGCAAAAGTTCGTGAAGCGGTTGGTGATCGAATGACACTTATGCTCGATCGAAACCACGGCTACACCTTCCGAGAGGCGCTTTACGTGGGTCACGTTCTCGATGAAAACGACTACTACTGGTTAGAAGATCCAATCGCCGCGAACAATGTCGAAGCGATCAAAGAACTGTCCACACGACTCGAAACACCGCTCAACATGAGCGATACGAGTGGTTTCCTATTCCACGAAGCTGCGAGCTTTCTTCAAAACAACACTGTTCGAGTAATACGTGGAACCGTCCGCAAGATCGGTATAACCGGACTCAAAAAGCAAATGTCTATGGTCGAAGGCTTCCACAAGGTTTGCGAGGTGGGTCTCGCCGGAAATTCGGCTCTCAACGCGGCGAATCTCCACGTCATCATGTCATCGATGAACTGCACTTACTTCGAATACTGGCTTCCAAAGGAAGTTCACCAGTGGGGAGTAAAAAAGCAACTGCAGATCAATGAAAATGGGAATCTCGAAGCACCGACCGGTCCCGGTCTAGGAATTGAACTCGACGAAGAGTGGATAGCCGCCCACAAAGTCGCGACGCTTTCATGAGCTAAACCGTCCAACATCGGCGTATGATTTTGCGATGAAAGTCGACGCGCGAGCACAAACTGTAGAAACTCAGTCACCCGAACTCGATGGCTTTGATATAAAACGCCGTCCGTTTTTGGGGTTCGGCCTTCTTATGTCGTCAGTGATAGGAACACTAGCAGTTTTGATCTATTTTGGTGCGTGGGTATCCGTCGATCGAATCGAGAGAAGAGCTCTCGCCGAAGGAGTTGACGAGTCTCAAATCGAAGGAGAATGGTGGGAAGACGGGCTAGTCCTTGCCTGCCCGCTCCACTAGTTGATTCTCCATGCGAAACGCAGCACTCTGGCTCGATAAAAAGTTCGGTCTCGAAGAACACACGATTGCCCACTACGCCTGGGTGATCGTTGCGATTGCCGGAATGGTCCAAATGGTTGGAGCGGCAATTCGCATGTCGTTTGGGGTTCTCGTTGACCCACTTGTCGAAGCGTTCGGATGGACACCTGGCGCAATTGGTTTTGCCTACGCCTTGATGTCTATTGTCACGGCTCTCGCATCTCCCGCTGCTGGGTGGCTGGGCAACCGTTTCGGAGCCCGACAAACCATGGTGGTCGGCACTTTACTGTTTTTCCTTGGCATGATGTGGACCTCCCAGACTAAGCAAATCTGGGAACTCTACGTCGCATATGGGATAGTCTTCGGAATATCTCAGGCGCTGCTCCTTGTCCCTGTCGTACCAGCCGTTGCCGCCTGGTTCCGTCGTCACTTGGGACTCGGAACCGGAATCATGATGGTGTCCTGGAGCCTGGGGCCTGCACTGGTAGTCCAGGCTCTCGCGGTTCTGTTTGCCACTGCCGGCTGGAGCCAGGCCTTTATGGTCGTGGGGATAGTCGGCACTGCGACGTTGAGCCTCATACTCCTGTTCTTCCGAAACACGCCTGAAGATACCGGACGAATCGCATACGGCACCAGAGCGAACGACAACCCGTTAATAACCAGCGGCAATATTTACGTAAGAACCCAGCAAGAATTTCAAGGTTTCGTATACAAAACCAACGCGTTCTGGAACCTCATCAATATCCACTTCCTCGGATGTGTTGGTCACGCCGTTATTCTCGTTGGAATAATTCCTCTGGGAATTTCTAAAGGGCTCGGACCTCTCACTGCTGCCGGTGTACTAACGACCGTATCTCTCGTCAGCGTTTCTACTCGTTTCCTCGCGCCAGTTCTTTCCGAAAAGATGAGTGCGAAAACGGTAATGTTCATTTCGTTCTTCGGACAGGGCGTCGGGGTTTTCCTGCTACTCACCGCTGACTCGACGCTCGATTTCTACATCTTCGCCGTTGTCTGGGCTATTCCCTACGGCGGTGAAGGTACAGCGTTCCCGGTTTTGATCCGCAAGTACTACGGCCATGCCCCGATGGGAACAACTTACGGATGGCAGCTCCTGGGTGCTGGGCTTGGAATGGCTCTTGGCGGACTGATCCCGGGTATGGTTTTCGACATCACAGGTACGTACACGTGGGCGATCATTCTTTCCGCAGTTTTCAGTCTTGCTGGTGCGGTCGCAATAGTTTTGCTTGAAAGCACCAAGCGACAGTTGATTCCGGACTGGCCTGAAATGGAAGAGAATCCTGAAAAATCACCGGCAGGCGCAGCGACTTCCATCCGAAGTGATTCCGTGCCCTCGGGTCAGACAGGTGGAGATTAGAACGTTGCCGGATCAACTGAGCGGAAAATCAATCATTGATGATCTTGGAGTCACTTCGTTAATAAACGCAGGTGGCCCGAACACGAAACACTCCGGTTCCCGACCTCGTACCGAAGTGATCGAAGCCATGGAGGCGATGAGCGAGGTCTTCGTCGATATAGAAGAGTTACTTATAGCAGCTGGAAAACGCGTTGCAGAACTTACAGGGAACGAAGCTGCGACCATCACTTCAGGCGCATCAGGCGGACTGGTTCTTCAGGCTGCGGCAGCAATGGCAAAGGACGATCCAGAGAAAATTTCTCAACTGCCCATATCTGATGGAATGCCAAATGAGCTAATCATCCAGCGAGGCCACAGATTTGTTTACGACCATCTATACCTCGGCCCAGGATCTCGATTCGTCGAAGTAGGACGCCCTACCGACTGCACGGTTGACGAACTCGCAGAAGCTATTGGTCCGAATACAGCGGGATTTATTCACCTCGAATCACCGTTCAAGAGTGAACTCGGGGTTCCACTTACCGACCTTGCTGATTTAGCTCACAACCACGGGTTACCAGTATTAACCGATGGCGCCTCAATGCTCCCACCCCGGGAGAATTTGACCAAGTACACGGGTCAGGGAGCCGATCTCGTTAGCTTCTCTGGCGGCAAGGCTGTTCGCGGGCCACAAAGCACCGGCTTCCTTGTTGGTAAGTCGGAATGGATTGAATACGCGCGGTTGAACAACGCTCCGAATCCCGGAGTTACACGTGCTCAAAAGGTCTCGAAAGAGGAAATCGCGGGGCTTCTTGCAGCGCTCGAAGTATTCACCAGTATCGATGAAGAAGCAGAGACCAGGCGTTACCGTGAAAAGATGAATTTTCTGGTTGACCAAATTGCCGAGATTCCGGGTATCCAGACCGAAGTGCTTCACAATTACGACCATTACATCCCGCACGCAGTGATTCGGTTCAACCGCGACTGGAACGGACCGAGCTACGGTGAAATCGTCAATGAGATGAAACGATCCGCCCCGCGAATCTACATGCAAGTGGACTATCGTCCAGAGCCTGACAGAATGTGGGTCGACCCACTCAACCTGCAGGACGGTGAGCTTGAAATCGTCACCGAGAAACTACGCAACATATTGATAGAATCTGTAAACAGTAAATAGACCTGCATACAACTACAGCAATAAGGAACTCATACCTTGGTACGCATCGCTGGTAAGCACGCACTTTTGAAAATGTTTGAAGCCGAAGGAGTCGAATACATGTTCGGCAATCCCGGCACGAGCGAAGCACCAATGATGGCGGTGATGGATCAGTACCCGTCAATTGAGTACGTGCTGGTGCTCCAGGAAGGAGTTGCGGTTGGTCTGGCTGAGGGATACGCCCGATCAACGGGAAAAGTACCTCTTGTTAGCCTCCATATAGACAACGGAATGTCGAACGGTTTGTCACTCATGATCGACCAGTTGTACGGCGGTACGCCCATGGTGATGACAGCGGGCAACAAGGACATACGGAAACTGGCACCAGGACGTTCTGATCTCGCTGACATGGCGCGCCCATACGCAAAGTGGAGTACCGAGATCACCCACGCCGAGCAGGTTCCTTCTGTGATCCGAAGGGCGTTCCAGGAAGCTCGCACTGTGCCAACCGGACCAACATTCGTCGCAATGTCGGCAAACGCTTTTGACGATGAAGCCGACGTTGATCTCATCCCCTCCGCGCACGTCGACATCTCGCCGTCTGCTGATCCAGAAATGATCGATCAGGTATGTGAATTGGTCGCATCGGCAGAACGACCGATCCTTATTGTTGGCGATCGAGTTGTCGACACCAACGGAACCGCTGCTGCTGTTGCGGTAGCTGAAACGGCCGGCATGCGCGCATACGGTCACGGATCGACCGCTGTTAACTTCCCTGCCGACCACCCTCTGTGGCAGGGCAATTTGAACATGCGAACCGCCGAGGCAGTTGCAGCTGTGCGAGCGGCCGATGTCGTAGTTGCCGTTGGTTGCCCGGTGTTTGAAGACTTCTTCTATCAACCCGGTCAGTTTGTTGCTGATAGCTCGAAGCTTATTCATATCGACATCAATTCTGGTGCCATCGGCAAATCAGAACCGACCGATATTGGAATTCTCGCATCACCGGGCAAAGCCCTTGCACAACTTGCTGAAGCTTTGCGCGACGGCTTAAACGGATCGCAACAGGAAGCAGCAGTTGGGCGGTCACGAGAAGCTGCGGCGGAAAGCGCGGCTCGGATCAAATCGTTCCAAGAATTAGCTGGCTACAGTGCTAAAGGACGCCCAATGTCACCCGCAATGATGGTTGACCATTTGGCAAAAGCACTCCCAGATAACGCTGCGGTTTTCAACGATTCTGTTAGCACGGGCGGCTTGCTGTTCGATGCCCTCTCTCCTTCAACCCAGGGTACTTATTACGGTTGCCGTGGTCAGGCGATCGGTTGGGGCATGGGCGCGGTGATGGGGGTAAAACTGGGATCACCTGATCAGCCTGCCATCGGAGTGATCGGTGACGGCAGCGCGATCATGACCGTGCAAGCTCTGTGGACGGCTGTAAATTCCGACATTCCGGCAATATTTGTGATCTGCAACAACGCTTCGTATCGAGTACTTAAAGTGAACATGAATCACTACCACCGACTAAACGCACTCGACATGCCTGATTCGTACTTTGCCATGGACTTCCCCAACCCAATCGACTTTGCGGCGCAGGCTCAGGCATATGGAATGCAGGGAGTACGAATTGAAGACCCAGCGGAAATCGAGTCCGTTGTAAATTCGGCAATCGACTCAGGTAAGCCAGCAGTTATCGACATGGTGATTGACGGGGCTCTTTAGCTTTACCAAATCAAATCACTTCTCTAGACCGCCCTTGATCCAATATTGGTTGTTTGGGTGGTCTTTTCCCGTCTGGTTCAATCACGCACAGTGCGGCAACTCGTAGCGTGTAGTTAAACTGACCGACTGATTGCCAACGGGTTGACTTTCGATCAAACGTGTTCGCGTCCACTCGTTCAACTAGAGGATCGAAAGTACTTTCCGTTGTTACACCTGCTATGAAGATGGATGACGTTATTGAGCTGATCACGTAGATCAACCGAATCACCTGTATGGCGATTTTGGACTAAGTCTCTTTGAGAAACACCAATTCAGTTACATCGCTCGATTGAGTAGTCATATCCTGACGAAATTCGTATCCCTGCGGGTGCTGAAACTCCTTGAGCGAGTCGAATGCATTTTCAGTCGATCCCATTTTGTCAGGATTCGAAACCAGGTATCGAATTAGCGCGCCTTTCATCGCCTTGGACCAATGATTAAGTGTGCGTAGTTTGCCATCACCTGGATCTTCAAGAAACTTGACCGTAAATCGAGCGGCGTATGACACCTCGTCCGGATCCCACGCTACGCTATGTTCATTGGGTAATAGATCCCACACGACTCGATCTTTCGCTACCGACGCTAACGCAGACGTAATCAATGGCTTCCAGATAGCTGCACACGTCTTATTGAGTCTGATTCTTGCGCCCATTTTCAGCTTATAGTTCGGGATCAAATCGAACGGTCGGACCGTGCCATACAGACCTGAAAATATGATCGCGTTGGCAGCAAAACAGGACTGCGCCTGTTCATCAAGCGACTGGTAGTTTATGAAATCGTACATCACACCTGTGTATCGCTCGATCGCAGGCATAGTCGGTGCAAGATTCAGGGAAGCGTTGTCCGCCCTCGCCTTATCCAGTGCAGCGCCTTTAACGCCTAGCGTTTTTTGGGCAACTCTGGGTTTCTTGCTCATTTGTATCAGGGTTTTGGTCATTAGCTCCCTTTGCTTTTCAAACTCAGGGAAGGAAAGATCGCTGAAATTGAGACTGGGAGCTTCTCCACCAGATGCTTTACTTTCTGAAGGCGGAAGAAGAATTAGCGGATAATTGGACATGACGTCTAGGTTAACTGCCGGAGTACGTCATAGTCGACAAATCATAATTACGCGCAAACACGGAATTGAAAATGTTAAAAGCAAAAGACCCAGCAATCAGCTAGGTCTTTTTTTACTTCATTATGGTCGGGGCGGCAGGATTCGAACCTGCGACCCCCCGCTCCCAAAGCGGGTGCGCTTCCGCTGCGCCACGCCCCGACATTGCCAACTTATCTTTATGGCTAATATCGCCGTCCGTATCAAAGCAACCTCGATATTGTATGACTGTAAACGCGGATTCACATAACCCAATTTGATGAATTAGCGGCAATCTTCCTAAACTTCGGTCTCAATCTCAATTCGTTAGTAAGTAAATGAACACTTACCTGAAGTTAAAGTTTTGAATAATTGCGCGATATCACAAATTATTGGGGTCAAATGTATTGAGATTCAGTAGGCCAAGCGCGAGCGTTAAATAATGGAGCGGATTTGACCGTTTTCCTTTTATCTAAAGCACTATCTAGAAAAAGCGCGGATCTGAAATAACGACTGCGACGGAGTTCTAGCCACGGCAACCCTAAGAATGCTTCATCGACACGGCACCACGAGCGCTTCCGATGGATCCACCACTAAAGCACGACCGGTTCGACATATTCGCCGAGGTCACCCACTCGGTGTACTTCGAAACAGCCAGTACCGACGCTACTGGGCCGCAGGCTTCGCGACCTTTACCGGATTCAACATGCAAATGTTGATTCGTGGTTGGATGATGTACGACCTCACCCATTCGCCGCTCATGGTGACTATGGTGACGGCTGCGATGATGATGCCGATGCTGCTGTTATCACTGCTCGGTGGAGCGCTCGCGGACCGGGTTGACCGAAAGATGATCACCTTGGGATCAGACTTCACACTCTTCGCAAGCTTCTTCGCTCTATTTACGATATCGGCAGCCGGAGTGATGGCTCCGTGGCACATCCTGACAATCTCTGTTGTCAACGGTATCGCGTTCTCCTTGGCGGTTTCGGCTCGGCAAGCCCTGATCTCAGGACTTGTACACCGTGAGCAAATGCGAACTGCAGTCGGACTCTCTGCAACTACGTACAGCTCGGCACAAATCATTGGTCCTGCTATCGGTGGAATTATGCTCCCAGTAGTTGGAGCGACTTGGGCGCTGGGCGTAAGCGCAGTAGTCGCTCTCCCGGCTCTGATCATTTACTCGACTCTAAGTCCGGTCCATCACACCAGCGTTAACGACCCAACCGGGTCGATTGTTGACAACGTCAAAGCCGGGCTTGCTTACGCATTCCAACACTCTACGATTCGCTTCTTGATGCTCGGTGCGATGGTGATGATCCTCACAGTCGGACCGTTCCAGTCACTTATGCCGGTGTTTGCTGAAGATGTTCTAAACGTTGGAGCAGGCGGATTGGGTGTTCTCATGCTGGCAGCAGGTGTCGGTTCGCTAATCGGTTCGCTCACGGTTGTTGCAATTGGCGAAAGCATTTCTCACCAGAAGCTCGAACTTTCGTTCGGCATGCTCGCGGCCGCGTCCTTGATCGGGTTCGCTTTATCACCGTGGTATTCCCTGTCGATTGCGCTCGTGACTGTAACTGCATTCGCCGTGACCAGCTACATGGTCGTGAATATGACGGTTGTTCAGATCTACTGCCCGGACTACATTCGTGGCCGCGTGGTCAGTGTACGATTCCTGGTGATCGGACTCATGCCTTTCGGTGCACTTTCAATGGGCGCAGCGGCAGAAAGTCTCGGTGCATCAACCGCGGTCGCACTTATTGCGATGGTCGGCGCAGTCGGATTCGTAGCGGTGCAGATCGTCTCTCGTATGATTTCCACAGCAGACTATAAGGCAACTCTCAGCAACCAGTAATGCTGCAGTAAGACCATCAGAACACACTGAATTTGTACAAGCAATTTGTGTCAGTCCAGCGCCTGTGCTAGGCGTCGATTGCTTGAACCTTCGACGGTCGATCAAGACTTCGGTGCACACGCGATGTGTCATTAGTAACTCTCATTGTTCCGGTTAGAAAAATGATCATTTTCAAAGGCTTTTCCCGATGCAAAGATGACGCTCACTTACGGAACGACCAGTTCGGAATATATGTGACCTATGTTCAATGCGCTGCGCCAGGCGAATCATGAGCTCCTACCGACTCCTTCCTAATCGCCGAAATCGCTTAATCTGACGCGAACAGACCAGCGCTATCGGTTCCTCTATTGTTTTCTCAATACCGATCTGTCTTGTAGATTGCTAAGCAAGTAATATCCAGCAAATAGCAATTCTCAAGTATCTCTAGGCAGGATCGGTTGAAAGTTACGTCAGTCAGCGCTGTTTACCCCAACTACGAGCACACGGTGCCTTCGTGGCGTACCCATCTATGGCAAATAGTGGTCAGGATCGAAACCGACACCGGTCAGGTCGGTTGGGGATACGGTGGTGGTGGTAAGGCTGCCGTTGAAGTCGTAAATGGGCATTTCGCCGAAATACTCGTTGGTAAACCCTTGAACTCGCTCGAAGATATTTCCGCTGTCTGGGATTTCTTATACACCGAGTCGATTCCATACGGTCGTAAAGGAATTGCCATCATGGCGTTGAGCGGTGTTGACCTTGCTCTCTACGATGCCATAGCAAAGGCGGAAAACAAGCCAGTGGCTCGACTTCTGAGTGATTCGATCCAACCTCGAATCCGTTGTTACGCCACCGGTCCCGACACTGAATATTACGCGGAGCTCGGCTTCACGGCTCAAAAAATTCCGCACCGGTGGACCGGCGAAGAATCTATAGATCAGGCGGTCGACGTAGCTGAGAAGGCTCGAAATGCCCTTGGATCAGATGCTGAGGTGATGTTCGACGTATACATGTCGTGGGATAGCGAAATTACGCTCAAGATGCACAAGTCTCTGAAACATGTAGGAATTCACTGGTTCGAAGATATCTTGACGCCAGATGACCTTGAAGAACTCGGCGAGCTTCGACCTAAAATCGCCCCGGTAAACATGGCGGGAGGCGAACACGAGTTTAGTTCCCACGGATTCGCCGACATCGCCCGCTCGGGCGCTTACGACATTTGGCAGCCTGATATCACCTGGTGTGGAGGTATCACTGCGGGACTGCGAATTACTGATATGGCGCAAGAGACAGGAGCGTCAGTCGTGCCGCACAGAGGAGGAGAACCCTGGGGGCTTCATTTGATCGCCGCTTCGACATGCGACGACTTTGCGGAGTTGTTGCCAGGCGTTAGAGGCAGTGCGAAAGACGATTTGTGGATCGGTGTGCCGGAGCCGGTTGAAGGCTACATCCAAACTGGCGATGCACCAGGTTTCGGCGTTTCACCAAACCCTGACTTGCTATGAAAACTCCGGCGGTAATTTTTGAGCTGTTCAGTTTGTTGGATTAAGCCAACACTCAGGCTACTTGAGTTCCTTAGCTATGCTCTCGCATGCCTGCATGTATATCGTCGCATCAACATTGATCGACAGATACTGAACACCGAGATCGATAAGCCACTTACCCATCTCAACGTCTTTTGCATACGAACCAATCACACGACCCTTCGCTCTGGCTTTCGAAGCTGCTTCTTTTAGGGCGTCTTCAACAATGTTAGACCGCACATCGCCGGGGACACCGAGTGACTGCGAGATGTCGTAAGGACCAAGGAATAGAACGTCGATTCCATCGACGGTCATGATTTCTTCGAGGTTGTTGAGACCTTTCTGCCCCTCGATGTGGACTACGGTCATGGTCTCTTCATTCTGGCGCGTCGGGTGGTCGACTGCGTCGTCCTTATAGTAGTTTCCTGCGCGAGTGAAAACCGAGACGCCACGTTCACCCATTGGTGCGTATTTGGCAGCGTGAACGACTTTTTCGGCGTCCGACTTCTGGTTGATTTGTGGAACCTGAACACCGTCTGCTCCAATATCGAGTGCTCGAAGAATCGGCCATTCTTCGTTACCGCCGACACGAACGATCGGAGCTACACCGGTTCCTTGCGCCGCGATGACGAGATCCGTGACCGTCTCCATAGATAACGGTCCGTGTTCGGTGTCGAGAATGCAGAAATCCATCCCCGCATAGCCAAGTGCGTCAATCATGGTTGCTGACGGCACGATGGTGAACGGTCCGACAACCACCTCACCAGCCTGAAGTTTCTTCTTTAGTTCGCCGCGAATGGTCTTTTTCATTGTTTCTTCTTCAATTAGCGACTCGACGTGTCGATGCACTCAAGACGATGACTAGATTTTGAAAGACTGAAGTTTACCGTGACAAGGCAGATTGAGGAGGCTGATTTCTGTCAGCGTTATAAGTAATCACAATAGGCATCAGCATTTCATCCGAACTGAGCCCGCCATGTTGGGATTGAAGCTCTAAAGCGCTGGTGGCGTATCTGTGAGCCGGTCGGAGCCAAATCGTAATCGGGCACTACGCAGATTCCAGCTATCTCCCGTATCAGGGCTACTGCGGTCGGTTGTTCGGCAGAAAGAAGTATGAATCTTCCATTTGCTGCGCCATCAAGCAGTTCGTTTAACTGGGAGTTGATAACGAAATATTAGCTCGACATTGCGACTTAACCATTAGCAAATTTGACCAACTCTGTCGGTATCCTTTTTCGGTGACGATTTCAGATTCCACAACCGACACCCCGATTTCCAGAATCGTTTTCCTTGGAACCGGCACCTCAGAAGGAGTGCCGAGGGTCTCATGTCTGTCAAACCCCCAAAGCACGTGCCTAGTTTGCCCCGACGCCGTGAAACCCGGGTCGCCTAACCGTCGCCGCAACACGTCTCTCTTGATACAACGCGAACGATCGGATGGCGGCATTAGCAACCTGATGATCGATGCCGGCAAATTTTTCTATGAATCGGCGATCCAGTGGTTTCCAAAATTTAACGCCCAGACCATAGACGGGCTGGTCATAACGCATGCTCACGCAGATGCGGTTGGTGGGTTAGATGATCTCAGGGACTGGACTAACAACGCCCAGGCAACGCTTCCTATTTATCTACGACAGGTAGATCTAGATGCAGTTGAGTCACTATTTTTCTATCTGGTGGATCGCAACAAGCAGTCTGGTGGCGGGGGTGTCGCCAAGCTGGACTTCACGGTTATAGACCATAAATCGTTTGAGGTAGACGGACTCGAGTTCGTTCCGTTGCCGGTTGAACATGGCGAAGGACGCGAAGCACTCGGTTATCGCTTCGGTCCGGTTAGCTACATTTCAGACACTTCGAACATCCCCGATTCCACGGCCGATCTGATTAGAGGGTCTGAGCTTCTTATTCTTGATGCGCTCCGCCCAGCGAGAACTCACGGTACACATTTCACTCTGGAGCAGGCAGTTGAAAAAGCTCGGGAACTTGGAATATGCAAAACGCTGTTGACCGACGCAACTCATGATATTGATCACTACTCGGTTAACGCCGAACTTGCCGCGCTGAAAGATTCAGAACATCTCGACATTCAGTACGCTTACGATGGTCAGTGCATCGATATCCAGTTCTGACGGTGGTCAGGTGCATTTTTCGACCGGGTTCGCCGAACGGCTAAGTCATCCGGCTGCTGACTTAGATGGGAGAGCGAACGAACCCTCCGACGGGTCTCAGGATGATGAATTTAGACGCCGACTCGACACAGACACCCATATTCTGAGGAAACGAGTAATCTGGGGTGGCGGTCGCGCACCGAGGGCGTTACGAGAGGGGACGCCGGTCTCGGAAAGCGGGCGGCGTTACCCCGCCCGTTACCCCAAACGATCGCCAGCAACAAACCGTTAGCCCTGTTCGGCCTTTTCCTTGCGGTACATTGCCATGATCTCGTCATCCGGCGGGTAGTACAGACCTGGAGTCAATTGCTCCCGATCCAATCGACGGCGAATCCACTCTTCAAGATCGTCGTACTCGATAGCCTTCTTCGCAATGTCTGGAGCCACGCCGCGAGGAATAACAACCACACCATCATCGTCAGCAACGATGTAGTCACCTGGGCGCACCAAAACGCCATCGACAGCAACCGTGTCGTTGGTCGAATACGGTGTGCCAACTCGGGTCCCGAGATTGGAGGTTTTGTCGAGTCCCCACATGCCAACGCCATAATCTTTCACGGTGTGCATGTCACGAATTCCACCGTCGCACACAAGGCCATCCACGCCTCGTTGTTTGAGTCGTAAGAACTTGATATCGCCACCAATGGACATGCGCTTGTTCCGCATCGATTCCATAACGATGACATCGCCCGGACCTGCAAGTTCAAAGGCGGCGTACTCTGGTGATTCTTCACCACCGGGTTTTTCTGCCATTCCGTCCGGCCGAGCAGGAACAAATCGAACAGTGATCGCTCGGGCTACCAGACGTAGCCCGGGGTTCATCGTGCGAACTTTCGGCATATACACGTAGTGCGGTTCGTATCCGTTTCGAGCAAGCACATCCACGACGGCGGTGGTGTTCACTCGCTTAAGTTGCTCGATGGTCTCTTTGTCGAGTACGTGTTCAGGTGTGGGTTGAATTACGGCCATTTTCGGGTGCGCTCTCGGACTACAAGTGTCAACAAAACCAGCCAATTCTACACAGAAGGAATCGCATCGCTAACGTAGTCAGCAATTAAGATGCGCAAGTAGGTTCTCAGTTGGCCCCAAATCCCGAGGTAACAAGGGATCTGGGGCAGAGTAGCGCGAGTCGCCAGGTAAGCGCCAATCCCCACCTGCGCCGCCTGCCGTCCTTCGAGAGCTCCAGGATGGCATTGGGATGTCTTGATCGATATTCTGAATCCAGCTTGTACGAGATTGCGCACACGTCCGCCCTGAGAGCTAAGCGAATGATATTTATCCCCAATCCTGTGCGAATCGTTCGATTATTAGTGCGGCGTGCTTCGCTCCGAGAGTGAAATCCTCGACTGTGATGTTTTCGTTTGGCGCGTGAATTTTGTGCGAAGGATGATCGATACCTGACGTTGCGATCGGCATACCCAGGGTGTCGCCGAAATCGAACATTGGTCCGGTACCCGCCATGTTGGGAGTCATTACAGGTTTTCGACCGTAAATCTCCTCCGCAGTCTCGGCAACGAGTTGTACCCACGGCGAATTCAAATCGGTTCGATACGGGTTCACCGCTCCCAGTAGTTCGAGCTCGACATCGTCGAAACCGTGCTTATCGAGGTGTCTACGAAGTTTCTCGAATATGTCGTGAGGACGTTGATCTGGAACCAGTCGAAAATCCATCTTCGCACTGGCAACCGCTGGCAATACAGTCTTAAGACCTTCGTCCTGATACCCCGAGTCGAGACCGGCAACGTTCGCGGTCGGCTGGAAAGTGAGTTGCTTTCGCAAATCCTCACCTTCAAGTCCTTTCACGAATCCTGTCACGCCGAACGTATCGCGCCACTCAGGCGCATCATCCGGCAACGCTTCAACCGCGGCTATCGCTTCTGCGGACGGTTCTGTGACGGCATCGTAAAAGCCGTCTATCAAAATTCTTTCGTCTCCATCCTTAATAGTTTCGAGAGCTCGCAGCAATCGCCACGCCGCTGACGGCAATATCGCCGCATACGAAGAGTGAGCGTCGCCGGCAAGCATTTTGACGCTGAGTCCAACGCCGAGTACGCCTTTGAGACCAAGGTACATGAACGGATCGTCATTTAGATTTCGACCGCCACCTTCCCAAATACATGCATCGGCATTGAAATCGTCGCCTCTCTCGGCGATAAGATCAGGCAGGTTGATCGAACCCGATTCTTCTTCACCCTCGCAAAACATCTTGATGTTGCACGGCACGCCACCTCGTTCGTCAACAAAGGCGCGGATCGCAGCGAGGCGAGCACCAATGTTGCCTTTATCGTCCGACATGCCGCGACCGTAAAGTCTGTCGTCAACTTGCGTCGGTTCGAATGGATCGGTATCCCACAACTCCAGCGGGTCGACCGGTTGAACGTCGTAGTGGCAGTAAAAAAGAAGAGTCGGTGCGGTCTCAGGATCGTTCAAAGCAGGCATGAAACCATAGACAGTTGGCAATCCGTCATTCGGCACTGGAACGATATCCGCTTCAAATCCGTTGAGTTCCAACAGATCTTTCATCAGACGCGGGGCTCTATCGAATCCGAGTTTTTGCGCGGAAATCGAAGGTTGTCTAACGAGCTCAAATAACTGTTGTATCGATTCATCAACATGTGAATCTATGTGGGAGTAAATATCTTTCATTATTCTCCGCCAGCGATACTCTTTTGTCGGTTACTCCACATCCAGTAGTGAGCCAGGCAATTCATCGTTACACCGTCGTTTATCTCTTGAGATGCCAGTAGTTCGAATAGCTCTGAAAGTGTGAGCAATCGCGCTTTCACGATGCCTTCGCTCGATTGCAAATTGAGATCGTCAGGAGACACTTCGGGGATTTCGGCGAGGACCACGTCCGACGCGCCGCCATCTAGTCCAGAAACTGTCACCACGCTGCCGATCGTCTCTACTCGATCAACCGTGACCCCGGTTTCTTCGAGCAACTCCCGACGTGCCGTGTCTTCAGAAGACTCGCCGTCCTCGGCAAGTCCGGCTGGGAACTCCCAGAAGTACCGCTTAATCGGGTGACGCCAAATTTTTATCACCAGAAATCGACCCAAAGGCGTGACCGGGATCATCATCATTGCGCCACGGTCATTGTGTCGCTTGAACCACGAATACTTACCTGGCGTACCGTCGGCATGAACTATGTCGTCGTAGTAGAAATCCAGCCACGGGGTCTCGTATACGAGGTTCTCGCCATCTGGCGCGAGTTCGATATGACTCGAATCTCCCACCGCTTACTCCATGGCCCCTGGCATGCCTGGTTCAAGCGGCATGGAATCGGGCGGGACACCGCCGGCGAGGAACCCACCGTCTACCGTGATTGTTTGACCGTTCACGTACTCTCCAAGTTCCGAAGCCAGGAACACGCACGCCCCTGCGATATCCCTTGGAAGTCCACCACGCTGGCTCGGGATAAAGCTTTTCGCCCCGCCGAGATACTCATCATCGCCTCGTGATGATTCCTCGTGGTCCGGTAAAACGCGACTGTCGATGTATCCAGGAGCTACGCAGTTCGCTGTAATTCCTGTCCCGGCAAGATCATGTGCCATCGACTGAACCATTCGATTAAGACCGGCTTTTACTATCCCGTAAACACCGTCATGCGGCCATGCTCGGAAACTGTGGACGCTACTAATGTTGATAATGCTTCCACCATGACCGTGATCGATCATTCGGGTCGCGGCACCTTGTGCCAAAAACAGGTAACCCTTCAGGGCGTGCCCAACCAGATGATCCCAGAACTCCTCGGTGATCTTGGTGAAGTGCATATCTCGGGATGCAACGGCGTTGTTGACGAGAATGTCGATTCGACCATGTTGCTGAACAAATTCGTCGAGCAGCCGGGTGCGATCATCAGTATCCCCGACATCTGCCTGATGCCAGGACGCCTTTTGCCCTAGAGATTCGACTAACGCGATCGTTTTGTCGGCTTCCTCGTCCCGGGTTACATCGTTTATTCCAACATCTGCACCGTGCTCTGCGAACAGAGTCGCGATTCCAGCACCGATCCCCCGACGTGAGCCAGTGATAAGCGCTTTTTTGCCTTCGAGTAGTTTTCCGGGTCCAGACATTTCGCCCACCTTATTGGCTAGTCGTGTATCTGTCGTGCTGCGATCATTCCGCCATCGACGAGTATTGTTTCGCCGTTGACGTACTGACCGAGATCAGAGGTCAGGTAGAGGACTGCATTCGCAATATCACTTGGCAACCCGCCCTTTTGCGCTGGAACGAAAAATCGGAGTGATTCCGGATCGTGGGGAGCGCCATCAACAACATCGTCGTCATAAGCGTCTGGTAGCCGATTGGAAATCGCACCGGGAGCAATACAGTTGGCGTTGATGTTGTGCCCGGCAAGGTCAGCTGCCAGCCCCTTGACCATTCGTCGAAGTCCCATTTTTGCCACTCCATACGGAGTCCAGCCTGGCATTGCAACATATGAGTGGACGCTGGAGAGACACACGATGCTGCCACCCTTGCCAGCCGCGATCATTTCTTTAGCGGCTCGCTGCGCCCCGAAGAAATACCCTTTGAGTGAAAGGTCCATCATTCGATCCCAGTAAGCCTCATCGACTTCAAAGAAGGATCGCTGCTGGTCAGGGAAGATGGCGTTGTTGACGAGAATGTCGATCTGCCCGTGATCAGCCATAAACGAGTCAATGACCGAATTGAAACCTTCGATCGTACTGACGTCGCCGGAGTGAAATGTCCCGCTCACGCCGCGACTGCTGACCAGTTCTGCCGCACGGTGAGAAGTCTCGTCGTCCACGATGTCGTTGATGCCAACATCGGCGCCTTCGTTGGCAAGAGTCAGTGCGATACCTCGACCAATTCCTTTTCGAGCTCCTGTTACAAGAGCCTTCTTACCGTCGAGTAGACCCATCAAATACCTCCGCGAGCGTGATCGTGTTAATTCAAATGCCGATGTTAGCGTGACGTGGAGTGATTCGGAGCACTTGGGAGGCTAAAAACCTTTCCTAAATTAATCAATGATTCAAGTACGATGTTTTTCTCGGATCGAATCCATAGTGGATTTTTTTGCCAACTCAAGGTCATCAATTCGATGCTCGTAAACTTCACCACAGGGTCCGCCGTCGGCGAAAATCAGTGTCGCGTCTCTTACCGTCATTCCGAGCTTTTCGAGAACCAGAGCATAGCCAGCGAGTTGGGGTTCGTATCCCACTGCCCTTTCAGCGAGTATTTGACCTCGAACACTGTCGGTTTTGTAGTCGACTATCGAGATCGATTTATCTGGGTTTTGGATCATTAAGTCGACGGAACCCTCAATCTCAATGCCGGGTTCTACTTCTGCCGCAACCCAAGCTTCTCGCCAGTACCGTTTCTCTGCTATTTGCGCCAATATGGGTGCAGAGACCACATTTCTCACCAGTGATTCAATTTCATCTGCGGAGTCGGCGATGTTATAGGCCTCCGAGGTACTTCGAACAATGGCGTCAAGATCCGAGTGATCAGCGAAATCGATCTCTTGCATAATCTCGTGCACAGCCGAACCGACATCTGTGCCACCGCGACCTCTCCTCGCAGGGTTTAATTCTGTCGCCTCAGCATTATCTTCGGGTTTTGGCGACTCGAAAATAGAGTGGTCTGCAAGTTCCGAAGGGGTGATATACCCGCGATATTTTGCTGATTGAACTGCAAAGTTCGTGGAATTCAGCCACTGCTCGCGTTCGACGAGCGAGTAGGTGCTTGAAAAACTTCCGGTTCCTGGTTCTTCCGGCTCGCGCTTACCGACCGAAACAATCGAGTCGTCAAACAGGACAGAAACATCGTTTAGCGCGTCGAATTCAGCGATTTTTGCGGCAAGAGACGAGTTGTCACCCGCCGAACGATGAACGCTGACGATTAGGTGTTCCCGTGCACGTGTCGCTGCCACGTAGGCGAGGCGAACATGCTCAGCATTCTCTGCTTCTTTACTGGCTTTTGCTCGATCTGAGTAATCCTGGGTAGACAGTCCAAGCTTGGCGGAACCCAACTGCACCGCCAGTACAGAACGCCCAAACTCCTCGGTGATGATCGATTCGCCTTTAGGTGGACGTGCATTCATTTGCATGCCAGTCAGGGCAACAATCGGGAATTCGAGCCCTTTTGCGGCGTGAACAGTCATCACCCTCACCGCATTCAGATCGCTGTGTGAAAGCGCTCCCTCAGCCACTCTGACGTTGGCTTCAGACTGCCTCGATATCCAGCGCACGAACTCTCGAAGCGATCCGTTGCCTGATCTTTGCAGCGTCCGCGCCATCTCGATAAAAACATCGATCAATCGTTCACGTTCACCGTCTGGATGAGACAGCGCGCCAACCTCTCGCAAATGTCGTTCCCTGACGAAACGCTCAATCAAATACGCGGTTGATGAGCGATGTCGCATGCCGTGGTAACGAGCCAGACCCGCAAGTCCTTTCGCTACCTTCGTCATCCCTGAAACCTGCGACGAAGACTCAGTGGACAAATCCTGTCGAGCGTATTCGAATTTGCTTCCATTTGATGCCCAATCATATAAATCCTGATCAGAACATCCCCATGCCGTTGATTTCAACGCGGCAACTATCGCTACTTGATCGGTCGGATCGTCGATAGCTGCGAGATTGTTGCTCAATTCATGGACTGTCTGCGATTCGAATATCGGGGTTTGACCTTCAAGAACGTATGGAACTCCGTTGGCGACGAATGCGTCTTCTAGAAACGCCAGTGCTGTTCGTCTGGGCATAAGAACACATAAGTCGTTGAACCGAGATCGTCGAAGACCTCCGCTCCCGTCAGGTAGTTTCCAATCTCCTGAGCCCACACTGAGTGCGAGCTTCGCAACGTCCCTCGATTCGTCGGTTCGAGCCAGTTCCACAGTTCCTTCGGCGGGTCGCCCCATCACCATCACTCGTGGTTTGGATGCCTGCTGATAGTCATCCCTCCCTGGCTCTAGCGAGGTGTATTCGGCTTGATTCGGATCATTTAGAGATCCATCAGGACCGTTCATCCACGGTTCGAAAACAGCATTCACCCATTCGAGAATTTCCGGATTTGATCGATAGTTCTGCGATAGTGAAAGTCTTTCAGCGCCCAGAGATGAAACAAGGCTCTGAAGCTGAGTCAAATCAGCCCGACGGAATCGGTAAATCGACTGCTTGGCATCGCCGACGACGAATATTGCGCCCGGTGTAGGGGTGCCGCCTGACTCAGTTACGTCCTCCCGATCAGCGAGCCTCATAGCCAGCTTCAACTGAAGAGGATCGGTGTCCTGAAATTCATCGATCAGAATATGGGTGTATCGACTCTGGAAATATTTGCGAACCTCGGGATCTGAGTCGATCATCTCGCATGAAAGTACGAGCAAATCGTGGAACTCGACCGTCCCCTCAGTACGACGCTTCGCTGCGTATTTCAGCACCATAGAAATTACCGCGTTTACGAGAGGAACTACGGTTGCTTCTCCAAGCGATTGTCTGCCGGCCTCGATAGTTTCTTGAGCGAGAGAAAGTAAATCACGCACCTCGTCGAGACTGCTATCACCACTTTCTAGATCAGACCAGTCGCCTTTGCGTCCTCCGCTAGCAGTCAGCTTGGCGATTTGAGTGAGGGCGAGGATCTGTTCCTCTGCCTCTCCGTTCTCTAGAGCGTCGGTTATCCATGTGATGGTTTGAGGGAGTAACGATTCGATGTGACGCAGAAGTCGATCATCGTTGTTCGAACAGTAAACCCTTAGCGAATAGGCGGCCTCTAAGTCACTCAGCACCGAGCGCAGAACGGTGGCCGGATCATCTGTGTCGTTCGGAACTGGAAGCTCACCAACCTTGTCGACAATATCGAAATTGTTATGAAGCTCTAGTGCGAGATCTTTCAGGTTCGTCAGCGGGTTTCTTAGTCCGAGCCGCTGGGCATTAATAACCGCACCGGAGAAAGATTCATCGTCCAGCGCGTGAGTGAGCCAATCCGACCATTCTTTCTCGAACCGAACGTCGCCTTGAACAGTGTCTAAAACTTCGAATACAGGCGGTAGTCCGATCGAGAGAGGACGCTCTCGGAGCAGGCTTTGAGCAAAGCTATGAATGGTCCCTATGTATGCGGAATCGAGTGAATCGAGCGCAGCCGAAATCTTCTGCCTTTCGTACTTGGCGGCCACGCCGACTTCTCGTCGCTCAAGTTCTTCTCTGACTCTCTGGCGAAGTTCAGATGCTGCAGCGTTCGTGAACGTAATAGCCGCGATATTTTCCGGTCGCACATCAGCATTGATGATCAGGTTGGCAATTCGTTCGACGAGTGCCTGTGTTTTTCCCGTACCGGCACCGGCGCCGGCATAGATAGTTCGTTCGAGCGAACCCCGCACGGACCCAACGATATGGTCGCGTGGTGAGGATTGATCTTGGTGAATGTTACTCATCGATCACCCTCCGCTAGATCTACGTAATCTGCTAATGATTCGTCAGAACCTTTTTTGTTGTGCCATAGGCGGGACTTACTTTTCGGGCAAACTCTCGCGTATTCACAGAACATGCAGTTTTCGAACGATTCGCTGCTCTCACCCCAACCCGCCGGATTACCGGGTCGTGCCGGGAACACTCCGTTTTTAATCCCGCTGAAAATAGTGCCTACAACCTCGCCAAGCGCAGATTCGGCTTTCTCGTTTTGGTACTCCAACGGATATGGTTTGAGCTCCGACAAGTTTTCTCTAACGAACCAGTAAGAAGCGAAAATTTCGGCATCGGGATACTTGTGTCCTACTGCCTTCGAATAAAGTGGAAGTTGAAGCTTGGTTCCACGCTTTACAGGGTCGGATTCCAGTTTCGAGTATGCGGAGTTACCACCCGATTTGTAGTCATAGACGATAACCCTGCTTCCGTCCTCGGAAATGTCGACTCTGTCTACCTGTCCACGGAACCGAACAGACCTTCCTGACTCGGTAACGACTTCAACAGCGGGACCACTTCCTCGGCGAGACGAACCGATACTGCCAAAGGAGTATTCCGCCTCGACCTGACGCATGTTCGGATGATCGGCTACACCTCGCTCGCGTCGAAGCCATTGACGCAGAATCAACCAGGCTCTCGAAAGCTCGATTCGCCAGGCACCAGCTGATCGTCCCGGCGTCTCATCTTTTAGTTGTTCGATGTTGCGTTCAACTGACGATCGCAACCACGACTCCTGATCTGAGTGGGAAGGCGTGTCGTAGCCTTGATCCATACGCCAAAGCGAGAACTTTTCAAGGACATCGTGAATCAAAGTTCCAAACGTCAGAGCGTCAAGCGCAACTTCAGGTTCGGGAGAATCAGTTGGTTCAATATTCAATCGCCTCGAAAGAAAATATCGATAAGGGCACGCTGCGTACGTCTCAAAGGCTGTTGCTGATCCAACGGCGAAGTCTTCAGATCCCGAATCGTTGTCGTGCAACGCCACCTTTCCATCGAACTCTGTCCATTCGGAACTTTCTCGCTGCTGTTCTAGCGTGAGTGAGTCCTTGATTTCTGGAGTTAAACTCACAAGTGGGAACGAAGTTTCTTCACCCTCATTGCTCACCCAATCACGGACACTAACAACGTCGTACTCGTGGAGGTCTCCTGCATGTGCCGCAGTAGTTTCAGAGCCACTGAACCTCTTTTTGACGGTGAGCCCATTGACATCGCCTTCAATGAGTCGACCAGCCTGTAGAAGATCTTCTCCTGAAACCTCGCGAACTGCGTCCAGGAACCAGCGCGCCGGACCAAACTCTCTCGACTCTCCCGGTATGCCGCCGGGCCAGTAAAAAACGGCTCTGTTTGCGCTTTCGACAACAGAGATAAACGCCTGACGATTCGTCTCGATTCGCCGCTGGATAGTTGTCAGAGAGTTGCCTTCGGGATCGAGTTCTCGCTTGAGCGGATCCGGAAGCAGCGGATCAGTCTGTCCCCAGCTCGGATACCTTCCTTCCGACATGCCAACGACAAAAACTGTTTCGAAGGGACATCCAGCGGCAGTCCAAACTGGGCCGACATAGACGCCCGCTCCGAGAGATCGTAGTCCGGCAGAACGGCGATCGAGTTGCTCTCTCAACACTCCGGCGCAGTGTTCGTAATGTGGTTTTAATCCGTTCCCTTCGAGCGATTCGAGTCGATCCAGTAATTTCTCAAGTCGAACCATGTTCGCCGAGCTCGGATCATCTTCCGAAACAATCAGGTAGTCGTTGACGAGTTCTCTTAACCACGAAACAAACTCGATCCATGAATCTTCTCTATCAGAGTGAACGCGTCGGCTCAAATCGATAACGAACTCTTTTAACTGAGTAGCGTGATGGGCGTCGGTTTTCGCCGCTTCAATCTGGTTGGCTCGACCTTCACTCAGTTGATCCGAGCGCTCGGCATACCTAACCACGTTTTTTGCGAATCTCTCAAGCCGCGCGACCCAACTGTCATACACGCCTTCAGTGACTCCAGCTTTCCGAGAAATGGCGTCCCATCTGGCGGCGGGAATTGCGACTCCAGTCCGAGGGTCCTTGATAGGGGCACTCGATAACCAGGCAGTTAGATCCAGTCTGCTGAACTCACCTTTGAACACATCCAGCAGCCCGTTCACGAACCTGCCTTCGGGAGTCTCGGAGAGTGCGGTTCGGTCAGGGCCAGAAACGGGAATCCCCGCGAATTCAAGCGACTCTGCAATTCGGTTCGCGTAGCTGTCGTCTTCAAACACGACCGCCATACGAGAAAATTTTTCGCCAGCTTTTGCAAAATTAACAATCGAACGAACGACGTCCTGAATTTCTTCGGCAACGTCAGGGACACCCACCGGTTCGATATGCGAAGCGGTCGTTTTTGAATTTTGGTTTTCAACTATCGAAACCGTAGTTGCCTGGCCCAGCTTCGCCAGGGCATCAAATAGCGGGCGTTGCACCGGAGCTACAGCAGACGCTTCAACAAGCAGAATCGAACCTAATCTGGTAACTGCACTACTGTCGGGATCTTCGGCAATCAACCGCGCCGCATTCTCGGCGACCATACTCCCGCGACGGTAAGTTTCTGCGAGTTGCATGTATTTATTGAAACGACGCACTAATTCACCATTCACTTCGCTCGATGCGGCTAACCGGTCAAGCTCGGAACGATCCAGCAATTCGAGTTCACGGAACGTCGAATGCAATGCCGATTGGAGTTGAGGTGTTACTGAATTACCACCCAACCTTGTGCCCAAAGAGACGTCCATTGCCGACTGATAAACCAGCTCAGACGCTTGTAAATCGTGCAGGTTTGGTTCGTCGAACTGTGAACCGGCGAGGAGTTCGGCGACATCTTCAAGTCGCTTAAAATCGACGTTGAACAGACCGTCTTTTGCAAGCGTTCGACGTAAGTAAAACGATGCCTGGTTAGTAGGCGTTACAACCGTGATTCGCCCGAATCCATCCTCCTGGCGAATCTCGCCGATTAGACGACGTAATACAAGGTCGACGCGTTCATTTCTTCCGGCGAATTCAACGCGACTCATCGCTCAGAGGTGCCTTTTTGAGACGGCCAATAGTCCCCAGAACGGCGGGAGGAATCGTCTCTAAATTGAAGAATAGACATCGAGTAGTTCGCTAAAAACGATGAAATAAGATCCGAACATTACAGGACATGCGCAGGATACCTCGGCCCGCGACTTAAGGATGAGAAAATGTCGTATTCATCACGTCAGCGTCTAATTGCCCCCCCGGCGAGACTCGAGGTCACGCATCCGGCTTCGGAGGCCGGTGCTCTATCCAACTGAGCTACGGGGAATGTAAACATTTTTTGGTGTTACCAGAGCCTGCGGATCCTGAACTGGTCAAGTTTCCTAAAGTCTTGAAATATAGATGCTTATGATCTCTATAACGGAGTGACTGTTGCTTCGATGAAGCGCTCGCCGTCTGGGTCATCGTTGATGTAGTACGCGGTGACGAGCTTGCCGTCGGATCTGATCACCGATCTCGTGTATCCAATATCGTGATTCCCCTGGCTCTCTCGGAGAACAATCGGTTCAGACCACGAGTTGCCTTGGTCATCGGAAATTACTGCGTATATCCCGTACGGCAATTTACGAGATCCGTATGTGATAACTAAACGGCCGTCGGTCATTTGAACCAGCGATCCTGGATTTCCACCATCACCGGTTGCAGGTACTGGACGTCCCATGTACTGCCACGACGCGCCCTGGTCGCCTGAGGTGTATAAGTCGATCCAACAATCGTTTCTCGCCACTCCCCTGCTTCTAATCGCGGTCAGAATTGTTCCGTCGGTAAGACGGAGTGATGAGGGCATAATGTCGTAACCGACTGGAGATTCGTCTATCCAGGAAATGAACTTGAAATTCCGACCGCCGTCCGTCGTTCGGCTCGCGAACACTCGACCTTCTCCGCCATCAGGTTTTGTTGCTGTTAAAAGAACCAGTGCTGAAGAAGGACCTTCGACCAACCAATCAGTTCGAGCCGCTATTCCGAGTTGATCGAACGTCGGTATTTCGAAAGGTCCCTCCCAATTCTGGCACCTATCTACAGATGTGTAGAACCATGATTTGGCTCCTCGCGTAAGACCGGTTTTTCCGCACATGACCGCGAAGTCAGGATGCTCGAAGTCAAGTTCCGTTGGAGTCGTGAATTTCACTGGTTCCAGAGCATCGATCACACTTTTGTTCATATGCTCGTGTGCCCCGAGTCCTTGCCCATAGGGAATTGGCGCTTCCGTAACACTCCAGGATTCACCACCATCGAAACTTCTAGCTTGCATGGTTGAGAGAGGTCGTGATCTGTCTCGGGCGTGAAAACCACCCTCAGGATCGGGATAGCCAGAAGTGAAAAGAAGCACCAGTTCGTCTCCCCATGCCCACATACCGTAGTTGGCGGGCCAGGCGGAGTATCGGTCACGCTGGCGATAGATCTCATACTGGGCTTTAGATACGGTCTCGCTCAACTAGTACAGGCCTTTCCGATATTTCGGAATGTGAAAGGGTATTGTCGAATCTCGATTTTGGTGATTGTTGGTGCGCTGCTCACGCATTCCTCTTGTCGCTCGAACACATACTAACTTGCAACGGCCTAGATGCACTAATCCTTGGACTTTGTTTCCGGCAATAAGAGGAAATTAATTGCGCAATCTTTACTTTTGAGCCGGGTTTTGATCACAAAACAAACTGGAAATAAGGTAAAAACACAGCATGACTACCCCGAACATAATTCTCATCAACTGTGACGATCTTGGTTACGGTGATCTTGGATCCTACGGATCAACCGTTAACAAAACTCCTGCGCTAGACCGAATGGCGCGAGAAGGCACCCGATTTACCGAGTTTTATATGGCTTCACCGGTTTGCTCGCCGTCTCGAGGGGCGATGATGACCGGTTGTTACCCGCCACGGATTAGTTTCGGGGATTTCGTCGATGGAGCAGTCGTGCTGTTCCCGGGCGACGGAATCGGACTCAATCCTGACGAAATCACTATTGCGAAGCTGCTACAAGACGCCGGATATGCGACCAAGTTGGTGGGTAAGTGGCACTGCGGAGATCAGCCAGAATTTCTCCCTACATCACATGGTTTCGACAGCTATCTGGGAATTCCGTTCAGCAACGATCACGGACGACAGGTGCGCAACCCTAATCCAAACCCTGAAATAAAGTGGCGTGACCATCCACCACTACCTCTTGTTCGAGATCTCGATGTGATTGCTGAACAGCCAGATCAGGCAGCGATCACTGAGAGATATGTGACTGAGGCAAAGGAATTTATACGGGAGAACGACGATAAGCCATTCTTTCTATACTTCGCCCACATGCACGTGCATGTGCCGATCTACACACCTGATCATTTCGAACGTGAATCGGAGAACGGTATTTACGGTGCTGGAGTCGCTGCGATCGACTGGTCAGTCGACGTCATTCTCCATGAGCTTGAACAACTGGGCATCGACGACAACACGATAGTGATTTTCACCAGCGACAACGGTTCTCGTGCACGTGATGAGGGTGGAAGCAATGGCCCGCTTCGTGGTCACAAAGGCGAAACCTGGGAAGGTGGACAGCGAGTGCCGTTTATCGTCCGTTGGCCCGGGGAAGTGCCTCAAAACGCAGTTTGCGAGGAGATGGCGACGGGAATGGATCTGATGCCGACTCTAGCTAGCATTGCGGGTGTCGACGCTCCATCAGACAGGATTATTGACGGCCATGACATCACACCGCTCTTGACTGGTGAAGCGGGTTCGACCAGTCCATGGGAAGAGTTCTTCTACTACAAACAGCGAGACTTGGAAGCGGTTCGCGCAGGTAAGTGGAAGCTCCACGTCCGCAAAAATGGCGAGAACATAAACGAGCTTTACGACCTTGATGCTGACGCTGGGGAGACCAAAAATCTCCACTCCAGTCATCCCGAAATCGTCGAACAACTCAACCAGCGAATCGAAGCTTCACGCAGGGATATCGGAGATGCAGCGGTCGGTGCGGTAGGCGAAAATGTGCGCCCCATTGGGCGAGTCGATAATCCGAAACCGCTTACACAATACGATCCGAATCACCCCTACTTCATGGCGGAGTACGACAAGCACCACCGGGGTTAGTAAACGTCATTCCATTTCTTGAAATCTCATATGGTTCACGGTCCGTATCAGGAATGAGGAGCCCAAACAATGAACTTTTTCAGAACTAAACCCGCTGGAGTTATCGCGCCCGAAGATGCATTACCCGGGCGCAAAGTCACGTTACAGATAACGGCAAATCACTTCGTAAACGGCACCTCTATGAAGGCTCCGTTCCCGGCACAAATGGAAACGATCATTTTCGGGATGGGATGTTTCTGGGGTGCTGAACGACTGTTCTGGCAGGTGCCAGGCGTGTACACAACCGCTGCCGGATACAGCGGAGGCACGACGCCGAATCCAACCTACGCTGAAACGTGCACTTCGCGAACGGGTCACACCGAAGCAGTTCTTGTGGTGTTTGATCCGGAGGAAGTGGAGTTGGACACGCTATTCAAAGTGTTCTGGGAAAATCACGACCCAACTCAGTACATGGGTCAGGGTAACGATATTGGCACGCAGTATCGAACCGCCATTTACGGAACGACCGAGTCACAGGTCGAGGAGGCACGCGCAAGTCTGGCGAAGTATCAAGAGTTGTTGAGCAGCACGGGGTTCGGCGAAATCACCACCGAAATTGCCGGGGCAGGTGAGTTTTACTACGCCGAGGAAGAGCACCAACAGTATTTGGCGAAAAATCCGTGGGGTTACTGTAATCACGGATTCTGTCAGGTCGCGTATGACTAATACAGGCTGGTCATCTTCGATTCGTCTATCGCTTGCTGAACTTGTTCCGGGGTTTGGTCGAGATCAGCATGGTCGACAAGAATTTCTCCGAAGTTCGGTACTCCTTCAGCACCCGTGTGCTCCCACAATCCTGAGCGGATGATGCACTTGGCACAGTGGAACAACGCCTTTTCAACATCAACAACTGTCGCGAACAACGGCACGCTTCCTTCGTGTGCCAACGACTTAAGCAGTGCAGGATCGCGCACAATCCGCGCTGACCCACTAACTCTCAGGGTTTCCTGATAGCCGGGGGTCAGGAATATCAGGGCAACTTTGGGGCTCTGAAGAATATTCGAGAAAGTGTCACCTCGCTTGTTCCCCTTACGGTCGGGAATAACGAGAGTATTTTCATCGAGAACCTTCACGAACCCCGCCGGATCGCCTTTTGGCGAAACGTCTATGTTTCCCTCGGCGTCCGCAGAAGCAATGACCATGAACGGTGATTGACCAATCAGAGCAGCACAGTGCTTATCGATATGATCGATGACCTTGTCTGCAGCTCGTTGGCTCGGAGTTCCGAGAATCTCGCGAAGCTCCCGCTCACTGGTGATTTCTTGCTGGAATGCATGCGCTCCCATAGGAAACTCCTCGCTGCGACAAGTCGCTAATGAATTCGAGCATTCTAGCGAAGTACGCCAATAGAGTCGGCGTCGAATGCCGAAATATCTACTCGGATGATTCGGCTTCGGTTTCGCTCTTCAGACCGCTTCCGCCTTTAAACGCCGGTATCAAGAACACCGGTGCGAGAACGGTAGTTACTACGGTCATTACGATCGCAACACCAAAGATGTCCTGACCGATAACGCCCGAAGTAAGACCGATGCCTGCGACGATCAGCGCAACCTCACCACGGGGCAGCATACCCAGCGAAACCCGGTAGGCACCCACTCGGTTGAAGCCGACTAACAACGCTGGAACTGCTGAACCGACAACCTTGCTAATAACAGCAAATACTGTGAGGACTACAGCAAAAATTACCGCCGATCCGAGCGACGTTTCACCCGATCCGAAAGCAGTGAAATCGACCTGCATGCCGATCACCACGAAGAACACTGGCACCATAAAGTTGTTCACCTGGTGCATTGCACCTTCAACCTGGTGCTTCAACTCCGTGTTTGAGAGAGCAAGCCCCATCGTGTAGGCACCGATAATCATTGCTAGTCCGAAGTAAATCTCAGCCACGGCTGAGGCAAAGAACGCTAGCGCCAGTGACAGAACCAACGCCCCACCCGTGCTCTTGAACCACAGAACCACGTTCGAGATGTATCGAGATACGATCGAGCCAATGATCATGAGGCCAAGCCAGAAGCCGAACGCCTTGAGGAAGATCACACCGATCGAGCCAGCAGTAACCGTTCCTTGATCGGCGATACCTACGACTACGGCAAGAATGATAATCCCAAGCACGTCATCAACAACTGCACCGGCAAGTACGGTTACTCCTTCAGGAGAATCGAGTCGACGTATATCGGCAAGAACACGCGCCGTGATTCCTACTGAAGTAGCGGTCATAATCGCACCAACGAACAGAGCTGGGATCATGCCTTCAATCGAATCGGTGTCGGCGAATCCGAGTAAAACGGTTGCTCCAAATCCCATGACGAAGGGCAGGATCACTCCGCCCGCAGCAACTGCCGTGGCTGGGCGAACGTACCGCATGAACTGTTCACGGTTCGTTTCGAGTCCCGCTTCAAACAGTAGGATCACGGAAGCGATCTGTGCGAAGAAAAATAATTGCGGTTCAACGGGAAGTCCGCTGCCATCGTGGGCGACTTCAAATAGAGCGCCACCACCGAACCAGTGGATACCTCCCAGCAGGAATGGTGAAATTAGAATTCCCGCACCGAGTTCACCAAGAACCGGTGGAATTTTCAGGTAACGTTCCGAGATTTCGCCACCGATTTTCGCGGCAACCAATATGACGGAGAGCAGGAGTATCAGTTCTGCGACAACGTGTAGGGGACTATCGTGCAATGTGAGTTCTCTTGAATCTTTCGCGCTTTTAGTATGAAGTTTTTCACGACCGGATGTGTAAGTCGACTTCCACATCCATTTCGCTTTACGAACAATTCGAATTGTTCATATTTTCGGGTTTGGACTATAACGAGCAAAAGTTTATTTATGTCCCAACCAATGCGTCGCTAATTCTCAAGTAAATCTACATTCCTGCCAATACCTTCTCCGGTCGCCACCCGAACTTTTCCGGTTCGTAGATAAGAACCGCAACTAGCTCGCAATCTCCTGAATAAGCTCGCACTCGGTCTCCGCTCTGGTAGTCATAGTGATTTCCGAATGAATTAACTGGGAGTTGCCTTCCGTTACGAACGTACGCATGTTGATCGTCAGTGAGGGAGACTTCATATAGATGCTGAAGGGTCGTATCGATCGGCATAGCCAAATCCCGCCAATCCCCACTCTCGACCACAGCAGCTACATCCTCAATATTCACCGTGTCTTCGATGTGGAATGCGCCCGCATGTGTCCGTACAAGACCAGTAAGGTGGGCGTGAACTCCGAGTTCCTCGCCGATATCGTGCGCGAGCGTACGTGCGTAGAAGCCATGACTGCATTCGACGTCAACAACAGCAAGAGGTGAGGCAAATTCGATCAGTTCGAGCTTGAACGTCTCAACATTTCGCGGCGGTCTTTCGACCTCCACACCTTTTCGGGCTAGCTCGTAGAGTCTCTTTCCTTTGTGGTGGAGCGCCGAGAACATAGGCGGTATTTGTTCAAATTTGCCTCGGAACTTATCAAGTGAATCTCGGATGTCCTGCTCTGTGACGGCTGACCAATCCGCCTTCGAGGTGACGTCCCCGGTAGAATCGTAAGTATTCGTTGCCGAGCCGAGTTCAAGCGTTATCCGATACGACTTGGTCCCAAGTAAAACGGTGTCTGCAAAACGTGTTGCGGAACCGACACATATTGGCAGTACACCGGTCGCTAGTGGATCTAGGGTGCCACCATGACCAATCTTCTTAGCTCGGGTGATGCCTTTTAGTTTCCGCACCACGTCAGTCGATGACCAACCTTGCGGTTTGTTTATGTTGAGATAACCGCCTGCCGCGAATCCCGGACGTACTGAATTCACTTCGCTGCCTTTTTGCAGAGTCAACCGCCATCGCGGTCGGCGTGACGTCGACTGTCTTCGCTCAACACCTGATCGATCAGGTGATCCATGTCAGCCCCAGATTGCATGGTGTTATCAATAAAAAATGAAAGACGCGGCATCTTGCGGATCACGATACGGCTCGAAATTTCCATTCGAAGTCGAGTTGCTGCCGAACGCAGGGCTGCCATAGTATCTTGTTGTTCATCTTCGGTTCCGAGCACACTGACATGAACCTTTGCCATCGATAAGTCTCGGTTAACCTCAACCCCGGTCACACTGGTCATTGGTGAGAGACGTGGGTCGCTGAGTTCTTCGATCAGAACTCCTAACTCACGTTGAATGGTGTGGTTTACACGCCCGCCACGCCTGTCGCTCATCGGCTACGAATCTCCTTGATCCGAACTCAGTCGATGTATCGACTGTTTATGCAATGTTCCAGATGATCGCTCGAATTAGCGCCGCGTAACCTGGATTTCGTAAGCCTCGAGTATGTCGCCCTGCTCGTACTCATGGAAGCCATCGATCATCACGCCACCTTCGAAGTTGTTGGTCAACTCGCGAACGTTTTCCTTGAGGTGACGCATCGAAGTAATTGCCCCGTCGAAGATCTCTTCATCGGCGCGCAATACACGCATTCGACCAGTCCGCTTGAGGACTCCGTCTGTTACACGCAATCCAGCGATTTTCTCTCGCTTACCATGCTGGAAGACTTCGAGAACGTTAGCATGACCAGTAACGACCGTCTTCCGCTCAGGTTCAAGCATTCCACGTGCCGCGTCTTCAACTTCATCAATGAGGTTGTAAATGATGTCGTACGTGCGAATAGCGATGCCTTCAGCATTAGCCTGACGCCGAGCTCCCGCCTCAACCGTAGTTTCGAATCCTACAACGATGGCGTCCGATGCTGAAGCGAGCAAAATATCTGATTCGTTGATAGCGCCTGAAGTGGCACTCAAGACTTTGACCTGGACTTCGTCGTTAGAAACCTGCTCAACAGCGCGCTGAACAGCGTCGATAGATCCGTGGTTACCGGTTTTGACTACAACGTTAAGTTCCTTTGAACCCGACTGATGTACGCGTCGCATAACCTCTGCCATGGTCGTGGCAGCCCGTGTGTCGCGTCGTTTGGTGGCGAGACGATCGCGAGTGGTGACGAGATCACGGGCTTCGCGGTCATTGGCTACAACATCGAACTGGTCACCCGCAGCTGGCGTGCCGTTTAGTCCGAGTACCTCGATCGGTGTGGAAGGTCCCGCCTGGGTAACGACCTTGCCGAATCCGTCGATCATTGTCTTGATTCGACCTCGGGATGTACCCGCAACGATGGTGTCACCAGCCTTGACGGTGCCTGCTCGGACGAGAACAGACGCTACGGCACCGCGTGATCGATCCATGCGAGATTCGATTACCACGCCGATACCGGAACGATCTGGATTCGCCTTAAGTTCAGAGATTTCAGCGATCAGTAGCAACGATTCCAGCAGATCGTCAATTCCGTCGCCCTTGAGAGCCGATACGGGCACGGCAACAGTGTCACCACCGTAAGACTCGACGATAATTTCGTGCTCGGCGAGTTGTGCGTTGGTGCGGTCAATGTCTGCACCCGGCGCATCGATTTTGTTGATTGCAACGACCATTGGAACACCAGCAGCTTTTGCGTGTTCGATCGCTTCAAGAGTCTGGGGCATTACACCGTCGTCGGCGGCTACGACCAACACTGCAATGTCGGTAACCTGCGCACCGCTTGCACGCATCTGGGTAAAAGCTGCATGACCGGGAGTGTCGATAAATGTGAGCAGATGATCGTCTTTTTCGACCTGATACGCACCGATGCTCTGTGTAATACCACCGGCTTCGGTGTCAACCACGCTGGCGCCGCGTATAGCGTCGAGCAGCGTAGTTTTTCCGTGGTCTACATGACCGAGAACTGTAATTACAGGTGGACGAAGCACCGAGTTTTCCTCGGTCATATCTTCGTCGATGCCGACCTTGATAGCCGCAGCGCTTTCTTCACGATCTTTTGGCTTTAGAACGCCAATTTCAAATGAAGCGGCAACTTTGGCTGCAACATCGAACTCAACCGTTTCGTTCACTGTTGCCATGACGCCAAGACGCATAAGCGCCTTGATTGTGTCGACGTTCGACATCTCAAGAGTTTCGGCAAGTTCACCTACCAAAATTTCGGCAGGAAGAGATACTGGCGCACGTGGAGCACTGGTTTTTACAGCAGTACGCGCTGTTCCGGGTCCATCAGGACCATTTGAACGATCTCGTCCCTTGGAGTTGCGTTGTCCGCGACGTTGTGCCATTTACCAGTTAGTTCCCTTGCTATTGCGACAGTCGGTCTGAGATCGAAACTATTGCTTCGTTCAATCTCGACTCAGTCGTATCGTCGATGTTTGTGCTTAGCGCGCTACCTAGTTTACCTCTATCTACCCCACAGCTATTCGTGTTTACGACGGAGTGGTATGAGGTCTTTACATACATATGCTCCTCGATCAGGTATGGCCCCATTCATATCCAGTTCGATCTGCCTGTCGGGAGTATTGACCACCCTAAGAACATCAACCTTAGGGCGCTTCAGGCGGCAGACGACCCAAGTACGGGCTGGGATGTGTCTAACCGAGGGACTCATCATGACCCGCACCAGCGTTGCTAATAACTAACGACGTCGACGGCTCCGGGCACTACTACCACCACGGCGTCCACCGCGTCGACCAGCGTCGGTCTCTCGGAACCCAGCAATGTCTTCGGCGAATCGAATTCCACCGTCGTCGTCGTCGGAATTTCCACCACTGTCGACCTGCCAAAGATCATCGGAAGAAAGATCGAGGGTGTCTGCCTCTTCAGCAGATTTTCGCTCTTCTTCTTCCCGTTCGAGAAGCGCTAGCTCCTCTTCAAGAGCCTGGAGCTCTGCATCAGCCGCCGCCTGTGCGGCTTCTTCATCAACCTCAGGTTCCGGCTCTACCTCCGGTGCTGGAGTTTCTTCTTCGTCAACCGGAGTTTCGACTGCCTCTTCAGCCGCATCAGCGACCGGAACTTCTTCCGCTACGTCCGCAGCAGGGGTCGTAACTTCGGCTTCAACTGCAGATTCAGTTTCGGCTTCCGGCGTTTCTGGCTCTTCTTCGACAACCTGGCTTATGCCCTGAATATCGATTTTCCAGTTGGTCAACTTCGCAGCGAGACGGGCATTTTGGCCTTCTCGACCAATCGCAAGTGATAACTGACGATCTGGAACCAACACCGTTGCAGACTCTTCTTCCTCATTGAGGTCGACTCGTTCTGCAACGGCAGGACTGAGCGAGTTAGATATAAACTTGGTCGGATCTTCGTCCCATTCAATGACGTCGATCTTTTCACCGAGAAGTTCGTTTACGACGTTCTGTATCCGAATTCCGCGCAAACCTACACAGGCCCCGACAGCGTCGACACCCTCCTGGTTGGACGAAACGGCAACCTTTGATCGAGCACCGGGTTCACGAGCAATCGCCTTGATTTCGATTACGCCAGAGAAAATTTCTGGAACTTCCACTTCGAACAATCGTCGTAGCAGGTCCGGATGAGTTCGCGACACGATAATTTCGGGTCCGCGAATTGTTCGTCCAACCTGAACGACAAAGAACTTCAACTGCTGACCAGGCCGGTATCGCTCAAATGGCGACTGCTCGGTCGGTGGCATGATTGCTTCAGCTTTTCCGAGATCGACGGTAACCCAGCGAGATTCGACTCGCTGAATTGTCGCGGTAAGTACCTCGCCTTCTTTGTCGATGAACTCGTCAAAAACGATATCGCGTTCTGCCTCGCGTAATCGCTGCATAACGACTTGTTTGGCAGTCTGTGCAGCAATTCGACCTGGGTTGTATTCCAGTTGACCGGTCTCGATGATGTCGCCGACTATCGCGCCTTCCTGGAGCTCCTGCGCCTGCTCGGCTGTAAGTTGCATTAACGGGTCTTCGACCTCTTCAACTACATGCCGAACCGTCCGGACCACGACATCACCGTCGCTAGGGTCCATCTCAACAATTACGTCCTGACCCTCTGCGGCTGGATCGCGCTTGTAAGCAGCAGCCAGCGCAGCCTCAACAGCCTTAACTACTATTGGCTGCGGCAGATTACGTTCTGCAGCGAGTTGGGTAACTGCAATTAGCAGATCACTCTTCAACCCATTCCTCCGATTCACACTGTTGAGAGACACAAAAAAAGTGGGCAACGCCCACTTCCGATGTCAAGCTCTTGAAATATTTGAGCCTACTCCGTTAACTGTACCACGTATCGAGATTTATTACCTGCTTGGACGTTTACGAGTAACCACAATTTAAAGCAATCGCAACTACCCCGAGTTGTCGAGCAGTAACCTCTGTGCAATCAACAAAAAAACGGGTGCAACATTTCGGTCGCACCCGTTTTCGATTTGAGCCTTAATTTGGCTTTATTGATCCGAACGATTTACCAACGTTCGCGTCGACCACCGCCACCACCACGGAATCCACCGCCGCCGCGTGGTGCCTGTTCTCGCGCCTCGTTTACAACGATTGGCCGACCATCAAGCTCTGCACCATTCATTTCTGCAACGGCTTGCTGTGTTGAGCTTTCGTCAACGAACGTAACAAAACCGAATCCACGTGAACGCCCGGTTTCACGGTCGCTGATCACGATGGCTTCTTCGATTTCGCCAAAGCGACTAAATGCAGCTTGAAGACCAGTTGAATCGGTGGCCCAAGCAAGACTGCCTACAAATAACTTCTTACCCATGAATTAACCTCGCCAGTGAGAATCCCATCGAGTGTTCAAATAGCGGTCGAACACACTTTTAACTGCCGTACGTACGGATATCGTCCCACTGTCCTTTTGGTGCCACATACAAAGGAGTGATTCTATCCCGATAATAATCTCGAGTGAAGTGTCATTGTGTTGCGACAACTGAATAATGATACTAGGTCAAATAAACATATTCCAATTAGTACTCATTTGGATGCGATTCACTAACACGACGACACTTTGAACTGACGGGTATTCACGGCGATTGGCCCTGCCGGAGATGGTGCCTCCAAATAACGCAAGCGTTATTACGGGTACTGCAGGAAGTCCGGCTACGAGTCCAACTCAACCATCTGAATTGGTGACTTCAAGAACCACCCAGCACTGCGCCACCAGTCGGGTATTGAACACCATAGTCTGGGGTGAATAGGAACCGGTAGTTCGCTATCTTCAGAGACTCGAGCGCAAGAAAGCGGCGACTCTTTGCAGCGGATCGCTCCCGTACGGTCGCTTCGGCCGGAAAATTAGAACTCCGCTAATTTGAGTTGGATGACATACCGCACAGAGTCACCATTACATTCTGGCATCAGCGGCATCATACCTTATCCGGCTGTAGCGGACAGAAAACAGCAGCGGTCCTCTAGATCAACCGAGTATTTTCTTTACACTCTCGACTACGTCCGTCTCGGCAACTATTGGGGATTCTTTGTTGTCACGAGCTTTCACCTCAATCCCGCCGTTACCAAGACTGCGTGCGCTAATCACTACTCTTACCGGAATGCCCATCAGATCAGCGTCCTTGAACTTCACACCGGGAGGTGAATCACGGTCGTCGAACAGCACTTCGTAGCCAGCATTCTCGAGAGCTTCGTAAAGCTGTTCCGCCTTGCTGGCGATGTCAGGATCATCAAGATTCAACCCGGCGAGATACACGTCGTACGGTGCGATTGACTGAGGCAGCAACATACCGAAATCATCGTGGTTGGCTTCGACAGCCGCGGCAAGAAGGCGACCAACTCCGATGCCATAACAACCCATCAGGATTTCGTTCTGCTCGCCGTCTTCATCGGTGTACTCAGCACTCATTTTCGATGAGTAGACGTTCCCGAGTTTGAATACATGCCCAACCTCAATACCGCGTCGAGCCACCAACTTGCCCTTACCGTCAGGTGAAATATAACCCTTCTTCGCCTCGGCTATGTCTCCGAGAATATCCGCCTTAAAATCTCGTTCAAGGTTCACATTCCGCAGGTGGAAACCTTCTTTGTTTGCACCTGCAAGATAGTTGGAACCCATCTTGATCGAGTCGTCGACGATGCTCTTGATGTGGTCGAGTCCAACCGCAGACGCTGATCCTGAAATCAGTCCAGCGACTTTGACTTCTTCCGGAGTAGCGAGTCGAGGTTCCGCTCCACCAAGTAGGTTTCGAAGCTTTGTTTCGTTAACGTCGTAGTCGCCACGAATCGTGACGATCACAATTTCGCCATCGACCATGTAGAACACGGCCTTGGCGGTCTTAGATTTCGAAACGCCTTCAGCTTTTGCAAGCTCCTCGATGGTCTTTAATCCTGGGGTTGCGAACTCTTCAATATCGCCAAACTCACCTGCCGGGAATTCTTTCTTGATGAAAGTCGCTTTCTCGACGTTCGCCGCGTAGTCGCTTTCGTTCGACATAAGAATCGTGTCTTCACCGCTATCGGTGAGCAGCACGAATTCATTTGAATCTTTTCCGCCAATTCCACCTGAATCAGCTTCGACCATGACGACCTCAACACCACAACGCCTGAAAATTCGCTTGTATGCCTCGACCATCGCCTGAAAGCTACGATCCAAACCGGCTTCATCGGCGTCGAACGAGTACGCATCCTTCATTTCGAACTCTCGAACACGAAGCAACCCTCCACGGGGTCGAGTTTCATCACGGAATTTCGTCTGGATCTGGTAAATCGTGAATGGAAGATCGCGGTAGCTGGTAACACTGGCGCGAGCCATTGCGGTGGCGGTTTCTTCGTGGGTCGGAGCGATTACCATGTCACGCTCACGCCTGTCCTCGAAGCTAGCAAGGGGTGGTACGAAGGTTTCTGCCCTGCCCGATTCTTCCCATAAGCTCCTAGGCTGCACCACAGGCATGTTGATTTCCTGACCGCCAGCACGGTCCATCTCTTCACGAATTATGTTGCGTATCTTCGTTATCGAGCGGCTTCCCAGTGGTTGTAGGCTGAAAATCCCGGCGGCAATTTGCTGTATGAAACCTGCCCTTGTCAGTAGCTGGTGGCTGATAGTTTCCGCGTCACCAGGTGCCTGACGCAGTGTTTTTCCGAATAGTTGAGAACTTCTCATTTTGGTCGATTGTTTCTTCGTCCGTTGTTCGCCGGATCTGTCACCTGACGAGATTGAGTAGTTCAACAGTGAATGCTGTCGAAAACTTTCGATTCAGACTACAGGTCAATGGGCTCGCTGTAATGCAAGTGAAATCCCTCTTAATGGTGATAGCTGAAGATGAATCGATCACCGCTTCTGTATTTCCATATGTCTTTCAGAAATTTGAATCTGTGTTATCTCGCTGCGCATCTTTGTCGCTCTATGATCACGCCTATTCAGTTTCAGGGTGAACATATAGTGTGCCCAAAATCAAGGGGCTATCAAATTAACATTTTTGTAATGTGGTATGCCTAATAATTAACTAGGGGAGCATTCAGCAAGAGTCCTTTTGCTAGACCTGCTGGTTCTTTGGGATTATTTAGTAATTTGGAGGGCGACTAGATGGAAATGAAAAAATTCATAGTAGGTGCTGTTGCGGCCTCCGCTGTTGCTGCGATTCTGATTCACTCGCGCGAGACCCGCTGATCACAAACAGCTGACTTCCCAAGCACGACCCGAGCACTAGCTCGGATCTTTGCTTTAAGTTGATTTCGCTGCAAATCAAACACTTTTTCGCCGTAGCGCACCATGTTTTTGAATTGCGTGACAGCAATTATTGCTTTTCAGAACACTTGTTCTATTATTAGTCTACCATCTGGTAAATGGCTCTCAGACACACAGGTTGGAGACCATGCCAAATGGTGTAACAGGCGACCCAGCTCTTCTCACTTACAGCGTCGATTTTGCAGCTGGCGCTGATTGATTTTTTAACACGACACACCATTACTCAACGCGCCATAAATGAGACGTACACCACCACAAGTTAGCAAGCTCGCATCAACTACCAGGCGACCTCAGCGCGCCTCTCGAACAGAAGATCCAAAATCATCAACGACAGGACGAAAAATAACTAAGCCGGTCAAGTCGATCGCCTGCCTGCGAATTCCAAACTTCCCCTGGCAGGTCGAGATCATGAGAAAACCTGAACTTGCTGAGCATTCCGCAATTGTCGTTGGCAAAACACTCGATCTAGCAGAAGACATGATGAGCATGCCGCCGGGATCAAGCGCAAATTCAAAAACCGACAATTCCCTGTCTGCTCGTGTCGTTCTTGCTGCCTCGCCTGATCTAACTGACGTAATGCCGGGCATGCCGCTCGCGGAAGCCGCAGCGCGCCATCGAAGAGTTTTGGTGATTGAAGCCGACACCCCGCTTTATGCCCTTGTGTTCGATGAAATCATCGAAAATCTTGAGCGGCTGGTTCCAGATATTGAAGCCGCATCACCAGGTCTCGCTTACGTAGGTATTTGGGGTCTTGAAGGTCTCTACGGAAACGATGCTCAGATTGTTCGCCTTCTTGCCGGGGCTGTTGATGGCTTTGACCTTCGAATCGGCGTTGGCGACAACAAGTGGGTAGCTTATGCCGCTTCTCTTTTAAGTAGATCGAACAGTGGTCGAAAAGTTACCGGTGAGCCGGGGCGATTCCTAGATAAGTTCCCTGTCGATTCGCTTCCTATCCCTTATCAACTTATAAAACGGCTCCACGCTTTCGGCTTAACGACGATTGGGCACATTGCCAATATTCCCAGGGGACCAATGGAAGCGCAGTTTGGGAAAATTGGCGGCACTGCATGGGAGCTGGCAAAAGGTATCGACAACCGTCCTTTATTGCCGAAACGCAGTGTGCTCGGGGTTTCGGAGCATCTAGATTTTCCCGATCCCACGGCAAGCATGGCAACCATTGTTCCGGCCATCGAAAGCTTGCTTGGACGAGCTTATGGACGTTCACAGCTTGCCCGGCGCTTTGCTCGTCAGGCGAGTATTCAGTCGCAGGTTTTTCAGCACGCTCCTTGGACCATGCGAGTTGCGTTCAAAGATCCTGCTGGCAACAAGAACCAGGCTTTATTCGCAATAAAGTCAAAGCTAGATATTGTCGATATTCCGGGGCCACTCGAAGACATACGCTTGACGCTTTCGGGAATCACTGGAGAAGCCGGGCGGCAAGAGTCGATGTGGAAAGAAGTAAAGCGAGACACAGATCTACAGGAAACGATCAGCCAGCTCCGCTCCCGACTTCGAATAGCACCGCCCATTTACCAAGTCAAAGAGCTGGAACCATGGTCGAGGATCCCTGAACGCCGGTATGCACTAGTTCAAATGAGTGCCGGTTCCGATTCATCAGAGGTAGAAAAAGTTGGCTAGTTCAGACAAAAAATCCTCAATCAAACCGCTGAATGTGCCTCGAATAGTTCATGTACGTACCGATTCTCAGGGCAATCCGATTGCAGTCCAAGTCCCACCAGCAATCGACTCACCATCTGCCCGTCGAGCATTACGTCGCAGAGCCCCACACCCTAACGTCCCCTTACTCACCGACGGTAAGTGGATGACAGTTGTTGAGATCGAAAATCTTTGGAAGGTGAATGACGAGTGGTGGAGAGGGCCTGACAAGGAGATCGCCCGGCTTTACTACGTGATTCGTCTTGGTAGCGGTCAGCAGTTAACCGTTTACCTCGACCTCACAACAAATGACTGGTATAGGCAGGCCGGTTAGGCATTTACCAGCCCAGAACAAGGTGAGTATTAAGAGTGATGATTATCCCTTTTCTTGCTCACGTGCACGTACCAGACAAATCACCAACGACACATGGATCACTTCTCAGAAATAGAAAAGGTCTTGCCTGCCAAAAAAGTCATAGGTTCAACGGGAAAGCAAACCGATGAAAAGAACCCGATCGTTCCAATATGGGAAAGAAAATCGCGTCGCAAAAGAGTCGCAGTAAAGCCTGAAATTCAAGAGGAAGTAGATCGCAGAGACGACCCAGCATACGCAGGTTGGATAAGCGGTGGGCGTGGAATCAAATATGCCATACAGAACGAACAGATAGATCAACTGAGAGAGCCTGAGTCACATCCAGTAATCGCCATTACCAGTACGGCGCACACAACACACCAGTACGCCGAGCTACATTCGCACAGCAACTATTCGTTCCAAGAAGGAGCTTCTGAATCCTGGGATTTACTTTTAACTGCGAAGCAGCTTGGGCTAGACGCCCTAGCAATTACAGATCACGACAACGTCAGCGGCGCAATGGAGTTTGCCCAGGCAGCAAAAGAGATAGGAATAAAGCCAATCATTGGCATTGAGCTAACACTAGCACGAGGTCTCAATGACCCAGTCGACACTCAATACGAATCAGGTGAACGTCCGCATATAACGCTGCTTGCCGAAACAGCAACTGGCTACAAAAACATCTCGCTACTTACCACCCGATCACACGTCGACGCCGAAGAAAGAAACGACCCGCATCTCGATCCGAAGCTTCTTGCCAATCACGCCGAAGGAGTCATTTGTCTTTCCGGCTGCCGACGCGGAGAAATCTCGAAACTTGTAACGACGGAGGATATCGACACAGCCTATAACGCAGCGAGCAAGTACATCGAGATTTTCGGCAGAGACAATTTCTTCCTCGAACTACAACAAAACCTCGTCATGGGTGATGTGCAGCGAAACCGCCATATGGCAGCAATTGCCAAAGACTTGAACATTGGTACTGCCGCAACCAACAACGTCCACTACCACATGCGAGAGCGACACCGTCTAAACGACGCGCTCGTCGCAATCCAACACAATAAATCGCTCGAGTCAAGTCACCGGGAACGTCGACCTAACGACCAGTTTTTCCTTAAATCACCCGATGAGATGAGCCTGCTTTTCAGTGAACACCCAGAAGCAATCACCAACACTGTAAAGATCGCTGACCGATGTGATTTCGATCTCACATCTGATGCCATTTATGACTTTCCTTCCTACGATTTCCTCCCGCCCGGACACACCGAATCGAGCTACTTGAGACAGATTTGTGAAGAGGCAGCAGTACGTCGTTATGGCAGTCTCACGCCGGAAGCCACGGCTCGACTCGACCAGGAGTTCGATCTTCTCGAGAAACACGGTCTGATTGGTTTCATGCTCCAGTACTACGACATCATCCGCATAGCGCGCGAGGTGCAAGAAGACCTTGGATTGGTGGAGCCCGGATTACCCATCGAAGAGCATCCGCCTGGGCGAGGTCGCGGATCATCAGTAGCTCTGCTAATCGGATACCTCACCGGTCTATCGCACATTGACCCGTTGAAGTTCAAACTTCGACTCGATCGTTTTCTACCGGACACCATGGAAGGCGAAAAACGGGCGCCACCCGATATTGATCTCGACTTCCCACGCGAAATTCGCGAGAAATTGATCCTGCGTATTCACGAACGCTGGGGATACGAGCGCGCCGTGCTCACTGGAATGATCTCGACTTATCGAACCCGTGGTGCAGTGCGCGATCTTGGCAAGGCTTTAGGTATTGCGGAAGAAGATCTGGGAAGACTAAACAAGAGGCTCGATGTTCACAATTCAATCCCTGTACTGGCAAAGAGCATGGCAGAACTACCGGAGTTTCGGGATCGGATCGATGCGCCCGTCTGGCAAATGCTCATTGAGCTCGTACAGCAACTAAATCACTTCCCGAAATACCTCGCACAACACCCTGGCGGGATGATACTTTCCGCCCGCCCTCTCTCGGAAACCGTGCCTCTGCAACGAAGTGCCATTGACGGTCGATACATTTGCCAGTGGGACAAAAATGCTGCTAAAGACGCCGGTTTTGTGAAGATCGACTTCCTTGCACTAGGGGCGCTTTCTCAACTTACCGAAGCACTGGAGCTCATCCGAAAGCAAACCGAAAAACGAGTTGACATTTCGCGCATCAATTTCGAAGATCAAGCGGTATACGCCGACATTCACAACGCCGACACCATTGGTGTTTTCCAGATCGAATCGGCAGCGCAAATCCAAACTGTCACGCGGTTGCGCCCGCGCAATTTAACCGAAATGGCATGGGAAGTTAGCGCTGTTCGTCCCGGTGTTGGAGTGAACGAGGGCGTGACCCTGCTCATCCGAAGGCACATGGGCAAAGACCCTGACTGGCAGTTCGACCACCCACTTGAAGAGCCAGCGCTGGGTCGAACGTACGGAGTACCTCTTTACCAGGATCAACTCGTAGAACTGGCAATACATGTTGCCGGCATGAGTGCCATTGAGGGCGACCAGATGCGCCGGGCATTCACCCGTCGAAACAATGATCGCCACATTGCCCACTGGAAGGAAAAATTTATAGCTGGAGCACTATCAAAAGGTGTGCTTGTTGATGCTGCCGAAAAAGTGTTCGGAAAGTTCCATGGCATGTACCAGTTTCCTGAAGCGCACGCCTTTGCCTTTGGCGTAACCGCCTACCAAATGTCGTGGCTCAAGCACTACTGGTCGCTCGAATTCTTTGTCGGTCTCTTCAACAACCAACCAATGGGGTTTTACAACCTCGAAACGCTAAAAGAGGATGCTGTTCGACACGGAGTGACAGTGCTAAACCCCGATGTAAACTTGAGCGGGGAAAAGGCAGTCATCGAAAACGGTGCATTGCGTATGGGACTAACTCATGTGGCAAAGCTCAACACCGCAACAGCGGTTCCTGTAATAGCCGAACGTGAAGCAGGAGGAGAGTTCGTTTCACTCGCCAGTTTCATGTCTAGAACCGGTGTACAGCAGGAGATTTTGGACCTTCTTTCAAATGCGGGTGCACTTGATCGATTCGATGAAATTGCCGATCCGTATCGTGATCCTTCAACAGTTGCCAATCGCAGACATTTGAGGTGGGAATCAGGATTACGGTATCGACCGCGTGGCGAAAAGAAAGACGGATCGCGCCAACTGACATTTGACATGCCGGTCGAACAGGACATGGTTGCTCTATATGAAGAATCGGATTGGGATCGGATGATTGGCGAGTACATTTCAACCGGTGTGTATCCGCAAGGACACCTTATGCAAAAGATTCGCCCCCTCCTACCTAAGAACGTGATTCACAGTGAGGAGGTTAGGAACTATGCCAATGGCGATAGAATCTCAGTTGCAGGGCTTGTAATTCGACGTCAGAAGCCCAACGGCAAATCGGTCTTCATAACTCTTGAGGATGAATTAGGGCACTCACCACTTGTCTTGTGGTCGGCAATATACGAGCGTTTCAAGTTGGAGATCAAAGAGTCTTTACTGATGGCAACAGGCATGGTCTCACGTCGGGATGGCACTATAAACATAGTTGTGGAAAACATCGTCTCAATCAAGGAAACAATCCCTCAATTCCAATCAAAAGATTGGGATTAGGAAGTAGGAAGCAAGTTTGAGTTAGCACAGCGTTGATTGAAGCTGCAATAATCACTCTGATTACTCATTAGATATGTTGAGGGAAGTTCAGGAAACGGCGCGGAAATATGTGTGCGGTGCAGAGTATTAAAGGACTGGTGGCATGGTTGAAAAATCACCGGATGTATTTCTGGCTTCATCAAACTATTCTTCGGTAATCTTCACGACTTTGCTGTGCAGTTTGTCAAATTAGGGCATACAATCCCGCCAGATGCGGCAGACGGGATAATTTCGCTGTCGTTTACGGATTTAGGAACCAGCACGGAGCAAACCGTATGACCATCGACGTTGCAACTGGCATTGCACGAATATTGTTACAAGAGAACGTGCAGTGGGTGTCGACTTTCCCTGTCAGCAAGGTGAACAACGCCTTTGGCCGCGAAGGTTTAAAACTGTTGATGATGCGAGACGACCGTTATGCCGTGAGCGTCGCAGATGCCTATTCAAGAATTAACAACGGTGACAAAATCGGAGTCTCTACTTTCTCAGGTGGTGTGAACGCGGCAGGTGAACAGGTTGCCTACTCCGGAATCGCACAGGCATACGAGGACAACTCTCCGGTTCTGTGCATAGTCGATGCCGTGCCTGCAGGATCGACCCAAAACACCCGGTTTGACCAGGACGCCAGTTTGCGCGGAGTCGCGAAGTGGTACGGCTATCTCGACAAACCAGAACGAACTCCTGAATTCATGCGTAGGGCATTCACCATGCTTCGAACGGGTCGCCCCGGACCGGTAGTACTTGGAATCCCAAATGCCTCAGCAACCTACGATGAAACTATCGATCTTTATCGATCACCCAAAGGCTGGAAATCGCTTCCTGACCCAGAAGATATCCAAATTGCGGTAGACGAACTAAATGACGCGAAATCTCCGATTCTCTTCGTGGGCGAAGGGGTGTTGTACTCCAATGCAACAGAAGAGCTGAAGGCATTCGCCGAAAAGGCAAACCTGCCCGTCGTGACCACCCTGAAAGCTAAGGGTGTTTTTCCTGAAAACCACCCGCTGTCGATCGGTGTTCGAGGCGATCACGTGCTGAAATTCATGAACGACGCAGATCTTGTGTTTGCGGTAGGTGCCAGCATTTCACCTGGAAGATTTGGACACGGAATTCCCGATGCGACCAACAAGAAGATCATCCAGTGCAATATCGATGAGTACGACGTGAACAGGATGTATCCGACACACCACGCAGTTATTGGTGATGCTCGGGCCACTCTGAATTCATTGACTGCATCACTGAACGGTTCGTCTCGCCCTGATGTAACACACGCTGTTAAAAAGATCAAAGCCGAGGCTATGGCTCAGTATCACGAAGTGATGGAATCAGAAGCAAAGCCGATAAACCCTTACCGCGTTTACGGCGATCTTATGAAAGTGCTTGATAGGAATAACTCGTTTGTAACTCACGAATCTGGAAACACACGCGACCAGCTGAGCACGGCTTACGAGACGCTCATCCCACGCGGATTTCTCGGATGGGGCAACGTTTCATCCCTCGGCTACAGCTTCCCGGCTGTGACAGCGGCAAAACTCGCCCATCCAGGTCGCCAGTGCGTAGCTGTGATTGGCGACGCTGCGCTGAGTTACATGTTGGGTAACCTCGAAGTGCTGAACCGTTTGAAAATTGGCATCACGATTGTTCACATCAACAATGGCGGGTTCTCGGGCTATGGTCCTGGTTTCTGGGGTGAGGGTCACGATCCTTACACATTCGATGTTCTCGGATCTGACGCAATCAACATGACTGCCGCTATTGAAAATATTGGCTGGCACACGGAGCGCGTAACAGAGCCAGGCGAAGTTTCGACTGCACTTGAACGCGCATTTGAGCAGAATCGACAGGATAAGCCTGCGTATATCGAGATCATTGCAAGTCAATACCCGATCTACGGAGACTGGGCCGGCTAGGTCGATTGGTACCGGGATTTGCCTAGGGTTGATCGCGGGAGTACCTCCGGGATCAACTACCCTGAGAACAGCTTGCTGATTTTTCGGCATTGCCAAATCGCTGCCAATGCCTTAGGAGTGTTGCCCTCAGAATCTTCTCGGTCAAAATCCGCTCCAGCGGTCAAAAGCATCTGTGTAGATTCGAACTGACCGCTTCGAATTGCGATATTAAGTGGTATATGCCCCGCTCCGGTCGGTAAGTTTGGGTCGGCTCCCGAATCCAAGAGCAGCTTTATGACCTCGGGAAGCTCTCGAACCAAAGCCCAGTGAAGTCCCGACCAACCCTTAAAGTCGGCTTCATCGATATCTGAAACCTGATCAATTCTCGATTGGATTTCTTCTATGGGAGCCTGGTTGCAAATCAGATTTGGCAACGTAGGTTCTGAACGGTCTGTCGGCATTCGACAAGTTTAGATCAGTGAACGAGCGTCAGCTTTATGTACCGTCTGCCAATAAGCCATTCAGTAACGTAAATATTGCCGTCATCGTCAGCGGTGAGGCCATGTTGACCGTTGAACAGTCCTCACCGTTGCGGGGCCGCTCGCGTCAGGTTCATTTGGCCAAGCCTGTTACTCTCAAACCGTCGTGTTGTCTCCGAGGTATCAGATTAGTTCGTCATTTGGACCGACGATAGTCACCCGCGCTTTGAGTCGGCATACCAGCAAGTTTTATCCGTAGTAAAAGGACACGGTCCGGCGATCAAAATAGTAAGCACCGATGCTGCAAATGTAATCAACTTCCATATCGAATATCTGAACTCGATCACTCGCCCAATCGGCGACTGGCAATTCAGTGTTGCCAGATCTGGTGTCGATCCCAAGCGAGTGCGCGCATTCAAATCTTCCAACACCCTTACTTACATCAATTGAGAGGATATGATTGACTTCTGAATCGTATCGGTGTAAGAGGTTCTTGCCGTAACCGTCGGCTAGCCAGACATCACCGTTCCCGACGAAAATTTTATCGAATGCAGTCACACTGGTCGGAGAGAACAATTCTCACTTTCCCCAATATTCGCCGGGGGGGGGG
>DBTA01000061.1:0-5037 GCA_002306815.1 Dehalococcoidia bacterium UBA1328 | reverse complement strand
GGGGGGGGGGTACAGTTCCATTTCGACCGAAGTTCCGCCGACTCATCCTGCCATTAGAATTCGAAATCGCCAGCCCTGACGCGCATTCACCATATGTCACTTTTCACGTAATTCAAGCTAGACGTTTCTAGCCGGTCGTCCCAAATATACGCTTACCTGAGTTGATCAAGAATATGGAATCAGGTGGGCTTCACTTCCTCAAAGTGAGTCTTACTCAATTCTTCCTGAATCTCGAATATTGATCCTTTGTCAGCAGGCTTTGGCTCGGCAATTCTCACCGGTGCTCCATTGAAGCGAGGAACATTCGTACCAACACCGCGCAGCATGTCCGCCTGCCACTTGTCCCAGTCACCGTAACCACCAATAGGGAACGCATCAGCGGCAGCATAGCCCATGAGCAGCAATCTTCTCGAATTTTGTGACATGTTTGGTGCGGACCCGTGAAGAGCACGTACATGGTGCAGTGAAATATCACCGTCGTTCAAGATGATCTGTCCCGCCGATTCCATATCGACGTCCGACATTTGAACTGCACCGACGAATACACCGTTTTCGTGATGATCATAGGCAGGACCTTTGTGCGATCCGGGCACGACCATTAGCGCGCCGTTCTCCACAGTCATGGGGTCGATAGCAACTCCAACTTCTAGGATGTCGTCGTTGGTTGCTGGATAGAAGCCCCAATCGGTATGCCACTCAACCTGTGCGCCTCCACCCGGTGCCTTGTTATTCAGCTTCGTGTGGTGGTGTCGAATGTTCGGTCCGATGAGCTGTTCGAGAATATCGAGGAGCTTCGGATTTCGCATCGCCCGGTTGTAGGCGTCGTGGTGCAAGTGAGGATTCTTGATTCGACGTAACTTCGGCGTTTCCTTTGAGTGTCCTGCTTTGATATCAACATCAAACAATTCAGTGTGGCCAGAAAATTCTCCCGACTTCTGGGTCATCTCGTCGGTCACTTCTTGAAGTTCCCGTACTTCAGCGTGGGTGTACACCTCGCGTACAGCGATGTAGCCGTCTCGGTTATACTGATCGATCTGATCTTGAGTCAGTATTTTCGCCATGATTTTCCTCGATTAACGCTGCGTATTCACAAGTGGTGCGCAGTCTAGGCGAGCAGGTACGAGCTAGCAAGATGCGACGCAGTGGATTGACGCTTCAATCGCGTCCGCGTGTGGTTATGTCACCTTTCGATAACTGAGGATGACACGCGCTATGGCCTGCCCGAGAAACGAGCCTTATTCGGCCTGTCCGCGCTTAGCCCAGTTGGCATTGACGAACATGTTCAGACCCGGATCCGCGATTACGCCTGCATCGGTGTAGTCAGGCGGATTTGCGTCGATGAAATCCTCGTCAAGTTCAACCCCCCAACCAGGCTTGTCAGGAACAGGGAAGTATCCATCAACAACTTCCGGGTAGTTAGATCCTGCCTTCTTGACGTGCGGATCAGCAAAGTCGTTAAAGTGTTCAAGAATCTTGGCGTTACGCAAAGTAAGACAGAGGTGCAAAGCAGCCATGGTTGAAATGATTCCGCCTACGTTGTGCGGTGCAACCATGATCGAGTAACTCTCTGCGGTAGAAGCAATCTTCTTCGTTTCGAGAATTCCTCCCGACTGCGTGATGTCGGTCTGAAGCACATCCACATTCTGAGAACCCCAGATTTCGCGGAACTCAGGAGCACCGTAGAGACGTTCACCGGTGGCAATTGGCAATGGCGTGTGCTGACGAACCGAAGTTAGTGCTGGGTTGTCTCCTGGCCGGACCGGCTCTTCGATCCAGCCAATGTTGTACTTCTCGATGTGTCGAGCAATCTCTCTTGCCTGAACAGGTGCGAATCTACCGTGCATTTCAATCATGATTTGCGCACGGGTACCTGCAACGCTGGCAACCGATTCTATAAGATCCAACGAACGGAAGAACTCTGGACGTTCGAGCTCCATATCACCGCTACCGAATGGATCGAATTTCATCCCGATATATCCGCGGTCAACTACTTTTCGAGCTGCATCAGCGTACGCTTCAGGAGTGCGTTCCACCGTGTACCAGCCATTGGCGTAAGCAGGAATGCGGTCTTTCACCTGCCCACCGAGCAGCTTGTAAACGGGCTGACCGGTTTTCTTACCAATGATGTCCCAAAACGCTAGCTCGACAAGAGCCAGACCGGTGTAAACAACTTCTCCAGGCTTACCGAAGTCAAGCAGTGTGAAACGGCGGTAAAGCGCCTCAATGTCGAATGGATCGTGACCAATGAAGTGACGTTCAACGTCTTTCAGGTATTGAGTGACCGTATGGGTCTTACCGAGAACTCGTGCTTCACCGACACCAATAATTCCTTCGTCGGTTTCGATGATGCAATAAGTAAGGTTTCGCCAGGGAGTCCCCAGCACCATGGTTCGGAATCCGATCGTCTTCATTCTTGTCCAGTTTCTACTTTATGAACGTGGCAAATACGCCACCGGGAAATTGCCCGCACCATTCTAAGGGCAATACTCGGGAGCGTGGAGAAAACTATTGAATCGGGAGTCTAAGCCGGGTTCAACATAACCCAGTTTGTTGTATCGCTGAAGCCGGCAGTACGTTCAATAAAGAAGTCACCTTCGCAAGTTAGGGGGATAGGCTTTGCGGTAATCGTCGGTTATCGCGAGATCATCTCGTGATAACCGACGCCTCGTTTCTTCCATGGTTCGAATGCAGCGTCTGACGTTACGACTATCGACAATATACCGCAACGATCGATCATTAATCTGGAATCGGATTTTTCAGATCGAAATTTCGCTCTGACGGCATGATCCATCAAATACGAAGTCGGCAAATTCTTTCGGTGAATGCTCTTCCGAATATCGCTTTTCCCCGGGCATCCATTCGTATATCCATTTATGGCGCATATGCTCACCATCGCGCCAGATGCCTCTTTCAATCCGTGTCTCGCTCGGGCAGTCGACCCAAACAGAGAGATTCCAGAAATCTCTTAAGTCTCTTCTCAATGCTGAAATCCCTTCGACTATCACTACGTCTGCTGGGGAGATTTCGAACCAATCTCCCATGGTGTCGGTATTCCAGTCATAGCGGGTTTGTCTGATCGATTTTCGTGAACGGAGCCTCTCAACTACCTGTTCAGGGAAAGTACTAGAGCTCCAATCCAGATGAGGACTCCAATCTCCAAAGTCGTCGATACGAACAATAGAGCAGTCGCTTATTTCCGCTGCCAGGTGATCTGCAAGAGTTGATTTTCCAGACGCGCCAAACCCGTCGATTCCAACAAAAACCACATCGCCTTCGCTGGATTCCAAGCTTGCTCGGAGCGTGTTCAAGATCGACTCGAAGGACGAATAGCTCTTCTGAGTGTCAGTCATACCGGTAACTTTAGTCTCAGGCTGACAGACACGCTATCGCATCTCTGATAAATTCCTGAAAAATTTTACTCGATTTATCAGATACTTAGATCCCACTTCATCCACAGGCAAAACAACTGCTCGACAGGCGCGCAGCGCTCAGATTCCCGGACAACCGGGATGTCACTCCGGATACAGCTCGCGCGAATGCTCGCGCCATCAAAGACGCAATTCCTTCTGACCAAGAACCAGTGGGTGAGATATCTGAACGGTCGATACCAGGACCCGTTGGTGAAATCCCGATCAGGATCTATCGCCCTACCACGGACGGGCCGCACCCTCTCATCATGTTGTTCCATGGGGGAGGATGGGTAATTGGAGATCTCGACACCGAGGACTCAATGTCGCGTGGGTTAGTAAATCGCCTCAACGCTGTGCTTGTATCTGTCGATTATCGAATGGCGCCTGAACACAAATTCCCAGCCGCTCCTGAAGATTGCTACGCAGCGACGGTGTGGGCGGTAGAAAACGCGAACGAACTTGGAGTTGATGCATCCAAAATTGCGATCTCAGGTACATCTGCCGGTGGAAATCTATCCGCCGCCGTCGCACAAATGGCTCGCGACTGTAAAGGTCCCAGCATCAAACATCAGGTTCTTTTCTGTCCAGTGATTGACATGGAGTTTGAGCGTCCATCTGTCATTGCCAATGCTGAGGGTTACGGACTAACTACCGAAGGCATGAAGTGGTTCTGGGATCAATACATTGGTTCCGATGGCGACGGACATAATCCCTACGCGTCGGTGATTCGAGCAAAAGATCTTTCTGGCTTACCCGACGCCACGGTGATAGCCGCCGAGTACGATCCGCTTCTGGATGAGGCTGCTGATTACGCAGCAGCCCTTAAAGCAGCCGGGAACAACGTTACGTACACCGAGTACAAGAGAATGAATCACGGTTTCAATGGCTCGTTCGGGCTAATTGATGCCGCCCTTCAAGCCTGTGAGGAAGCATCAGCGCGCATACTAGCTTCATTCGACAAATAACTCCTACCCCCTCTCCCTGCGAGGGGGAGAGTCTGGATCAAAACGCCCTCATGGGGTGATTGTTACTTACTACGAACTAGTACGCGACTGTTGGAGCGATGCCACAATATTCGTCAGCAAATTTATATACATAGCCAGCCCGCTAGTTAACAAATGTCGTTGAACCCAAGTCGGCACCCCGTAAATTTCGAGTAAAAAAGGTAGTCAGCGGGGAATGCTTACTGCCTTTTTTTACGTTTTTTACTGACCGAGTTAGTCGGCGTACGCGGAGAACTTCAGCTCCTGCTGAGTCTTTACATCGATCAACACGCTCTTGCCCTCATCGAAGTTGATCTGGCGAGCACGGGTAAGAGCAGCGCCAATCTCAAGGGGATCCTCGACCTTGATGCCTACCCCACCAAGCGCTTCTGCAACTCCGGCGTAATCACCTGTCATGTTTCCTGCGCCAAACTCGCCCATCGCAGTTGGCAGCGACCGGTTGTAACCACCCATCGTTCCGTTGTTAAGGAGGATCGTTGTGATTGGCGCTCCGGCACGGTTCGCGGTTTCGAGATCGAGACCTGACATTCCGAACGCAGCATCACCCATGAAGTTGACGCAGAACTTGCTTGGGTCGGCGATCTTTGCACCGATCATCAGCGGGATTCCGTATCCGAGATGTG
>DBTA01000037.1:172748-192985 GCA_002306815.1 Dehalococcoidia bacterium UBA1328 | reverse complement strand
ACCGGGGCGTTTCTGTTTAATCTGCAACAACTCCAGTCTCAAAACTAAACAGGCCTCCCGCACTAAATATCCGACGTATCACGAGAAGTCATTATCCCTAAGGCAACCACCGGTGACGCCTTGGAAATCGGTCGGCTTATATATCGCAGTCACACCATATCGTTCCCGGCCTTCGCTTCTAATACATGGGTGGCGAGCCGTGAACTGAACGAATATGAGTCGAAGACAATGGACAACCTGTCCAACGCTCACCCCGCTTCGGCGACTTACATAGGAGAAATCAACGATCAAATCGTCGGAACCGTTCGAGTCACACCGATCGATGACGATCATTTCGATGCCATGCTTGCCGGCATGCACGTCGATCCTGACTGGAACGACTCGGGTATCGGTTCAGTCCTAATGCACGACGCACTGGCGTTCATCGCTACTCAGGGCTTCGCCGTGGTTCAATTGGGTGTCATTGCCGGAAACGCCGGTGCTCGTCGCTTTTACGAGCGATATGGGTGGGAACCGCACGAGGAAATCCCCATGGGAGTAGAAGGCGTTCCGGTGGTTATATATCGACTAGCGAAACGCCCTCAACTCACCCACTAAAACATTAAGTTCAGGAGAAGCCCTATTCCTCGGCTACCACCGTCTCTTCGACACGTTCGATCTTGACGCGTCGAATCCGACGGCCGATCACTGACTGAACTGTAACCTCTACACCTTCGACAGAAACTTTGTCTCCAGGTGACGGCATCTTTCCAAGTTCCTTGTAAACAAGACCGCCAACGGTATCGAATCCATTGGCAATGATCGCGGTGCCAAGTGTCTGGTTCATAACGTCGATAGATGCACCGGCATCAGCGAACATTTCCTTCGAATCCGCAGCCTCAACCTCTGGGCCTTCAACGTCGAACTCGTCAATGAGTTCTCCTACGATCTCCTCGATCAAGTCAGTCACTGTCACAAGACCGGAAACACCACCGTACTCGTCTACAACCACAGCGACTCCGGTGCGGTGTTCCTGCAGCTGCCTGAGCAGTATCTCCAAGCTCTGTGACTCCGGGACGTGCAGCGCACGCCTCGCAAGGAACTCAACCTGCTCGTTAGGATTCTCGCCGTTGTCTAGCGCTGTGAGTACGTCTCTTGCGTAAACAACACCAGCTATTGAATCGATAGCCTCGTTGTAAATAGGCACTTTGCTGTGCCCACCCACCGACATAAGGTCGGCAACTTCCCCAATAGTTGAACTCGCCGCGGCAGCGTTGATGTCGACACGAGGAACCATGATCTCTCGAACTTTCACGGTATCCATGCGAAGAATACCGCGGATCATCCGCAACTCATTTTGGTCAGCTGGAATTACCGATTCTTCGAGAAAATCGAGACTTTCTTGAAGCGTAGCGGAAACTTCCTCTCCAACTGCTTCCTCGCCGCGTCCACGAGACAAAGTGAAATCGACGACGTGTGAAATACCGGGAACGAGACTCGTTATACGCAGTACTGCTCCAGTTGGTCGGCTGATAGTCCGAGCCAGATTGCGCTGATAGCCGGAAATAACCGATGCCAAAAGCTGGACGACAATCGCCCCCCCAGCGGTAACAACACCACTGAGAACCACAGCAGAACTCGATCGATCACCGTTAGTTTCAGAATCGAAGAAAGCGAGAACAGCGAGTGCGGAGGTCATTAGCGCCGCAGCCTGAAGGCTTCTACCAATGAGGCTGGCTTCTGCGCTGAGTCGCCCGGTGAATCCGTGATCATGATCGTGCTCTTCATCCCCGTTTCCATTTCCGTTAGTTGATTGCGAATTTCGGGCAGCGGTTGGAAGAGGGTTAATCCGCGTTCCAAGCGAAGATATCGCCAACGCGGTCAGGAAGAAGATGCTTCCAGAGACAATTAGTGCCAGCAGAGAGGTCAGTTCGGGCGTCATTACGATCGCACCCCTCGTTCATACATCTGCCGGTTCGTATCTGGAGGTTGCCCCGTACTATCGGGGTCTTCTGTATTTATCATTGTTCCTTTTAGTTTCCGCCTCGGCAAATTCAGGCTCGAGATTCTCCACTGTAACTAAGATTTTATAGATTTCGCGGGGACTCCGGCTACTGTGTCACCTGCCACGACATCAGTACGAACAACTGATCCAGCGCCAGTTTTTGCTGCCTTGCCAATCTTCACTGGTGCGACCAGCATGGTGCTCGATCCAATCAGAGCATCATCTTCAATGACCGTAGGGTGTTTATCTCTTCCGTCGTAATTACAGGTGACTGTACCGGCTCCAATATTCACGTTCTTACCCACCGTAGCATCACCAATGTAGCTGAAGTGCGAAACGATACTTCCAGTTCCTATAACCGAGTTTTTGATCTCAGAGAGATTTCCCACTTTCGCACCGTTTCGAATATCTGCACCGCCGCGTAACAAAGCGTTTGACCCGACGAACGCACCGGCTCCAACCACAGAGTCTTGTACTCGTGCTCCGTCTACAACCGCTCCATCACCAATTTCGCTCGCTGTGATTCGGGTACCTGGACCAATCTCAACACCACGCCCGATTCTCGTTCCAATTTCTATGTGCGAACCAGCAGCTATAGAAGTGTCATAGCCAATTTCGACATCTACATCAATGTAGGTGCTCGCTGGATCCTGCAAGCTCACGCCGTTCGTCATGTGCAAATCGTTAATTCTTTGCTTAAGGACAGATTCCACATTTGCGAGCTGAACGCGATCATTCACGCCCATGCCGGTTTCTTTGTTTTGTGACACTACCGCTTGCGAACGCCCGACCTGATGAGCGCTCTCGACAACTCTTGGTAAATAAACTTCGGCCGTTTCAGTTGCTGGTTCGATTGAATCGAGGGCGCTCCATACCCAGTCGTTTGAGAAGCAATACCAAGCCGTATTGATCAGTTTACTGGCGAGCAGATCATCGTCGCACTCATGCTCTTCAACGATTCGTTCCGTAGAACCGTCTCGATCGATCTTTATCCGACCGAGCCCCGCTGGGTCATCAACTTTGGCTCCCAAAACAGTCGCGAACGCTCCGGAATTTGAGTGAAGTTCAACCATTTCTCGAACGGTATCCGCAGTCACCAACACCATGTCTGCGGGAGCAACGACTATTGAATCGTGTCCGAGAACAGATGATTTCGCTGAGATCATCGCGTCAGCTGTACCAAGTTGTTCCGTTTGAATGGCTACCTGCACATCAGTCGGCAATGCTTCGTTCAATTCAGAAGATTCCGCGAGATCAGTAGATACCACGACATTTATCTCGTCAATTCCCGCCATGCGCATGATGCGCACAGTATGACCAACCAGCGTCATCCCGCACACCTTGTGGAGGGGTTTCGCTACGTTTGATTTCATCCTCATGCCTTTCCCGGCGGCGAGGATAATTCCGGCAGTAGTCATTAAATATTCAGTACCTGTTCAGTTCAACGTACCCGGTGAGACGCGGTGATAATGCGTTGAAACTTGTATCGAAGGCGGAGCGTCTATCGATTCAATGCTAGGTATTTGCAAACTCTTCAGTCAATAATTCTCACCACACCTAAATATCAGAACGTGAATCGAATCACCGAAACATTTCTGAAAATCGACAACCGAAACCGCTTGAACGGTTGTTATAGTTGACGAGTTCGGAGAGATGGCTGAGTGGCTGAAGGCGCCGGTCTCGAAAACCGGTATATGCATCCGCATATCGCGGGTTCGAATCCCGCTCTCTCCGCCACATAAACTTCGTCTGTACTTTATCGGCTTAAATCGACGAAGCGCACTAGCTGTAGTTGCGACCGCGGAGAGGTGCCAGAGCGGTTTAATGGGCACGCCTGGAAAGCGTGTGTGGGTGCAAATTCACCGCAGGTTCGAATCCTGTCCTCTCCGCCATCTCAACTGGCTAATCCAAAACTCACGACCTGCGCTGACGAAATTCTGGAAGACCTGAACATCGAGTCTCGACTCAACCAAAACGTTGATCCTCCCACAATCGATCAATCATCCGTGCAGAATTCAGCAGGGTTTAGCGAAAACGCGCTTGACAACCTCGCGCGTGAGAACAATGTATTAAGTATCGAACATCGTGTAATCGACCTGCTCGAAAAATCGGATGGCTCGGTTCATGTCGACGACATTACAAGAACGCTTGGTGAATCCGCCTCGGCGGTTAGCTCGGTTCTCATCATGTTGGAACTGAAGGGTAATGCCCGTCAGGTCGGTTCGATGCAATTCATTGCTGATAAAGAACGTCCGGTGATCTCTTACTAAAAACCGCAGATCACCGCTCTGAAGGAAAATACAGTTGGCGAAATCGTCAAAGCGTGATCTTGTAATCGTAGAGTCACCCGCAAAAGCTCGTACAGTAGGCCGCTTCCTTGGCGACAACTACGTCGTTAAGGCATCTATGGGTCACGTTAGAGACCTTCCAAAAAGCTCCCTCGGAGTCGATGTGGAGAACCTGACGTTCGAGCCAACCTACGTAAACGTTCGCGGACGAGCAAACCTCATTGGCGAAATCAAAAAAGCCGCAAAACAGGCCGACTCCGTCTACCTCGCAACTGACCCGGACCGCGAAGGTGAGGCGATTTCCTGGCATCTAATCGAAGCAGCCGACCTCGCCAAGTCGGCAAACCTAAAGCGCGTCGTATTTCACGAAATCACCAACGACGCAGTCGAAGAAGCGTTCTCACACCCTCGTGAAATCGACATGGAGCTGGTCAACGCTCAGCAGGCGCGTCGACTCCTCGATCGAATCGTTGGATACAAGCTGAGTCCCGTTCTCTGGAGCAAAGTAAAACGAGGTCTTTCTGCAGGCAGAGTGCAGTCCGTTGCTCTGAGAATCATTGTTGATCGCGAACGTGAAATCGAAGCCTTCAAACCCGAAGAATACTGGGTAATTACGGTCGATCTCGAAACAGAGTCCGGTACGCGTAAGTTCACATTCAATGCGAACCTGACAACTGTCCCCGACCAAAAAGGCAAGCCGATGGTTGATAACGAAACCACCGCGATGACGATCAAGAAGGATCTCGATTCCGCCAACTACGCGGTATCCAAAGTCACACGACGTGAAGCCAAACAGCGACCTCGCCCGCCGTTCACCACGTCGACATTGCAACAGCAAGCCGCGCGATCGCACCGATACAGTGCACAACGAACGATGCGCATCGCCCAGGATCTTTACGAAGGAATCGAACTCGGAAGCGCAGAACCTGTCGGACTGATCACTTACATGCGTACCGACTCGGTGAATCTCGCCCAAAACGCCCTCGACGAAGCACAGGCGTTTATCAAAGGGGCATATGGCGACGATTACACCACAGGTCCCAGGCACTACCGAACTCGAAGCAAGTCAGCGCAGGAAGCTCACGAGGCAGTGCGACCAACCTCAATCGACAACACACCCGAACGTGTTGCGCCTTATCTCTCACAGGAACAACTTCGTCTCTACACCATGATCTGGAAGCGGACCGTCGCCAGCCAGATGTCCGACGCGATCGTCGACAACACAGGTGTGGACATCACTGCGACAGCCTCGAACGGCAGTGAATACACGGTGCGATCATCCGGTAGGGTGATCAAGTTCGACGGTTACCGAAAGCTCTACATTGAGACCAAAGATGAGGATGCTGAAGACGAGGACAGCAACCAGCTTCCGCCGCTCAACGGGGGCGACGATCTCAAGAAAAAGACGGTCAATGCTGATCAGAAGTTCACGCAGCCACCACCTCGCTACACAGAAGCCAATCTGATTCGTTTTTTGGAAGAACAGGGAATCGGGCGTCCTAGCACGTATGCGTCAATTGTTGGCACAATCGAACGCAGGCAGTACGTCGATCGTGTGAAGACTCGCTTCAAGCCCACTCCGATGGGAATTACTGTTTCGGACTTCCTAACGACGTACTTCGCCAACATCATGGACACCGGTTTTACTTCCGACATGGAGGCGAAGCTCGACTCGGTCGCTGAAGGCGAACAGGACTGGGTCGAAATGTTGAAAGAGTTCTTCGGTCCGTTCGACCAGGCCGTAAGTGAAACGGCAAGTAAAGCTGAGCGAGTCGACCGAAAAAGCCTTCTTCAAATCAGCGATGAGAAATGTGACGGCGGAGACCCACTTGTTTTTCGTACCGGTCGGTACGGCAAATTCCTGTCGTGCGGTCGATTCCCGGAGTGCAGAGTTTCGATTTCAGAACGACCTGGCGAACGAGCCAGCGGTGAAGTCAAAGAGAACTGGGAGATCGCGTGGAAAGCAGCAATGGAAAAGTGCGCCATCCTGCACCCTGAGGCTGCCGCTGCTGCTGCTGCAGAAGCTGAAGCAAAGCGAAGCGCCCGTCGTAAGCCCACCAAGAAAAAGGCTGCGAAGAAGTCCAAAGCCAAGACTTAACGAACCGGCGGTGAACCTATGAGCACCGACGTGAAGCTTCCATCACCGGCGATGGAGGCAGTCCTTCGAAAGAACGATAACCCGAAGATGACCGGGTACGTTCGTGACTTTGCCGAGCACCTGTCGACAACTCGCCAGCTGACCGAACACACGGTTCGAAACTACATCAACGATCTAGTTCCGTTCGTCGAGTATCTTGAAGCTCATGAGGGCGGCTATCTTGACAAGACCGACCGACTGTTTCTACGTGGTTATCTCGCTTCGCTAGTCACCGACGAGTTCGAGCGGAGCAGCATCGCCCGTAAGCTTTCGGCGCTTAAGTCGTTCTATCGATTCCTACGTAACGAAGGAATAATCGAGACCGATCCTGCTGACCTGGTGGTCGGTCCACGAAAAGAAAAAAAGCTGCCGGCGATAGCATCCAGCTTCGAGATTGAGCGACTCCTTGACGAACCCAACACCACGACGAACGCTGGAATCCGTGACCGAGCCTTGCTGGAACTACTCTACGGAGCAGGTCTTAGAGTTTCTGAAGCTAACTCGACAGACGTGGCGGACATAGACCTAGAAAACCGAGAAATCAGAGTGATCGGAAAAGGGTCGAAACCCCGAATCGCCCTATTCGGTTCGCAAGCAGCCGACTGGATCGAGAAGTATTTGTCCTATGTCCGTCCAAGATTTGTATCCAGGAATACAGAATCTGCACTTTGGATGAACCAGTCCGGGGGCAGACTTAGTGCTCGATCTATGCAAAGAATCGTAAAAAAATACGCACTTGCAGCTGGCCTTGATCCAGATTTCCACACCCACTCACTGCGGCACAGTTTTGCCACACATCTTCTGGACGGTGGTGCTGACTTACGTGTTGTTCAGGACTTACTGGGGCACACCAGTCCGGCAACGACCCAGATCTACACTCATATTTCGGCTGAACAAGCCCGCAACGTATACCTGGGCGCGCATCCTAGGGCATCCAAAAAGAAATCGACCGACAATTCTGGCGATACAAAGTCGGAGCATTTTGAGTCGGCCACGTAGTAATCTTGATCGAAGAGGACACTTTCTTAAGAATTACCTATCGTGTCCACAATCGTGAAAACCCGGAAACGGAAGTAAATCTTGCCAGCAACGATTCTTGTAGTAAACGGACCCAATCTGAACAATCTCGGTAAGCGAGATCATTCGCTGTACGGCACAAAAACTCTCGCCGATATAGAGGGTGATATTGCTGCTAAAGCCGAAGCCCTAGGTGTGACAGTCCGGTTTTTCCAGTCGAACCACGAAGGTGCAATTGTCGACTTCATCCAGGAAGAATCATCTGGAGCGTCTGGTGTAATCCTCAACGCTGGCGCGCTCACTCAGGTTGGTTACTCGATACTGGATGCCTTGCTCGACGCCTCGTTGCCGTTCGTCGAGGTTCACCTGTCGAACATTCACGCACGAGAAAAGTTCAGACAGGAATCCGTTTTCGCCGCCAAAGCGGTTGGCCAAATGGCAGGATTCGGTCCGTCGGGGTACATTTACGCCCTCGACCATCTCACTTCATTGATCGACAGTTAGTCTCTATTCACAAACCGAGGTTCATTCGCATTGAGCGATTTCCGATTTCCATCGCGCGTCCAAAAGCTTCGAGAGCGACTCGCCAAAGACGAGTTGGATGCGATATTCATTAGCAATGGCGAGAATCGTCGTTATGTCTCGGGATTCGTCAGCAGCGCAGGCTATCTGCTCGTAACTCAAAACGACGCGGTAATTTGCACAGACTTCCGCTACACCGAACAAGCGGCACAACATGCACCAGGATGGCGGATTGATCGAATCGGTGGAAAGTCCGATTGGCTTGCCAATCTCGTCAAAGAATTCGAAATAAATACACTTGGTTTCGAATCCGATGACATGACTGTCGGAACTCTCGAACGCTTCCAAAAAGCACTAAAAGAGAACGACGCTGACCCCGAGCTCAAACCTACTTCTGGAATCGGAGTTGACCTCAGGGCGTACAAAGACGCTGGAGAGCTAGAACTACTCCAGCGCGCCATAAACATTGGCGATCAAGCCTTTGAAGAAACCGCGGCTCAGCTTGAAGTTGGTATGACCGAAAAAGAAGCGGCATGGATCTTCGAAAAGGCGGTACGCGAGCGGGGAGCTGAATCCATCTCCTTCGACACCATCGTCGCTGTAGGACCCAACGCTGCGCGGCCGCACCACGCGACTAGCGATTCAAAGCTCGTCGAAGGCCAAACCATCGTCTTCGACTGCGGTGCTCGCTACGAGGGATACTGCTCGGATTTAACACGAACCGTCGTGCTTGGAGAGGCAGATGACGAGATTAAGCGCGTCTACGACATCGTGCTCACCGCCCAACTCGCGGCAATAGATATGGTCACGTCGGGCATGACCGGTGAAGACTGCGACGCTATCGCAAGAAAAATCATTTCAGAGGCAGGTCACGAAAACGATTTCGGGCACAGCCTTGGACACGGTCTGGGACTCGAAGTTCATGAAAATCCCGGCGTAGGACCTAACTCGAAAGGCAAGCTTGAAAACGGAATGCCCTTCACTATAGAACCAGGCATTTACATCCCCAGCTGGGGTGGCGTTCGCATTGAAGATGTCGTGGTTCTCGAGAACGACAAAGCGCGAGTTCTCAGTCATGCCGAAAAAATGACGTTCTAGAGTCAATTTTCACGTATATTTGAAAGTCGAAACGAGAACACTGCGCCCCCAAAGGAAAACACGGAACTGCGATGACAATCTCCTCCAGCGAAATTCGTCGAAATATGACCATCATCCTTGATGATGACGTCTACCAGATCCTCGACTGGCAACACCGTCAGGCACCCAAGGCTCCACCGACTCTGACGCTGAAGGTTCGGCAGGTGCAGACCGGAAATGTCTACGAGCGAAAGCTCCAGGGCAACCAGAAACTGACCAGAGCTGAAGTCGAAACTCCAACTGTGCAGTACCTCTACCCTGACGGCGACATGCACAACTTCATGGATACCGAAACATTCGAACAGTTTGCCATCACCGAAGAAGTGCTGGGCGATGCACTCAAGTACATCGCTGAGGGCGACACGCTGGAAGTAACGATGTACGAGGGTGTCCCGCTCTCAGTCGAAGTTGCACCTTCAGTCGTTCTAGAAATTGGTCTGACTGAAGTCGGACTTCGAGGCGACACCCAGAGCGGTGCAACAAAGCCAGCAACAACCACTACTGGTTTGACTTTGCAGGTCCCCCTGTTTGTCTCGACCGGTGACAGAATCATGGTCAACACCACCACCGGCGAATACACCGGCCGCGCCGAGTAAACCACAGCACGTTCGACGTTCCCTCTCTCCCAAGGAGAAGTCAGGGTGTGGGTCAAAACATCCCATCAAAGACTAACTCACTCACACACCTAAAGTCCCATTCTCTAACTCCCTGCCTGCAAGGGATGTTGGATGCGATTGCAACCATTCGTATTGAATATCCGGACGCTGATGCTGGTAGCTGTCGATCAAGTGTGAAATCATTCGCTTATGACCGACAACTACGATTCACAAGGTGACGTCGCAAGTCATACGACTGCGTACACAGTTAGTGCCGTCACCGATTACCTCAAAGCAAGTCTCGAATCCGACCCACGCCTAGCCGATCTAACTGTTGTTGGTGAAGTATCCGGCTACCGCAATCCGTCTTCAGGACACCACTATTTCGCCCTGAAGGACGAAAAATCTGTAATTCGCGGAGTGATGTTCCGATCCGGTCGTGGCGGAGAGTTTTTCGCAGATGGAAACCAGGTTATTTGCCATGGTCGCATTTCGATGTACACCGCCCGTGGCGACGTTCAGTACTACGTTGATCGTGTCGAACCCGACGGAATCGGCGCTCTCCAACAGGCGTTCGAAGAGATGCGCAAACGCCTTGAAGCGGAAGGACTTTTCGATTCAGGGCGCAAACGTCCGATACCTGAGCTACCTGCCCGAATTGCGGTAATCACATCACCCACCGGAGCGGTAATTCAGGACATATTGAACGTTCTCTCTCGGCGGTATCCCCTCGCAGAACTGACCCTGATTCCAACCTCGGTTCAAGGAGAAAGAGCGGCTCCAGAAATCGTCCAGGCGTTTCGGGCGTTAAACGCGATGGACGACATTGATGTTGCCATCGTAGCTCGCGGTGGAGGATCGCTAGAAGACCTGTGGCCATTCAACGAGGAATCTGTCGCTCGAGCGATTTTTGCCTCCGACGTACCCACCATAAGCGCGGTTGGACACGAAACCGACACAACTATTGCTGACTACGTCGCAGATCGACGGTCCCCCACACCGTCAGCGGCAGCCGAAATTGTCGCCCCCGACATTCGAGACCTGTCTGCATATATCTCCGGTTTCTCAGATCGCATCGACGAAATCGTCACCAGATCCATGAGAGACTGTCGTTCCCAATTCGAGCTAGCGGTCGACCGTATGAGCATGCAGATTCCCGACACGGACGCTCCGCGTCAACGAATCGACGAACTTTTGACTCGTGCACGACTTGCAGGTCAACGACTAGTCGAGTCATCCCGGCAAAGATTGGCCACAGTCGAGGCCTCGCTGAACGCTCTCGGGCCATCCAAGATCCTGAGCAGGGGATACACGATCACACGTTTAGCTGACGGCAGCGTTGCCACCAGCGCTGAGCAGTTCAAATCGGGTGACAAACTCGGCGTTATATTTGCCGATGGTGGCGTGGAAACCACGGTCGATAACGTCGATACGAGCGACTCAAAAGATTAGGAACTTCGAGCGGATTACGTCATTAATCGAAATCATCTGAACCGAGTAACGCTACAATTACTCAACACAATCAACCGACAGGAAACCGATGGCAGAATCGTCAGAGAAAGAACCAGGAAAACCGGCAGCTAAATCGTTCGAAAAATCCTTTTCTGAACTCGAAGAAGTAGTTCGTACACTCGAAGCTGGCGGACTTTCTCTCGACGAATCAACCAAGCTTTTCGAGACAGGAATGAAGCTCGCAACCAAGTGCAACGAAATACTGTCCAAGTCGGAACTGAAAATCACACGCATGCAGGCGAATTTCGCTGAACAGATGAATCTCGTCGAAGACCCCGAGGAGATCAACGGCGACAAAGTCGAGGACGCTTAGTTCGTGCCGTCATCATCTGATTTGACGAAATACACGCCACTAAAAATCGGCTGGTTTTCTACGGGTCGCGGCGAGGGCTCGTACGGTCTTCTGAAGGCCGGACTCGATGCCATTGAGTCAGGATCCCTTAACGCTGAACTCGCGTTCGTTTTCGTCAACCGCGTAAAAGGTCAGACGAAGCGAACCGATCGATTTCTCGATCTTGTCGAGTCGAAAGGTATACCACTTGTAACCCTTTCTTCCAGGGATTTTCGACAAACTCACGAAAATCGACCGTGGTCCGAGCTGCGTGAAAAATTTGACCGAGCCGCAATTGAGCTCCTACGGCCGTACAGCACAGATATCGCCGTTCACGCCGGATACATGCTCATCGCACCGCTACTGTGCTCTGAGTACATCACATTGAACCTTCATCCCGCTCTCCCGGGCGGAACGATTGGAATGTGGCAACAGGCGGTCTGGGATGTGATCACTGAAGGACTAAACGAAACCGGTGCAATGATTCACGTTTCGACTGAAGACGTAGACGAAGGACCCGTTCTTTCCACGACAAAATTCACAGTCCGTGGCGGAGCTTTCGAAACGCTCTGGAACGAACTCACTGGAACCGATCTCGCTATGCTCAAATCGGACCCAGGCGAAAAGCTTCCGCTGTTCAAGGCAATCAGGGAAGCCGGTCTCCTTAGAGAACGTCCTCTGCTAATTGAAACGATTAAAGCCGTGGCATCAGGCAGAATCGACCCGACCGGCTCAGGCGAAATCACCGACCTCACGCCAGAAGTCGAAGCATCGATTAGAAATTAGTTCTACTATCGATATTCACAGCCGCTGATTATCGAGATCAAAAAGAATACGGCTAAGACGATGAGTAACGCGACCCCACCCCAAAACTTGAACCGATTCCATATCTGAACTCGGCGACTTTCCAAATTTTCCTGAGCCTAAATTGGAGCTTCAGAATGTTGACGTCCAGAAATGTGAGTGGGCTGCACTCCACTAACAACGAAAGTCTTAGACTATTTCTTTGATACTCGCGAGCACCTATACCCTCACAACATAACTCTTACTACCTATACGGACAAAGCAGAGTTGTAGCGAAGTTGTTCGACTCGAGTTTTTCCAACAACCTGATAAAAAAACCTCGGCGATGCGTCGAGGGTTTTCGTTTTCACTATCTAAGCACAGCGTTTAGAACTTATGCAGCCACGGTGTGCTTGCCATCTGGCAGGTCACCATCGAGTCGGTTGCCATCCGCATCGAGTAACTGAGGCCAGGCGTTATCTGTCACCGCTTCCTTGATGATGATGCACTTCTTCACACCCTCCATCGATGGAAGCTCGTACATCACGTCAACGAGAAGCTCTTCTACAATCGACCTCAAACCACGGGCACCTGCACGCCGTTCATGCGAAAGCTCAGCGGTTGCATCAAGTGCACCCTTAGAGAACTCAAGTTCGACACCGTCCATCTTGAACAAGGCCTCGTACTGGCGTACTAGAGCGTTCTTCGGCTCGGTCAAAACTTGAATCAACTCTTCGTGATTGAGATCGGAAAGACCTACAACCAGCGGCACACGACCAATGAACTCAGGAATAAATCCAAAGTTGAGCAAGTCACCGGGCTCCACAGCTGTAAAGTCGGCCAACTCTTCTTCCGTTGGTTTGCTAATCGAATTGAATCCGATCGAGGTCGCATCTTTGGTCTGTCGACCCTTGATAATCTCCCCGAGCCCATCGAATGCCCCACCGAGAATGAACATGATATTCGAGGTGTCGATCTGCAAGAACTCCTGGTGCGGGTGTTTGCGACCACCTTGTGGCGGAACGTTTACAACTGCACCTTCGAGGATCTTGAGGAGAGCCTGCTGAACACCTTCACCCGAAACGTCTCGAGTGATTGACGGGTTGGCAGATTTTCGCGCAATCTTGTCGATTTCGTCGATGTAGATAATGCCCTGCTCAGCCCGAGCAATGTCGAACTCAGCGTCCTGTATCAAACGGAGGAGAATGTTCTCAACGTCCTCACCAACGTAACCAGCTTCTGTCAGTGAAGTTGCGTCGGTAATGGCGAACGGGACATCAAGAATTCGTGCCAACGTCTGAGCCAAATGAGTCTTACCGCAACCGGTCGGGCCAACAAGCATTACGTTAGTCTTCTGAAGCTCAACATCAGGGTCTTCAGTTCCGAACCAGATTCGCTTGTAGTGGTTGTACACACCAACCGAGATAACCCGCTTGGCGCGCTCCTGCCCGATCACATACTCATTGAGCAATTCGAACATGTCACGTGGAGTGGTCGGGTTCTGGTGAGGCTTAACAATCGGTTGGTCATCAGCAATGATCTGCTGGCACCTGCCAACGCACTCATTACAAATGAATATTTTTGACGGACCTGCAATTAGCCTTCGAACGCTTTCCTGTGGCTTCCCACAGAACGAGCAAGAATAGGCTTCTACGGTCTGAGTACCGTCGCCACCGCCGCCGTTTGTCTGATCTGTCGTCATTTGTTGAGTGCCTAGCCTACTTCGATGTTGCCGTACGTCTAAGTGAACTTTAGGAGTGACGTAAAAGGCTCTACTCAGTGCTTAGAGATTCTGGCTTCAGTACTTCATCTACGAGTCCGTATTCAGCCGCCTGCTCTGCATTCAACCAGAAATCACGGTCAGAGTCTCGCGCTATGCGCTCATAAGATTGACCCGTATGGTCAGCAATAATCTGGCGGAGGCGGTCCTGGATTCGGAGTGTTTCGCGGGCGTGAATCTCAATGTCCGAAGCCTGACCTTGAGTACCGCTCAAAGGCTGGTGCATGTGAATAGTCGAGTTCGGCATTGTGTACCGCTTGCCAGCGGCACCAGCGGTAAGCAGCACTGTTCCCATGCTTGCGCAGAGACCAACCGAGAAAGTCGCAACATCACACGGCACGAACTGCATCGTGTCGTAAATCGCCATTCCCGAGTACACCTCACCGCCGGGTGAGTTGATGTACAGGTTGATGTCTTTCTCTGGATCCTCACGAGCCAAGAATAGGATCTGCGCAACGATCAAGTTCGCTACCTGAGCATTGATCGGTGTGCCGAGGAACACAATTCGTTCCTTCAGGAGCAGTGAGTAGATGTCGTATGCTCGCTCGCCTCGTGCGCCTGTTTCAATAACCATTGGAACAATGGACTCTGGCAGCTGCAGGAATGGACTGTCCTTGCCCTGCGGGGCGGTTCCTTCGCCGAAGTTGTCTGGTTTGATGAGTCCTGATGTCATATTCAATGCCCTCACAAGGAGTAAAAGTCTAATTTTCGCTCTTGGCGGCAGTGCGGGTGGATTTCGCCTTCGCAGTGCTGGCCGATTTTTTCTTTGCAGCTGGCTTGGCTTTCGCCTTCGCCTTTGCAGCAGTTTTATTCTTGGTTGCGGTCGATTTCTTCGCCGAGGCTTTATTAGCGGCCTGGGGTTGGTGAGTGATTTCGATTACTTGATCAATAGCGCTTCGTCGACGCAGTATCCGCTGAACCGCTTCACGCGCTTTATCTGTGTCCAAACTCTCGTTTGCGTACTGGGGCATTTGTTGCATCAACGCAATTTCGGCAGTTACTTCCTCGTCGCTTGCAGAGGCGCCTGTGTCTTCCGCCAACGTGTCAACAACAAGCATCCGCTTCAGGCGAAGTTCTGCAGAATCCTTGGCCTCAGCAACGATCTCTTCGTTCGTCTTGCCAATTCCCTGCATGTACTGCTGGAGGTCGATGTTGTACTGCGCAAGCTGTCGCTGCTGATCCTCGAGAACATGTTCTGCCTCGTGTTCAATGATCATTGGCGACACTTCAAACTCTGCATCTTCCACCAGTGCGTCGATAATCTTTTCTTCCAGCGATCTTCGCAAATTGTCCTTTGCTTGCGCTTCGAGATTATCGCTAATCCGGGTACGCAATTCCGCAGCCGTCGTGAAGTCTTCTCCCAGTGAAGCTGCAAGAGCATTGGTGATCTTGGGGAGGTTCTTCTTCTTTACTTCAACGACCTCAACAGTGAAGTTTGCAGTCTTGCCAGCGAACTGATCGTTCGGGTAGTCGCCGGGAATTTCGATATCGAATTCCTTTGAACCTTCAGCCTTGAGGCCAACCAACTGCTCTGAGAATCCTGGAACGGGATTCATGCTGCCTTCTTCGACAACAAAATCTCCACCGTCAACATTCGCGAACTCTTGGCCTTCGACCAATCCCTTGGTCGACAACGTCAACATGTCACCCAACTTCGCTGCGCGCTTCACAGGCTCCCAGGTTGCCTGCGATTCCTGAATCTGCGTTAACTGTTCTTCGATCTGCTCATCAGTCACAGCTTCAAGCTCATCATCAAACTTGAGCTTCTTATAGTCACCGAGCTTTGCAACAGGTGGTAGAGCAACGGTGGCGTCTATCTTCACGATCGGCTCACGCTCAACAACATTGATTAGCGGAGGAGTGTGAGTTGAAGGAATGTCTGACTCTTCAACCGCAACACCCACCGCTTCGGGAACGAGAGTCTCCAAGGCTTCTTCAAGAAGGTATTCTCTCCCGACAAACTGCTCCACGATCGAGCGAGGAGCCTTGCCCTTTCGGAATCCAGGAATATTTACGCGCGCCGAAACCTTCTGGTGCGCTCGCTGGAGATGTTTCTCCACACGATCTTCTTCTACTTCAATGTGAAGAACTGCCTGACGGTTTTCACCATCGTCGCGAGTAAATTTCAACGCAGTCTCCGGACAAATTAATTCGCAATAGCACCAAGAACCCGGCGCTTGCGGTGCAACCCTGTGAATGAAAGGAGCGCCGCGTGGCGCTCGTTGTTACGAATAAATTGTAACTCAGGGTTGGCGGTTCGGAACCCCAAAATTCCCGAGCGGCTACACGTATGCGTGGTGCTACGTTTTAGGCATCACTACGCGTAAGTGGAGCTCGTCGAGTTGTTGCTCTTCAATCTTCGATGGAGCCTGGAACAACGGATCGAACGCTGACTGGGTTTTCGGGAACGCAATGACCTCGCGGATTGCGTCTTCTCCTGCGAGGATAGCGACGAGCCGATCCAACCCAAGTCCCATGCCTCCATGAGGCGGCGCGCCATACGTAAACGCCGTAAGGAGCTGTCCGAACCGGTCGGCAATCTGTTCTTCGGTGTAACCAATAATGTTGAACAGTTTCGCCTGCAGATCTCTGTCGTGGATTCGAATACTTCCCGATCCCATTTCAGAACCGTTACATACAAGATCCCACAGCGTGCCAATCACTTTTCCGGGATCGGAGTCGAGGTAATCCATGTGCTCCGCTTTTGGCGAGGAGAATACGTGGTGCGCTGGCTCATACTTCTTCAGCTCATCGTCCCATTCGAAAAGCGGAAAGTCATATACCCACGCAAAAGCAATTTTCTTCGGATCAGCGAGATCGAGACGTCGAGCCATCTCGCCACGCAGGTTCGAAAGAACCGTGTTCACGAGCTTGTCTGTGCCAGCAACGATCAACATCAAGTCGCCGGGTTCTGCTCCCATTTCAGTCGCCATCTTTTTCACGACGTCGACTGAAAGGAATTTCTTGAGGGGTGACTTAATGTGGTCATCCTCGAGTCCGTCTATAGACGGTGCGTTCACGTCCAGCGCGATGAACACCAGACCTTGTGCTCCACTCGATTTAGCAAACTCAGTCAGTTCGTCAGTCTGGCGGCGACCATAGTTTCCGCAGTCTGGCGCAACCAATCCACGAATCGTGCCGCCTGAAGACGCCACGACCTGGAAGACTCGAGCGTCAGAGCTAGCAGCAGTTTCGGTAATTGTTGTGAGCTCCATCCCGTAACGAAGGTCAGGTTTGTCTGAACCGAACCGCTCCATCGCCTCTGCATAAGTGAGTCGTGGGAACGGAGTTATCACTTCTCCGTCGGGAACTGTTTCCGCAACAATGTTCTTGTACAGATCCTCGACTAGTTCCATCACATCGTCCTGGTGGACGAATGACATTTCGAAGTCGAGTTGTGTGTGCTCTGGCTGCCGGTCGGCGCGCAGATCTTCATCACGGAAACAACGAGCGATCTGGAAATAGCGTTCGACACCTGAAACCATCAATAACTGCTTAAGTTGTTGAGGCGATTGTGGCAACGCATAGAAATCACCTGGATGGACTCTGCTCGGAACAACGTAGTCACGCGCACCTTCAGGGGTGCTCTTGATCAAAATCGGAGTTTCAATCTGCGTGAATCCTTTTTCCGACATGTAGTCCCATATGATGTGAGAAACCTTGTGTCGGAGTCGCAAATTTTCCTGCATCTTCGGTCGTCGCAGGTCCACGAAACGGTACTTTAGTCGGGTCGTAGGGTCGACATCAACGTCGTCGGCAACTTCGAACGGTGGAGTGATCGAGCGGTTTAGGACGGTCAAGTCAGTTGCCGACAATTCAACCTGTCCTGTAGGAAGATCTGGATTCTCGGCACCGGGGAGTCGAGAAACTACCTTTCCCGTTACTTGTACAACCCACTCCGAGCGCAGGCTCTGCGCCAGATCATGACCCTTATCGCCATACTCCGGGTTAAACACAACTTGCAGCAGGCCGCTTCGGTCTCGCAGGTCGATAAAGATGAGATTTCCGTGGTCGCGCCGGCGATGAACCCATCCAGCAACAGTTATCTGAGAGCCAACCGAGGATTCACGGGGGTCTCCGCAGTTCGTGTCTTTGTACACAATATTTTCCTGTTCGTTCAGATAGTTCGTGATATCTCGTGCTGGAAGCACTCAAGATTTAGCCGATTAGGTAAATCGGGGCTACCGCTTGCTATCGGCGTATCGCCACAAACCACCTGTAACCGCAGCGGCAGCCATCAACTTGAGGATGTCACCGGGAAGGAAAGGGTACAGAGCCTGAGACAGTAGCTTGCCTTCGGCTGGCCATCCGAAATCGAACACGCTCAGCCAAACCAGTGCAGGTGCATAAATGAGCAACGAACCAAGCATCATTGGCCATAAGCTGCGACCACGGTTCCAGCCTCGCTGAGAGAGGTAACCGACAACACCAGCTGCAAGGATAAATCCAAGCAGGTAGCCGCCGGTCGCACCGTGAATAACGTAGTCCCAGCCTTCACCGCCTTTGGCAAAAACAGGGAATCCTGCCATGCCAACCAGGTAGTACCCGACCGCCGAGGTGACTCCCAACCGCCAACCGAGTACTCCACCAAGCATCAAAATTCCGAACCCTTGAAGAGTGATCGGCACTGGATTATCAGGTATGAAGAAGCGTGCCTGTGCAAAGAGCGAGACGAGAACGATTCCCAAAACAACAGCTGCCGATTTTTGCCAGGCAGTAGCGTTGGGAACCAAGCGCTCGAGCAGTGACGGCTCAGCCGGTCCAAGCAATGAAAGTGGTTCGGTTCGATGGGCTGTAACAGCAGTCTGCTGCATCGCTCTCTCCAGAAAGGTCGAGTTCGACCTGATTAGTTGTGGCCGCCACATTGTGTTTCGTCGGCGGTAAGCACTGTCTCACAGTTCAGCGTGTGCTCATATTGATTAGAGCGTATCACCTTGAACGTCACATGATTATATTTGGATTCGCACCATTGGTGGAAATAAAACGAGGTACTTTACTCAAAGTTAGGTGCCTCTTTTCGAGTTGTTCGATCTGACTAAGCAGGTATACCGAACTCGCGCTTCATCACTTGAAGGTTGACGAAAGTCTCGGTTCGTCGGACGCCATCGATGCCACCGACGTCATCCCGAAGGAATCGACCGAGTGACTCTGCGTTCGGCAGTGTTGCCCAGGCAAATACGTCATAAGTTCCGGTCGTAATAGTGACCCACCGAGTATGTTCAAGATTCGCCATCTTGGAGGCGACATCGTCAACCTTGTCCGGGTCAACTTGAACACCGATAAGCGCCTCAGAGTTGTACCCCAGTTTTCGAGGATCAGGCAGGGCAATAACGTTAATGATCTGTTCGTTGATCAAACGCTTCAAGCGTCGGCGCACCGTGCCTTCACTAACTCCAACATCGCGGGCAATACGCGCATTAGAAGCACGTCCGTTGCGTTCTAGTAGCGTGATTATTTGTCGATCGAGTTCGTCCATTCTAGATTTATCCATTTTTTTAAACGGTAAACTGGGTCTACACTGAATTGAGCGTCGTTTTCACCGACAGGCAGATCAGTCGCAGCCTGAATTCGTCTTAATGTAACGGTGTCTCTACCCCGGGAGCAGTGAACATCTTAAATTCTACAAAATAGATGATACCGCCGAATTCCGATCTTTTGGCAACAAATTCTGAAAAGATTCCGTGGAACATACACATCGCATGCATGCATTTCGAAATCTGTACTTTTTTCTCTAAAACGCGCGTAAAGTAGTAGCTACGACTCAAAAAGACCTTTAATTAAGGATATCTGGAGCATCACATGGTCAGTTCTAGGACTGTTGTAGAGTTCACCGAAGCGGCAACCACAAAGCTGCTTGAGGTCCTAAAAGAACAGGACGCTGAAGGTCAATACCTTCGAATTGCGGTTGCCACGGGCGACCACGGCGGAATCGAATACGTATTTGGTCTCGAAGAAAAGCCGTCTGAATCTGACACCATCGTCGAGGGGACTGTAAATGCCCTCGTTGACGACGAAAGCGCCCCAATGCTCGAAGGATCTAGCATCGACTATGTGGAAGGTTTCGAGCGCTCGGGATTCGTTATTTCTAACCCTAACTTCGCATCCGGCTGTGGCTGCGGTGGTGGTGGTTGCGGCGGTGGCGGCGGCGGA